>NZ_CAMPHV010000039.1 GCF_946886105.1 uncultured Pseudomonas sp. | reverse complement strand
CCTCGCCTGTTTTTGCCTTGTCTCGGCTGCCTCGCCTACGTTTTTCAACGGCCTGTTAGTGGCGCTGAACCGGGCTGGCGAAGCAACTGCGGGATATGTGCGCCACGTAACCCACCAAGCGGTGATCGGTCTGGCCCCGCCCTCAATCAACCAAACCGATCTCCACCGCATCGCCATTCAGCCGCACCGGCCAGACGCGCAACTGCTGCTCGGGGTATTCAAGGCAGCTGCCGTCTGCCAGGCGGAAGTGCTGTTTGTACAGCGGCGAAGCGATCACCAGATCGCCCTTGAGCTGGCCGACGATGCCGCGACCGATCACATTGGCGCCGGATTTCGGGTCGCGGTTGTCGATGGCGAAAACCTGCTCGCCCTCGGTGGTATGCGGCAGGTGGAATAACGCGACCTGCGCGCCCTCATGCCAGGCGACCACGCCAGAGTTGGCGACCAGATCGCTGCGGCTGCACAGCACGCGCCACGCGCTAGGGCTTGGCGCGGCCTGGCGCAATTCGGTATGTGCGACATTCGACTGGCTCATCAGAGCACCTCCTCGGTAACGGGGATCAGGTGGAGTTCATGGGCATGCACCGGGCGGCGCTGGCCACGTTCTTTGACGAAATGGATATCCGGATCGCCGCGCTCGTCGTTGACGAAGGTACGGAAGCGCTTGAGCTTCTCCGGGTCTTTCAGGGCGTTGGCCCACTCGCATTGGTAACGGTCGATCACCAGCTGCATCTGCGCTTCCAGCTCGGTGGCAAGATTCAGGCTGTCGTCGATGATCACCTCCTTGAGGTAATCCAGGCCGCCTTCCAGGCTTTCGCGCCATACGGAGGTACGCTGCAGCTTGTCGGCGGTGCGCACGTAGAACATCAGGAAGCGGTCGATGTAGCGGATCAGGGTTTCGTCATCCAGGTCGGTGGCGAACAGTTCGGCATGCCGCGGGCGCATGCCGCCGTTGCCGGCGACGTAGAGGTTCCAGCCCTTGTCGGTGGCGATCACGCCGACGTCCTTGCTCTGCGCCTCGGCGCATTCGCGGGTACAGCCGGAGACCGCGAACTTGATCTTGTGCGGCGAACGCAGGCCCTTGTAGCGGTCTTCCAGGCGCAGGGCCATGCCGACGCTGTCCTGCACGCCGTAACGGCACCAGGTGCTGCCGACGCAGGATTTCACCGTGCGCAGCGACTTGCCGTAGGCGTGGCCGGTTTCGAAGCCGGCCTCGATCAGCTCGCCCCAGATGTCCGGCAGCTGGTGCAACTGGGCACCGAACAGGTCGATACGCTGGCCGCCGGTGATCTTGGTATAGAGGTCGTATTTCTTCGCCACGGCGCCTATGGCGATCAGGCCGTCCGGGGTGATCTCGCCACCGGGAATACGCGGCACCACCGAGTAGGTGCCGTTCTTCTGCATGTTGGCCATGAAGGTGTCGTTGGTGTCCTGCAGCGGAATCAGCAGCGGATCGGTGATCGGCTGGTTCCAGCACGAGGCGAGGATCGAACCGACCGCCGGCTTGCAGATGTCGCAACCGGTGTGGCCGCGGCCATGCTTGGCCAGCAACTCCTCGAAGCTCATCACCCCTTCCACCCGCACGATGGCGTACAGCTCCTGACGGGTGTGGGCGAAGTGCTCGCACAGGCTCTTGTCGACCGCGACGCCGCGGGCCGAAAGCTCGTGTTCGAAGACTTGCTTGAGCAGCGCACTGCAACCGCCGCAACCGGTCGCGGCCTTGGTCGCCGCCTTGAGGTCGCCGAGATCGGTGATGCCGGCCTCGACCTGGCAGCACACCGCGCCCTTGCTGACGTTGTGGCAGGAACAGATGGTTGCGCTATCCGGCAGCACGTCGGCGCCCAGGGTCGGCGCGCCTTCGGACTGCGGCAGGATCAGGCCGGACGGATCTTTCGGCAGCGCGATGCCGTTCTGCGCGTATTGCAGCAGGGTGTCGTAGTAGCTGTTATCGCCGACCAGTACCGCGCCGAGTACGTGCTTGCCGTCGGCGGAGACGACCAAACGGCGGTAGCTGGCGCTGGCCTCATCGATAAAGCGATAGCTCTTGGCGCCAGGGGTGGCGGCGTGGGCATCGCCGATCGAGCCAACGTCGACGCCGAGCAGCTTGAGCTTGGTCGACATGTCCGCGCCGGTGAAAGGCGTGTAGTCGGCGCCGGCCAGTTGCGCGGCAACGCTGCGCGCCATGCTGTAGCCCGGTGCGACCAGGCCGAAGATGCTGCCGTTCCAGGACGCGCACTCGCCGATGGCGAAGATCTGCGGGTCGTTGGTGCGGCAATCGTTATCCACCACCACGCCGCCGCGAGCGGCGATCTCCAGCCCGGCACTGCGGCCGAGGGCGTCCTGCGGGCGGATGCCGGCGGAGAACACGATCAGATCGGTTTCGAGGAATTCGCCATCGTTGAAGTTCATCCGGTAGGCGTATTCCTCGCCGGCGACGATTTCCTGGGTGGCGCGCGACAGGTGCACGCCGACGCCCAGGGCTTCGATGCGCGCCTTGAGTGCGGCGCCGCCTTCGGCGTCGAGCTGCACCGGCATCAAGCGTGGCGCGAATTCGACCACATGGGCTTCCAGGCCCAGGGATTTCAGCGCGTTGGCCGCTTCAAGACCGAGCAGGCCGCCGCCTACCACCACGCCACGCTTGGCATTGCCGGCGGCGGCGCGGATCGCATCGAGGTCGTCGAGGGTGCGGTAGACCAAGCGCGAATTACCCTCGGCACCGGGGATCGGCGGCACGAAAGGATAGGAGCCGGTGGCCAGCACCAGACGGTCGTAGGCATGGCGTCCGGCGGCAGTCACCACTTCCTTGCGCGCGCGGTCGATCTCCAGGACTTGCGCGCCGAGGTGCAAGTGCACGCCGTGGCGGGAATAGAGATCGGGCTCGCCCAAGGCCAGGGACTCGGCATCGCGGCCGCCGAAATATTCGGAGAGATGCACGCGGTCGTAAGCGCGCTGGCGCTCTTCGCCGAACACATGCACCTGATACCGTTCGAGCGCGCCCTGCTCGATCAGCTGTTCGACGCAATGATGGCCGACCATGCCGTTGCCGATGACGATCAATGTTTCGCGCTTGATCGGAGTGACGAGAGAGTTCATAGCCGTTCCTCAGTCGAAGCCGTTGCCAGGGGCACGGCCAGCAAAAAAAAACGCCTGGAGCTGTCTACCAGCTCCAGGCGTCTTTGCCTGGTATTCATGGGTTATGTGGGGGTGATGCGCCGGACCGCGCTGTCCGCTTCACCCATCCCGCGCCGCTGAGGGCCTCTGGTCGCCGATGACCGACGGGATGCACTGCCAAAGGTGTTGGCAGGCGTTGGCGGAGCTTTTGCAGATTTCGTGCCGGAATCGCCAAGTCCTCAGCGAACACGCTTGAAGGCCCCGAGAAACCCAGGCTGCGCGGGCTTCGGGCAATTGCCGGAGAGGCTCAGAGCATGCCCCCGCGCTTGTCAGTGGGTATTAGCAGCGACGCGCAGTGATCGATAACGGTGCAGCGAAATCGCTCCGTCCCTTTTTGGGGCATTTCTACATCGCAGCAACTCTATGTAGGAGCCAGCTCGCTGGCGATGCTTTTTTATCTTGTTTGCTGGCCAAAACCCTGGCCATAAACTCTGGCCATACGGTACGCACATGGGCTGCCAATGCCCGTGGCACCGATGATGCTGCACCAGCGGCGGGAACATCCCGGGCAACAGCTCGCCGATGATCGCATCGACCAGAAACACTTCCAGCGGCAGCGCCAGCATGGCGACCACCGCATAACCGGCGAACACCGCGACTATGGCCGGGAAATGACCGATGGCTTTCTGCGGCCCGCGGGGCAATAGTCCTCACTGCTGCCGTTTGCCTAGGCAGCAGCCAGGGGCGTACTGGAGAGTTTCCGGCCAATGAAATGTGGCTCCCGAAGCCTGCACACTGTTGATGCCATATCGGGCATACGCACAAAAAAAAAGCCGTTCACTTGAATCAAGTGAACGGCATTGTCTTGCAGAGAACGTTGCTTTACTCGGCCAAACGCCAGGTCGTGCCGCCCTTGCCGTCTTCCAGCACCACGCCCATGGCGCTGAGCTGATCGCGGATGCGGTCGGATTCGCCCCAGTTCTTCTCCGCGCGGGCTTGCAAACGCGCGGCGATCAGCGCTTCCACTGCTGCCGCATCGACCTTGCCGTCGGCGCCGGCTTGAAGGAACGCCTCGGGATCGAGTTGCAGCACGCCGAGCACCCCGGCCAGTTCCTTCAAGCGCGCCGCCAAACCGGCCGCCGCCTGCAGGTCGCTTTCACGCAGGCGGTTGACCTCACGGGCCAGTTCGAACAGAACCGAGCAGGCACCGGCGGTGTTGAAGTCGTCGTTCATCGCCACGGTGAAACGCTCGATGTAGCTTTCGCCACCGGTGGGCGCCGCTTCCGGCAGTCCCTTGAGTGCGTTGTAGAAACGCTCCAGGGCTGCCTTGGACTCACGCAGATTATCTTCGGAGTAGTTGATCGGGCTGCGGTAGTGACTGGCGATCAACAGGTAGCGCACCACCTCCGGGTGGTATTTCTCCAGCACTTCACGGATGGTGAAGAAATTGCCCAGGGACTTGGACATCTTCTCGCCGTTAATGGTGATCATCCCGCAATGCAACCAAGACTTGGCGTAGGGCTTGCCAGTGGCCGCCTCGCTCTGGGCGATCTCATTCTCGTGGTGCGGAAACTCAAGGTCATTGCCGCCGCCGTGGATGTCGAAGGTTTCGCCCAGGCAGCAGGTCGACATCACCGAGCACTCGATATGCCAGCCCGGACGACCGAGGCCCCAGGGCGATTCCCAACTCGGTTCGCCCGGCTTGGCGGCCTTCCATAGGACGAAGTCCAACGGGTCCTGCTTGGACTCGCCCGGCTCGATCCGCGCGCCGATGCGCAAGTCTTCGATGCGGCGGCGCGAGAGCTTGCCGTAGCCGGCGAATTTGCCGACGCGGTAATAGACGTCGCCGTTATCCGCGGCATAGGCGAAGCCCTTGTCGATCAGGGCCTGGATCATCGCGTGCATGCCCGCGATATGGTCGGTGGCACGCGGTTCCATGTCCGGTTTGAGGATGCTCAGGCGCGCCTCATCTTCGTGCATTGCAGCAATCATGCGTTCGGTCAGACCCTCGAAGGCCTCGCCGTTCTCATTGGCGCGGTTGATGATCTTGTCGTCGATGTCGGTGATATTGCGCACGTAGGTCAGGTCATAGCCACTATGGCGTAGCCAACGGGTGATTACGTCGAAGGCGACCATACTACGACCGTGGCCCAGGTGGCAGAAGTCGTACACGGTCATGCCGCACACATACATGCGCACCTGGTTACCCACCAGCGGTTTGAAGACTTCTTTGCTTTTAGTCAGCGTGTTGTAGATCGAGAGCATCGGAATTCCTTGGGAAACCACGGGCCAGCTGGCTGGCCCGGTTTACAGCGCGTCGGGCTTGATCAAGCCCAGGAGTCGCGCAACGTCACTGTCCGGTTGAAGACAGGCGCACCCGGCTTGCTGTCCTTGATATCGGCGCAGAAGTAGCCTTCGCGCTCGAACTGGAAGCGTTCTTCAGGTACGGCCTGGGCCAGCGAGGGCTCGGCACGACAACCGGTCAGCACCACCAACGACTCGGGGTTGATGTTGTCGAGGAAGCTGCCGCCCTCTTCGTCCTTCTCCGGGTTGGCGGAGCGGAACAGGCGGTCGTACAGACGCACTTCGCACTCGACGCTTTCGGCGGCCGGCACCCAGTGGATCACGCCCTTGACCTTACGACCCTCGGGGTTCTTGCCCAGGGTATTTTCGTCGTAGCTGCAACGCAGTTCGACGATATTGCCGTCGGCATCCTTGATCGCCTCGTCGGCGCGGATCACATAGCTGCCGCGCAGGCGGGCTTCGCCACCGGGGATCAGGCGCTTGAAGCCGGCCGGCGGGACTTCCTCGAAGTCGCTGGCATCGATGTAGATTTCACGGCTGAACGGCAGCACGCGCACGCCCATGTCCTGCTTGGGATGACGCGGCAGCTCGAGGTTTTCGACTTTGCCTTCGGGGTAATTGGTGATCACCACCTTCAGCGGCTTGAGCACGCACATGGCGCGCGCCGCGTTGGCGTCGAGGTCTTCGCGGATGGCGAATTCGAGCATGCCGATATCCACCACGCCACCGGCGCGGTTGACCCCGATCATGTCGCAGAAGGTGCGGATCGATGCCGGGGTGTAGCCGCGGCGGCGATAGCCGCTGAGCGTCGACATGCGCGGGTCATCCCAGCCGTTGACGTGTTTTTCGTCCACGAGCTGCTTGAGCTTACGCTTGCTGGTGATGGTGTAGTTCAGGTTCAGCCGGGCGAATTCGTACTGACGCGGTTGCGCCGGCACTGGCAGTTGTTCGAGGAACCACTCGTACAGCGGGCGATGGTCTTCGAACTCCAGGGTGCAGATCGAATGGGTGATGCCTTCGATGGCGTCCGACTGACCGTGGGTGAAGTCGTAGCTCGGGTAGATGCACCACTTGTCGCCGGTCTGGTGGTGATGGGCGTGGCGGATGCGGTAAAGGATCGGGTCGCGCAGGTTCATGTTCGGCGAGGCCATGTCGATCTTCGCGCGCAGGGCACGGGCGCCATCGGGGAACTCGCCGGCCTTCATGCGGGCGAACAGGTCGAGGTTCTCTTCCACCGAGCGCTCGCGGAACGGGCTGTTCTTGCCCGGCTCATTGAGCGTGCCGCGATATTCGCGGGCCTGCTCCGGCGACAAATCGTCGACGTAGGCCTTGCCGGCCTTGATCAGCTCGACGGCCCAGTCATGCAACTGGTCGAAATAGTTGGATGCGTAGCGCTCCTCGCCGGCCCACTGGAAACCCAGCCACTGCACATCGCTTTTGATCGCGTCGATGTATTCCTGGTCTTCCTTGGCCGGGTTGGTGTCGTCGAAGCGCAGGTTGCACTCGCCGCCGAATTCCCGGGCCAGGCCGAAGTTCAGGCAGATCGACTTGGCATGGCCGATATGCAGGTAGCCGTTGGGCTCCGGCGGGAAACGGGTGACGATCTTGGCGTGTTTTCCCGAGTCCAGATCGGCCTGGACGATGGGGCGAAGAAAGTTCGTAGCGGCGACAGTCTCTGGCTTGCTCATGGGGTCCTTAACGAGTGCGGGGCGCGGCTCAGAGCCTGTTCACGATCTCGCAGCGGTATCGTGGACAAGCGCTCAGGGTAGGCCGGCTTATACAAAGCGCTTATCATAGCCGAAGCTGTCAACCCCCTGACAGGCCCAAGAGTCGTCTCGAGGCCCATTACGCAACGCTAACGCGGCGTAGTTAAAAGGAAATTGAGCCGGCTCACGGATTTCTCGACAGAGCGATTACCTACATGATCAAGCTGCACACCAATCACGGCGTCATCACCCTCAACCTGTTCGAAGACAAAGCGCCGGAAACCGTGGCCAACTTCAAGCAGTACGTCAAAGACGGTCATTACGACAACACCGTGTTCCACCGCGTCATCAGCAACTTCATGATCCAGGGCGGCGGTTTCGAGCCGGGCATGAAGCAGAAAGCCACTCGCGCACCGATCAAGAACGAAGCCAACAACGGCGTGGCCAACAAAATCGGCACCGTGGCCATGGCCCGCACCATGGAGCCGCATTCGGCGTCCGCGCAGTTCTTCATCAACGTCGCCGACAACAGCTTCCTCGACCACAGCGCACCGACCGTGCAGGGCTGGGGTTATGCGGTATTCGGCGAAGTGGTCGAAGGCATGGACGTGGTCAACGCGATCAAAGCGCTGCCGACCACCATGAAGTCCGGCCATCAGGACGTGCCGGTCGACGACGTGATCATCGAGCGTGCCGAGATCGTTGAGTGATATTGCTGATCTCCGATCTGCATCTTGAACAGGAGCGCCCGGATATCAGCCGGGCGTTTCTGCATTTTCTCGAGACGCGCGCGACTCAGGCCGAAGCGCTGTATATCCTCGGCGACTTCTTCGAAGTCTGGGTCGGCGATGACGCCATGAGCCCCTTTCAACGCTCGATCGCCCAAGCCCTGCGCCAACTCAGCGACAGCGGCACACGCATTTACCTGATGCATGGCAATCGCGATTTCATGCTCGGCAAGGCGTTTTGCCGCGAAGCCGGCTGTACCTTGCTCAGCGATCCCTGCGTGGTCGAACTGGGCGGCGAGCGCGTACTGCTGATGCACGGCGACAGCCTCTGCACCCAGGACGCGGCCTATATGAAGCTGCGGCGCTGGCTGCGCAACCCGCTGTCGCTGTTCATCCTGCGCAATCTGCCGCTGACGACCCGCCACAAACTGGCGCGCAAGCTGCGCAACGAAAGCCGCGCACAGACCCGTATGAAAGCCAGCGATATCGTCGACGTCACCCCGAGCGAGGTGTCGCAGGCGATGGCCGCCCATGGGGTGCATACCTTGATCCATGGCCACACTCACCGCCCTGCGGTGCACCAGTTGATGCTCGACGGCCAACCCGCTCGTCGTATCGTGCTCGGCGATTGGGATAGACAAGGCTGGGCCCTGCAAATCGATGAGCACGGCTTCGAGCAAGCGCCCTTCCCTCTATAAAGAAAGCTTGGCTAAAATTTGAAGGTGTGCACAAAGTGCTTGCCGGCCCCCTCTTGACGGACAATCTGCCGCCCATCAGCATCTGCGCCCTCAAAATGCCATTAGGGAACAATCATGCTGTTCAGCAAGGAAAGCCTGTCCAAATACGTCATTGCCCCAGCACTGCTGATCGCCCTGGCGTTCGTCACCTTCAATAGCGTGTTTTTCTACAACGAAGCCGGTTTCGCCACACATGTGCGGACCATTTTCGGTGAAGAAAAAGTGGTCGACGACGTTGGCTACGCAACCAAATGGTTCGGCCGCGCGACAGCCTGGAAAAAGGCCCTGAGCGTGCAGTCGGTGCTCACCGAAGCCCTGGCCGTCGACGACAACAGCGATAACGACTCGCTTGGCGCCACCATCGAAGCCTTCCCGATCGTGTTCCTCGGCAACGTCGACGCCAAGGTCGAATCCTCCGCGCGCTTCCGCCTGCCCGCTGGCGAGCAGTTTTTGAAGATCGCCCAGGAATACCGCAACCCGGAAAACTTCATCAAGACCGCCCTGGTCCCCGCGATCAAGGAAACCCTGCAGGCCACCGCCTCCTTGATGAGCGCGGATGACTTTTATGCCGGCGCACGCAGTGAATTCGCCGCCGAGTTCGAGAACCAGCTCAACGACGGCCTCTATCTGATCAAGCGCAAGGAAATCCGCGGTCCGCGCGGCCACCGCCCCAGCCAGACCGCCATCCTGCAGGCCGGCACCGAGCAAGGCGCGTTCGGCGACAATAATGTCAGCCAGTTCATCACCGAGAAGGTCATGGACAGCAAAGGCATCCCCGTGCGCAAGCAACAGCAATTTCGCAAGTACGGGGTGGAAGTGGTCGAAGCGCGCATCACCAATGTCGACCCCAACCCGCAGTACAAGCAGCGCATGGTCAAAGTCCAGCAGGCCCTCGCGGAACTGGCCGTGGCGCGGCAGAACCGCTTGAAGGAAGAGGAAGAAAAGCTGCTGGTCACCGCCCGCGGCGAGAAGGAAGTCGAAGCCCGTCGCCAGGAAACCCTGCGCGATCAGATCGAACGCACCACCCAGGCCGAAACCGAGAAACAACTGGCGCGCATCAATGCCGAGCGCGAAAAAGGCCGTGCCGAAATCGAAAAGCAAACCGCCGAGCTGCTTCGCGACAAGGCGGCGATCACCGCCGAGGCCACGAAAATAACCGCGGACGCCGAGGCCTATGCCCGCGAAGCGGTGATCAAGGCCGACGGCGCGCTGCAGCCCAAGCTAGACGCACTGATCGAAATCAACAAGGTCTGGGCTGAAGCGGCAGCACAAGCGCCGGTACCCAGCGTGATGATGGGCGGCAAGGATGGCGCGAGCAGCCGCCAGGATGAAATCGGCCAGTTAATGGGTGTACTCGCCACCAAGGCGGCTCGCGATTTATCCCTGGACCTGAAAGTGCAGCAATAGCGCTGGGTGTTATCCGAGAAAGCGCCCGCGAGGGCGCTTTTTTATTGGCCGCTGGGAACACCGCTATGAAAGCGGAACTCGCTATCCGGGGATTCGATCAACTCGCGCTCGACCGCCCTGACCCGCTCGATCGCCTCGTCGACGTCCCGCTCGTCGCCATATTGGTAGGCCAGCTTTAGATAATTCTGAAAATGTCGGGCTTCGCTCTTCAATAAACCGAAATAGAACTTGGCCAGTTCATCGTCCAGATGCGGCACCAGGGCTTCGAAGCGCTCGCAACTGCGTGCTTCGATAAAAGCCCCGATCACCAGGGTATCCACCAATTTGTGCGGCTCATGGGTGCGCACTATTTTGCGCAGCCCCGAGGCATAGCGCGCCGCCGAAACCGGTCGCAAGCCGATCTTGCGGCGCTTCATGATGCGCAACACCTGCTCGTGGTGCACCAGCTCCTCGCGGGCCAAGCGCGACATGGCATTGAGCAGGTCGACATAGGTGCTGTACTTGGCCATCAGACTGAGGGCGGTGCTGGCGGCCTTGAATTCGCAGTTCTTGTGGTCTATCAACATGATGTCTTGATTGACCAGCGCCGCTTCTATCCACGCGACGGGCGTTCTACAAGCTAAAAAATCATGAATTTCAGGAAAGGTCATTTGCGTCCCCGCCGCGCACGCTGGCTTGCAGCAGGCGCCACCGGCCTATGCAACAACTGAGCGATCCTGACGTCAGAAAAAGAGTGCAGCGGACAGGTTTCACTATCGGGTTTCACGGATGCTATGGGCTCGTAAGATTTATCGGCGACCCGGCGATGCCGGGCGGTCATTATACGAATGGCCACGGCAACAACCAGCGGCGCGTTGATGTCGATCAACAACAGAAAGGCGCAGAGGCATCTATAGTAGATTGCAATACAACTCGTTCACATGGAGACGATCATGCAAGCTATTCGCAGCATTTTGGTGGTGATGGAACCCGAGCAGCCGGAAGCCCTGGCATTGAAACGCGCCAAACTGATCGCGAACGTGACCCAGTCCCACCTGCATTTGCTGGTCTGCGATAGAAAGCATGATTACTCGGTCTTTCTCAACGATCAGCGCGCTGCACTGGCCCTCGAGGGTTTCAGCGTATCCGGTCAGCAGGCTTGGCATGAGAACCTGCACAACACCATCATCACCGTGCAACAAGCCGAAGGCTGCAACCTGGTGATCAAGCAGCACCTGCCCGACAACCCCTTGAAACGCGCGCTTCTGACGCCCGATGACTGGAAGCTGCTGCGTTATTGCCCAGGCCCGGTGCTGATGGTGAAAACCGATAAACCCTGGGCCAATGGCATCATTCTCGCCGCAGTTGATGTCGGCAATGCCGATGGCGAGCACCGCACCCTGCACTCCAGCATTATCAGTCACGGTTACGACATCGCCTCCCTGGCGAACGCCAAGCTGCACGTGATCGCCGCACACCCGACACCGATGTTGTCGGCTGCAGATCCGACCTACCAGTTGAAGGAGACCATCGAGGCGCGTTACCGCGAGCAGTGCAAAGCCTTCCAGGCCGAGTACGACATCTCCGATGATCGCCTGCATGTACTCGAAGGCCCGGCCGATGCGGTGATTCCACAGGTTGCCCACCAATTGGGCGCCGCGGTCACGGTAATCGGCACCGTGGCCCGTACCGGCATTTCCGGTGCCTTGATCGGCAACACCGCCGAGGTGGTGCTCGACTCGCTGGAAAGCGACGTACTGGTACTCAAGCCCGAGGAAATCATGGCGCATCTCGAGGAGTTGGTGGCCCAGCACTGAGCAGAAGGCCTCAAAGCACAAAGCCGCCCATCGGGGCGGCTTTGTTGTATTCGTGACAGATGCGCGCCTGACTTCACGCCGGGCCAATTCGGGAAATGGCCGCGAACAGCCGTTAAACCCTTCGCTCCATCCCCTCACGCAAGAAGCGCGGGGCTATATAACGCTCATAGTGCGCTTCGGACAGCAGAAAAAACTCACGATCGATGGCATCACGCAACGCCGGTAGATCCCATTCGCGGAATTCCGGCAATAGCGCCATGCCATAGGCGTCCAGTTGACTGATCACCCGCGCGCCCCGGGCAATCAATTGGTAGGCCCAGCAATACGGCGACTGTTGCGGCACGAAGCGGATCTGCCGCTGTTCCAGTTGCGCGCGCAGACGAACAGCGTCGAAAACCTCCAATTTGGCCGCCATCACCTGGACCAGGAGCACTTCGAGGCGTGTCCAGACGGCATGCTTCTGCTCCTCGTCATAGCTGTTCCAGTGGATCACTTCATGGTGGAAACGCTTGCAACCGCGACACACCACATCACCGTAAACAGTGGAACAAAGGCCGACACAGGGCGTTTTAATACGCTGATTTGACATAAGGGAGACGCGGGTACTGGCTGACAGCTGCGCATCTTAGCCCTTTGTCTAAACCAGATCACCCCTCTATCGCCCTGGGCTTTAGCTTAACTTTGTCTAAGCTTTCCAGTAGAATCGGCCCGCCTTTTATAGGCGCCGATGTCCGTTGGAAGCTGTTTTCAAAGCGTCACGAGCACAGTCGATCCTGCAGTACGTTAGTTGTCGCAGGCATTTGAAAGCCTTTTCAAGTGCTTGCGACAGCCCTCATCAAACCGTCCTGCCGGCGTAAAACTTTGAAAGCAGCTTCTGGAAGGGATCAGCGAAATCTCGGCTAAGTGGCCCATGAAGCCACGGAGCGCTTGGTTTGCTGGTTTCTGGATCGCGTCCCGGACAACCCTTTGGGACCAATGATGAGGGTAATAACTGTGCTTGAAGCCTATCGCAACCACGTAGCAGAGCGTGCCGCTCAGGGTATCGTGCCCCAGCCGCTGAACGCCGAACAAACCGCAGGCCTGATCGAGCTGCTGAAAAACCCGCCAGCAGGCGAAGAAGCCTTTCTGCTCGACCTGATCACCAACCGCGTACCGCCAGGCGTCGACGAAGCCGCCTACGTCAAGGCCGGTTTTCTCTCTGCCATCGCCAAAGGCGAAGCCACCTCCCCGCTGATCAGCAAAAAACACGCCGTTGAACTGTTGGGCACCATGCAAGGCGGTTACAACATCGCCACCCTGGTCAGCCTGCTCGACGATAGCGAACTGGCTGCCGTGACTGCCGAGCAACTGAAGCACACCCTGCTGATGTTCGACGCCTTCCATGACGTCGCCGAAAAAGCCAAGAACGGCAACGTTCACGCCAAAGGCGTACTGCAATCCTGGGCCGATGGCGAGTGGTTCAAGAACCGCCCGACCCTGGCCGACAAGATCAGCCTGCGCGTATTCAAGGTCACCGGCGAAACCAACACCGACGACCTCTCCCCGGCGCCCGACGCTTGGTCGCGCCCGGATATCCCGCTGCACGCCCTGGCCATGCTGAAAATGGCCCGCGACGGCATCGTGCCTGACCAACAAGGCGCCATCGGCCCGATGAAACAGATCGAGCAGATGCGCAACGATGGCTTCCCGATCGCCTACGTCGGCGACGTGGTCGGCACCGGCTCCTCGCGTAAATCCGCCACCAACTCGGTGCTGTGGTTCTTCGGCGACGACATTCCCTATGTGCCGAATAAGCGTGCCGGTGGTTTCTGCTTCGGCAGCAAAATCGCTCCGATCTTCTACAACACCATGGAAGACGCCGGCGCTCTGCCGATCGAATTCGATGTTTCCCAGCTGAACATGGGCGACGTGATCGACCTGTACCCGCATGCCGGCAAGGTCTGCAAGCACGGCACCGACGAAGTCCTGGCCACCTTCGAAATGAAGACCCCGGTTCTGCTCGACGAAGTCCGCGCCGGCGGCCGTATTCCGCTGATCATCGGTCGCGGCCTGACCGAGAAAGCCCGTGCCGAACTGGGCCTGGGCCCAACCGACCTGTTCAAGCTGCCTGAACCTCCGGCCGCCAGCACCAAGGGTTTCACCCTGGCGCAGAAAATGGTCGGCAAGGCCTGCGGCCTGCCGGAAGGCAAAGGCGTGCGCCCGGGCACCTACTGCGAACCGAAGATGACCACCGTCGGCTCCCAGGACACCACTGGCCCGATGACCCGTGACGAGCTGAAAGACCTGGCATGCCTCGGCTTCTCCGCCGATCTGGTGATGCAGTCCTTCTGCCACACCGCGGCCTATCCGAAGCCGATCGACGTCACCACCCACCACACCCTGCCGGATTTCATCCGCACCCGTGGCGGCGTGTCCCTGCGTCCTGGCGACGGCATCATCCACAGCTGGCTGAACCGCATGCTGCTGCCCGACACCGTCGGCACCGGCGGCGACTCGCACACCCGCTTCCCGATCGGCATCTCCTTCCCGGCAGGTTCCGGCCTGGTCGCCTTTGCCGCTGCCACCGGCGTCATGCCGCTGGACATGCCGGAGTCGGTTCTGGTGCGCTTCAAGGGCAAACTGCAACCGGGCATCACCCTGCGTGACCTGGTGCATGCCATCCCTTATGTGGCGATCCAGAAAGGCTTGCTGACCGTCGAGAAGAAAGGCAAGAAGAACATCTTCTCCGGCCGCATCCTCGAGATCGAAGGCCTGGACGAGCTGACCGTCGAGCAGGCGTTCGAACTGTCCGACGCTTCCGCCGAGCGCTCCGCCGCCGGTTGCACCATCAAGCTGCCGGAAAAGGCCATCGCCGAATACCTGCAGTCCAACATTACCCTGCTGCGCTGGATGATCAGCGAAGGCTACGGCGATGCCCGCACCATGGAGCGCCGCGCTCAGGCGATGGAAGCCTGGCTGGCCAATCCGAAGCTGATGGAAGCCGACAAGGACGCCGAATACGCCGAAGTCATCGAAATCGATCTGGCCGACATCAACGAGCCGGTACTCTGTGCCCCGAACGACCCGGACGACGCCCGTCTGCTGTCCAGCGTTCAAGGCGAGAAGATCGACGAAGTGTTCATCGGCTCCTGCATGACCAACATCGGCCACTTCCGCGCAGCCGGTAAGCTGCTGGATAAGGTCAAAGGTCAGCTGCCGACCCGCCTGTGGCTGTCGCCGCCGACCAAGATGGACGCTCACCAGCTGACCGAGGAAGGCTACTACGGCATCTACGGCAAGGCCGGCGCGCGCATGGAAATGCCGGGCTGCTCGCTGTGCATGGGTAACCAGGCACGCGTCGAACCGAACGCCACCGTGGTTTCGACTTCGACCCGTAACTTCCCCAACCGCCTGGGCGATGGCGCCAACGTCTACTTGGCTTCGGCCGAGCTGGCTTCGGTCGCTTCGATCCTCGGTCGCCTGCCGACCGTCGAGGAGTACATGGGCTACGCGAAGGACATCGACAGCATGGCTGCCGACGTCTACCGCTACCTGAGCTTCGACCAGATCGCCGAGTTCCGCGAAGCGGCTGCCAACGCCCAGATCCCGGTCGTTCAAGCCTAAGCGTTACCCGCGTCAGAAGAGCCCCGCCCAGTGCGGGGCTTTTTCTTATGCGCCCCGCAAATGACAAGAGAACAGCCTATGAAAAGCCGTCCTCTACGCCGATCGGACAGCCGAATAACCATCCTGGCTTGTCGAGATAAATTGTAGAGACCGAACTCCCCGGCATTTGCAGCTGGCGATATAACGGACAAAAAAAGACCGCTTATACAAGCGGTCTTTTATATAGCGGATGCGATCAGAAACGCTCGATATCCGCCTCTGCCTCCAACTGCTTGAGGAACGCAGAGAAGTCTTGCTTACCGCTACGTGAGGCGAGGAAGCGACTGTACATCGCCTTCTCCTCATCCGACAGCGCCTTCTCCGGCTCACTGACACCATCCAGGCGAACGATCACGTAATCGCCATTTTGCAGGCTCACGCCAGCAAAGGTCGGCTTCCCGGCATCGCTCGGCTTGGGCATGCGGAACAGCTCTTGCAAAACTGCGGGCTCCACACCTTCCTGGTTACGCGTGGCGGCTTCGGTTACTTTCCAGGTCGACGCCTTATCGGCTGGCGTTTTCCCCGAACGCAAAGCGCTCAACAGCTCTTCCCCACTGGCTTTGGCCGCTTCGCTTGCGCGCACCTTGGTCAGTTGCTCACGGATGCTTTCCGCAACCTGCTCAAGAGCAAGCCGTTGCGGCTTTTTATGCTCTTTGACACGCACGACAACCGCAGTATTGGGGTCGAGCTCGATCACGCTGCTGTTGCTGCCATCCTCCAGCACCTCGGCGCTGAAGGCAGCTTGGATGACCTGCCGATTAGCTGCTATACCTTCGCCGCCCTCGCGACCGAAGGCCTCGGTGGTCTTCACTTCAAGACCCAATTCCTGCGCCGGCTGAGCCAGATCGGAGGCTTCGAAAGCACTGTCTTCAAGCTGTTTCGAGACCTCAACGAAACGTTGCTCGACCTGACGAGCCTTGAGATCACGCAATAGTTTGTCTTTCAAGCTGTCGAGCGTCGGCACTTCCGGCGCCTGCACCCCTAGAAGCTTGATCAGGTGCCAGCCGAACTCACTGCGGACCGGCGCCGAGACCTGGCCCTTCTCCAAGGCGTAGAGCGCCTCTTCGAATGCGGGATCATAGACGCCCGGACCGGCGTAGCCGAGATCGCCACCGCTACCGGCAGAACCGGGATCATTGGAAAACTCTTTAGCCAGCGCAGCGAAGTCTTCGCCCTGCTGTAAGCGCTTTTCGATTTCCTGGATTTTGGCTTTGGCTTGCTCATCGCTGAGCGAATCGCTCGGCTCGATCAAAATATGAGCCGCCTGACGCTGTTCGGCCAGGTTGGCGATTTCGTCGCGATAGGCATTCTGCAGCGCCTCATCGCTCACCTCGACCTCATCGAAGAAGTCGTCCTTGTTCAGCTCGACATACTCCAGCACCACTTGCTCCGGGCTCATGAACTCGCTGGCCTGGGATTCGTAATAGGCCTTGATGTCGTCGTCGCTGAGCTGCACGGCGGCGCTATCGGCCGCCAGTGTCAAAGTAGCGAAATCGCGGGTTTGCTTTTCCAATCGAGCGAAAGCTGCGATCTCCTCGTCGGTCACGAAGCCACTGCCGGCCAGACCGGCACGCAGCTGGCCGACAAGCATTTCCTCTTCGAGCATGCGCCGGAATTGCAGACGGCTATAGCCGAGCTGACGGATCACCTGATCGAAACGGTCCGCATCGAATTTGCCATCGACCAGAAACTCAGGCGTCTGCAGTACCAGTTGATCGAGGGCTTGTTTAGAGAAGGCGAAATCGGCTTTTTCAGCCCCCTGCAACAGTAGCGTGCGCTCGATCAAGCCATTGAGCGCAGAGTCGCGTAGCAGCTTCTCGTCGAGTAGCGAAGCATCGAAGTCGCGCCCCAATTGCTGCAACAGTTGGCGACGCTGCATCTCCACCGCTTGGCCCAATTCTGCGGAAGTGATTTCTTCGCCATTCACTTGCGCGGCATTCTGGCTATTGCTGGTGCTGGTGAAAATGGCGTCCACACCTGTCAGCGCGAGAAGCGCAACTATGAGGCCGATGATGGTTTTGGCAATCCAACCCTGTGAATTGTCCCTGATGTTTTGCAGCATGCGTCCCCCAGAACGACTCAACGAAAATAAAGCAGCCGCGCAGCGTGGGTAAAGTCCGGATAGAAGAAAGGCGCATCCGAGGATGCGCCTTCTCGTAAACTCGCGGAGCGGACGGGGCTCGAATCTGCGACCCCCAGTGTGACGGTCGGCATCTAACCAACCGAACCACCGCTCCGCTGTCAGGCCGGCTTAACCGGCCTGAGAGGTAAAGCCTGGAAGACGCTTAGTTAACAGCGTCTTTCAGTGCTTTACCGGCCTTGAAGCCTGGGATCTTAGCAGCAGCGATACTGATTGGCTTACCGGTCTGCGGGTTGCGGCCAGTGCGAGCGGCACGCTCTTTGACAGCAAAAGTACCGAAACCAACCAGTACAACGGAATCACCAGCCTTCAACGCACCAGTAACGGATTCAATCACTGCGTCCAGCGCGCGGCCTGCAACAGCCTTCGGGATATCAGCAGATGCAGCGATGGCATCGATCAGTTCCGACTTGTTCACTCTAAGTCCCCTTAATTTCTGTTGAGTTTGTTTCTTTGAATTTTAGTGTAAGCAAAGCGGGTGCTGGATGGCTTGCTGACACAATAAGAGCCGCTTTATAGCAAGGGCCTGAAAATGGTGTCAAGGAAGCCATCCTGCTAATGCGTGCTAATTCGCTCCTTGGAATCAGACTCGCGCTTATCGTCCTTTGCAACCAGCTCGGGAGCCGCATCGGGCAAGGGCTCCGGGGCGTATTGCAGCGCAATTTGCAGGACTTCGTCAATCCATTTAACCGGTTTAATCTGCAGATCCTGCTTAATATTTTCCGGAATCTCTTTCAGATCACGCATATTTTCTTCCGGAATGATCACGGTTTTGATTCCACCGCGATGGGCTGCGAGTAGTTTTTCTTTTAAACCACCAATTGCCAGCACCTGCCCTCGCAGAGTTATTTCGCCGGTCATCGCCACGTCCGCGCGCACGGGGATCTGGGTCAGTGCGGAAACCAGCGCCGTGCACATCCCTACGCCCGCGCTGGGGCCGTCTTTCGGCGTCGCCCCCTCCGGCATATGGATATGAATGTCGCGCTTCTCGTAGAAGTCCACAGGGACGCCCAAACTCTTCGCCCGGCTGCGCACGACTGTCAACGCGGCCGTAATGGATTCGCCCATGACGTCGCCCAGAGAGCCGGTTTTAATCAATTGGCCCTTACCCGGCACCACAGCGGCCTCGATGGTCAAGAGTTCGCCGCCCACCTGGGTCCAGGCCAGCCCGGTCACCTGACCGATCTGATCCTGTAGCTCGGCGAGCCCATAACGATGCTTGCGCACCCCGAGGAAATGATCGAGCGAGTCGGCGGTAACCACGACTTTGAAGCGTTTTTCCCGAGTGTGCTCCTTGACCGCTTTACGACAGACCTTGGCGATTTGCCGCTCCAGGCTACGCACGCCGGCTTCTCGGGTGTAGTAACGAATGATGTCGCGAATCGCCGCCTCCTCGAACTCCAGCTCACCCTTTTTCAGGCCGTTGGCCTGGGTCTGCTTGGGCGCCAGGTACTTGATCGCGATGTTGATCTTCTCATCCTCGGTGTAGCCGGGCAGACGGATCACCTCCATCCGATCGAGCAATGCCGCAGGAATATTCATCGAGTTGGCGGTGCAGAGGAACATCACATCGGACAGGTCGTAATCGACCTCCAAGTAGTGATCGTTGAAATTGTGGTTCTGCTCCGGATCGAGCACCTCGAGCAGCGCCGATGCCGGATCGCCACGCATGTCCTGCCCCATCTTGTCGATCTCATCGAGCAGGAACAGCGGGTTGCGCACCCCTACCTTGGTCATCTTCTGGATCAGGCGACCTGGCATGGAGCCGATATAAGTGCGCCGGTGACCGCGAATCTCCGCCTCGTCGCGCACGCCACCAAGGGCCATGCGCACGAATTTGCGGTTGGTCGCGCTGGCAATCGACTCGGCCAGGGAGGTCTTACCCACACCGGGCGGGCCGACCAGACAGAGCACCGGGCCTTTGATTTTCTTCACACGCTTCTGTACCGCGAGGTACTCGAGGATGCGGTCCTTGACCTCATCAAGACCGTAATGGTCGGCGTCCAAAATGGCTTCCGCACGCGCTAGGTCGAGCCTGACCTTGCTTTGCGCCTTCCACGGCACATTCACCAGCCAATCGATATAGGAGCGCACCACGGTCGCCTCGGCGGACATGGGCGACATCTGCTTGAGCTTGTTCAACTCGGTTTGCGCTTTACCGTAAGCCTCTTTGCTCAGCCCGGCATTCTCGATGCGTTTCTTCAGCTCATCGAGCTCGTTGTGCCCTTCCTCGCTGTCGCCGAGCTCCTTCTGAATGGCCTTCATCTGCTCGTTCAGGTAGTACTCGCGCTGACTGCGCTCCATCTGCTTTTTGACCCTGCCGCGGATACGCTTCTCGACCTGCAACAGATCGATTTCGGCATCCAGCAAGGCCAGCACGTGTTCGACCCGGGCCGACAGATCGGTAATTTCCAGGATTTCCTGCTTCTGCTCGATTTTCAGCGCCATGTGCGCGGCCATGGTATCGACCAGTCGGCTTGGCTCATCGATGCTGTTGAGCGAGGACAGCACCTCAGCCGGTACCTTTTTACCGAGCTGGACATATTGCTCGAACTGGCTGAGCAAGCTGCGCACGAACACTTCGGATTCACGCTCCGGCGCATCGACTTCATCGATCAGCTGTACTTCGGCACGGCAATGTCCGCCCACTTCGATAAAGCGTTCGATTTCGCCACGCTGCTCGCCTTCGACCAGCACCTTGACGGTGCCATCCGGAAGCTTGAGCAGCTGCAGAACGGTCGCGACCGTCCCTACCCGGTAAAGCCCTTCTTCACTCGGGTCATCGTCAGCTGGGTTCTTCTGGGCGAGGAGCAGAATCTGCTTTTCGCCGATCATCGCCGCCTCGAGTGCTTCGATGGATTTCTCACGCCCCACGAACAAGGGGATGACCATGTGCGGATAAACCACGACATCGCGCAGCGGCAGGAGAGGCAATTCGATGGTTGTCTTCATGATTTAGGCTCTACGTCGGCCATAAAGGCTGTAAACAGATGGGATTACCTTGAATCCTAAGATGGGGGCAGCCTCAGTAAAAAACAAGCATTGGAGCTGCAAAAGCAAAGGGGCCCACAGGCCCCTTTGCTTTCAACATGTAACAGACGCCTTTTTTATTCAAGCGTCAGGTGCTGCCTTTGCGGGCGGCTCGCTGTTTTCGTATATCAGCAGCGGCTGGGAGGAACCGTCGATCACGCCCTCGTCGATCACCACTTTACTCACGTCGGTTTGCGACGGGATTTCATACATGGTGTCGAGCAGAATGCCTTCGAGAATAGACCGCAGACCGCGGGCCCCTGTCTTACGCTCCAGTGCCTTATGCGCCACCGACTTGAGTGCGTCCGGTCGGAATTCCAACTCAACCCCTTCCATCTCGAACAGTTTGGCGTACTGCTTGGTCAAGGCGTTCTTGGGCTCGGTCAGAATCTGCATCAGAGCGGCTTCGTCGAGTTCATCGAGAGTTGCGATTACCGGCAAACGACCGACGAACTCAGGAATCAAGCCGAACTTCACCAAATCGTCCGGCTCTACGGCACGCAACGACTCGCCGACCTTCTTACCCTCTTCCTTACTGCGCACTTCGGCATTGAAGCCGATTCCGCCTTTGGTCGAGCGGCCCTGAATGACTTTTTCCAAGCCAGAGAACGCACCACCGCAGATAAACAGGATGTTGCGCGTATCGACCTGCAGGAATTCCTGCTGCGGATGCTTGCGCCCACCTTGCGGCGGGACCGAGGCCACGGTGCCCTCGATAAGCTTCAGCAAGGCCTGCTGCACACCTTCGCCCGAGACATCGCGAGTGATGGACGGGTTGTCGGACTTGCGGGAAATCTTATCGATTTCGTCGATATAGACGATGCCCATCTGGGCTTTCTCAACGTCGTAATCGCACTTCTGCAACAGCTTCTGAATAATGTTCTCGACGTCCTCCCCGACATAACCGGCTTCGGTCAACGTGGTGGCGTCGGCAATCGTGAAAGGTACATTGAGCAAACGCGCCAGGGTTTCAGCCAACAGCGTTTTACCCGAACCCGTCGGGCCGATCAGCAGGATATTGCTCTTACCCAGCTCGACGTCGTCTTTCTTTTCGCGTTGATTAAGGCGCTTATAGTGGTTGTATACCGCTACCGCCAAGACCTTCTTCGCGCGCTCCTGACCGATCACATACTGGTCGAGGATATTGCTGATTTCCTTGGGCGCGGGCAATTTATGAGCACTGCTCTCAGCCTGGGCTTCCTGCACCTCCTCGCGGATGATGTCGTTGCACAGGTCGACGCACTCGTCGCAGATAAAGACCGAGGGACCGGCAATCAATTTGCGTACTTCATGCTGGCTTTTGCCGCAGAAGGAGCAATAAAGCAACTTGCCGTTGTCCTCGCCGTTGCGGGTGTCAGTCATTCGATCAATCCAAATCCGGTAGGCTTAAAACACAAGATGAAGGCAAATGCGGGCATTTTCAAGCCCGCACGCCATCTAGGCAGACTTTCAGGCGGGCTTCACCGGCAATTCACGCTTCGCCAAAACCTGATCGATCAGGCGGTAATTCACCGCTTCCTCACCGCTCATGAAACGATCGCGATCGGTATCACGGGCGATCACTTCGATGGGCTGGCCAGTATGATGGGCCAAAACCTGATTCAAACGCTCGCGAATGAACAGGATTTCCTTGGCATGGATTTCGATATCCGACGCCTGCCCCTGGAAACCGCCCAACGGCTGGTGAATCATCATGCGCGAGTGCGGCAGGCAATAACGCTTGCCGGCGGCGCCGCCAGCCAGAAGCAACGCACCCATGCTGCAGGCCTGACCGATACAGATGGTCGAGACGTCGGGTTTGATGAACTGCATGGTGTCGTAAATCGACATGCCCGCAGTCACCGAACCACCCGGGGAGTTGATGTACAGGTGAATATCCTTGTCCGGGTTTTCCGCTTCGAGGAACAGCAGCTGAGCGGCAATCAGATTGGCCATGTAGTCTTCTACGGGGCCAATCAGGAAAATCACTCGTTCCTTGAGTAGACGCGAATAAATGTCGTAGGCGCGCTCACCGCGAGCCGACTGTTCGATAACCATGGGCACCAGGCCGCCAGCGGCTTGGATTTCAGGCATTTGCTGGGTAAAAGGATTGCGCGACATTCTTGCACTCGCTCCCTAAATAGTCGTTTCTCAAATACGCATAAGCCAGCGCGGAGGCTGGCTTATGGTGTGCTCGAACGAGGTAAAGAATCAGGCGGCTTGTGGAGCTTCCACCGGCTTGACAGCTTCTTCGTAAGAGACCGTTTTATCGGTCACGTTAGCCTTCTGCAAAACAGTATCTACAACTTGCTCTTCCAGCACAACCGAACGTACCTCGTTCATTTGCTGGTCGTTTTTGTAGTACCAGGCCACAACCTGCTCAGGCTCTTGGTAGGCCGAAGCCATTTCCTGAATCATCTCGCGTACGCGGGCATCGTCAGGCTTGAGCTCGAACTGCTTGACCACTTCGGCAACGATCAAACCCAACACGACGCGGCGCTTGGCTTGTTCTTCGAACAGTTCGGCCGGCAGCTGATCCGGCTTGATGTTGCCGCCGAATTGCTGAACGGCCTGAACGCGCAGGCGGTTGACTTCGTTGCCGACCAGCGCCTTGGGCACTTCGATCGGGTTAGCAGCCAGCAGGCCGTCCATCACCTGGCTCTTCACCTTGGACTTGATCGCCTGACGCAGCTCGCGCTCCATATTCTTGCGAACTTCAGCGCGGAAGCCTTCCAGACCGCCTTCTTTGACGCCGAACAGGGCGAAGAATTCGTCATTCAGCTCCGGCAACTGAGGCGCGTTGATGCTGTTAACGGTGACAGTGAATTCGGCGGTTTTACCAGCCAGATCCAGGTTCTGATAATCCTCGGGGAAGGTCGGATTGATCACACGCTCTTCGCCTGGCATGGCGCCGACCAGGGCATCTTCGAAACCAGGAATCATGCGACCGGAACCGAGCACCAGCTGAGTGCCTTTGGCGGAACCGCCAGCGAAGGCCTCACCGCCGATCTTGCCGACAAAATCGATGTTCAGTTGGTCGCCGTTTTCAGCGGCGCGCTCGACGGCCTCGAAGCGGGTGTTCTGCTTGCGCAGAATTTCCAGCATGTTGTCCAGGTCGCTGTCAGCCACTTCGGCTTGCAGACGCTCGATAGCGATGGACTCCAAGCCGGTAACCTGGAACTCGGGAAACACTTCGAAAGTGGCCACGTATTCCAGATCCTTACCTTTCTCGAAAGTCTTCGGCTCGACAGCCGGCGAGCCGGCCGGATTGAGCTTCTGCTCGACAACGGCCTCGTAGAAAGTAGCCTGGATCAAATCGCCGAGAGCTTCCTGACGAGCGGCGTCCTCGTAACGCTGACGGATGACGCTCATCGGCACCTTACCAGGACGGAAGCCAGGAACCTTAGCGCGACGGGCAGTCTGCTGCAGACGCTTGTTGACTTCAGTCTCGATGCGCTCGACGGAGACGCCTACGGTCATACGGCGCTCGAGAGCAGAAGTGTTTTCAACAGAAACTTGCATGAATATTCCTCGTTGCACAGACATAGGCCGGCCGTTTCCGACCCCGATCAAGGGCATGCATTCTAGAGACTCAATTTGCAGAAGTCACCCTGGGTGATTTCATCGATCGATGCATCTATTGCACTGCCACTCAAAAGCAGGCCAAGCGCAGCCCGTAGATAGCGAAAATGATTGTCCTTGGCCAGAGCCGAAAAGCCGCCTGAGCCAACGCCGCAGATATAAGGAGTGCAAAGCATGCATCAAAGCACCGAGCCGCGACTCCAGAAATGACAAAAGGCAGCCCTTTCGGAGCTGCCTTTTTATTCCCTGCTCCAAGCATTCCCAGAAAAGCGGCCGTTTCCGCCGAAACCCCAGAAAAGCCTCATTAGAACAGTTACTTACATGGTGCGGACGGAGAGACTCGAACTCTCACGCCTTGCGGCGCTGGAACCTAAATCCAGTGTGTCTACCAATTCCACCACGTCCGCGAATCAAGCTTTCAAACAAAAACGCCAGGCTATTAGCCTGGCGTTTTGGAATATGGGGTGGACGATGGGAATCGAACCCACGACACCAGGAGCCACAATCCTGTGCTCTACCAACTGAGCTACGCCCACCATATTGCGCTTGTTGCATCTTGCTTGTGCCTAAGCTGCCAAGTGGCACGCCCGGCAGGACTCGAACCTGCGACCATCCGCTTAGAAGGCGGATGCTCTATCCAGCTGAGCTACGGGCGCCTATCCATCTGCAAGCAGACTCAAAGCTTTCGGCTCCGGCAGAACTCTTGCAAGCTCTGCGTTTGCCGTCTTACCCAGCGACTGGCTGTGCTCGACAAGCGGGGCGAATGTTATAGAGACGCCGATAAGCCGTCAACAGGGAAAGCTAAAAAAATTCAGTTATATAAAGGAGTTACGCGAAAAGCCCGGCACGTGCCTTTGCCCGAGGGGTTCTCCATGCGAGAATGCGCGTCCTTTTTCAATCATCCCCAATGGTTAACCAAGCGCAATGACCGCACAACTTATCGACGGCAAAGCGATCGCCGCCAGCCTCCGCCAGCAGATCGCCAAACGTGTCGCCGAGCGACGTGAGCTAGGTAAACGCGCCCCAGGTCTCGCTGTGATCCTGGTCGGTAGCGATCCCGCCTCTCAGGTCTATGTCTCGCACAAACGCAAAGACTGTGAAGAAGTCGGCTTCGTGTCTCAGGCTTACGATCTCCCGGCAAGCACCAGCCAAGCCGATTTGATGACGCTGATCGATAAGCTGAACGATGACCCCAGCATCGATGGGATTCTCGTGCAGTTGCCATTGCCGGAACACCTGGATGCCTCCTTGCTATTGGAACGGATACGTCCGGATAAAGACGTCGACGGTTTCCACCCCTACAACATAGGTCGCCTCGCTCAGCGCATGCCGCTGCTACGCCCGTGCACGCCGAAGGGCATCATGACCCTGCTGCAAAGCACTGGCACCGATCTCTATGGCCTGCACGCCGTCGTGGTCGGCGCCTCGAATATCGTCGGCCGGCCGATGGCGATGGAGCTTCTGCTGGCGGGCTGCACCGTCACCGTGACCCACCGCTTCACCAAGGACCTTGCAATGCACGTGAGCCAGGCCGATATCGTGGTCGTGGCGGCGGGCAAGCCCGGACTGGTCCAGGGCGAATGGATCAAGCCAGGCGCGATCGTGATCGACGTCGGCATCAACCGTCAGGCCGACGGCAAGCTAATCGGCGACGTGGTCTATGACACCGCCCTGCCCCGCGCCAGCTGGATCACCCCAGTACCGGGCGGCGTCGGCCCGATGACCCGTGCCTGTCTGCTGGAAAACACCCTGCACGCGGCGGAACACCTGCACGAGTGAGGTTTTGCGCAGCGTATGAAAAACGGCACCCTGAGGTGCCGTTTTTTTTCGCACGGATTAACCGTCAGTCAGCGGCCTGCTCCCAGGATTTGAGCAGTTCGCTATAGCTGATGGTTTCGCCCTTGGGCTTTTCGTTGGCAAGTTTCGGCTTAGGTGCGCCCGGTTGATCCAGCCAGTACTGCGGGTCTTTCGCCTCGTTCAGTTTAGGCCCGCACTCGCCCAGGACATTGGAGCGCTCGAGTCGACCGAGCATGGTGTCCTGCGCGTTAGCCAGCCCATCGAGTGCCTCCTGCGGCGTCTTATCGCCACTGGCCGCCTCGGCGATGAACTGCCACCACAGCTGCGCCAGACGCGGATAGTCCGGTACGTTGGTGCCGGTCGGCGTCCACTGCACCCGTGCCGGGCTGCGATAGAACTCGACCAGACCACCCAGTTTCGGCGCGATATCGGTCATCGCCTGGGAGTTGATATCCGACTCGCGAATCGGCGTCAGGCCGACCAGGGTCTTCTTCAGCGACACGGTTTTCGAGGTGACGAACTGCGCATACAGCCAAGCGGCCAGGCGCTGCTTGTCAGGCGTGGACTTGAGGAAGGTCCAGGAGCCGGCGTCCTGATAGCCCAGCTTCATCCCCTCTTCCCAGTACGGGCCTTTCGGCGAAGGCGCCATACGCCATTTCGGCGTGCCATCTTCGTTCACCACCGGCAAGCCGGGCTTGGTCATGTCCGCGGTAAAGGCGGTATACCAGAAGATTTGCTGGGCGATGCCGCCTTGCGCCGGCACCGGCCCGGCTTCGGAGAAGGTCATGCCCTGGGCTTCCGGCGGCGCGTATTGACGCATCCAGTCGACATATTTGGTGGTCGCATAAACTGCCGCCGGGCCGTTGGTGTCGCCACCGCGGGCGACGCTGGAACCAACCGGCCGGCAACCCTCGACCCGAATACCCCATTCATCGACCGGCAAGCCGTTGGGCAAACCCTTGTCGCCGCCACCGGCCATGGAGAACCAGGCGTCGGTGAAGCGCCAGCCCAGGGACGGGTCTTTCTTGCCGTAGTCCATGTGGCCATAGATGCGCTGGCCGTCGATTTCCTTGACCTTCTCCGAGAAGAATTCGGCGATGTCCTCATAGGCTGACCAGTTGACCGGAACACCCAGCTCGTAGCCGTAGATTTCCTTGAACTTGGCCTTGAGTTCCGGACGCTCGAACCAGTCGGCGCGGAACCAATAAAGGTTGGCGAACTGCTGGTCGGGCAACTGATACAGCTTGCCGTCCGGTCCGGTGGTGAATTTCAGGCCGATGAAGTCCTCGAGATCCAGAGTCGGCGAGGTGTAATCCTTGCCGTCACCGGCCATCATGTCGGTGAGCGATACGGCTTTGCCGTAACGGAAGTGAGTGCCAATCAGGTCGGAATCGTTGATATATCCGTCATAGATGTTCTTGTCCGATTGCATCTGGGTTTGCAGCTTCTCGACCACATCGCCTTCTTGCATCAGATCGTGCTTGAGCTTGATCCCGGTGATTTCGCTGAAGGCCTTGGCCAGCACCTTGGACTCGTATTCGTGAGTGGCGATGGTTTCCGAGGCCACGCTGATTTCCATGCCGCGGAACGGCTCCGCCGCCTTGATGAACCACTTCATCTCTGCAAGTTGTTGCTCGGCGGTCAGGGTCGAAGGTGCGAACTCATCGGCGATCCATTTTTTTGCCGCCTCTTCATAAGCATCCGCCCAAGCTGCGCCGCTTAATCCAGACAACGTCAGCAAGGCGGCCAACGCCATGCTATGTCGAGTTTTGTTGTTATTGTCGAGCATAGAGACCTCCATCTCAGGGTTTTGGGCGAGGCGAAACGGGATGGCCGCGGTCGCGAAAGCGGCTACGGCCATAGGCACCCGGTTCAGCCCCAACGCATCACTGCAAACAGCCATAGCAAGGACAGCACAGAGGCTATCCAGACACTCCAATCGGTCGTGCCCACCACCAGCAGATGCAGGTAGGCGCTTCCCAGCAGACCGATAAACAGCCGATCACCACGGGTGGTGCTGATCGGCAAGAAGCCTTTGCGTTCGACGCAGGGGGAACGCAGTTCCCATACGGTCATACCCGCCAGAATCGTCGCGATGCTGCCGAAGAACAACGCGGTGGGTAGAGTCCAAGCCATCCAATCCATAATCTTTGCTCCTTAAACCCGGCCCAGGGCGAAGCCCTTGGCCACGTGGTTGCGGACGAACCAGATCACCAGCATCCCCGGCAGGATGGTCAGCACGCCGGCGGCCGCCAATACCCCCCAATCGATACCGGAAGCTGAAACCGTGCGGGTCATCACCGCGGCGATGGGTTTGGCGTTGACCGAGGTCAGGGTGCGTGCCAGCAACAGCTCGACCCAGGAGAACATGAAGCAGAAGAACGCGGTGACACCGATCCCCGAGCCGATCAGCGGGATGAAGATCTTCGCGAAGAATTTCGGAAAGCTGTAACCGTCGATATAGGCCGTCTCGTCGATTTCCTTCGGCACCCCCGACATGAACCCTTCGAGAATCCACACCGCCAAGGGCACGTTGAACAGGCAGTGCGCCAGGGCCACGGCGATGTGCGTATCGAACAGACCAATCGAGGAATACAGCTGGAAGAACGGCAGCAGGAACACCGCCGGCGGCGCCATGCGGTTGGTCAGCAGCCAGAAGAACAGGTGTTTGTCACCGAGGAACCGATAACGCGAGAAGGCATAGGCCGCCGGCAACGCCACCGCGAGCGAGATCAGGGTGTTCAAGGTGACGTAGTACAGCGAGTTGAGGTAGCCCTCGTACCAGCTCGGGTCGGTGAAGATCACCTTGTAATTGGCCAGGGTGAAGCTGTTCGGCCACATGCTCAGGCCGCCGAGAATCTCGGTATTGCTCTTGAACGACATGTTCAACAGCCAATAGATGGGCACCAGCAGGAACAGGATATACAGCCCCAGCACCGCTTTTTTTCGTAGGGTCATGGTCGGCCTCAGCGCGTCTTGTCGTTGTGGGTCATGGCGGTATAGAACAGCCAGGACACCAACAGAATGATCAGGAAGTACACCAGGGAGAACGCCGCGGCCGGGCCCAGGTCGAACTGACCGATGGCCATCTGCGTCAGGGTCTGGCTGAGGAAGGTGGTGGCGTTACCCGGCCCGCCGCCGGTGAGCACGAACGGCTCGGTGTAGATCATGAAGCTGTCCATGAAGCGCAGCATCACCGCGATCAGCAGCACGCTTTTCAGCTTCGGCAGTTGAATATGGCGGAACACCGCCCAGGCCGAGGCACGGTCGATACGCGCCGCCTGGTAATAGACGTCGGGAATCGCGCGCAGGCCGGAATAACAGAGCAGCGCCACCAGCGAGGTCCAGTGCCAGACATCCATGATCAGCACGGTGACCCAGGCGTCGGCGGTGTTGGAGGCATAGTTGTAGCTGATCCCCAGGCTGTTCAGCGTCCAGCCCATCAGGCCGATGTCGGCGCGTCCGAAGATCTGCCAGATGGTGCCGACCACGTTCCATGGAATCAGCAATGGAATCGCCATGACGATCAGCACCAGCGACGCCCAACGCCCCTTGGTCGGCATGGTCAGCGCGATGGCGATTCCCAGGGGGATTTCGATCAACAGCACGCAGCCGGAAAAAATGAACTGGCGCAGCAGCGAATCGTGCAAGCGCGTGTCCTGCAACACCTGCTTGTACCAGTCGACGCCGACGAAGAAGCGCGTCGATTGATCGAATATGTCCTGCACCGAGTAGTTGACCACCGTCATCATCGGCACGATGGCGCTGAACGCTACCAGCAGAAACACCGGCAGCACCAGCCACCAGGCCTTGTTGTTATGCACCTTCATGGCTGCACCTCCGCGGACTCTTGCACTTGGCTCGGCGCCACCTCATCGAGCAGGTATTCATCGGCGTAGAGCATCAGCCACTGCGCCGGAAAGCTCAGGTAGACCCGCTGTTGCGGCACCGGCTGATCCTCCTGCAGGCGCACCTTGAGCAGCTGCCCATCCAGGCGCAGGGTGAGGATCTTGTAGGTGCCGAGATCCTCGACATGCGCCACCTCGCCGCACAACGCGTCCTCGTTCGGGCCTTCCCAGACATGGACGAACTCGGGGCGGATTCCGACTTTCAGCGACGTCCATTGCAGCTCGTCCAACCGCATATTCAACGCCGGCGACAACGGCAGTACGGTATCGGCGAAACGCACGCCGCCCTCGCAGCGCTGCACCTCGATCAGGTTCATCCCCGGGCTGCCGATGAAATAGCCGACGAAGGTGTGCCGCGGCCGCTCGAACAATTCACGCGGAGTGCCGAACTGGACGATCTGCCCGCCGTACATCACCGCGATCTTGTCGGCGAAGGTCGAAGCCTCGAGCTGATCGTGGGTGACGTAAACCATGGTGATATTGAACTGCTCGTGGATCTGCTTGAGCTTGCGCCGCAGCTTCCACTTCAGATGGGGGTCGATCACCGTCAGCGGCTCGTCGAAGAGAATCGCCGATACGTCGTCGCGCACCAGGCCGCGCCCCATGGAGACCTTCTGCTTCTCGTCGGCGGTCAGGTTACTGGCCTTCTTATGCAGCAGCGGATGCAGCTCCAGCACCTCGGCGATCTCGTTGACCTTGCTGAGAATCTTCGCCTCGGCCATGCCCTGATTGCGCAGCGGAAAGGCCAGGTTGTCGAACACCGTCATGGTGTCGTAGACCACCGGGAACTGGAAAACCTGGGCGATATTGCGCTGCTCGGGATGCAGTTGATTGACCACCTTGCCGTCGAAGCGCACCTCGCCATGGGACGGGCTGAGCAAGCCGGAGATGATATTGAGCAAGGTCGACTTGCCGCAGCCGGACGGGCCGAGCAAGGCGTAAGCGCCGCCCTGCTCCCAGATATGGTTCATCTCGCGGATCGCATAGTCCGCGGCGCTCTTGGGCTCGCGGCTGTAGCTGTGAGCCAGGTTGTGCAGGCGTATCTCGGCCATCAGGCGCTCCTCGCTAAACGGCGGCTCGGCGCCTGGATCAATTGCTGATCGGCATCGAAAACGAACAGCTTGTGCGTCGGTATATAAATGAGGATCGACGTATCCACGTCGTACTCGTGCACGCCCGGCAGGTGCAGCACCAGCACGAACTGTTCGTTGCGCACGTGCAGAAAGGTTTCCGAACCGCTGATTTCCGCCAGTTCGACGGTTACCGCCAACTCCAGGTCATCGTCGTTGGACGGCACCAGGCCGATGTGGCTGGGACGCACGCCGAAGCGGTATTCGCCCTCGGCGATATTCTTCAAATCGGTGTTCAGCGGGAAATGCACGGCATCGGCGAAACTGACTTCGGTGCCGCTGATGCGTCCCGGCATCAGGTTGATCGCCGGCTCGGAAAACAGCTCGGCGGCCAATACCCGCTGCGGCTGGTGATAGACCTCGGCGGTCTTGCCGCTCTGCACCACGCACCCCTCGTGCAGGATGGTGGTGGTGCCGCCCAGCGCCAGGGCCTCGTTGGGTTCGGTGGTGGCGTAGATGGCGATGGTATGGCGGGCCTGGAACAGCTCGCGCATTTCCTGGCGCAGCTCTTCACGCAGCTTGTAATCGAGGTTGACCAGCGGCTCGTCGAACAGGATCAGCGAAGCGTCCTTGACCAGTGCACGGGCCATCGCCGTGCGCTGCTGTTGACCGCCCGACAACTCCAACGGGTAGCGCTTGAGCAAGCCTTCGATGCGCAGCATTTTCGCCGTGGCATGCACCTTTTCGAGAATCTCGGCGTTGCCGACGCCGGCCTGACGCAGGGGCGAGGCGATGTTCTCGAATACCGTCAGCGTTGGGTAATTGATGAACTGTTGATAGACCATCGAGACGTTGCGCTGGCGCACCGGCACCGCAGTCATATCCGCGCCGTTCATCAGGATGCGCCCGCTGCTCGGTTTATCCAGCCCGGCCATCAAGCGCATCAGGCTGGTCTTGCCGGAGAGGGTGCGACCGAGCAGGACATTGAAGGAACCGGGTTCGAAACTCAGACAGGCATCGTCGATGTGCACCTGGTTATCGACGATACGCGTGACATGCTCAAGCGTAAGTGACATGGGCCGTCCTATTTTCTTGTTATGTGCATTCTTCTGCCGAGTGATAAGGCGAGTTTCGTGCCAGACGCCGATAAACCAACATAAATAATTGATTTATATTGAATTAATCAAAAATAATAGAATGTGCAGTTTTCGAAAATGAACAATTTTGAACAGTTCAATGTGAACAATTGAACACTCCAGGCGTTGACATTGAACACTTATGCGCGACACTGGATGCTCGCCGGCGCAGACCGGGCCCCGATAACAACAAGAACACAGCGAGACCTTCGTCATGGCTGAACAAGCCCCTACGCTGCCCCACGAGACCATCATTCAAGACTCCTGGTCGCGTTGCCGGGATTTCGGCCTGACCCACCAGAGCACGCCGATCTTTACCCGCCCCAGCCCCGGTGAAGTCTCCGCCCTGCTGGACAACCAGCACGCCCTGGTACAGACCACGCACAAAGAAGTGCTGCCCTACTACGGCAACATCCTCGCCAACTCCAACTGCCTGATCATGCTCGCCGACAACCAGGGGCAGGTCCTGCAATCCTGGGGCGATCAACGCTTTATTGATCCCAGTCGCGCGCCGGGCTTCGTCACCGGCGCCAGCTGGCAGGAACGCTATACCGGCACCAATGCGATCGGCACCGCACTGAGTTGCGGCCAGGCCGTGCATATCCAGCACGACGAGCATTTCCTCAAGTTCAACCGCTTCATGACCGGTTCCGCTTCGCCGATCTTCGACGAGCAGCGGCAGATGATCGCGGTGCTGGACGTCTCCAGCGACAGCTACCTGCCGCCCGCCCACACCCTGGGCATGGTCAAGATGATGAGCCAGTCGGTGGAAAACCGGCTGATCCTCAATCTATTCCAGCAGCGCTATTTCCAACTGACGTTCAACACCAGCCTGAACAACCTCGACAGCCCCTGGGCCGGCCTGCTGATTTTCGACGAGCAGGGCCAGGTGGTTTCCGCCAACCGCCGGGCCGACAGCCTGCTCGGCGTCGGTCTGGCCCGGGTCAATATCGAAAGCCTGTTCGACGTACCCCTGCGGCAACTGCTCAACCAGCCCGAAGCCCTGCCCTTCAACCTGCGCGCCGGCGGACGTTTCCGCTTCCACGCCCAGGTCAGGCGCCCGCATCAGCCCGCGCCGATCCAGGCCCGCGACTTCCGCCCAGCGGCCAAGCCCGAAGAGCGCGACGACGGCTTTACCCTGGCTTCGATCAACCTCGGCGATCCGCGTGTCGACAAAGCCGTGCGTCAGGCCGAGCGCTTGTTGGAAAAGGACATCCCGATCCTGGTGCATGGCGAGACAGGGGTCGGCAAGGAGGTGTTCGTCAAAGCCCTGCACCGTGCCAGCTCCCGCGCCAAACAGGCGCTGATCGCGGTCAACTGCGCGGCCATTCCCGCCGAACTGGTGGAATCCGAACTCTTCGGTTACGAGAAAGGCGCCTTCACCGGCGCCAACCAGAAAGGCAGCGTCGGCCTGATCCGCAAGGCCCACAAAGGCACACTGTTCCTCGACGAGATCGGCGACATGCCGCTGCGGGTTCAGGCCCGCCTGTTGCGCGTTTTGCAGGAACGTTGCGTGCAGCCGCTGGGCAGCAGCGAGCTGTTTCCGGTGGATATCCGCCTGATCTCCGCCACCAACCGTTCGTTGCGCCAGGACGTCGACGCCGGGCTGTTTCGCCAGGACCTCTACTACCGCATCAGCGGCCTCAACCTGGAGCTGCCGCCGCTGCGCGAACGCACCGACAAGGCCGCGATGGTGCAACGCATCTGGGATTACCACCGCGAACCCCAGCAATGGGCGGCGCCCAGCGCCGAAGTGATGGCACTGTTCGAACGCCATCCCTGGCCGGGCAACCTGCGCCAACTCAGCAGCGTGCTGCAGATCGCCCTGGCCATGGCCGACGACCAGCCGATTCGTCCGGAACACTTACCGGACGATTTCTTTGCGGATTTGCAGCAGGCGAATGGCGGCAGCGTCCAACGCAACGAGCTACTCGTGGAACAACAGCAAGCCATCGACCTGGGTGCACAGTTCGAGGCCTGCGGGGGGAATGTCTCGTCACTGGCGAAGCGTCTGGGGGTGAGCCGCAATACGCTTTATAAGCGGCTGCGCGAGCAAGGCCTGAGGGAATAGATAAGCAGCGGAAGGCGAATCAGCCCTCACATAACCCGCCCTTGAGCAGACGCAGATAACCCGGGTTCGCCGAGAGGCTGTTGTGGCCAACGGCCGGAATGATTTCGAGCGCGGCCACGCCGTCGGCAAAACGGCTGTAGAGCGCCTCGGTACTGGAGCGCGGGATGACCTGATCGTCGGCGGCGGCGATCAGCAAGGTCGGTGCAGTCACATGGGGGGCGTATCGCCAGGATTCGAACTTGTCCTGCAACATCCACTTTATCGGCGCGAAGGGGAATTGGCTCATCGCCAGCTCTTCGATGCTGTTGTAGGGCGTGACCAAAACCAAGCGGGCCACCGGCCGCTGGGTGGCGAGGCGGATGGCGATGCCGGAGCCCAGGCTGCGCCCCACTACCGCGGTGCAGGGATGCTTGGCTTGGACCCAGTCGAACAAAGCTAAAGCATCGCGATGCAAGGCCTCTTCCGATGGCTCCCCGGCACTGCCGCCATAGCCCCGGTAATGCAGCAGATAGAGCGCATGGTCGGCAAAGGCTTGGGAGAACTCGGGGAGATTCTGCGAGACGTCTTCGCCATTACCGCCGAAATAAATCAATGCATTCGGCCCTTCATGGGGCCTGGTTGTCACCAGCAGCTCGGTATCGGAGGCCGGCAGCTTGAGCAGCGTTGCCGGGTCATCGAGCGCACGCGGTTGCGGGAAGTAGATAAACGAACGCTGGAACACCAGCAAGGCGATGCACAGCAGCACATAGAGCAGCACCAACAAGGCCAGTATTGAAATCACTGCGCGCGACATTCGCCTGATGCTCATTGGAACTCCCTTCGATAACCGTTTATGCCGAGCGCTCTCGACTGTAAGCGCTCACTCCCCCGCCATCAGCCAACCGCCGGCGACGACCCGATCCCCGTCCAGCGCGATGATCAATTGATCATGCGCGCCTCGCCAGTAGTACGCCCAGAGTTCGCCGGACGCCGTGCCTTGCCATTCGGTGCGTTCGAGCGTTTGCGCGTACTCCGTCGTCGAGACCGGCCAAATTCGATCCGGCTCGCCCAATAAGGCCCGAACCTGCCGGGCGCTGTAGGCGTCTCGCAGCATAAGCGCGAGCGACTGCTGCAACAGCCGGTGTTTATCGCCCTGCCACTTGTCGACCGCATCGTTCCAAACGCCCCCCTCGAAGTGACCTTTGATCTGACGCAGTGCCAGAAATTCCCTGGCCATGCTCTGCGCGGAAGGCGCATTCGCCTCATTAGCGTAACTGTGAGGCAGCGCAAAAAACATGAAAAACAAAATGCTCACTAATAGAACAAAGCGTTTCGAAAATGCCCCATAACGGTAACAGTCAGACATATCTTTATTCCCGATAATGATGGATAAGCAAAACTAAAGTTAGGGGACATTATTCGGTACTCGAATCGATAACGGAACAATGTCGGTTTAACGAAAGTTTATGTCGCACTTCCCTTCAGCCAACCGCTGGTACAGCAAAGCGCCTGTTTGAAGGCACTTTGATATCTAACAAATCATCGCCAATTACTGTGTTTGACAGACCAAACAAGCGCCTCTACTTTCAAATCTCTCTCTGCTTCTCCAGGCCCACGGCAGTAGCCACAACGCCGCTTTTTGGAGTTCCGTAGCAGGCGAGAATTTCATTTGTTGCACACGAAAGGCTCGCCCCACAAGGGCGTAGCCTGGCCCGGCGTTCTTCACTCTGAACGCCTGTCAGGAATAATATCCGTAACAGGGAACTGGAAATGAAATTCAAAAAAACAACCTTACCGTTAATGGCCATAATGGCCAGTTCGTTGCTCGCTTCGCCTTTCTTCGCATACGCCGACAACAAGCATGAGACTTTCATGTTGCTTGAACAGGAAAAGGCCGGCAATGCCGTATATAAAGCCTATTTCCCGGACTTGAAAACAGCACGCAAAGCCGCCATCAGCTTCCACGGACAATTGCTCGAGTCGCACTACGCCGACGGTTATCTGATCATGGAGTTGACCGACGAGGAGATGGAGAAACTTAAAGTTTTCAACTTCACCTTTGCTCCGGCGACGGAATTTATCGATAAGCGTAACGCCGTACTGTCCAAGCTGCAGAATAAGATGCAAGCCAGCGACGGCTCTGTGTCGACCATGGCGGATGTGAGCATCGCCAGCATCCCGGGCTACGCCTGTTATGAAACGGTGGAAGAAACCTTTAGCGTGGCCGCCGGCATGGTCGCCAGCAAACCGAACCTGGCCGAGTGGATCAAGATCGGCGACTCCTGGGAGCAGAGCCAGGGGCTCGGCGGCTATGACTTGCGCGTGTTGAAGCTGACCAACAAAGCCATTGGCGGCAGCAAACCGAAGCTGTTCATCAATAGCGCCATTCACGCCCGCGAATACACCACGGCGCCTTTGACCCTGGATTTCGCCCGCTGGCTGGTGGACGGCTATGGCGTCAATGCCGACGCCACCTGGATCCTCGATCACCACGAAGTGCACCTGCTGCTACAGACCAACCCGGATGGGCGCAAAAAAGCCGAATCCGGGCTGTCGTGGCGCAAGAACGCCAACCAGAACTACTGCGGCGCCAACAGTAACAGCCGTGGCGCGGACCTCAACCGCAACTTCACCTTCGGCTGGAACAGCACCAATGGCGAGGGTTCCAGCGGTAGCCAATGCAACGATACTTACCGCGGCCCCAGCGCCGGCTCCGAGCCGGAGATCCAGGCACTGGAAGGTTACTTGCGCGCACTCTGGCCGGATCGCCGCGGCACCGGCAAGAGCGACCCCGCGCCGAGCGACACCAGCGGTATCCATCTGGATATCCACAGTTACAGCCAACTGGTGCTCTGGCCCTGGGGCGATACCAGCCAGCCGGCGCCCAACGGTCCTGCGTTGCAAACCCTCGGGCGTAAGTTCGCCTTCTTCAACGGCTATGCGCCGCAACAGTCGATCGGCCTGTATCCCACCGACGGCACCAGCGACGGCATCAGCTACGGCGAACTCGGTGTAGCGGCTTACACCTTCGAGTTGGGTACCCAGTTCTTCCAGAACTGCACGACCTACGAGAACACCATCAAACCGGGCAACCTGCCGGCGCTGATTTATGCCGCCAAGGTGGTGCGCACGCCCTACCTCACGCCCGGCGGCCCGGATATCACCGCGGTCAGCCTGAGCGGCAGTGCATCCAGCACGGGGGTTCCCGCCGGCACGGTGGTGACCTTGAGCGCCAGCGCAACCGATATCCGCTTCAATAACAGCAACGGCACCGAGGCGACGCAGAACATCGCCGCAGCCGAGTACTACATCGACAAGGCCCCCTGGGAAGCCGGCGCCAGCGCTATCCCCCTGCAAGCGCAGGATGGCGGTTTCAACGGCAAGACCGAGGCGTTGACCGGCACCGTCTATACGGGCGATTTAGCGCAGGGCAAGCACATGGTCTATGTGCGCAGCCGCGATACCTCGGGCACCTGGGGCGCGGTGACGGCGACATTCCTGGTGATCGGCGAAGGCGGTGGCGAGCCGCCGCTGAGCTATTGCGCCGCGGGCAGCGGCAACGCCAGCGAGGAGTGGATCGGTCGGGTCGCGCTGGGTAGTTTCGCCAAAACCTCGGGCGCGAGCCAATACTCGGACTTTACCGGCGACATCGTTCCCCTGGTGCGTGGTGCCAATAGCCTGAGCCTGACGCCGCAGTTCTCCGGACGCTCGTACAACGAGTACTGGAAAGTCTGGGTCGATCTGAACCGTAACGGCACCTTCGACAGCGGCGAAGAAATGTTCAGCTCCGGCCGCGCGCTCTCCAGCATGGTGACCGGCAGCCTGACGATTCCAGCGGGCACCGCGCTGGGCAAAACCCGGATGCGCGTGGCGATGCGCTACAACACGGCACCCACGCCATGCGGCACCTTCAACTATGGCGAGGTGGAAGACTACACGGTGGATATTCGCTAAGTGGTCGCCAATCGCGTCGTTGCATATAGGCGCGATTTACCGTAAAGCGCTTCGAGCCACTCCACGGCGCCCCTTGCGGGCGCCGTTTTTTTACCAGATGCGCCCCGGCGTCTACCGCTTCGTCCGCGTAAACAGCGCCATCAGCCGATCGCGATCACCGCCTTGAGCATGATGGTCTTGAAGGTCTCGGATACGTGCTCGGCAACTTTTACCGGCTCTCGATGAGCAGGTTTTTTGTGCAATACCCCGCCGCTTTTTCCGTTTACGAGCTGATCGCGCTCAATCAGAGCGGCCGCAAGCGGGTTCGACAGCAGTCGCAGGACTTGACTTGGTTCGCGCTGTGCACCTGCGGCCGGCAGCAGGTTCGGGGAAAGGGGAACTATCAGAAACTAGCTTCCTCTTACTAACTCAAGCCCTGGCCGCTGGCGAACTCGGCTCGGCTGAAACGGAGAATGCTCACTCAGCGGATGCATACGGACTTTTCCATGGACGAACGATTACCCGACATCCCCAGCTATAGCGTGCATAGTCGGCTTGGCAAGGGTGGGATGGCTGAGGTCTACCTGGCAACCCAGGAGTCGCTGCACCGCAAGGTGGCCGTGAAAGTGCTGCTCAGCGCCAATGACGAGGCATTCAGCAAGCGCTTTATCCGCGAAGGGCATATCGTCGCCTCGTTGCATCACCCCGCAATCATCACCATCCACGACATCGACAAACTGGCCGATGGCCGCTACTACCTGGCCATGGAATTCGTCGGCGGTGGCGATCTGGCCCAACACAAGGGCGAGGTGTTCGAGCCCAAACGCGCCCTCGATATCGTCCGGCAGATCGCCGGTGGCCTCGCCGTGGTGCATGAGCAGGGCCTGATACACCGCGATATCAAGCCGGCGAATATCCTCTTTCGTAACGACGGCTCCGTGGTCATCACCGATTTCGGTATCGCCAAGGCACTGGAAATGGACAGCGAGCTCACCGGCCTCGGCGTCATGGTCGGCAGCCCGGCCTACAGCAGCCCGGAGCAGGCGCAGTGCCTGCCGCTGGATATCCGTACCGATATCTACAGCCTGGGCGTCATCCTCCTGGAGATGCTGATCGGCACCAACCCATATCGCGGCGCCAGCTATACCCAGACAGTGATGAACCATGTGCAGATGCCACCGCCCAGCCTGCCGGCGCACATCGGCCCCTACGCTCCGCTGCTCGAACGAATGCTGGCCAAAGACCCGAACGACCGCTTTGCGGACTGCCGAGCGCTGCTGCAAGCGCTGGACGAATTGGGCGAACCCGAGCCCCAGCCGGAACCCACGGCCGAAACGCACGAGGCGGAGCAGGACGTCACCCGAATCGCACCCGGGGTGGTGGACTATCCACGCCCCCAGGCAGAACCCACCCGCCGCCCTCGCCGAGGCGTGCGCCTGCTGCTGTCGGGGCTCGGCGGCTTGCTGCTGATCGGCGCGGCGAGCGGTACGGGCCTGTACATTCAGCAGCAAATCGAGATTGCCGATCTGTTGGCGCGTGCCGAACAGCGTCTGGCCGAAGGCACGCTGGTCGAGCCGACGCAGGACAGCGCCGCGTACTTCTTCAACCAGGCGCTACAACTCGACAAAGACAACGAAAATGCCCGTCGGGGGTTGCAGCGCGTGCTCGAAGCGCGACTCGCCGGCTACCGCCAACTGGCCGAGCAACGGATCGCCGAGATACATCTGCTGGAGCCGGAGAACGACAGCGCGGTGTTCTATTATCGGCAGATGCTCGACCTTGCACCGGGCAATGCCGAAGCCCTGGCCGGCTTGAATCAAGTAGCGCTGATTTATGCCGACTTGAGCAAAAAAGCCTATGCCAGAGGTGACTACGACCTGGCACGGGCCTACAGCAAACACGGGCTGGAAGCCTATCCAGACAGCCCAGAACTGCTCGCCTTGCGCGACCAGCAGCAAAAGCGCGGGCGCAGCAGCCCGGAGCCACGCCCAGCCCCCCCGGCGGCACCGCCAATCGAAGAGCCGCAGCCAGTGATCGAAGAACCGGCAAAGCCGAGTGCCATCAGACGGATATGGAACCGCCTGTTCTAATAGGCTGTTGAAAAACTACCTACGTTGGCAATACTGCGTTAAAAACAGGCTCGGGTGCGAGCCCAGTCGGAATGCTCATTTACAGCACGTAAACTCGCGTGCGAGCCCAGTCCGCTTCCTCGCCTGTTTTTGTGGGGCCGCCATCGGTATTGTCTTGCCTGCCTCGCCTACGTTTTTCAACGGCCTGCTAACCGACACCGCTGAGAAACCCCGCGACGGCTGAGCACTCAACATCGCCCGAGCGATCCGCTGCGGACCTATTGGCTGACGGCATAGTCGTTTCACTCATGCACTGCCGCAGGCGTCGCCGCCCCAGTCGCCGATGTCGGGATTGTTGCAGGCGCTGCTGACGATGGTCGTGCCGCGGCTGCTGACGGCCTTCGCCTCACTGCGCTTGGTTGCGGCTTGTTGCAGTTTCTTCTCGGTGGCCAACGCTTCTTGCGGTACTGCTTTAGGTTTAGCCGCTGGCTTGCTGGCGGCGACCGTCACGGTTTTACGTTCAACGCCGACTTCTTGCAGGTCCTTCTCGTACGCCTGGGTGTAGGTGTCGATGTCCTCGCCGGTGCGGCCGTCCACTGCCGCCAGCAAGGCGTTGGTTTCCTGCAGCCCGCTGACGATTTCGGCGAAGCGGCGACGGCCTTCGCTGTCGCTTATGCTCTTGGCCCGGTGCGCCGCCTGCAAATTGTGGAATTCTCGTTGATAACAATCCTGGGCAGCTTTGGCGTAGACGATGCTGCGATCCAGATCCTCGGCGCTGCGTTCGAAGTCGCCACCGTAGGATGCGATCCGTTGTCTGTCGTCGGCGATCTGTTTCTGCCGTTCGCTGTAATAGCCGGCCGCACCGCCGACCAAGGCGCCGGCGGCTGCGCCGATCAGAGCATTGCGCCCGGCGTTGTCGCCGCCACCCAAGGCGCCCGCCAAGCCGCCGAGCAACCCACCGGCCACGGCGCCGGTAGCGACGGTTTTTTGCATCGCGGAGTCGGAGCTGCGCAACTGGCTGACCGGCTCGTAGCACGCCGGGTAGTAATTGGCTTTGGTCGTGGCCGCGACCTTGGAACTGACGCCGCCACCGAGATTGGCGCAGCCGCTGATCAACACGGCTGAAAAGGTTGCACTGCAAAGCAAGGTGGAATGCAACAACGAATGCTTATGACAATGTTCCATGGTCGTTCTCTCATGCTTGAGTGTGTTGATCCCTTCCTGGTCCGATCCGGTGCATGTCTCCCTCACCCGACGGCCAACTGCTAAGGGGGACGTTTCAAGGGGCAAGCAGCTCCTTCAAAATGTCTGCCGGGGTTGCTCTGGTTTGCTGGCGGTATTCGCCAACATGACGCACGAACAGAGTGGCTCGTTTCACTAAACTCTTACCCAGTACCGGGTTGCGGTTGAGTTCTTCGCGGGTGCGCTGGAACTGGGTCTGGATCACCTCATCGGAATAACGCGTCCCGGTGTTCAGGTTGTCGATATAGATCGCCACGGCGCCATCCAGCGCCGTGCGCCCGTTGGCGATGGCCGACTCGTAGAGTTGCACCGCGCTCCGGTCGTTGGCGGCGCGGGCCTTGGCCAGGCTGTTCTGCAGATTGGTCAGGCGGATGTTGTAGTTGTTCACGGTTTCCGCGACCAACGCCGCCGATTGGATCAGGTTGGCCGCCGCTTCCTGGCGCTGCTGGGCGATCAGCGAAACGTGGCGCTTGAGCTCTTCGTTGACCAGCGCCAGGCGGGCTTGCAGGTCCGGGTCTTGGCTGTCGGCGATGATGTTGTCGAGTAGCTGGGTGGTATCGTCGGCATCGGCGATTTCGTCGGTCAAGCCGGCCAGGCGGCCTTCCCTTTGCCACTGGGCGAACAACTCCTGGTAGCGCGAACGCGGGGCCGACAAGGCCCCCAAGGCCACCCGGAAACCGGTGGTTTCGTTGCGCTGTTCGCTGCCTTGGGCGGTGAACAGCGGGTACTCACGGCGCATACCGGTGAACAGCGTCAGCTCGCCTTCCAGGTAGTTGCCGCCCTTGACCACGAAGCCGCCGTAAGTGCCCTGACGCCGCCCGCCATGCACCATCTGGAATGGGTCATGCACCATTTCCGCGGCATTGCCGATCACATCGTGCAGCCCCAACGGATTGGCCTTGCGCATGCCCACCGGCAACAGCCGTGCTCCCTGCCCCGTGCCGCCGGCCACCTGGTTATAAACCGCCCAGTCGGCCAACGGCCCGTCGCCGTCGCTGCCCTCCTCCTTGCGCGGAAACAACCGCCCCTCGAGCTCCTGGCGGCTGACCGCATGGCCACCACGGGCGGCGAACTCCCACTCCACTTCGGTGGGCAAACGGACGAACGCCACGCCGCCGTCTTCCGGCTTGTCGCCACGCCCGCTGATCGGCAACCGCTCGCGGTGATGTTCGAGCAGCCAGGCGCTATAGACCGCGGCGAAACGTTCCGCATCGAAGCGGGAGATGCTGACTTTGGGCCGCCGCGCCGGTACGCCGCCGGGCATCTGCGCGCAGCCCGGCGGTTCGCCCTCGCCTGCCAATGCCGTGGCTTGCGCCATGACCGCTTGGTACTGACGCTCGGTGACCTCGTATTTGCCGACGAAATACAGCATGGGCTTGAGCAGCGCGTCCTCCTGAGTCTTGGGCAGCACGGGGCCGATGCAGCCCTGCCAGTCAACCGGCAGATCCTCGAGGAGGAACTGACCGTTGATGTAGTCGCGGCGGTAACCGGAAATAAACGACTGCTGATAACCCGGATCGCCCTCGCTGAAGGGATAACCGAGGCTGATTTCCTTATCGTCGAGGGCGCCGCGGGCGAGGATATAGACGTGGCGGAACACCATCTCGCCGCCGCACGGCAACGGCAGGCTGACATCGTCGGCCAAGGGTTTCGGGTTATCCAGGGCGGCGCCGCTGGCGGGTGGCGCTTCTTGCTGCGATCCCTCCACCGCAGGCTGCTGTTCCGCCTCTTGAGGTTGTTGTGGTTGTTGAATCGGCTGCGCAGCCGTCGATTGCGGAGCTGTGGGCTTGCTCGCAGGCTCCTCCGCTTCGGAACAACCGAACAGCGATAGCAATGCGCAGCAGGCAAACCACCGTAGCGTAATCGACACCGAATCGTAGGTTGGCGCTGAGGAACGAAGCCCAACCGGGTTGCCCCGTTCGCTTTCGCGGTGCCCAGTCCAATCTACTTGATGAATGTTCTTTGCCAGTCCCTTAGCAGGCTGTTGAAAAACTACCTGCGTTGCCATCGCGGCGTTAAAAACAGGCTCAAAATGCTCATTTACCGCTCGTAAACTCCGCTTTTTCGCCTGTTTTTGCCTTGCGCTGGCTGCCTCGCCTACGTTTTTCAACGGCCTGTTAGACATCGCGCAGCCCTTCCGAAGCTTCGATTTGCGCGGCCCGCCAGCCGCCGGATGCAGCGGCCAGGCCGCTACACAGCAAGGTCGCCAGCAGCGCCAACAGGTAGTGACCCGGCAGCAGGCGGCAGGCGTACTCGCCCGGGGTTTGCTGGAACAAGCGGTTCAGACCGACCTCCGCGGCGCCATACAGCCCCCAGGCCAAGAGCAAACCGAAGATGCCGGTGTAGAGCGCCTGCCACACGACGAATGCGACCAGCGCGGTGGACGAGAAACCCAGCAGGCGCAACACCGACAAGGCCCGGCGCTTGCGCTCCACCGCGGCCAGAGCACTGGCGGTCATCGCAGCGAAGGCACCGCCCAGGGCCAAGCCGGCGATGATCCAGAACACCACACTGAGGTTGCGGCTGAGCGAGCGGACCTGGGCGATGGCGTCGGCCTGGGTGGCCACTTCCAGATTGCGCGCGGCGAAATAGCGGCGCAGCACCTCGACCGCTTCCAGGTCTTCGGCGTACAGGCGAAAGCTCGGGTAGACCCTGGCCTGCTCCCGCGCCTGGCTATTACCCGGCCAGCCGAACGCCGGCACCGCCAGGCCGTCGCGATAGTCTTCCGCCGCCTCCAACAACTGCAACGGGGCGAACAGCGCATCGCGCGCAAAGGCGCTGAGCGGCAGAATGCCTTGCACCTTCAGCTCGGTGCGCTGGTATTCCGAGCGGCCGTTGACTTGCCGGCCGAAGGCCGCGCTCAGGCTGTCGCCGACCTTCACCCCGAGTTTCTCCGCAGCCCGCTGGCTGAGCAGCACGCTATCCGCGGGCAGCGGCAATAGCTGCGGCGGAACCAACGGATCGCCGGCGGCGGTGGGAATCATCTCCACCGTCACGCCCCGCTCGCCGGCGGATGATTCTGCGGTGGATAGCTCGGCGGTAGCGGCGATCTGCCGGGTACGCGGCACGGCGAAGGCCACGTCGGCGCGGGCCGCCAATTCGGCGATGACCTCGGCGCTAAAGCGCGCACCGCCCAGCGGCACGATTTCGCGCACGGCAGGGTCGCGCTCCAGGCGCTCGGTCAGGCTGCTGATCAGGCCGAACTTGAGGCCGAACAACACCAGCAAGGGTGCCAATACCGCGACCAGAGCCAATACCGCGCAGGCCGACAGACGAGCGTCGGCGCGGTAGTCGTGCCAGGCCAGCTGGCTCATCAGCGCCAAGCCCATCAGTCGGCCTCCGACAAGGTGGCGACCACTCCACCGGCGTCGTTGCGTTGCACCTGCAAGCGCCGCAACTGCAGCCCGACCCGTTGCGCCAGGGTCTCATCGTGGGTGGCGACGACGATGCAGGCGCCCTGCTCCTCGGCCTGGGCCACCAGCAACTGCATGACCCGCTCGGCATTCAGCGGGTCGAGTGACGCGGTGGGCTCGTCGGCCAGCACTATCGCCGGCCCGTGAGCCAGAGCCCGGGCGATGCCGACGCGCTGGCGTTGGCCGACAGAAAGCGCCGCCGGCAGTTTGTGCAATTGATCGGCGATCTCCAGGCGCTCGGCCAGGCGTTGCACGCTGACATCCTCGGCCATGCCCAGCAGCGCTCGGGACAAACCGATATTCCGGCGCACATCGAGAAACCCCAGTAAACCGCCGGTCTGCAGCACATAGCCCATGACCCGGCTGCGCAATTCGGCGAGCCGATCATGGCGACCGTGGCGCCAGAGCCCGGCGATGTCGCTGATCCGGCCGTCGTGGTTGAGCTCCAGGGTGCCGCCAGGGTCGGGACTGAGCGCCAGCGCCAGCAGGTCGAGCAAGGTACTTTTGCCGCTGCCGCTGGCGCCCACCAGGGCCAGGCGCTGCCCCGGCTGCAAGTCCAGGCGCGGCACCAGCAGGCTATAGCCGGCGCCGCGGCTTTTGCGGATATCGCGTAGGCGCAGCATCAGGGCAACGTCGCCAGCGGCACGCGATAGAGCGCGTCGCCAGGTTGTGCATCGCCGAACCGCACCCAATTGGCGATGTCGTTGTGGAAGGTTTCGTAGAGGCGGATCTTCGATTCCAGTTCGTCGATAAAATCCTCCTGCTCGGCCACGCTCAGCGACAGCCAGAGATCCTGGGTCATGTTCAGCGACTTGCTGCGGTACGGCAGCCCCTCCAGGTATTCGCCGAGCACGCCGGACTCGGCCAGGTTGCGGCCCTGGGTGAGGCCGGTGGGATCGCGGCTCATGTAAGCGCTGGCGCTGGCAATCTCCGCGAAGAAATCCTTGGGCGCCGATTGGCTGCGCCGCGCCGCATCGACGATCAGTTTGAGCGATTGCTGCAGATCGTTGAGCTGCAGCTTGGTCAGCAGCACGCAGACCTGAAAGGCCGGCAGCGAGGGGTTGGTCAGGTCGTGGTCGGCGGTCCAGGCGGTGACCAGCTGCGGCGCCTGCACGGCGTTGCGCCGGCCGAGAAAGTCCATGTGCATGGCGTAGCCGATGGCCGCGCTCTTGCCCGCGATGCTGCGCGAAACCTGCGGCGCGCTGGGTTCCAGCGCCTGGTTATTACCGACCTGATGCACCAGTTCGGCGAAGATGCTCCCGATTTCGCCGACGCTTTGCCCGAACTTGCCCACCTCGCCTTCGGCCACCGGAATATAGAGGTCGCCGATCTGCGGGTTGGCGTCGGCGCTGAGGCTGCGGTACTGCTGTTCGGCGAAACCGTGATTGTCCTTACCGAGCGGCGTGCGCAGGTGCAGGACGTAGATTTTGATCTGTTTCCCCAGCGCCGCTTCGCGCACCTCGGTCTCGTTCATCTGGGTGTGGCTCAGCGGGTCGCTCTTGCGCAGCGCCCCGGCGTCGGTGACCAGCAGGATCAGGCGGCCGCTGTAAGGCGCCCAGTCCATGCCCTCGACCGCTTCCATCACTCCGGCGAAGGCGTCTTCGTTGAAGGCATGGCTGGAAATGTCGGTGGCCCGGACCTGGCGGGCCAGCTCGGCGAAGCGCTGCGGGTCGCTGCCCTCCTCCAGCGTTACCAGGGTGCGGCTGACGTATTCCAAACCCGGGGTTTTATCGACATTGCTGCGAAAGCCGACCAGGCCGAAGCTGACGCTGTCCAGGTCGCCACGCTCGGCGATGCGCCGATAGAGCTCCTGCACCACCTGGTTGACCCGGTCGATATAGGGCTGCATCGACACCGAGGTGTCGACCACCAGGACGATGCCGGTGCGGAATCTGTCGTGTCGCTGGAGCTGGCCGCCATCGTCTTGCCGTTCGGCATCGCCAGGGTCGATCGAGGCGATATTGAGCACCTGCACGGGCAAGCCGTCGCCATCGAAACTCTCGCGCGACTCGAAGATCGGCAGCAGGTAGAACTGCTCCTGGGGAATGGCTTGGTCGACCGGCTCCAAGGCCACCAGCTGAGGGGCGGTCTGGTCCTCGTAGCGCGCCTGGTGCAGCGCCGTGCGGGCCGCTGCGGTGTCGCCGAGAAACCGCTCCACCGCCTCGGCCGAGTCGAGGAACATCACCGGCGAGCGCCCGGAACGTTCGGTGAACTTGAGCACCAGGCTCTGCTTCCAGTCGCTCACCATGGCGGCCGCCAGCCAACCATCGCGTCGGCCATCGCTGGAGGCGCCGATCTCCAACCAATCCTGACCGTCGACCTGTTGCCGTCGATAGACATAGAACACCGAGAACGCCGGCACCGTTTCGCCCTGCTCTGCGCCTCCCGCCTGGCTGGCCAAGCGTGCCCCGGGCTTGCTCAGCACGCGCTGGAACAGGGTTTTCTTGCCCGGCAGCAGCAGCGGCCGCTCACCGCCGTCGAGGGTGTCGGCCTGAGCCGTCGTGGTATCGCTTTGCACGTCCTTTGGCGTTTCCACCTCGGCTCGTTCCGGCGAGGTCGCGGTTGGACCGGTAAACCACCAATAACCGCCACCGAGCAGGGCCAGCAGCATGATCACTATCCCGGCGAGCGCCAGCATAGGCCCGCGCGCCTGGTTCGAGGGCTGATCGCCCACCGGCGGTATAACGGGCCGGCGTTCGCTGGGGTCGATTCCGCTTGCCTCGCCGTCCGGCTTTTCCGGCGCCAACGGCGGCATGCTCACCGACACCGGCGATAGGCCGCCGAGGTCGGCGGCGCCGGACGGCTGCGCCGCGATGTCGACAGGCAGCGGGCGGAACTGGGTCGCTTGGTTATCCTCCGCCAATGGCGCGGCGACCGGCAGGCTGTCGAGCGCCGCTATCAGCTCCGCCGCGCTGGCGAAGCGCTGCGCCGGGTCCTTGGCCAGCAGCTTGGCGAGGATTTCCTGATAACGGCCCTGCTCGATCGGCAGCGACGGCAACGGCTCGGTCAGATGCGCCAGCGCCGTGGACAGCGAATCGGCGCCGACATAGGGCAGCTTGCCGGTGAGGATTTCATAGAACACCACGCCCAGGGCATAGAGGTCGGCGCGCCCGTCGATCTGCTGGCCGCGCGCCTGCTCCGGGCTCATGTAGCTGGGTGTGCCGACGGCGAAGCCGGCCTGGGTGAACTGAGTGCGATCCTCCAGGGATTTGGCGATGCCGAAATCGGAAAGCACTGCCGTGCCATCGGCGCGGAACAGGATATTCGCCGGTTTCACGTCGCGATGAACCAGCCCCAGGCCGTGGGCATAGCCGAGGGCCGAGGCGATCTGGCGCAGGTAGCCCAAGCCCTGCTCGGCGCGCAAACCCGCGGCGATACGCTCCTTGAGCGTGCCGTTGGGCAGGTATTCCATGGCCATGTAGTAGTGAGTCCCTACATTGCCGATATCGTAGATGGTCACCGTATGAGGGTGTGACAGCCGGGCCAGGGTTTTGCCCTCGCGCAAGAATCGCTCGCAGAAGCTACGGTCGGCCGCCAGCGCCGCCGCCATGATCTTCAGCGCGACCTTGCGCTCCAGCGAGCGTTGGGTCGCCAGGTACACCGTGGCCATGGCGCCATCGCCGAGTTCGCGCTCGATCTGGTAACCGGGGATCTCGATATCCATGGGCTGAGCGCATCCCTCAATAGGCTTTGACGACGACCGCGGTGATGTTGTCCGGCGCCCCCCGGGTCAACCCCAGGTGCACCAGGCTCCGCACCATGTCATAGGGCTCTTCGTGGCCCAGCACGCCCTGCAACTCGCGATCCTCGACCGTCCTGTTGAGGCCATCGCTGCACAACAGGAAACAATCGCCCGGACGCACGTCGAGGTGGACCTCGGCCAGTTCCAGGTAGTCCTGGGCACCGACGGCGCGGGTGACCATATTGCCCATCGGGTGGCTGCGCGCCTCCTCCTCGCCTAGCGCACCTTTGTCGACCAACTCCTGCACATAGCTGTGGTCGTGGCTGAGGATGCTCAACTGACCGTCGCGCAAACGGTACAAGCGACTGTCGCCGGCCCACAGACAGGTGGCCTGGCTACCCCGCGCCGCCAACAACACCAGGGTGCTGCCCATCATGCCGACGCCGCGCCGCACCGCCTCTTCGCGCACCGCCTGGTTGACTTCGGCAAGCCCAATGCGCAGGGCGTGCACATAGGCCGCCAGGGACTCCCGTGGGGTGATACCGCGCAGGCTGTCGACGATCAGGCTGCTGACGAAGTCGCCGGCGGCGTGGCCGCCCATGCCGTCGGCCACCGCCCAGAGCCCGGCGTGCTGGGCGTCCAGACAAGCGTCCTCGTTGATCTGGCGTACCATGCCGACATGGCTGTGGCTGGCGGACTGGTAGTGCTCGACTGCGCTCATCATGGGTTCTCGAAATCCAACTGCGCCGGTAATGACAAAGGTGCCGACCCGCCCCCGCCGAGCAGAAGAACGCTGAACGCCTGGGGTTGCGGCAGCCCAATGCAGCGCAGCAAACCGGCCGCGACCCGCTCGGAACCCATGCCCCACCATAGGCTGGCCTCCTCGCAGCCAAGTTGCGCGAGCGCGGCGGCGCGCTCCGCCGGGCTATCCGCCTTGAAATAGCGCTGAGCGAAGGCCCCACCACCCGGCGTTTTAAGGCGATAGTGCGGCATACCCAGGGCGTCGACCGCGGCTTCGAACGAGGCGAAATCGGCATCGGCGTCGAGGCTCGAAAGCAATAAGGCTTCGGCCGCCTCGAACCAGTCTTGCGGCCCGCCGACCAGCGATGCCAGGTCGGCTTCGGCTTCCAGCAGATGGGCGATGCACAGCGGGAAGTAGCGCCCGACCCGGTCGATGCTCGGCATCATCACCCCGGTCACCGCCTCGCGGCCGAGTAGCCCCGGCGACACCGCGAAGCGCCACAACGGGCTGACCAGATAGGCATCCAGCCAGGCCGCGCCGAGTTCGGCCCGGCTGGCGGCGATGCCGGCGGACAACCAGGCATCCCAGGGCTCGATAAAACTGTTGGGCAGGCCGCGATGGATGAAGTCGCCGCGACCCGCCAACTTGCCGTAGAAACCCGCTCCTGTCATAGCCGCTCCGGTAGGCTGAAACCTGTCAGTACCCGACTCTTGAACGGGTTGAATGCGCTGCTGGCGCGCAGCTCGCAGGACAGGCTGGCGTTGTCCACGCGCAGGCGCAGGGTGAACCGATCCGGCGAGCTGCCTTGGGTCAGATCGGACTGTTCGAGCAAGCGGAACCAGGCCCAGGGGCCTTCCAAAGTCACGCCCGAACGGCCGGCGCTGGTCGGCGGGTTGACCGTCAGACGCACCACGCCAAGGCTGTTGGGGCTCGGCCATTGCATCGCCACCGGGCGGCTGGGGCCGTGGTCGTAGCTCAATTGTTGGCCGTCGAGGTCGAGCAGGAACTGGCTGATGCTGGCGTCCATGGTCACCGGCTTGAGTTCGAAACGTACCGCCGGCTGGGTACCGCCAGCACGGAAGTAGGCGTCGCGAATGGCCGCGGCACGCTGGAAGGTCTGCAGCACACCCGCGCCTATGCCGAGTTTTTCGGCTGCCCCCGGCTGCCAACGCCAGTTGCTGGTCGAGGTGTTGACGTAAGCTTGCAGGTATTTGCGAAAGTAGCTGTCCATCACCCCGCCCACGCCGAAGAAGTTGCCGAAGTCTTCCAGCGTGGCCTCCCGCGAGCTGCTGTTAACCAAGGGATAGCGGCCAGCGAGGGACTGGCGGTAAACGTTCACCACCTCGCTGACCCAAGCCGCGTTCAGCTGCGTGCGGATACCGCCCATCATGCTGTTGGTGGTGGCGCTGACCACCGAGTTGACCAGGTTCTGCACCAGCGGCGGCTGACGTTCGGCACCGAGCTTGACCCGCGAAGCGGTCGCCACCGCCTGGTTCTTCGCTTCGCCGAGTAAGGCCTCGCCACTGGCTCCGCTCATGGCGCTGACCTGCACATAGAGCTCGTTGAGCTGAGCCAGCAGGTCGTCGATCGGCGCCGGTCCGTCCTCACTTTTGCTCACCAGGCTGTTGAGTTCGGCGAAACGCGCGGTGATGGGATCGACCTGCGGGGTCGCCGGCGAATCTTCCCGGGTCGATTGGCCGACCAGCGAGCCGAGCTGCTGCTTGAGTTTGTCCACCGCGCCGTCGGCGGCCTTGAGTTTCTCGGCAAGCAGGCGGTCCTCCTGTTGCAGGTCGGTTTCCTTGGCCACCGCATCGAGCAGTTTCTTCAGCGGCGAATTCGCCCCGGAGAGCACCCGCAGCACATCGGCGGCCTGGGCGATGCTGCTGATGGCGACGAAATCGATATCGCCGAGCAGGGTTTCCCATTGGTTGAGAAAGTCCTGGAAGTACAGGCCGCGCACCTCCAGGGCCAGACTTGCGGCGTCCTGATTGTCGTTCAGCGGTCGGCCGAGCACCCATTGCTCCTCGGCCAAGGCACCGGACTGACTGAGGCTGGCGACCATGAACACCTGGCGATAGCCGCGGTAGGTATAGAAGCCGCTCAAGGGATCGTTCAGCGGCTTGCCGCTCTTGCGCGAAAACACCAGGGCGGCATCGCGTCCGGCCGCTTCGCTGATGCGAAAGTCTGCCATGCCCTCGGGCAGCTTCTGCCGTTTCACCCGGTTGTAGACCCGCTGCGCCACGGACATCTGCTGCAACTGCCGACGCAGGTCGGCGATCAACGCTTCGTCCAGCCGTGCGGGCGGCGGCTTACGGACGAACAGCGCGTCGAGGTGCTCGGTCAGGGCCACACGCTGCTCCGGGGCCAGGTCGCGCGGCAGGCTGCTGTCCCAGTCGAGGTTGATCCAGGCCTTGATGGCATCGGCATCGTAGTGCTCGGCGCTGGCCAGCATCAGATAGACCTTGAGCCCCTCGTAGAGAAATTCCGAGTTACCGCCGCTGCGCAACTGCTCCTCGATGCGCGTCAGCAGGCGCGGCGCCAGCACCGCGATCAACAGTTTGCGGTACACGCTGGCGGCTTCGGCGCCGAGCATGTCGCCCTGGTACAGGCCATAGCCCTCGGCCCAGGATGGCGGGTTGTCGGCGATATGGCGGATGGCGTTGAGCAACGGCAGCACGGCGAACACTTCGCGCTGCGCCGGGCTGAGCGATTCGACCTGTGCTTTGAGCGGCTCCAGACGCGCGTCCACCTCGGCGATATACGCCTGGTTGGCCCGGTAACTGGCCACCCAAACGGCGGTCACCGTGAGCAATACCAGCACGCTGGCGGCGAGTGCGCCACGAGTGATCCACAGACGCCGGCGTTCGACTTTGGGGTTGCTGCCGACCAAACCGCGCTCGCCGAAGGCGACATCGCGGAACAGGCGCTCGATGAAGTAACTGCGGCCGCTGCCCGTCTGCCGCGCCAGGTGCTGGCGGTCGAGGTTCATGCTTTGCGCCATGGCACCGATCAGCCGGTCGATCGGGCTGCCTTCCTGGGTGCCGCTGGTGAAATACAGCCCGCGCAGCAGCGCCCGCTCTTCGTAGGGGTTGGGCTTGAACACCCCATCGAGGAACGACGACAGATTGTTGCGCAGCGCCGCGAACTGCTGGATGAAACCGTAGATCAGGTCGCGTCGGTTGGGGTCGCGCTCCTGTTGCAGGCGCTCGACCAGGCGCTCGGTCAAACGCGCCTCGAGGGCGGTGAATTCCTCGTCGAAACGCGCCAATGGGCCTTGGGGATTCTTGCCGTCGTCCAGGGGGAAGGTAACGCCCCAGACCTGGGCGCGCTCTTCCTTGCTCAGCGCGTCGAAGAACTCCATGAACCCCGGCACCAGGTCGAACTTGGTGAGCATCACGTAGATCGGGAAACGCACGCCGAGCTGGCTGTACAGCTCCTGCACCCGCGCACGGATGGCGCGGGCATGGGCGATCCGCTCGGCCTCGCTGCCCAACAGCAGATCGGACAGGCTAATGGCAACGAAGGCGCCATCGATCGGCCGGCGCTTGCGCTGATTCTTCAACAGGTCGAGGAAGCCCAGCCAGGCCGCCTTGTCCACGGCCGCATGACTGTCCTGAGTGGTATAGCGCCCCGCGGTGTCCAGCAGCACCGCTTCGTCGGTGAACCACCAATCGCAGTTGCGCGTACCGCCGACCCCGCGAAT
>NZ_CAMPHV010000038.1 GCF_946886105.1 uncultured Pseudomonas sp. | reverse complement strand
GGGGCGTCGATGGCAACCAGTTGAATTTATTCACAATTTAACCGGACAGTAGTGGCTCGGAATGCTCATTTACAGCACGTAAACTCCGCTTCCTCGCCTGTTTTTGCCTTGTCTTGCCTGCCTCGCCTACGTTTTTCAACGGCCTGCTAATGGCCGGGCTGTCCATGCTGATGTGATAGCCGCGCTCGGCTTCTAGCGGCACCTCGATCCCCGTGTCTTGCAACAGCGCTTTGCTCCAGGCGCCGGCGCAGATCACCGTCTGATCGAAGCGCTGCTCAGCGTCCGCGGTCTTCAGCCGTACCTGCTGCGTATCCGCCGTCACGCCCTCGACCGCCTGCTGCACGAACCGGCCGCCCCGCGCTTCGAATGCGGCGAACAGCAGGCGACAGAGCTGATAGGGTTCGCGCACTTGGCAGGCATCGGGGAAATACAGGGCGTGGCTGAGGGTACCGGCCAGAGCCGGCTCCAGCTGGGCCAGGCGCGTGGCGTCGATCAGCTCGCAGCGTACGCCCCATTGCTGCAGGTAACGCGCATGGGCCTTGGCGTCCGCCAGGCGAGCGGCCGACTCCCACACCAGCAGGTATCCGGAATTGCACAGCTGCTCGCTTGCGCCTATATCGGCCAGGCAACGCTGCCATGCCGGCAGCGCCGCCCGATTGAGCTGGCGCAGGCCGGTACGCGAGCGCTCGACCTGAGAAGGGCGGGCGGCGGCGGCGAAGCGCAGCAGCCAGGGCAGGCTGCGGTGCAGATAGCCCAACGGCAAGACCAGCGGCCCATGCGGGTCGAGCAGCATGGCCAGCGCGCCGCGCAGGGTCTTGCCGCAGGACAGCGGGTCGATCAGTTCGGTGGCCAGGTAGCCGGCATTGCCGAACGATGCGCCTTTGCCCGGCGCATCGCGGTCGATCAGGGTTACCCGGTAGCCCTTGCGCTGGGCTTGCAGGGCGGTACACAGGCCGACCACCCCGGCGCCAACCACGGCGATGGTCTCGAAGGTGGTCGCGCCAGCGTCGATCGCGGCTGTGGATGTATCGCTCATGCGCGGGGCTCCGGAAGATCAGCGACCTGTTCTGGTTGGCTGGAGTAAAACAGGCACCCGCTGCCGAGTGCCTGAACAGGCGTCCTTTTCAGCCTTGATTGCGGAATGCGAGGATCGCCGCGGCGAGGTCTTCGCGCGAGTCGCCGACCGACTTGAACAGGGTCAGCGCGTTGTCGGCATCGGCCAGGGCGGCGCGGCCGGCGTGCTGGCCGCGGCACAGCTCGGCGAGTTCGGCGACGATCTTTTCGGCGCCGATCGCGCCTTCGCGGATCGGCATGATCAGGTCGCCGCTCTCGCTGAGGGCGCCGGCGCGGGTGTCGACGAATACCGCACAGCGCTGCATGGCGACGTTATCGGTCTCGCGCATGTCCGGGGTGAAGCTGCCGACCAAGTCGAGGTGCGCGCCGGGCTTGAGCCAGTCGCCGAATACCAGCGGTTCGCTGGCCATGGTCGCGCAACTGATGATGTCGGCTGTAGCGGCGGCCTCTTGCAAGCGATCGACGCGGCACACCCGGGCATCGATGCCGCAGGCGGTGAGCTCGGCCACCAGCGCTGCCGAGACCGCCTCGTGGCGATCCCACACCTGCACGCTGCGGATCGGCCGCACGCTCATATGCGCCGGGATCAGACGGCGGGCCATGCGCCCGGCGCCGACCATCAGCAGTTGGCTGGCATCTGCACGCGAGAGAAAACGCGAGGCCAATGCCGAGGCGGCGGCTGTGCGCCGGGCGGTCAGCTCGTTGCCGTCGAGCATCGCCAGCGGGCGGCCGGTCCTGCCGCAGCTGAGCATGTAATGGCTGTTCAACCCCGGCAGGTTGCGTGCGTTGTTGCCGGGGAACACGCTGACCTGCTTGACCCCGAGGTATTCGCCTTCGATCCAGGCGGGCATCAGCAGCAAGGTGGCGGTCGGCTCGCCGGGCACCTCGAGGCTGTGATGATGGCGGATCGGCGAACGCACATCGGCACGGGCGAAAATATCCCTGAGCGCGTCGATCAAACTGTCCCAGGGCAGGGCATTTTGTACCTGGTCGGCATTCAGCTGCATGGCGGATTTCCCGTTGTGTTGGTGATTTGCATCCTAACCGCGTCTGAGCGTTTGCCATTGACCCGGGCGCTGGAGTTATATACCCGGACTATGAAAATCCTCCCTCCCATCATGGCCTCGGCAGCATGAACGGCAGCCAGGCGCGGCGTAACCTGATCGCACTGCAGCGCGGCGAGCATTGTCACGACTATGCCCAGGTGCTGATCGGTTGGCGCGGGCGAATGGATTGCGCGTTCAGCGACAGTGCGGGGCGTTTGACCAACGGCACCGTGGCCCTGGTGCCGGCCTCGGCCAGTCACCTGTATGCCGGCCTCAGCGAAGAAAGCGAATTGCTGGTGATCGACGTGGCGCTGAACGATCCCTATATCCGCGCGCTGGAACAGGCCTGCGAGCTGAAGTTTAGCGAGACGCTGTTCCAGCGCGCGGAATTCATCACCCTGGATGCCGCTGCGATGCCCTTGCTGGATTTCGCCGCCGGGCAATTGCAGGGCGATGCCGGGCGCAGCAGTGCGCTGGTCAATTACCAGCTGGTATCGCTATTTATGACCCAACTGGTCCAGCGCTACTCATCGGTTCCACCGCTACCCGCGGATTCGCGTTTGGCGCTCGCCGAACTCAATCGGCTGATCGACCGGCGTCTCGCCGAGCCGCCTTGCAACGGCGAGCTGGCCGCGGCGCTGAACCTCAGCGAGAGCCATTTCAACTTTCTGTTCCAGCGCAGGTTCGCCATGACGCCGCAGCAGTACGTGATGAGCCGACGCATGCAGCGCGCGCAATATTTGTTGCTCAATAGCGCGATGCCCTTGGCGGCGGTGGCCGATGAAGTCGGCTTCGCCGATGCCTCCAGCTTCTCCCGTGCCTACAAAAGCCGCTTCAAGCAAACGCCCGGCGCCACCCGTAACGCCCGGGTCGAGCCCCTCGATCTTTCCTCGGACCTTCCACCCGAGCGGTAACCCTTGCTGGCAGCGCCCTGTCACGGGCCTGTGACATTCCTTTTGTTCCCGTCCGTCCCTCGCTCTGTGATCATGGGCAAAAACTAGAGACGAGCCCATGAACGCCTCCCGAAATCCGGTCCAGGTGCCGCTGCTACTCGGCATGATGCGCCTGCACGATTATCCCGAGCTGGCCGCGCCGCAGGCCTTGCTGGGTTTTATCGAACGCTGCGTGGAGCATGGATTACACGCTTTCGACCACGCCAACATCTACGGCCAGGGCAGCTGCGAGGCGCATTTCGGCGACGCATTGCGCCTCAGGCCGCACTTGCGCGGGCAGCTGCAGTTGATCGGCAAGGCCGATATCGTTCTGGCCCCGCAGGATGCGTCGCGCTGGCAGGTCAAACACTACGACAGCAGCGCGGCGCACCTGCGCGATTCGCTCGACGCGTCGCTCAAGCGTCTCGGGGTCGAACGCCTGGATGGCTTTCTGTTGCACCGCCCCGACCCCTTGATGCAGGCCGAGGAAACCATCCGCGTGCTGCAGGAGATGCTCGAAAGCGGCAAGGTCGGCTGGCTCGGCGTGTCGAACTTCCTGCCGTTGCAGTGGCAGCAGCTGGCGCGTGAATTGCCGCTGCGCTGCAACCAGATCGAGCTGTCGCTGCTGGCCCAGGACGCGGCCTGGGATGGCCAGTTGCAGGCGCTGCAGGCCGCCGGGCTGCAAGCGCTGGCCTGGTCGCCGTTCGCCGGCGGAGCCTTCCCGGTGGCCTTGCAACAAGCGTTGGCAACGGTTGCCGATACGCTCTGCGCAACGCCCGATCAGGTCGCGTTGGCCTGGTTGCGGCGCTTGCCCGGCGCGCCCGTGCCGATCATCGGCAGCCTGCGCTGGTCGCGCATCGAAAATACCCTGGCGGGAGCGCAGCTGCATCTGGATGCGCCGACCTGGTTCCATCTGGCGCAGGTGGCGCGCGGTTACGAAGCGCCCTAACGGCCTGTTAGTGGCGGCGTAAACCCAGCACACCAAGGCCGAGCAACAGCGCCGCGAACACCCCGACCGCGAGCAGGGATCTGCTGGTTCGTGCCCTTTCCGCACGCCAGCCGCCATCCACGCGGCGTTCGGCATGGGTCGGCTCGAACAGGTTGCCGGACGAGGTACCGCAGGCTTGTGCCCGGCTTATGGCCTTACCGGTCAATTTGCCGGACAGCCACTCGAAGTGCGGTAGAAGAAAATGCGCGAGCCGCAGCAGGGATGCGCTGACGCCGACGGTGACCGTCGGTCTCGGGTGCAATGCCAGGCGCACCATGGCCTCGGCCACTTCGCGCGGATCGATGATCGGCGGTGGCGGGGCCAGCCGGTGACCGCTGTAGTTGCCGCTGTCGCGAAACCCCGGGGTATCGACCACCGCCGGGTAGACATCGCATACGTGAATGCCCGGCCAATCGGTCAGTTCGCCGCGCAAGGCCTCGGTAAAACCGCGCAAACCGTATTTCGCCGCGGAATAGGCACTGGCGAAGGGTTGCGCAACCCAACTACCGACCGACAGGGTATTGATCAGCACCCCACAGCCCTGGGCCTTGAAGTAGGGCATAACGCCATGGGCGCCGCGCAGATAGCCGAGCAGATCGGTCTGGACCACCTGCTCGTGAGCGCGTAGCGGCGTCTTGTCGAAACTGCCCAGGGCGCCGACACCGGCGTTGTTGATCCACACATCGATGCGCCCGTCGCCGAAGTCGGCGGCGGCTTCGACCAGATCCAAGACCGCCTGGTTGTCGGTCATATCGGTCGGCACCGAGATGGCCGGCGCGCCTTGCTGTATGCATTCGGCGACCACCTCGTCGAGCGCCTCGGCATCGCGCGCCGCCAGCACCAGCTTCGCGCCTTGTCGGGAAAAGGCTTCGGCCGCCGCGCGACCGATGCCGCTGGATGCGCCTGTCACCACGACCAGTGCACCTTGCAGTGATTTCATCGTCATCTTCGCTCCTCCTCAGAAAGGCTGAACTTGCATTGCGATGGACTATGGCGATGGCGCATTAATTCTGACGATCCGCCGGACGACGCGGCGTTCCGGCGTTCCGGCGCCGCGTTCGGTGTGCTCAGTGCAGCGGACTGGCCGGGTAGTGGCGGCGGCGGGTGGCCTGCATCTGCGCCTGCTTGTTGAGGCGCGCGGCGATTTCCTCGAGGGTTGCGAGCAGCGGTCGTTGGCCATCCAACATGGGCTTGAGGCGGCTCTGGAACAACGCCCAGAAGCGCTTCATCTCCGGCAGGTCGGGCATGATCTCGCCGCGCGCGGCGGAGCTGTAGGTGTGGGCGATCAACGGGTCCTGTTGCAGGCTTTGCAGCAGTTCCAGGTTGGCCACCGCGCCGAGCGGCTTGTCGGCATCGATGCTGCGCAACCCTTCGGCGCTGGTCAGGTAATCCTCGAGAAAGCGCTGCGCCTGCTGCTTGTTCGGGCTATGGGCATTGACCGCCGCCGCGACTATGCCGACGAAGGGTTTGCCCGGCTGCTCGGCGCTGATGCCGGGCACATGGTCGATGGCGAAGCGGATGTTCGCCGCGCGCAGTTCGTTCCACACCCAGGGGCCGTTGATGATCATGGCCACTTCGCCGGCCTTGAAGCCGGTCATCATGCTGTCGTAGCTGGCCTCGCGGGCCAGCACGCCGCTATCGAGCAGGCTGCGCAGCTGGGTGAAGCCAGCGATCGCGCCGGGGTTGGCGATGCCCGAATCGCCGAGGTCGTAAAGGCCATCGCGCTTGTTCAGGCTGTAGCCGCCGCTGCCGGCGATCAGCGGCCAGGAGAAATACAGGTTGGCGTAATCCCACTCGATCGCGCGTTTGCCCTGGGCGCGCAAGCGGCTGTCCAGTTCGCTGACCTCGGCCCAGGTGCGCGGTGGGTTCGGCACCAGGTCCAGGTTGTAGATCAGGCTGACCACTTCGGTGGATAGCGGGTAGCCGTAGATGCGCCGGGCCACGCTCACCGCCTCCCAGGCGAAGGCGGGTGCACGCTGCATGGCGTCCTGGCTGGGCGTGAGGTCGGCGAGCAGTCCGGCATCGATCCAGGAGCCGAAACGGTCGTGGGCGAAGATCACGATATCCGGACCGTTCGCCGTGCCGGCCTGGCGGTCGTAACGAGCGGCCAGATCGTCCGGGGTGGCGACTTCGACCTCGATGCCGGTATCGGCCTGGAAGCGTTCGCCGACCTTGGCGATGCCGTCGAAGCCTTTGTCCTGGCTGACCCAGACCAACAGCGTGTCGCGTTCGAAAGCCCAGGCGCCGCCGCTCAGGCAGAGCAGCAGCGATAGCGCTGCGGCCGTTAGCAAAGCGTTCATATAAGTTCTCGCAATGACAGGCCGGGCACTACGGCCCGGCATATACGCCCCTCACCCCGGGAGAGGGGACCAGGGGAGGGCGGCGTTGGCGGATGTGGCAGCTGGCGCAAGGGCGCCGCCAGCCCCACGGCCGTCACTTGATCTGAATGCGCTCGAGCAGATAGGCCTTGGCGCTGGCGTCGCCGACCCGTTCGGCTTCGTCGGCCAGACGCAGCGCGCGCGACAGATCCTGGCTGGCCAACGCCGCATCTATGCCCTGGCGGTAGTAGGCCTGGGTTTCCGGCAGCACGGCGGGCGGCGGCACCGAGGGCACGGTATTGCCCATGGCCTGGCCGACGCTGTAGGGCGGCACGTAGGTGTTGGCGACTTGCCCGGCGATCTTGTCTTCGATCAGCACCATCTTCAGCATGCCCACCGGCGCATGCTTGACCACCGGGTCGGGGATGTTCGGCGGCTGATTGCCGAGGGCGCGGGCGTAGGCCTTGGCCGGGTGCTCGATGACGGTCTGGCCGCTCATCTGCTTGGCCGAGCTGTACAGCACCAGGTACTGCTCGTTGCCGGGGTTGTCCTTGTACAGGCGGTCGACGCGCAGCCGGGCGTCCAGGCTGTCGCTTTTCAGGCCGGCGGCCGGGGCGTAGACGAAATCCTCGGCGCCGAGCATACGGGTGACCCGGTACTGGTTGTCGAGCAGCATGGCGTTGGGCGTCAGCACGGTATCGCCGGCCTGGCTGTACAGGCGGATCTCGAAGGATTTGCTGTCGGCGGGTAACTGGAAGGCGCGGAAGAAACTCTTGCCGCTGTCGAATTCGAATGCTGGAGCGTTCTCGTCGATCAGCACCTCGCCACTGAAGTCTGCGCCGATACGGGTGAATGGCAGATCGCGCAGGCTGGCGCAGCAGGAGGGGGCGGCGTCAAGGCTGCGTTGCGCTGCGCTGGCCGATGTTTGCAGCGGCGCCGGGCTGGCGTTCAGCGCATCGAAGCGGCGCAGCGGTTCGCTGGCGCAACCGGCGAGCAGCAGGCCGAGCAGGCACAGGGAAACTTTGAATGGCGTCATGGTGACCTCGTCAGGCTCATCGGGAAAAGGCCCCGGCCGGAGCAGACCGGGGTAAAAGCCCACAGGAGCAGCGTGAGTACTGGGTTGTCTCTATGCGGCGCAGAACTAAGCGCCGCGACCGATCACCACCAGGCTTCCGCCTGGACGCCGAAGGTCAGGCCATTGTCGTCGCCGGCATCGATGGCTTCGCTGGCGGCCTGATAGCGCTCGCCGTCCCACATCGCGTAGGTGGCGAACACGCGGATCTGCGGGCGCGCCCAGAAGCTGCGGCCGGCCGACCATTGCTGGGCCAGGGTGATCTTCGTCAGGTCTCGGGATTTGTCGCCGTCGGCTTGCGGGTCGATGTAGTCGTAGCCGAACTCCAGGGCGGTACTCATGGTGTCGTTCCACTTGTATACCGGGCGCACGCCGAACGAGGCCCAGGTCTGGCCGGATTCGTTGTCCAGGTCGCGGTCTTCGTAGATCTGCACGTACATCATCTCGATGTTGTCGCTCAGGCCGACCACGCCGTGGTTGACCACACGGACCATGCTGCCGTCGCTGTTGCCGGTGCTGTTGCGCCCGCTGCTGCCGATGATGCCGTCGGTGCCGTACTGCAACGCCAGGCGGTTGTAGCCGCCGAACCAGTTGCCCTGGGTGTGTTCCAGGGTCACCAGGTGGCCTTTCTGGTTGGTGTAACCGGGGTCGCGTTCCTGCTCGTCGGTGAGGTTGGCCTTGCCGAAGTCGTAACCGACGATCAGCTTGCCGTCGGTGTTGGTGTCGATATCGGTGAGGCGGAAATCGAAGGTGTTGTTGGCCACGTTGGTGCCCGTGCCGGTGCCGTCGTACACGTAGTCGCCATCGCTATTGCGCATCCAGGCCACATGGGCCTTGGCGAAGCCCAGGTCGATATCTTCGATACCGGCGCCGGGGCCGGAGACGTCCCAGTAGTAGTAATCGTTGATGTGCACGTCGTGGCGCTTGTAATAGCGCTTGCCGGCCCAGATGGTCGCGCCCGGCAGGCTTTCCAGCAGGTTCTTGCCCAGTACGTGGAACTGGCGGATCGAGCTGGTGCCGTTGTTGAAGGCGCTGCCGCCGTCGCTGTCGGTGGCTTCCCAGTCGTTCGCCTGGTCGGACTTGTAGGCGATCATGCTGTCGACGTAGAAGCTCTGATCGCCTTCCTTCCAGACCTCCTCGCCGAGGCCGATTTCCGCATAGGTTTCGCACTCGTTGCCCAGCCGGTATTTCGCCGGGGCGCCGGCCGCCTGGAAGCAGGCCTGGTCGCCGCCGCTGCCGGTCGCGCCGATGCCGGAACGCAGGTAGCCATGGAAGTCCAGCGCCTGGGACGGCATGGCCGCGAGCAGGGCCGCGCACAGCAGGGAGGGTTGCAGAACGCGCAGGTGTTTTGACGTAGTCATGTCGGTGGTCCTTGTTCTTGTTGTTAGTCGGGGCACTGCCGGGCGCATCCTTCGTGGCCGTACGGTGGGGAAGCGGTCAGCGCTGCACGCAGAGTGGAGATCGACGCTTTTCGCCACATCCTCCCGGCCATTTTTTTTCGAGGCGGAGTCCTGGGGCGTAGGCGGGGAGGAGCCGTCGGCGACTGCCGGCAAAGGCGTTACGCCTGGCCACTACGCCCGCAAAAAAATCCCCGGGGAGGTATTGCGCAGGGGCACGCGGGAGCAGTCTGCAAGGGCCGGCGCGTTGCGCCGCAGTGATCCGGGGGAACGTACGCCGCGAGCCGAGTGCTGTAGCGCCCGACGGCCTGATCGCCCCGTAGTCGGATGCTCAACAACAATTACAAGAGTGGAGCGACACGATGAAAAACCTGTTCAACCCCGCCCGCCTGACACTGGCGGTTTCTTCCCTGCTGCTAACTCTGGGCGCTGCCCAGGCCGCCGACCTGGCCGGTAAAAGCCCGGCCGGCGTGCGTTATCACGGTGGCGACGAAATCATCCTGCAGGGCTTTCACTGGAACGTGGTGCGCGAAGCGCCGAACGACTGGTACAACACCCTGCGCGATATGGCGCCGACCATCGCCGCCGACGGCTTCAGTGCGATCTGGATGCCGGTGCCCTGGCGCGATTTCTCCAGCTGGAGCGACGGCGCCAACTCCGGCGGTGGTGAAGGCTACTTCTGGCATGACTTCAACAAGAACGGCCGCTACGGCAGCGATGCCCAGCTCAAGCAGGCCGCCAGCGCCCTCAATAGCGCCCAGGTCAAGGTGCTCTACGACGTGGTGCCCAACCATATGAACCGCGGCTACCCGAACAAGGAAATCAACCTGCCGGCCGGCCAGGGTTTATGGCGCAACGACTGCGCCGATCCCGGCAACTACCCCAACGACTGCGACGACGGCGACCGTTTCATCGGCGGCGATGCCGACCTCAACACCGGCAACCCCCAGGTCTACGGGATGTTCCGCGACGAGTTCGCCAACCTGCGTAACAGCTACGGCGCCGGCGGTTTGCGTTTCGACTTCGTGCGTGGCTACGCCGGTGAGCGGGTCGACAGCTGGATGGGCGCGGCCCACGACAATGGCTTCTGCGTCGGCGAGCTGTGGAAAGCGCCGGGTGAATACCCGAGCTGGGATTGGCGCAACGGCGCCAGCTGGCAGCAGGTGCTCAAGGACTGGTCGGACCGCGCCAAGTGCCCGATCTTCGACTTTGCCCTCAAGGAGCGCATGCAGAACGGCGGCATCGCCGACTGGAAGAACGGCCTCAACGGTAACCCCGATGCGCGCTGGCGCGAAGTCGCGGTGACCTTCGTCGATAACCACGACACCGGCTATTCGCCGGGGCAGAACGGCGGCCAGCACCATTGGCCGTTGGCCGACGGGCTGGTTAAACAAGCCTATGCCTACATCCTCTCCAGCCCCGGCACGCCGGTGGTGTACTGGTCGCATATGTACGACTGGGGCCATGGCGCGCTGATCCGTCAGCTGATCCAGATCCGCCGCGCCGCCGGGGTGCGCGCCGACTCGGCGATCCAATTCCACAATGGCTACTCGGGGCTGGTGGCGACTGTGACCGGCACCACGCAGACCCTGGTCATCGCCCTGGACTCCAACCTCGGCAACCCTGGCCAGGTCGCCAGCGGCACCTTCAATGCGGCGCTGAACCAGGACGGCGGCAAGCTGCGCATTTGGACCAGCGGCACCACGGGCGGCGGCGACCTGGTCAGTGTGAACTTCCGCTGCGACAACGGTGTGACCCAACTGGGCGACAGCGTCTATGCGGTCGGCAACCTCAGCCAACTCGGCAGCTGGAGCCCGGCCGCCGCCGTGCGCCTGACCGACGTCAGCGCCTACCCGACCTGGAAAGGCAGCATCAGCCTGCCGGCGCAGCAAAGCGTCGAATGGAAATGCATCGTACGCAGCGAGAACGACCCGAGCCTGGTCAAAAGCTGGCAGCCGGGTAGCAATAATCAGGTAGTCAGTGCGGCGGGGGTGACGACGAGCGGTAGTTTCTGACTGTAGGGTGCGCCGCGCACCATCGATCGGTGCGTCGGCTGATGGCTTTTTGGTGCGCATGGCGCCCCCTACGGGCGGTCGCCGGCTGCGGCAGCATCGGCTGCCGCAGCAAATGTAGGGTGCGCTGCGCGCACCGCGGTCTATCCTGAGCAAAGGATTCGCGTCAGGAGACAGGGAATGTCCAACTACCGTCGTGCCCGGTATGCCGGTGCCTGTTATTTCTTTACCCTGGTGACTCATCAACGCCAGCCCGTGCTGACTCAGCCCAGGTTGCGTGAAGCATTGCGCCTGGCCATCGAGCGGGTGCGTCAGGGTCATCCCTTTAGCATTCATGGCTGGGTGCTGTTGCCCGACCATCTGCACTGCCTCTGGCAACTGCCCGAAGGTGATACCGATTATTCCCGGCGTTGGTCGATGATCAAACGCCTGACCAGCCAGGCAATGCCCGAGTTATCCGGCAGCATCAGCTTGAGTCGCAACTTACGCCGCGAGTCCGGGCTGTGGCAGCGGCGTTTTTGGGAGCATCGTATCCGTGATGAACAGGACTATCGCCAGCATCTGGATTACCTGCACTGGAATCCGGTGCGTCATGCCCTGGTCGAGCGGGTAGCTGATTGGCCGTGGTCCAGCTATCACCGGCTGGTGCGGGAGGGCATTTATCCGGCGGATTGGGGAGGCTGCGGAGAAGTGCTGGGGGCGTTTGGGGAGTGACCCATGCTCGTCGCTTCTTTGGTGCTGCATGCCGGCTATTGATGGTGAGTGCACGGTGGTGCGCATGGCGCACCCTACGGCAGCCCGGATGCAATCCGGGAGCTTGGCTCCAGATGCCATATTTCCCCCGGATTTCATCCGGGCTACAGGATTACGGGCCGCTTTGAATCTGCCACTGCTGCGCCAGTTCTCTGGCCTCGCCAAGTTCGCTCAGCAACTTCGCGGCGCTTGGCGCCGCTTCTTCGAATATTGCCAGGCGCTGCAGGTCGGCGTAGCGCTCCCGGGCATTTTGTTGCAGCCAATCGATGCGTTGTAGGGTTAGCGGCGTGCAGGTCTGGCCGCTGAGGTCGTCGTGCAGGTCGAGGTTGTGGGAGCGCCAGGCTTCGCGCAGGTACAGGCCTTCGAGGTCGCCGCTCAGGGCGACGCGCCAGGTATCAATGATGCCTTGCAACCAATCGAGCACCACGGCGCTGGCATGGCGGCCGCTGAGTTCGCGGTGCAGGCGCTGATAGGCGAGCAGGGCGATCTGTTTTTCCAGGCGCAGGGCGCGTAGCGCTTCGCCGTCGCCGCGTTGCTCGAGGCTCAGCAAGTGGCCGAAGTATTGCCGGGTTTCGAAGCGCTCGGCGGCGTGGAATTGCGGCGTCGCGGTGCCGTTGCTGTTGAACTGCCGCAGTGGGTCGAAACGGTACATATAGCCGAAATCGAACAGGCGCACGCGGCCATCGTCCAGGGTGTTGCCGGGGCACAGGTCCCATTCGAACAGGCCGCCGAGCAGCAGCGCACCGAGGGTATCGAACAGCTCCAGCAGTTGCCTTTCGTGCCATTGCTCGATCGCCGTACCGGCGATCCAGGGCGACAGCAGCACGCCGTGGCGTAAGCTGGCGTATTGGGTGTCGACGATGCCGCCGAGGCGTTTGCCGAGTTGCGCGTCCTGTTTCAGCAAACGCAGATCGGCGCGGCGCTGGATCTCGTTGAGAAAACTGGTCTGGCCGTTGGGGTTCTGCACCAGGCAGCGTTCGCGGGCGCGCTTGAGCGTCCAATCGCGGCCGCCCGCCTTGATCCGGTAGACATGGGCGGTCAGGCCGCCGGCAAAGCGCTCGCGCACATAGGTTTCGTCGCCCTGGGTGGCGGCCAGTTGGGCGAGCGGCAGTGGGCAATCCGCTGGGGTGCCGATTGTCAGTTCGGCGCCGCTGGCGATAAAAGCCAGTTGATCGTGTTGACGTTGTTGTTCAGCGGTCATCTGGGTAGCTCTTGTTGGGGGCGATTGGTGCGCATGGCGCACCCTACTGGCTGGTGTCTGGTATGGCGTTAGCGGCCCTGGACGATGACCACCTTGTCCGCGCCAGCTTCGCGGACAAAGGCATAGGGCTGCGCGGACAACTGGCGATGGCTGCCGGCGCCGATCGCCGGATGGCGTGCGCGGAACTGGCCGAGGCGGCGCCAATGGTCGAGCAGCGCGGCGATCTGCGGTTTGTCGTGGTCGTTCCAGTTCATATCCGAACGGGTGCCCTGGAGCGGGTCGGAGCCGCTGGGCCCGAGCGGCCGCGCACTTTCGTCGCCGTAGTAGATCTGCACTGTGCCGGGGCTGAGCAACAGGGCCTCGGCCAGGCCCCGTTGGCGCGCCAGGTCGTTGTGCTGTTCGGCGAAGAACAACGCGGTGTCGTGGGACGAGGCGTAGCTCATAAAGTTGTGCCCGGGGTTGCGCGCCAACAGCTCGGCATAGTGCGCATAGCCGGCTTCGGCCTGACGCAGGCAATCGCTGGCCTTGGCCGCGGTCTGCTGCTGGAAGGCGAAGTTGATCAGGGCGTCGAAGCCGTTGCGCTGGTACTCGCTGGTTTCCGGGCCATGGCCGAACACCTCGCCGACCATCCAGAACGGCTCGCCGGCCATTGGATCGCCCGGGTTGGCTTTCGCCCAATCGGCGCGCGCTTGTTCGGCCGCGGCGCGCAGTTCGGCCCAGGCGGCCGGTTCGACGTGTTTGACGGTATCGGCGCGAAAACCGTCGACCCCGAACTCGCGTACCCAGCCGCTCAGCCATTCGTTGAGGTAGTCGCGCACCCGGTAGCCGTCGCGCTGCACCGCCCGGGTCGGCTGCTTGTGCTGGAGAAAGGCGGGTAGGGCGACTGGCTCTTCACGCTCAGTGCGGAAGTCCGGCAGGAATGCCAGCGAGCCCTTGAGCGGGTCGACCAGCACGCTGGGCGGGGTGGGGTAGTCGGCGATGCCGGCGCGTACCCAGTCTTTGCCCCACCAGTTGGCCCAGTCCGGGTGTTGGTAGTCGAGCAGGTTGTGATAGGCGTGGAGGTTTTCGAAGCTCTCTGGCTGCCATTGCGTCCACTGCGTGGGCAGGTACTGGGCCATGCCGTCGCGCAAGCCGCCGAAACCGAACGCCTGCATATCGGCCAGGGTCGAGTAGCCGGGGTGGTTGAGCACCACATCGAACAGCACACGGATGCCGCGAGCATGGGCCTGGCGGATCAGCTCGCGCAGGTCCTGCTCGCTGCCCATATTGGCGTCGAGCTGGGTGTAATCCAGGGCGTAATAGCCGTGGTAGGCGTAATGGCGGAAGTCGCCCTTGTCGCCGCCACCGACCCAGCCGTGGATCTGCTCGTAGGGTGCGCTGATCCACAGCGCGCTGATGCCGAGTTCCGCGAGGTAGTCGAGTTTGCCGGTCAGGCCCTTGAGGTCGCCGCCATGGAAGGTGCCGATCTCCTGCTCGCCATCGGGGGCGCGGCCGTAGCTGCGGTCGTTGCCCGGATCGCCGTTGGCGAAGCGGTCGACGATGGCGAAATACACGCTGGCGTTGCGCCAATCCCAGGTTGCGCTGGTCGGCGTATCGGCGGCTTCGAGCAGCAGCAAACCGCCGCTTTCGGGCGCCGGGGTCAGGTCGATATGCCCGTTCTCGACCAGCGCATGCTGGCCGCTGTAAGCATCGCGCAGGCGCTGGCCGTCGGCGAATACGCTGGAAACATCGACGCTCAGGGCTTCGCCGTTCCAGGCCGAGCAGGCGCTTTGCTGCTGCGCGATCTCACTGCGCAGCGGCAGCAGGCGCAGGTGCGCATCCGCGCCGGTCTCCACCAGCAGGCGATAACGGCCGGCTTCGGCCACCGCGAAATCGAAACGGCTGGCGGGGCGCAGGTCGAAACGCTGGAACGGTTTCAGGGCTTCGCCTGCGTCATCGCCCTGGCCCAGTCGCAGGGTGCCGGGCGGCAACTGCAAGTCGGCGGCGAAGCGTTGCCCCTGGGCCGCCGGGCTATCCAGCGGTTGCCAAGCCAGCGCCAGCGGCTGGCCGTCGAGCCGGGCGTCGAGGTTCGGTTGGGCAAGGGCGAGGGATAACGGCAGGCCGAAACAAAGCGCCAGCAGGCGCTGACTAAGTACACTCAACATGGGCATGCGGGACTCCGCGCAGAAGGGCAGTGCCGCTCATTTAGCCGCGATCCCGCCCGCTTGTGCAGGCTGAGACACGGCGAAAAAGCTGGGTTCGCCGGTGCATCGGCTGGCAGACTACGCCCCGCTTCTACGCCCCCTCATCCTCCTCGTGGGGAGGATGTGCCGGTTCTCCTGCTGGTCGACCATGGGCCCACTGCGCAACCGCCCTGCGGCAGGCAGAAACCATGTTGTGGATTAAAAATAACAAGCCACGAGGGAACACCCATGAACAAAAAGCTGTTTGCAGCAGCCGTTATCGGCCTGTCCGCCACCTTGAGCCTGCCGCATTCGGCCCTGGCTGCCATCGAAGAAGGCAAGCTGGTCATCTGGATCAATGGCGATAAAGGCTATAAAGGGCTGGCCAAGGTCGGCGAAAAATTCACCGCCGACACCGGTATCCCGGTCGAAGTCGCGCACCCCGACAGCATCACCGACAAATTTCAGCAGGCCGCCGCCACCGGCAACGGCCCGGACATTTTCATCTGGGCCCACGACCGCTTCGGCGAATGGGCCAAGAGCGGTCTGATCGCGCCGATCAACCCCAGCGCCAAAAGCAAAGCCGAGATCGTCGATCTGGCTTGGGACGCGGTCGGTTACCAGGGCAAGCTGTGGGGCTATCCCATGGCGATCGAAGCGCCCGCGCTGATCTACAACAAGGCCCTGGTGAAAACCCCGCCGGCGAACTTCGATGAAGTCATCGCCCTGCACCAGGAGCTGGCCAAAGACGGCAAGCGCGCGATCCTCTGGGCCTACAACACACCGTATTTCAGCTGGCCGCTGCTGGCGGCCAATGGCGGTTATGCCTTCGGTAACGACGGCTCCGGCTACGACGTCAACAGCACCGGGGTGAACACCGCCGGCGCCAAGCAAGGCGCGGCGCTGCTCAAACGCCTGATCGACGAGGGCGTGATGCCCAAGGGCGCGGATTACAGCGTTGCCGAGGCGGCGTTCAACAAGGGCGAGTCGGCGATGTTTATCAGCGGCCCCTGGGCCTGGGCCAACGCGCGTAAGAGCGGTATCGACTTCGGCGTGGCGCCGATCCCGGCGGTCGGCGAGGGCAGCAGCAAGCCGTTCTCCGGGGTGATGGCGGCGACCCTCAATGCGGCCAGCCCGAACCAGGCGCTGGCGGTGGAGTTTCTCGAGAACTACCTGTTGCAGGTCGAAGGCCTGAAGACGGTCAACGCCGACGTGCCGCTCGGTGCGGTGGCGAACAAGGCCTATATGGACGAGCTGGGCAAGGACCCGCTGATCCAGGCCACGTTCGACAGCGCCCAACAGGGCCGGCCGATGCCCAACGTGCCGGAAATGGGGACGTTCTGGTCCGCCATGGAGCCCGCGCTGACCAACATCACTTCGGGCCGCCAGCCCGTGGACACGGCTCTCGATGACGCCGCCAAGCGCATCGTCCAGTAACCCCGCAACCGGTAGGCGAACGGGGTGCCGCGTGCGGCGCCCCGACCTGCGAAGCTTCGCGACATGACCGCTCGTGCCGACATGCTCCCGCTGGGAGCCGGCGACAAGGGCGGCTTCGCGGCGCGAATTGCAGGCTTGAGCGCCGCCGGCTGCGCGCCATGAGGCTATGATTCCGATGTCCGCCGTCAACCTGCCCATCGAGCTGTCCAACTCCGCCATGTCGAAATCCCTGAGCGCCGTGTCCTTTTCCGTTGTCATGCGTTGGGCGGTCTGGCTGCTGTGCAACGGGCTTGCGCTCTACCTGGTGATCGCCCTCTATGCCCAGGGGCAAACGGTGTTCGCCCTGCTCGGGCTGGTGGTCTGCGGGCTCGCCAGCTTCGTCTTCATCAACCAGCGGGCCTATGCCCACCGCTATATCTTCCCGGCGGTGGCCGGCATGCTGGTGTTCGTGATTTTTCCGCTGCTGTACACCGTGGGCATCGGCTTCACCAACTACAGCGGCGACAACCTGCTGAGCTTCGAGCAGGTGCAGCGCTATCACCTGCGCCAGACCCATGTGGCCGGCGAGCGCTATGCCTTCAGCCTGCACCGGGACGATCAGGGCCAACTGCGTATACGCGTCGACAAAGGCGAGCAGGGCGTATTCGTCTCCGCGCCGCTGTCCGGCGACCCGCAGGCGGCCGAGCCGCTGAGCCTGACCCCGCAAGCCGACGCAGGCGAGATCGGCGCGGCGTTGGCGCTGCGCGAGGTGATTCAGCGTCGCGCCGAGCTGGAGCAATGGGTGCTGCGCGGCGGCGCAGGCGAGTTGTTGCGCCTCTACGGCCTGCGCGAAGTGGCGGCGGTCAAACCGCTGTACCGCCTGCAGGACGACGGCGCGCTGCTCAATACCAAGACCGGCGAACGCCTGATCGCCGACCACGACAGCGGCTTCTACCTCGACGCCGCAGGCCAGCGGGTCGCCCCCGGCTTTACCGTGTACGCAGGCTGGAGCAACTTCGCCAAGGTGCTGACCGACCCGAAAATACGCGGGCCCTTTATCCAGATATTCATCTGGACCATCTGCTTCGCCGCCCTCACCGTGCTCTTCACCCTGGCAGTCGGCCTAACGCTGGCCAGCGTGTTGCAGTGGGAGCTGGTCGGCGGCAAAGCGTTCTACCGGATGATGCTGATCCTGCCTTACGCGGTGCCGGGGTTCATTTCCATCCTGGTGTTCAAGGGGCTGTTCAACCAGAACTTCGGCGAGCTGAATCTGCTCCTCGATTCGCTGTTCGGCGTGCGCCCGGACTGGTTCAGCGACCCGACCCTGGCCCGCGCGATGATCCTGATCGTCAACACCTGGCTCGGTTACCCCTACATCTTGTTGCTGTGCATGGGCCTGTTGCAGGCGATCCCGCGCGACCTCTACGAGGCATCGGCGATCGACGGCGCGACGCCGTTGGACAACCTGCTGAAGATCACCCTGCCGCTGTTGATCAAGCCGTTGGCGCCCTTGCTGATCGCCAGCTTCGCCTTCAACTTCAACAATTTCGTGCTGATCACCCTGCTTACCCGCGGTGGCCCGGACATTCTCGGCACCACCACGCCGGCCGGCACCACCGACCTGCTGGTCAGCTACACCTACCGCATCGCCTTTCAGGATTCCGGGCAGAACTTCGCCCTGGCCGCCGCCATCGCCACGCTGATCTTTATCGTCGTCGGCGCCATGGCCTGGCTGAACCTGAAGCTCTCGAAAGTGAAGGTCTGAGGAACTGCATATGGCCATGGTCCATCGAAAGTCCGTCAAATACCGGGTTTGGGCGACCCACCTCGGCTTGCTCGGTTTTATCGCGCTGATCGTCTTCCCGCTGCTGATGGTGGTGTCGATCTCCTTTCGCGAAGGCAACTTCGCCACCGGCAGCCTGTTCCCGGATAACCCTACCCTGGAGCATTGGTCGCTGGCGTTGGGCATCCCCTACGTCCATGAAAATGGCGCGATCAGCAATCCACCGTTCCCGGTGCTGACCTGGCTGTGGAACTCGATCAAGATCGCGGTGATCAGCTCGCTGCTGATCCTGCTGCTGTCGACCACCAGCGCCTACGCCTTCGCCCGCCTGCGTTTTCGCGGCAAGGGGCCGGTCCTCAAGGGCATGCTGATTTTTCAGATGTTCCCGCCGGTGCTGACCCTGGTGGCGATCTATGCGCTGTTCGACCAACTCGGCGAGCATGTCAGCTGGCTCGGGGTGAACACCCATGGCGCGGTGATCATCGCCTCCCTGGGCGGCATGGCCCTGCATATCTGGACGATCAAGGGCTACTTCGAGAGCATCGACGCCTCGCTCGAAGAGGCCGCGATCGTCGACGGCGCCACCACCTGGCAGGCATTCGTGCATATCCTCCTGCCGATGAGCGTGCCGATTCTCGCGGTGGTATTTATCCTCGCCTTTATCACCAGCATCACCGAATACCCGATCGCCTCGGTGCTGTTGATGGATGTCGACAAACTGACCCTGTCGGTCGGCGCCCAGCAGTACCTGTACGACCAGAACTACCTGTGGGGCGACTTCGCCGCCGCCGCGGTGCTCTCCGGCCTGCCGATCACCGCGGTGTTCCTCTATTGCCAGAAGTGGATAGTCGGCGGGCTGACCGCGGGTGGGGTGAAGGGGTAGCCGATGCGACGTTGGACGGGCGTGCTGGCGTAGGTTGGGCTGAGCTTTGCGAAGCCCAACACAGATCGAAACCCGAGTATTGCCCGCGATTTGCGTAGAATTCAGCGCTTACCCGAATAACCAATAACAAACGGGAAACGATCATGAATGCCGCCATGCCAGCCGCTTTTCCGCTGATTCCCGCGAAGCTCAATATGCCGACCCTGCCGCCCGGCTTGCTCGCCCGCCCGCGCCTCGACGAGTGGCTGCCGCGCCTGCGCGAGGTGCGTCTGGTGATGCTGCAAGCACCCAGCGGCTTCGGCAAAACCACCCTGGCCTGCCAATGGGCCGGGGCGTTCAACGGTCCGGTCGCCTGGCTGCAACTGCACGCCGGCGACAACCAACCGCGCCAGCTCGGCCGCTACCTGCTGCACGCCCTCGACCGTCAACTCGAACACGGCTGCCCGCTGAGCCTGCTGCTGGCCGAGCAGGGCGGCGAGAGTTTCGAAACCCTGCTGACCCACCTGCTCGCCGAACTGCCGGCCGAGCATGCGCCGCTGCTGCTGGTGCTCGATGAATTCGAGCTGCTGGACAACCGCGAGGTGATCGCCGCGCTGCGTTTCTTCCTGCGCAACATGCCGACCTGGATGACCCTGCTGGTGTGCAGCCGCGGCCTGCCGGAGCTGGGCGTCGCCGAGCTGCGGGTCAAGCACCAGCTGCTGATCCTCGATGCCCAGCAACTGGCGTTCGAAACCGACGAAGTCCAGGCGCTGCTGGACCTGAACCTGCCGGCGGCGATCAATCGCGAGCAGGTCGAGCGCCTCAATCGGCGTATTGGCGGTTGGCCGAGCGCCCTGCAACTGCTGTTGCAGGAGGTGCAGACCAGCCGCGGCATGGACCTGTTTCTCGAGAGCCTGCAACTCGGCCATCCCTATATCCGTGATTACCTGCGCGAGCAGGTGGTCGGCGAGCTGAGCCCGGCGACCCTGGAGTTTCTCCAGGCCACCTGCCTGCTGGAACGCTTCAACGCGCCCCTGGCCGATCACCTGACCCAGGGCTGCAACGCTCGCGACATGCTCGAACAGATCGAGCGCGGCGGCCTGTTCCTCCAGCCGCTCGACAGCCTGCGCCAGTGGTACGCCTATCACCCGTTGTTCGCGGTGTTCCTCCAGGGCGAATTGCGCACTCATCAACCGCAGCGGATAACCGAACTGCACCTGCGCGCCTCGCAGGCGCTGTTCGCCGAAAACCTGCCGGAAGAGGCCGCGCGCCATGCGGTGCTGGCGCGCAACCCGGAACGCGTCGGCGAAGTGCTGGAGCGCCACGGCCGGCAGTTCTACCGCCAGGGCCGCCTGAGCCTGTTGCAGCAGTGCCTGGAAACCCTGCCGGTCAGCAGCATCGCCAGCTCGCCGCTGTTCACCCTGTTGCAGGCCTGGGTGTCGCAGAACTCCTATCAGTTCGATCAGGTCGAGAGCTGGTTCAGCGCCGGCGAGCGGGCCTTGCAGGAGCGCTGCTCCGAACAGGAATGGGCGCGCATCGTCGGCGAGTTCAATGCGGTGCGCGCCCAGGTGGCGATGAACCGCGGCGACGAGCAGAAGGCCATCGCCCTGGCCCACGAGGCGCTGGCCTGCGAACCGCTGATCATGCGCACCTCGCGGGTCGCCGCGCTGTCCGGGCTGGCCGAGGCGCATTTCGTCCAGGGCCTGCTGGTGCAGGCGCAGCAGCAATACGAGGAAGCCGAAGGCCGCGCCCGCGAGATCCATGCCTCGCACCTGGTGGTCTGGAGCCTGGGGCAGCTGTCGGAAATCGCCATTGCCCAGGGCCATCTGCAAAAGGCCTATTCGCTGCAGGAAAAGGCTATCCATTACATCGAGCAGGAACGCCTGCAGGCCACACCGATCATGGAGTTCATCTACCGCGTGCGCGGCCAGGTGCTGTGGGAATGGCACCACCTCGACGCCGCCGAACAGTGCGCGCTACAGGGCATCCAGATTCTCGACGAGGTCGGCGACCGCTGGCTGCTGCAGTGCTATGCGCTGCTCGCCAGCATCGCCCACGCCCGCGGCCAGCAGAGCGTGTGCGCCGACTATATCGGCAAGATCCAGAGCATGCTGGCCGACGACAACTACCATATCGACTGGCTGACCAATGCCCATGCGGTGATGCTCGGCTACTGGGATTCGACCCAGGACAAGGAAGCCATCCAGCAGTGGCTGGGCACCGCGCCGCCGCTAAAGCCGGGGGCCAACCACTTCGCTCAGTACAACGGGCGTAACCATGTGCGCGCGCACCTGTCGCTCAACCAGCCGGACAAGGCCCTGCCGATCATCCGCCAGTTGCAGATCGACGCCGAACACCATGGCCTGGTGATGGACGCCAACCGCAACCACATCCTCCAGGCCCAATTGCATTGGCTGCGCGAGGAACGCCAACTGGCCCTCGACCACCTGCACCAGGCCCTGAGCCTGGCCAGCAACACCGGCGCCATCGGCAGTTTCCTGCGCATCGGCAAGCTGATCATCGTCATGCTCAAATCGCTGCAGCACGAACGCCGCCTCGGCGAGCTGGAAGCCCAGCGCGCCGACCGGCTGATCCAACTGGCCCAGCAGCAGCGCGACTTCAGTCGGGCGATCCGCATCACCCTCGACGAGGCGGTGATCCAGGACATCATCAACCGTCCCGACGTACCCGAGCTGCTGCGCCACTCGCCGCTGACCCGCCGTGAATGGCAGGTACTCAGCCTGATCCATGCCGGCCAGTCCAACGAGCAGATCGCCGAACACCTCAACGTCGCCCCGACCACGATCAAGACCCATATCCGTAGCCTCTACCAGAAGCTCAATATCAGCCACCGCAGCGAGGCGGTGCAGCTGGCGCGTAGTTTGTTGAGCAAGATTCAGGGTGAGTAGCGGATGTTTTTGCAGGTGCTCCTTGCTTCTGTAACAGGTTCATTAGCGCGTCGAATCCGGCTTCTGGTTTCGCCCCTCACGGGCGAGTCACTTTCTCTTGCTTGCCCAAGAGAAAGTAACCAAAGAGAAGGGCACCCCGACATCCGGCCCCGGCTGCGCCGGGGTTCCCTCCTTCCATCACCGCTCCAGGGGCCCGCCGCGAAGGGCCATCCCTGGCCCATCGCGGCTCTCGCGACATCCATGTCGCTCAACCCCTTACGCGGCGATTCCACTCGGCCTCCTGAAGGGGACTTTTGCGTCGTCTGTGCGATCGCTGCTCAAAAGCAAAGAACAGATGCCGCCGGGGTTGATCCTATCGATAGCCAGCCCCCCGCTGCGCGCCTCATCCCCCTCTACGCCCACGGCCTACGCCTGCACCATCCTCCCGCGAAATAACCCGCCGGGAGGATGTGCCGGCACAGGCGCGAACCTAGAGTGAAAGCATCTTTCCATTACCTCGAAGGTTGGCTGTATGACTCACAATGACTGGTGGCGCGGTGGCGTTATTTATCAGGTTTACCCGCGCAGCTTTTTCGACAGCAACGGTGATGGCATCGGTGACCTGCTCGGCGTGTTGGAGAAAATCGATTACATCGCCAGCCTGAATGTCGATGCCATCTGGCTGTCGCCGTTTTTCACCTCGCCGATGAAGGATTTCGGCTACGACGTATCCGACTACCGCGGCGTCGATCCGCTGTTCGGCACCCTGGCCGATTTCAGCCAACTGGTGCAGGCCGCCCATGCCCGCGGCATTCGCATGCTGATCGACCAGGTGCTCAATCACTCCTCGGACCAGCATGAGTGGTTCAAGGAAAGCCGCTCCAGCCGCGACAATCCCAAGGCCGACTGGTATGTCTGGGCCGACCCCAAGGAAGACGGCACTGTGCCGAACAATTGGCTGTCGGTATTCGGCGGCCCGGCCTGGAGTTGGGACAGCCGGCGTCGGCAGTATTACCTGCACAACTTTCTTTCCAGCCAGCCGGACCTGAATTTCCACTGTGAGGCGGTGCAGCAGCAATTGCTCGACGACATGGAGTTCTGGCTGCAACTGGGTGTCGACGGCTTCCGTCTGGATGCGGCGAATTTCTACTTTCACGATCGCGCGCTGCGCAATAACCCGCCGAACCATGAAGTGCGCGAGGGCAGCATTGGCGTGCGCGCCGACAACCCCTACGCCTTCCAGCAGCACCTCCACGACAAGACCCAGCCGGAAAACCTGCTGTTCCTCAAACGCATCCGCCAGTTGCTCGAACGTTATCCGGGCAGCGCGACTGTCGCGGAGATCGGCTGCGACCAGTCGCTGCGCACCATGGCCGCCTATACCGGCGGTGGCGACACTCTGCATATGGCCTATTCCTTCGACCTGCTGACCGAGCAGTGCAGCCCGGCGTTTCTGCGCCACACCATCGAAAGCGTCGAGCGCGAGCTGGTCGACGGCTGGCCTTGCTGGTCGATCGGCAACCATGACGTGGTGCGGGTGATGAGCCGTTGGGCGCTGGATGGCCAGCCGGACTTCAGCCGCGGCCGGCTGTTCATGGCGCTGCTGCTGTCGTTGCGCGGTAGCGTGTGTCTGTACCAGGGCGAGGAGTTGGGCCTGGACGAGGCCGAACTGCAATTCGAACAACTGGTCGACCCCTACGGCATCCGTTTCTGGCCCGAGTTCAAGGGCCGTGACGGCTGCCGCACGCCTATGCCCTGGCACGAGGGCGATCTGCACGGCGGTTTCAGTCGCGAGCAACCCTGGTTGCCGTTGTCCAGCCGCCACTTGCCGCTGTCCGTCGCCGCCCAGGAGCCAAATGAAGACTCCATGCTCAACACCTACCGGCGTTTTATCGCCTGGCGCCAGAGCCAGCCGTTGTTGATCGAGGGTAGCCTGCGCGTCCTGCACCATGACGACGACCTGCTGGTGTTCGAGCGGCGTTTGGGCGATGAGGCCTGGCTGTGTCTGTTCAACCTGGGCAGTCAGGCGCGGCACTTCGCCTGGACGGCAAAGGTCGAAGCGCTGCCGGCGCCGGCCAGCACTGCGCTGTTCGGCAATACCGGGGTAGAGTTGCCGGCTCAGGGTTTCGGTTTCGCCCGTTTGCTGGGTTGACGACGATTGCGGTTGTAGGAACCAGGGGGACGCCCAGTCCTTGCTGGTGATCAGGGCGACAGATCGCCAGCAAGCTGGCTCCTACAGGTTCCTGAAGTCTTTTGGCCTGGCCGAGTCCGTTCGGCAGGCCCTGTTTTTGAGAGAAATCACATGGCCAGCGTCACGCTACGCAATATCTGCAAGAGCTATGGCGACATCAAGATCACCCGCGGCATCGACCTGGACATCGCCGACGGCGAGTTCGTGGTGTTCGTCGGTCCGTCCGGTTGCGGCAAGTCGACCCTGCTGCGCCTGATCGCCGGGCTCGAGGACATCACCGACGGCGAACTGCTGATCGGCGGCGAGCGGGTCAACGAGTTGCCGCCGATGGACCGTTCGGTGGGCATGGTGTTTCAGTCCTACGCGCTCTATCCGCATATGAACGTCGCGGAAAATATGGCTTTCGGTCTGAAACTGGCCAAGGTCGAGAAACGCGAAATCAGCCGTCGGGTCGGCGAGGTGGCGAAGATCCTGCAACTGGACCAGTTGCTCGAACGCAAACCCAAGGACCTCTCCGGCGGCCAGCGCCAGCGCGTCGCCATCGGCCGCACCATGGTCCGCGAACCCAAGGTGTTCCTGTTCGACGAGCCTTTGTCCAACCTCGACGCCTTCCTGCGCGTGCAGATGCGCATCGAGATATCCCGTCTGCATCAACGCCTGCAAGCCACGATGATTTACGTGACCCACGATCAGGTCGAAGCCATGACCATGGCCGACAAGATAGTGGTACTCAACGCCGGCGAAATCGCCCAGGTCGGCCCGCCGCTGGAGCTCTATCACTACCCGCGGAATCAGTTCGTCGCCGGCTTTATCGGCTCGCCGCAGATGAACTTCCTGCCGGTACGGGCATTACAGGCCTGCCGCGATTCGGTGGAGATCGAAATGCCTGGCGGCTCGCGCATGAGCGTGGCGGTCGACGGCAGTGCGGTCAGCGTCGGCGAAACCCTGACCCTGGGCGTGCGCCCGGAACATTTCGTCGAGGCAGAGCAGGCGGATTTCGCCTTCTACGGCGAAGTCGCGGTGGCCGAGCGCCTGGGCGACCACAACCTGCTGTACCTGACGCTCGAAGGCGTCGAACCGATGATCACCCTGCGCAGCTGCGGCAACCGCAAGGTCGCGGTCGGGCAGACCTACGGCGCCGGCCTGATGGCCAATAAATGCCACCTGTTCCGCGCCGACGGCTACGCCTGCCCACGGCACTATCGCGAGCCGGCGTTGTTCGGCGATGCCTGATGCGCTGGGCAACTTGACCATGGGTAGCGTCGAACGGATGCGCGACGATGCAGTCGATTGCATAACCGTGGAACAAAACCTGGAAGAAGTCAGGAGAAACGCCGATGGTTGCCAAGCACGATTTGCTGCAAGACTTGCCCGAGCTGGCGGACCGCTTCGAGGCGCGCCTCGCCAGCGACGTCGCGTTCGCCGCCCTGGTCAAACGCTATTACGAACTCGACCGCCGCGTGCTCGAATGGGAGGTTGCCCATGGCAATAGCGGCGATGAACTCAACCGGCTCAGGCTCGAGCGGGTGCGGGCCAAGGACCGCATCGTCGAACATTTGCAGTCGCCGCCTGCGGCGTCGAACAGGCGTAGCAGGGGATCGGCCAGATAGGTGGTTGTTCCACAGCCTGTTAAGCTGCCAGCTTATTACCCGAGCCGAACGAGCAAGCATGAACCAGCCCGCGAAAGACCCCCTGCATGGCGTGACCCTGGAAGCCATTCTCAACGACCTGGTGGCGAAACTGGGTTGGCAAGGGCTGGCCGAGCGCATCGATATCCGCTGCTTCAAAAGCGATCCGAGCATCAAATCCAGCCTGACCTTCCTGCGCAAAACTCCCTGGGCTCGGGCCAAGGTCGAGGCGCTGTATATCAAACAGCATAAGGGCTGATTGATCTCGATCCCGTAGCCCGGATGCAATCCGGGAACTGTGTCAGGCGCTGAATCTTCCCCGGACTTCATCCGGGCTACAGGATCGGTAGGGCTGGCGGAGCAGAAGCGGTCAAGCCTTCGGCATGCCCGCCGGCGCTGTCGGCCCCACTACCGCCAACTCGCCTGTACCGAGGGCAAAGGCGGTTGGCATTGGCTATGGGTGCCGGGCTCCAGATAGGGCAGCAGGATCGGCGCCATGCCTTTTAGCACTTGCACCGGCAAGGCCGAGGTGAAGCGGAAGTTCTCCGCCGCGCGGCCCGGCACGAAGGCGGTGAGGGTGCCGTAGTGACGCGGGCCGAGGTAGAACACGAAGGTCGCGGTGCGGTTCATCGCCCGCGAGCTGAGCACCCGGCCGCCGGGGCCGACGACTTCGGTGCGGTTGTCGCCGGTGCCGGTTTTGCCGCCGACTTTCAATGGCTGCCCGTCCGGACTCAGGAAAACGCCTTGCAGGCGCCGCGCGGTGCCGTTTTCCACGACCTCGGCGAGGGCGTTGCGCAGGGCCGCCGCGACTTCCGAGGCCATGACCCGCTCGCCGCCGGTGGTGTTACGCGTCACCAGGGTTTCATAGGGCGTATCGGCGGCGAAATGCAGGCTGTCGATGCGCGTGGTCGGCTGGCGGATGCCGTCGTTCTGGATGATCCCCATCAGCTCGGCCAGGGCCGCCGGGCGGTCGCCGGAGCTGCCGATGGCGGTGGCCAGCGACGGCACCAGATGGCCGAAGGGGTAACCCAGGTTCTGCCAACGGCGGTGGATATCGAGAAAGGCCTCGACCTCGAGCATGATCCGGATGCGGCTGTCGCGGGCGCTCTTGTGGCGGCTGCGGAACAGCCAGCCGTAGACCTCCTGGCGCTCGTCGCGGCTGGCCTCGACCGCTTCGCTGAAGGTGGCCTGGGGCTGCTCGTTCAGATAACCGAGCAACCACAGCTCCAAGGGGTGCACGCGGGCGATATAGCTTTGGTCCGGCAGGTCGTAGGAGCCCGGCCCGTATCTGTCGTAGAGTTCGGCGATGCGCTTGTCGCTGAGTTTTTCCTGCGGCACATGGGCCTGCAGGAACGCGGCGAAGGTGGCCTGATCGGCATCCGGCAACAGATAACGGTGCACTGCGGCGAGCCGCACCGAGGTGTGGCGCAGGCCGCTGAGGAAGGTTTCCAGGCGCGGTTGCGCCGCCTGGCCCTGGTATTTGCGCCAGAAGCGCAGCAGGAAGGTTTTGCCTTCGCGGTCGGCGAAATCGCGCAGGTAGGCTTCGCGCCGCGGGTCGCTGTCGTCCTTCAGCAATTGCGCGCTGTTGCCCGGCCCCTGGTAGGTGGTGTAGCGCACGATGTCGCGCATCAGCCGGATAAACGGCAGGTTGAGCGACTCGCGCAGCGCTTCGCGCATGCTGGCGATGCGTTGGTTGTCTTCGCGGCGGAAGTTGGCGAAGGTGTGGATGCCGCCGCCGGTGAAGAAGCGTTCGTGGGGGCTGGCCGAATATTTGCGCTCCAGCGCGGCGTCGAGCATGGCCGGAAGATTCGCCTGCGGATTGCTTAACAGGTAGTCGAGCGCCCAACGGCTCAGGTTGTCCTCGGCCTCCACCGCGCGCAACTGCGTCGGCGGTTGCCCGGCGTGACGGGCGTGCAATTCGGCGATTATTTCCAGGTAGGTGGCCAGCACCCGCAGCTTGGCGGTGGAACCGAGCTCCAGCTTACTCCCCTCGTTGATGTCGAACGGCTGATCGGTGCTGTCGGTTTGCACGCGCACGCGGCTGCCGTTTGCGGTGCGTTCGAACAGGGTGAAGCTGTAGCGCACCTCGGCGGTTTTCTCCGGCGACAGCAGACGCTCGCCGAACAGGCCGATCTGCTCGGCGAACGCCGGCTCCGCCAGGCGTTGCAGGTACTGACTGGCGGCCTGTTGCAGCTCGTTGTGCAGGGTGCTGTCGGTGTTCAGGTCGAGGCGGTCGAGGTCGTACAGCGGCATATTCAGCAGCGACGACAGGCGCGAGCGGGTCACGCTGATGCCCTTGCTGCTGTCCACCGTTTGCAGGTTGGGTTGCAGCTGCCAATCGCGGTAACTCAGGGTTTGCGCGAGCGCCGCATCGCGTAGCTCGCGGTCGATCAGGCCGCCGCCGGCGAGCAGGCGGATATGGCTGTCGGTCAGGTCGGCCAGGTCATGCCGGCCCTGGGCCAGGTAATAGGAGGGCCGGCGCTGGGCGATCAATAACGCGAGCACCTGGCGCAAGGCCAGGGCGCGTTGTTCCACACTGACATCAGGCGAGCGCTGCGGGTCGAGCAGGCGGTTGACCTGATCGAAGTCGGCGCCGAACCAGATGCGCAAACCATCGGCGATGCCGTGGACCTCGCCGTGCCCGGGGGCGGCGGATAGCGGCACGCTGTTGAGGTAATCGCGCACGATGTTTTCCCGGGCTGGCATGGTCAGCGGGCCGTACTGGTAAGTGCGCACGCTGGCGGAGATCATCTGCCGCAGTTTTTCCATGGCCGAGAGGGTCAGGCCGTCGGGCGAGTGGCGGTATTTCTCCAACTGGGTGGCCAGGGTGCTGCCGCCCGCGGAGTCGTCCTGCATTTCCATCATCTTGCCGACCTGCGAGACGGCCGCCATGAAGAAGCGCGGCCAGTCCACCGCGGGGTTGGCGTGTGGCTGCTCGGGGTCGAGCAGATGGCGGTTCTCGATAAACAGCAAGCTGTTGGTGATCAGTGGCGGAATGGCGGAGAAGCTGGGGTAGCGCCGGCTGGGGTAACGGAATTCATAAAACGGCGTGCCGCGGCAATCGGCGATGCGCAGGCCGGCCTGGGGTTTTTCCGGGTAGGGCACGAAGAAGCCGCGCTCGGCATAGTCGAGCAGAGCGGGGGAAAAGCGCGCCTGGCGGTGCACGCCGAAGCCGCGCTGATCCAGACGTTCGAGCATCATCGGGATATGGGTATAACCCAGGCGCTTATCGAAAGGCCCCTCCTTGGGGTAGACGATCGCCGGGCTGGGGCCGGGTTCAACCTTGTAGGTGAGGCTTTTCGCGTAGCGGCTGAGTTCGTAAGCCTGCAGGTGCGAGGTGCGCATTTCATTGGCGACCAACAGGCCGCCGGCGATCAACAGGACCAGCAGGGTCAGGCGTATTGCCAGGCGTAGCCGGCTTCGTCGCTTGCGCGGTGGCGTCGGCATGGCGGCCTGGCTATTGGTTGCCGACGTCGTGTCGGCTGCATCCGTTAGCAAAAAGGTCTCCCTGTTCGTTCAACTTGGAAATGTCGTGCATAACCGACAAACGGTAGAGCAAATGGTTTTCCACTAGGTTCCATGTGGCGCTACGTTTCGCTGGTTTAAAGCCGCTTGCTAAAAGCTTAGTTGCGCCAAATAACATGACGTGAAGCGGACATAAAAATATTTACCGGCTTAGAATCATTCCATCGATGGGCGACGGATGGCATGGCAGCTATGCAACGCGATCACCACGAACAACTCCAACTCAGTTGGCAAGCGAACGCCGATGCCTGGACGGCGGCGGTGCGCGAGCGGCGTATCGAAAGCCGGCGCTTGGTCACCGATGCGGCCATCGTGCAGGCGGTGGTGGCTTTAGCGCCCAAACGGGTGCTGGATATCGGTTGCGGCGAAGGCTGGTTATGCCGCGGTTTGGCCGAGCAGGGCATCGAATCGGTTGGCGTCGATGCTTCGGTGCCTTTGATCGACAGGGCGCAGGCGTTGAGCCATGAGCGCACCCGCTACCGGGTCTGCGGTTATGGCGAGTTGGCCAACCAGGCAGCGCAGCTCGGCCGCTTCGATGTGCTGGTGTGCAATTTCGCCCTGCTCGAAGACCCGCTGGCGCCAACCCTGGAGGCGCTGCACGAGCTGCTCGAATCCGGTGGCCGTTTGCTGATCCAGACCCTCCACCCTTGGCGCGCCGGCGGCGCTTCGGGTTACCGCGATGGTTGGCGGGTGGAAACCTTCACCGGTTTTGGCGAAGGTTTCAGCCAGGCCATGCCCTGGTTTTTCCGCACCCTCGAATCCTGGTTGACCCTGCTGCGGCAAACCGGCTGGCGCCTGCAATGGTTGCAGGAGCCGCTGCACCCGCAGAGCGAACAGCCGGTGTCGTTGTTGCTATTGCTCAGCGCCGAGCAGGACCGGGCTTGATGCAGTTGCTGGTGAATATCGATGTACCGGATCTGCCCACGGCGTTGGCCTTCTATACCCGCGCATTCGGCCTGCAAGAGGGCCGGCATCTGTTTGGCGGTACGGTGGTCGAATTGCTCGGCGCCTCCTCGCCGCTCTATCTGTTGGCGAAGGCGCCAGGCACCGCGCCTTTCGCCAACAGCCCGCAGCCACGCATTTACCAGCGTCATTGGACGCCCGTACACCTGGATCTCGTGGTCGAGGATCTCGACGCCGCCCTGGCCCGCGCCCTGGCCGCCGGCGCGCGCCAGCAAGGGCCCATCAGTACCGAAGCATGGGGCCGTTCGGTCGGCTTGAGCGATCCATTCGGCCATGGTTGTTGTCTGTTGCAATGGCTGGGCCACGGCTATGACGAAGTGCGAACGGGAGGTGGTTATGAGCGTTGATACCGGTGCCAAACTGATTCCTTGCCTGCGTTACCGCGATGCACCCGCGGCCATCGATTGGCTGTGCAAGACCTTCGGCTTCGAGCGCCATCTTGTGGTGCCCGACGAGGGGGGCGGGATCGCCCATGCCCAACTGCTCTTCGGTAAAGGCAAGAACATGCTGATGCTCGGCTCGGCGGTCGAATCCGAATTTGGGCGGCTGATGCGCCAGCCGGATCAGGTCGGTGGCTGCACCCAGAGCCTCTATGTGCTGGTCGACGATGCCGATGCGCTCTACGCCAGGGCCAAAGCAGGTGGCGCCTGGATCGTCATCGATATCAAAGACGAGGACTACGGCGGCCGCGGTTTCAGCTGCCACGACCCGGAAGGCCATCTGTGGTCGTTCGGCAGTTATAACCCCTATACAGACGAGGAGTGCGACAAAGCATGAACAGCATCGAATTGGCGGGCGTCCAGGTGCCACGTATCGGCCAGGGCACCTGGCGCATGGGCGAGGATGCCGCGCAGCGCCGCGCGGAAGTGGCGGCGTTGCGCCTGGGCATCGAACTCGGTCTGACGCTGATCGATACCGCGGAAATGTACGGCGAGGGCGGCGCCGAGGTGGTGGTGGGCGAGGCGATCGCCGGACAGCGCGACAGCGTGTTCCTGGTCAGTAAGGTCTACCCGCACAACGCCAGCCGCAATGGGGTGGCCGCCGCTTGCGAGCGCAGTTTGCAGCGCCTGAAGACCGAGGTCATCGATCTCTACCTCCTGCACTGGCGCGGCCAGTATCCGCTGGCGGAAACCGTCGAAGCCTTCGAGCGCCTGCGCGAGCAGGGCAAGATCAAGCGCTGGGGCGTGTCGAATTTCGACCTGGCGGATATGCAGGAACTCGACGCGCCGGCCTGTGCGACCAATCAGGTGTTGTACAACCCGGAGGCGCGCGGTATCGAATTCGATCTGCTGCCCTGGCAGCAACGTCAGGGCATGCCGTTGATGGCCTATTGTCCGTTGGGCCAGGGCGGGCAATTGCTGCGCAGCCCGGCGCTGCGCGAGGTGGCCGAACGACATGCCGTCACCCCGGCCCAGGTCGCCCTGGCCTGGGCGTTACGCGAGCCAGGGGTGATCGCCATCCCCAAGGCGGTCGATCCCGCGCACCTGCACCTGAATGCCGAAGCGGCGGGCTTGCGCTTGAACGCCGAGGACCTGGCGACAATAGACGCGGCTTACCCGCCACCGGCGGGTAAGCGGCATTTGCAGATGGTTTGAATATGTGCGGCGCTCTCGCGGGCTTTCTAGATGCATCAGGGCGCGAAGTGCGCTTGTGTAGGGGGGACATGGCGAAGCCTTGTCCATCGCTGACCGCTCAATGGCGGACAAGCCTTCGGCATGTCCGCCCTACGATATGCAATCCCCGCGTTTCTTGATCCAGCGCCCGAGATCTCCCCGGATTGCGCCAAGGCTTATCCGGGCTACCAGAGCGGCCTGCTAATCGACGATAAACAAACGCGCGCCCGTGGCGGTCGAGGAGCGGTGGGCTTCGGCCTGGTCGGCGACCTGGTAGCTCATGCCCGGAGTCATGACGAAGCGGCGGCCGTCTTCCAGTTCGGTGTGCAGTTCGCCTTCCAGGCACAGCAGGATATGGCCCTTGTGGCACCAGTGGTCGGCCAGATAGCCGGGCGTGTATTCGACCATGCGTACGCGAATGTTGCCGAACACCTGGGTGCGCCAGTAGGCCATGCCGGTGTCGCCGGCATGTTCGCTGGGTTCGATCTGGCTCCAGTCGGTGATGCCGAAAGGGATATTGCCGATGTCCATGTAATAACTCCTAAAAGTCCTAGTTGCTCAGGCTGGCCTTGGCCGGTTGCGGCGCGAGCAGGTGTTCCGGCAGGTCCAGCAGGTCGTCGTCGAAGGTCTCCAGCGGTGGCGGACGACGTTCGAAGCGCGCGCCCAGCACCAGCAGGCAGGGGGTCAGGAGTAACGTCAGCAGGGTGGCGAAACTCAGGCCGCCGGCGATGGCGCTGGACAGCTGGGTCCACCATTGGGTCGAAGGCGCGCCGACGCCCAGGCTCGGGGTCAGCAGGTCGACGTTAACGCTGAGCACCATCGGCATCAAGCCGAGAATGGTGGTCACCGCGGTCAGCAATACCGGGCGCAGGCGCAGGCTGCCGGTTTCCAGCGCCGCCTCGCGCGGCTCCAGGCCCTGGCGGCGTAGCTGGTTGTAAGTGTCGATCAGGATGATGTTGTTGTTCACCACGATGCCGGCCAGGGCGATCAGGCCCATGCCGACCATGACGATGCCGAACGACTGGCCGTTGACCAGCAATCCCATCAGCACCCCGGCGGTGGACAGAACGATCGCCGAGAGCACCATCAGCGCCTGGTAGAGGCTGTTGAACTGGGTTACCAGGATGATGAACATCAGGAAGATCGCCACGCCGAAGGCCGTCGCCAGGAAGGCCGCGGCCTCTTGCTGATCGGCCTCTTCGCCGGCGGTTTGCAGCTGGATATCGGCGGGCAGTTCGCCCATGGCTTCGCGCAGCGCTTGCAGGCGTTCGTCGAGGCGTGCGCCCTCGGCCAGATCGGCTTGCAGGGTGATGGTGCGGTCGCCGTCGACGCGGTGCAGGGTGCCGACCTTGGGCGCCGGTTGCAGGTCGACGAAGTTCGACAGCGGCACCTGGCCGCTCGAGGTATTCAGGGTCAGGCGGCCGAGTTGGTCGAGGGAACGCCAGTCGCCCGGCAGGCGTACGCGGATATCCACCTCGTCGGTGGCGTCTTCCGGGCGGTAGGTCGCCAGCTTCAAGCCGTTGGTGATCATCTGCACGGCATTGCCCACGCTCAGCACATCGGCGCCGAAACGCGCGGCGGCTTCGCGGTCGACCTTGATCCGCCACTCGATGCCGGGCAGGGCGCGGTCGTCCTCGATGTCCTTGAAGCCGCCAACCTTCTGCATGGTTTCGCGCAACTGGTCGATCCAGAGCGAAGTCTTGGCCGGGTCCAGACCGCTGATCTGCAGCTTGACCGGCTTGCCGCCGCTCGGTCCTTCTTCCTGGGCGCGGAATTCCAGCACCACACCGGGGATATCGGCGCTGCGCTGCGCCATGTCGGCGAGAATCCGTTTGGCCGGGCGCCGCTCGTGCCAGTCGACGAACTGGAACTGCAGGGTGCCGATCACGTCGACGCCGAGCTGGCCGTCCGGCAGCGCCAGGGAGCGGGCGTACAGCGCCTTGACCTCGCTCATGCCGAGCAGGCGGCTTTCCACCTGCTTGAGCAGCGCGTCCTTTTCCTGCACCGACAGATCGCCGCGGGCGCGCAGCCAGATTTGCGCGCTTTCCGGCTCGACCTCGGGGAAGAACTCCACGCCATGGTTGAAGCGCCCGTAAGCGGTATAGATCAACGCGATCAGAGCGAGCAGGCCGAACAGGGTCAGCCCCGGACGCCGCAGCAATCTGCCCAGCAGCGTGCGATAGGCCTGGGCACCGCGATTGGGCTTATCCGCCGGCGGCAGCGGTTGGCCACCGGTGACCGCGCCGAGCACCGGCAGAAATACCAGGGCCATGGCCAGGGAGGCGAGCAGGCAGACGATCACCGTGGCCGGCAGGTATTTCATGAACTGGCCGACCACCCCGGGCCAGAACAGCAGCGGCAGGAACACCACCAGGGTAGTGGCGGTGGAGGCGATCACCGGCCAGGCCATCCGCGTCGCCGCGTTGGCCCAGGCCTGGCGTGAATTCTGGCCTTGCTGCAGGTAACGGTCGGCCAGCTCGGAGACCACGATGGCGCCGTCGACCAGCATGCCGGCAACCAGAATCAGGCTGAACAGCACGACGATATTCAGGGTGAAACCGAGCATCCAGATCAACAGGATGCCGGTCAGGAACGCGCCGGGAATGGTCAGGCCGACCAGCAGCGCCGAACGCATGCCCATGCTCGCCACCACCAGGATCAACACCAGAACGATGGCGGTCATCACATTGTTCAGCAGGTCGCTGAGCATGTCCTCGACCTGTTGCGACTGATCCATGATGTAGCTGACCTGCAGGCCCTCGGGCAGCAGCGGCTGGGCCTGGGCCATCAGCGCTTTGACCTGCTCGATGGTCTCGATGATATTGGCGCCGCTGCGTTTGGCGACTTCCAGTACCACCGCCGGCTGGCCGTTGATCCGCGCGTAGCCGGTGGGGTCTTTGAAGGTGCGGTGGATGGTGGCGACATCGCCGAAGGTCACCACGCTGTTGTCGACCACCTTGACCGGCATGCTCAGGATGTCGTCTAGGTCCTCGATCACCCCGGGCACTTTCATGCTGATGCGCCCGGCGCCGCTGTCCAGGCTGCCGGCGGCGACCAGGCGGTTGTTGCGCGAGACCAGATTGAACAGTTCGGTGTAGTCGACGCCGTAGCTGTCGAGCACCTGGGGATCGACGACGATCTCCAGCAGGTCTTCGCGGTCGCCGCCGATTTCCACCGACAGCACTTCGGCGATGCCTTCGATGTTGTCCTTCAGACGCCGCGCCACATACACCAGCTCCTGCTCGGCGAGCGGCCCGGAAAGACCGATCGACAGTACCGGGAACAGCGCCACATTGACCTCATGCACGGTCGGCTCGTCGGCTTCGTCCGGCAGTTTGCTGCGCGCGGTGTCTACTTTTTCCCGCACATCGGCGAGCGCCTGCTTGGCGTCGAAGCCGGCATCGAATTCCAGGGTCACGGTGGCGCGGCCCTCGCTTGCGGTCGAGCGCATCTCCTTGATCCCTTCGAGGCTGCGCAGCTCCTGTTCGAGCGGGCGTACCAGCAAGCGTTCGGCATCTTCCGGGCTGATCCCTTCGAGGGTCACCGCGACATAGATGATCGGGATGCTGACATCCGGATTGGACTCCTTGGGGATCGCCAAATAGGCGCCCAGGCCGCCGACGATCAGAAAGGCCAGGAGCAGCAGGCTGGTGCGGCTGCGATCCATGGCCGCGGCGATCAGACCGTGCATCAGCTGTCTCCCTTGGCCAATTGCGCGGCGACCTGCTGGCCCGGCTCGACGAAGCCCTGGCCAAGGGTGATCAACGCCACCTTGTGCGGCAGGCCGCTGACCCAGGCGCCCTGGCTGTCGACGCTGATCAGCTGGACCGGGGTGAACTCCACGCGCTGCTGCTCATTGACCCACTTGACCCCCTGGCGCCCGGCCTGGTCCAGGCTGAGCAGGGCGGGCGAGATACGCTGGGCGAGCATTTCGCCGGTCTGGATGCGCAGGGTCGCACTGGCGCCGGCCAGACGCAGGCGTTCGGGGTTGGCGAGTTTGACCTCGACGCGAAAACTGCGCGAACCGGGATCCGCGGCGGCGGCGATGAAATGCAGCGTGCCTTCCATCTTGCGGCCATCGAGCAGTTGCACGTGCACGACCTGCCCGATATGCAATTGGCCGACGTCTTGTTGGGGAATCTGCGCGCTGACCTTGAGCTGCTCGATATCCACCAGGGTCAGCAGGCTCTGCCCGGGCTGCACGAAGTCGCCGAGTTCGACCATGCGCTGATCGTAGACCCCGGCGAAGGGTGCGACGATCTTGGTGTCCTTCAACTGAATGCGCGCCATGTCCAGTTCCGCCTTGGCCTTGGCCAACTCGCTTTGCAGGCGGATCAGTTCGTTGGCGGAAATCAGCTTGCGCTCGCGCAGGCGAAGCGCCGCGTCGACCTCGGCCTGACGTTGACGCACATCGGCTTCGCCGCGCGTCACCTGGGCCGGGCGGTTATCCGCGGAGAGGCTCAACAGCAGCTCACCGGCGGCGACCGGGCTGCCTTTGTCCTGATCCAGACGCACCACGTTGCCGCTGACCTGAGCCCGCAGCTCGACCCGCCGCCAGGCTTCGATCTGCCCTTGCAGCACATGCTCGCGTTGCATCGGGCTGGCTTGCAGCCACTGGATTTCGACCTTGGCCAGTCCAGGTTCGGCGGCCGGCTGGTCGGCGCTGGCGGCTTGCTTGGCGGTGAACAAGGAACCGCTGAGCAGCCACAACAGCAACAGCAGGCTTATGGCGACGGCGATCAACCAGGGGCGTTTGGACAACTGACTGAACATGGGCGGTTACTCGTGACGGTCGGGTTGGGCAAGAACGGCGGCGGCCTGGGCGTTCAGCCCGGCGATGATGAAGTCGGTCACGCGGTGAAAGTACTCGTCCAGGGCGATGGATTCGGCCCAATGGCTGAAGCCGCCGGAGGCGATACGCGCCATCACCCCGTTGAAGCAGGCCTCGACACCCCACAGCAGGTTCTGGCACTCGGCCTGGTTCAAACTGTGGCCTTCCAGGGTGTCGTTGAGCATCTGACCGAAAAACAACTGGAATTGATGTTCCAGCTCGAAAAATTGCTGGCGATAGGAATCGTCCAGACGCTCCTGGAATTCCGGGCGGTCGCAGTGTTGGCACAGTTGCGCCTGGATCGGGTCGGCGAGCATCTGCTCGAACGCCCGGCGCAATACCAGACGCAGCGCCTGTTGCGGCGGGTGAGTGGCGTGCAGGGCGCGCAACTCGGCGAGATTGGCGTGGCTCAGGTCGAGCGCCAGGCGCGCATAAAGCGCCTCCTTGCTGGCGAAGTGCTTATAGACGGTGCCTTTGCCGATACCCGCGGCGTTCGCCACTTCGGCGATGGTCACGCGGTCCCAGGGCTGTTCCCGGAACAGCCGTAGCGCGGCGGCGAGAATGGCGGTTTCCCGTTGTTCGAACAGTTGCTCTTGTAGGCGCATAAGGACCTGTATCGGAAAGTTGTGACCGACGGTCATGCTATGACTGGTGGTCACGCTGGGCAAGCGGTGAGTTGTAACAGCGCTTGCATCTCCTCTGCTGCCTGACATCGGAAGGACTCGCTAGGGCGGGTGAAACCGCCAAGCCGGGCAATTGATACCCATCAATTGTCGTGCGATTGCTGTGCGGCTAGACTGCCCGGCATGAACGCCTTCCCTCGCTTCTGTCTGGTGCTGTTGCTGGCCCTGGTTCTGCCCTTGCAGAGCCTGGCGAGCGCGCTGCTGGTCGTCGAGCCTTGCCCGATGAGCCAGGATGCACCGCAGGCGAGCGACTGCTGCGACGACGCGGCGATGCAAGTCAGCGGGCAGCTGTGCCCGGATATGAGTAAATGCCCCAGCGTCGGCCTGCCCTTGGCTGATGGCTATCGACTGAAGCTCAAGCTGCTGCCGGCCGCCGCCAACGGCCCGTGGTATAGCCAAGCCGAACCCCTGTCCCGACCCTCGCTTGCCCCCTGGCGCCCACCCCGCGCCTGATTCCCGTCCCGTTGCAAATCCCATCGTGTAGCCCCGGCGACTCGATGGCCGTTGCGTGCCGCTAGCGCGCGATATCGACAGGAATCACCCGTATGTACGCTTTATTTCCCTCCCCCGGCCGTTCTCTGGCCGGTGCGTTGGCCGCTGTCTTGCTCAGCCTGCCGGCCGCGGCCCTGACTCTCGATCAGGCGCTGGATCTGGCCGAGCGCGAAGCCCCCTCGCTGGCGGCCCAGGCGGCCAATGTGCAGGCCGCGCGCCATGCCGCGGTGCCGGCCGGCGAGTTGCCCGACCCGAAACTAACCCTCGGCGTGCAGAACCTGCCGATCGAGGGCGACAACCGTGGTCGCTTCGACGGCGAGCCGATGACCATGCAGATGATCGGGGTCATGCAGGAGGTGCCCAACCGCGCCAAACGCCGCGCCCGGGTCGAGGCCGCCGAGGCCGACGTGCTCAGCGCTGCCGCGCGGGAACGGGTCGAGCGCCTGCGGGTGCGTCGGCAAGCCGCGTTGGCCTGGATAGCCACGCGCGCCGTGGAGCAGAAGCTCGCGCTGTTCGAACACCTCTATGCGGAGAACGATCTGCTGGCCAAGGCGGTGCGCGCGCGCATCGCCGGCGGGCAAGGGCAGGCCGCCGAGAACATCGCCCCCAAGCAGGAGGCCGCATTGCTGGCCGAGGCCGAGGACCTGCTGCTGCAAAATCGAGCCCAGCAACGCGCCGCCCTGCGCCGCTGGGTCGGCCCGCGCGCCGTCGAACCCCTGTCCGGCCGCCTGCCGCATTGGCCGGTGGATGCCGAGCACTATCGACACAACCTGCAACGCCATCCCGAACTGGCGCTGTTCGAGCCGATGACCGAGGCGGCGCAAGCCGAGGTGCGTCAGGCCGTGGCGGATAAGCGCTCCGACTGGAGCTGGCAGCTGGCCTACCAGAAGCGCGACCCGGCCTTCGGCGATATGGTCTCGCTGGAATTGAGCTTCGATCTGCCGCTGTTCCCGGGCTCGCGGCAGAACCCCAGAATCGCCGCCAAACAGGCCGCACTCAGCCAGCTGGAAGCCGAACGGGAAGCCGCCGAGCGCGAGCATGCCGAGCAATTGGCTGCCGACCTGGCCGAGTATCAGCGTTTCGATCGCGCGCTGCGCCGCAGCCAGGAGCTGCTGGTGCCGCTGGCCGAAGAGAAGGTCGCGCTGACGCTGGCTGGCTATAGATCTGGTGCGACTGCATTGGCCGAGGTGATCGCCGCACGCCGCGAGCTGATCGAGGCCCGCCTGCAACAGATCGACTTCGAACAAGCGCGCGCGCTGACCAGTGCCCGCCTGCATTTCGCTTATGAAGAGGTGGGCCAATGAACGCTCGACTGGTAAAAACTACGCTGCTGGCCACGCTGGTGCTGGGTATAGGCGCGGCGGGAGGCTACTGGTTCGCCCGACAATCGATGAGTCAGGGGCCTGAGATGGCCGTGGCCGCCGAGGAGCCCAGCGCCGCCGATGAGCGCAAGGTGCTGTATTGGTACGACCCCATGGTGCCGCAGCAAAAGTTCGATCAGCCGGGCAAGTCGCCCTTTATGGACATGCAACTGGTGCCGCGTTATGCCGATGAGGGGGGCGACAGCGCCGCTGTCAGCATCGATGCGAGCATCACCCAGAACCTCGGCATGCGCCTGGCCCCGGTGACCCGCGAGGCATTGACCAACAGCCTGGAAGCGACCGGTAACCTGACCTTCAACAACCGCGATATCGCCGTGGTGCAGGCGCGCAGCGGCGGTTTCGTCGAGCGGGTTTACGCCCGCGCCGCCGAAGACCTGCTCGAAGCCGGCGCGCCGCTGGCCGACCTGCTGGTGCCCGAGTGGGTCGCGGCCCAGGAGGAGTACCTGGCGCTGCGCGATGCCGGCGATCCCGCGCTGCTGGCAGCGGCGCGCCAGCGCCTGCGCCTGGCCGGCATGCCGCCTGAGTCGATCGCGCGCTTCGAGCGCAGCGGCAAGGTGCAGGCGCTGTGGACCGTGACCAGCCCGATCGCCGGTGTGCTGCAACAGCTCGATGTGCGCGAGGGCATGACCCTGGCGGCGGGTGCTCCGCTGGCGACCATCAACGGCCTGCGTAGCGTCTGGCTGGACGTGGCCGTACCCGAGGCCGAAGCCCAGGGCCTGCGCCGCGGTCAGCGGGTCGAGGCGCGGCTGCCGGCGTTTCCCGGCGAAGTGCTCGAAGGCAGCATCGAGGCGATTCTGCCCCAGGCCAACCTGGACAGCCGTACCCTGCGCGTCCGGGTCGAGCTGGATAATCCCGATGGCCGCTTGCGTCCGGGCCTGACCGCCCAGGTGCGCCTGACCCGCCCGGACCAGGGCGATGGATTGTTCGTGCCGAGCGAGGCGGTGATCCGCAGCGGTCGCCGCGCCCTGGTGATGCTGGCCGAGGGCGAGGGGCGTTTCCGTCCGGTGGAAGTCCGCCTGGGCCGCGAAGTCGCAGGCAATAGCCAGATCCTCGAAGGGCTGGAGGAGGGGCAGCAAGTGGTCGCCTCCGGGCAGTTCCTGCTCGACTCCGAAGCCAGCCTGCGCGGCATCCTGGTTCAGGGGCTGGGTGCGCCTGCGACCGAGGTCAAGCTGCAGCCGGCCCTGCATGAAGCCGAGGGGCAGATCGACGCCATCGAAGAGGATGGTGTGATGCTCACCCACGGTCCGTTCAAAACCCTGGGTATGCCGGGCATGAGTATGCTGTTTCCGGTCGCCGATACGGCGCTGCTGGAAGGCTTCAAACCCGGCGATCGGGTGCGGGTTGGGGTGCGCGCCGACGACGAGGGCATGCAGATCGAACGTATCGAGCATCTGTCGCCCACGGCTCAGCAAGGTAGCGAGCATAAAGGCCATCAGGAGGCGCAGCCATGATCGCCGCGCTGATCCGCTGGTCGGTGGCCAATCGCTTCCTGGTGCTGCTGGCGACGCTGTTCGCCACCGCCTGGGGCGTCTGGTCGCTGCAGAACACGCCGATCGATGCGCTGCCGGACCTGTCCGATGTGCAGGTGATCATCCGCACGCCCTATCCGGGGCAGGCGCCGCAGATCGTCGAGAACCAGGTGACCTATCCGCTGGCCACCACCATGCTCTCGGTGCCGGGGGCGAAGACCGTGCGCGGCTATTCGTTCTTCGGCGACAGCTTCGTCTATGTGCTGTTCGAGGACGACACCGACCTCTACTGGGCGCGCTCGCGGGTGCTGGAGTACCTCAGCCAGATCCAGAGCCGCCTGCCGGCCAGCGCCAAACCGGCGCTGGGGCCGGACGCCACCGGGGTCGGTTGGATCTACCAGTACGCCCTGGTCGACCGCACAGGCAAGCATGACCTGGCGCAGCTGCGCGCACTGCAGGACTGGTTCCTCAAATTCGAGCTGAAGACCCTGGCCAACGTCGCCGAGGTGGCGACCATCGGCGGCATGGTCAAGCAGTATCAGGTGCAGCTCGACCCGATCAAGCTGGCCAGCCTCGGCATCACCCAGGCCGAGGTGACGGCGGCCATCGGCCGGGCCAACCAGGAAACCGGTGGCGCGGTGCTGGAGCTGGCGGAAACCGAATTTATGGTGCGCGCCTCGGGCTATTTGCAAAGCCTCAGCGACTTTCGCGCCATCCCGCTACGCCTGGACGCCGGCGGCGTTCCGGTGACCCTCGGCGAGGTCGCGCATATCCAGCTGGGCCCGGAAATGCGCCGCGGCATCGCCGAACTGGACGGCGAGGGCGAGGTGGTCGGCGGCGTGGTGATCCTGCGCAGCGGCAAGAATGCGCGCAGCACCATAGACGCGGTCAAGGCCAAGCTTGAGGAATTGAAAAGCAGCCTGCCGGACGGGGTGGAGATCGTCGCCACCTACGACCGCAGCCGCTTGATCGACCGCGCGGTGCGCAATCTGGGCGAGAAACTGGTGGAGGAGTTCATCGTCGTCGCGCTGGTCTGCGCCGCTTTTCTCTGGCACCTGCGTTCCTCGCTGGTGGCCATAGTGTCCTTGCCGATCGGGGTGCTGATCGCCTTTATCGTCATGCAACAGCAGGGCATCAACGCCAACATCATGTCGCTCGGCGGCATCGCCATCGCCATCGGTGCCATGGTCGACGCCGCAGTGGTGATGATCGAAAACGCGCACAAGAAGATCGAGGCCTGGCGCGAAGCGCACCCCGGCGAGGAACTCAAGGGCGAAACCCATTGGCGGGTGATTACCGACGCGGCGGTGGAAGTCGGCCCGGCGCTGTTCTTCTGCCTGCTGATCATCACCCTGTCGTTTATTCCGGTGTTCACCCTGCAGGCCCAGGAAGGCCGGCTGTTCGGCCCGCTGGCCTTCACCAAGACCTATGCCATGGCCGCGGCCGCGGGGCTGTCGGTGACCCTCGTGCCGGTGCTGATGGGCTACTGGATCCGCGGGCGGATTCCCGATGAGGCACGCAACCCGCTGAACCGCGGGTTGATCCGTGTCTACCAACCGGCGCTGGATGCGGTATTGGCGTGGCCGAAGACCACCCTGGCGGTCGCGGCGCTGGTGTTTCTCAGCACCCTGTGGCCGTTGTCGCAGCTGGGCGGCGAGTTCCTGCCGCCGCTGGACGAGGGCGATCTGCTGTATATGCCATCGGCGCTGCCCGGGCTCTCGGCGCAGAAGGCCGCGCAGCTGCTGCAGCAGACCGACCGGATGATCAAGACCGTGCCGGAAGTCGCACATGTGTTCGGCAAGGCTGGTCGCGCCGAGACCGCCACCGACCCGGCACCGCTGGAGATGTTCGAGACCACCATCCAGTTCAAGCCGCGCGAGCAATGGCGCGCCGGCATGACCGCGGAAAAACTGGTGGAAGAGCTGGACCGGGTGGTGCAGGTACCGGGGCTGACCAATATCTGGATTGCGCCGATCCGCAACCGCATCGACATGCTCGCCACCGGGATCAAGAGCCCGATCGGGGTCAAGGTCGCCGGCAGCGATCTGGCGCAGATCGACGCGGCCACCCAGGCCATCGAAAAGGTCGCGAAGACCGTGCCCGGGGTGAGTTCGGCCCTGGCCGAGCGCCTGACCGGCGGGCGCTATATCGATGTCGATATCGACCGCGCGGCGGCCGCGCGTTACGGCCTGAATATCGCCGATGTGCAGGCGATAGTGGCCAGCGCCATCGGCGGCGAGAATGTCGGCGAAACCGTCGAAGGCTTGGCGCGTTTCCCCATCAGCGTGCGTTACCCGCGCGAATGGCGCGACTCGCTGAGCGGGCTCGAGCAGTTGCCGATCTACACCCCCCAGGGCAGCCAGATCACCCTGGGTACTGTGGCGCGAATCGCCATCAGCGACGGTCCGCCGATGCTTAAAAGCGAGAATGCGCGGCCTTCGGGCTGGGTCTATGTCGACGTGCGCGGCCGCGACCTGGCCTCGGTGGTGGCCGATCTGCGCGCCGCCATCGAGGCCCAGGTGCAGTTGCAACCGGGCGTCAGCCTGAGCTATTCGGGGCAGTTCGAGTTTCTCGAACGGGCCAACGCGCGGCTCAAGCTGGTGGTGCCGGCCACGCTGCTGATCATCTTCGTGCTGCTCTATCTGTGCTTCGGCCGCTTCGGCGAGGCGTTGCTGATCATGGCCACGCTGCCGTTCGCCCTGACCGGCGGGGTCTGGTTTCTCTACCTGCTCGGCTATCACCTGTCGGTGGCCACCGGCGTCGGTTTTATCGCCCTGGCCGGGGTGGCGGCGGAATTCGGCGTGATCATGCTGCTCTACCTGAAGAACGCCTGGACCGAGCGCGAAGCAGCCGGTGAGCGCAGCGAACAGGCGCTGGTCGAGGCGATCCGCGAAGGCGCGGTGCAGCGGGTGCGACCCAAGGCCATGACCGTGGCGGTGATCATCGCTGGCCTGTTGCCGATCCTCCTCGGCGGCGGCACCGGCAGCGAGGTGATGAGCCGCATCGCCGCGCCCATGGTCGGCGGCATGCTCAGTGCGCCGCTGCTATCGCTGTTCGTATTGCCGGCGGCCTATCGCCTGATGCGCAGGCGTAACCTGTCACCTGGTTAAGCCTTGGCGCAATCCGGGAGCGGTTTTGTGGCGAAGATTGTTTCCCGGATTGCATCCGGGCTACGGGATCGCGTTTTGCTCTGGGATCGAACCAGCCCGCGATGCGTGTAACCTGTAGCCCGGATGAAATCCGGGGTACCGCGATCTCAGGTAGGAGCGGCCTTGGCCGCGATGCTCTTGATCCGCCGCTGCGGCGCCGGATCAACGCGCCACGCTGACCCCTTCGAGGTTGGCGAAGGAGGTGTCCTTGGCGGTGAGCAGGAAGTCGCGCATAAACGGCGAATCGAGCATATCGGTGCGGATGCCGGCATACAGGGTGGCGAACAGGCCTTTTTCGCCGAGGCGTTTGGCCGTGACGTAACCGCGCGAGCTGTATTCGTGCAGCGCCCAGTTGGGCAGGCCGCAGACGCCGCGGCCGCTGGCCACCAGTTGCATCATCATCACCGTCAGTTCCGAAGTGCGAACCTGGGCGGGTTCGACGTCGGCGGGTTCGAGGAAGCGGGTGAAGATATCCAGGCGGTCGCGTTCCACCGGGTAGGTGATCAGCGTCTCGCTGGCCAGGTCTTCGGGTTGGATAAACGGCTTGCCGGCCAGCGCATGCTGGTTGGCCACCGCGAGCATGGCCTCGTAGGTGAACAAGGGCACATAGGTGATGCCGGCCAGTTCCAGCGGGTCGCTGGTCACCACAAGGTCCAGGTCGCCACGGGCCAGCGCTGGCAGCGGGGCGAAGGAGAAGCCTGAGGCAAGGTCCAATTCCACCTCCGGCCAGGCATCGCGGAACTGATCGATGGTCGGCATCAGCCATTGGAAGCAGCTGTGGCATTCGATCGCCATATGCAGGCGCCCGGCGGTGCCGCCGGCCAGTCGCGCCAGATCGCGCTCGGCGGCACGCAGCAACGGCAGCACGGCATCGGTCAGCTGCAGCAAACGCAAGCCGGCGCTGGTGAAACGCACCGGTTTGGTCTTGCGCACGAACAGCGGCATGCCCAGGCGTTCTTCCAGCTCCTTGAACTGGTGCGACAGCGCCGACTGGGTCAGGTGCAGGCGTTCGGCGGCATCCACTAGGCTCTCGCTTTCGCGCAGCGCGTGCAGGGTTTTCAAGTGGCGAAGTTCCAACATGGCGGCCTGACTTCTCTTTGAGTGTGTGTGGAAAGCTTACCGGACGGTGCGCTGCGCGTTATCGGGCAATGCCGCTTGTATGAAAACGGCTCATTGAGCGAATGGCCAGTGTCCCTCAAGGTTTTGCAACTGTCGAGCCCGGGCAGTTTGTCCGCGGATGGCACGGGACAAGCCATCGCTGAAACATCGCTCCCGGATTGCGTCGAGGCTTGTCCGGGCTACACCGCAATCGTTGGGCGAGCCGATCCGCCACTGCGCAGTCCGGTAGCCTGGATAAGCGCAGCGCAATCCGCGGTTAGAGAAATGCTTGGCTGAGTAGGTACAGACAGCCGATGCCGAAGGCGAACGCCAGCAGTGCCAGCAGGCCGTCATGGGCGAATAGCGCGAGCCCCAGCGCACTGAGGGCGGCGCCGCTGATCGAGTTGGCGAATGGCACCACTTCCAGCGGCGGCATGCTCAGGGCGATCAGCAGGCACAGCAGGACGTTGGCGTAGAGTGCGGGCCCGCGGGTCAGCAGGCCCAGACGCGGACGTACCAGGCGGTCGAGCGACCGTGCCAGCGGAAACAGAAAGCGCAAGGCGCGCTCGAACTTGTCTTGCGACAGGCTGCGTGCCAGCAGCCAATGCGGTAGCCAGATATGCCGGCGTCCGCACAGCAACTGGCCGGCGATCAGCGCCACCATCAACGCGACCGTGCTCGGCAGCCCGGGAATCCCCGACAGCGGCGACAGGGCGATCAAGCCAGGTAGCAACAACAGTGGGCCGAACGAACGCTGACCGCTGGCTTCCAGCAAATCGGCAAAGGCCACCTGCTGCCCATCGGCGCTGGCCTGCTGCAAGCGTTGCAGCAGTTCTTGGAGGTTGCTCGGCTGTTGGTTACCCATGGCCATTCCGGCGATACCGCAAAACACTGGTCTGCAGTTTGGAGGTCCTGGCCGGCCTTGAGGTTCATCCGGGATGGTGGGCGCCATTTGTTATGAAAATAATTTGTGCTTAACACGAATATCTTGAGTTTGTTTCACTTATGCATTGGCGCCGACAATCCCCTTCATCACTTATATGGAGATTGTTCCCATGGCTCTGGCCCATACCCTCGGCTTCCCACGCATCGGCCGCGACCGCGAATTGAAGAAAGCCCTCGAAGCCTATTGGCGCGGCGAGCTGGACCAGACCGGCCTGCGCGCCGTCGGCCGCGAGCTGCGCGCCGCCCACTGGCAAGTGCAGAAAGACGCCGGCATCGAGTTGCTGCCGGTCGGCGACTTCGCCTGGTACGACCAGGTGTTGAGCCACTCGCTGACCTTTGGCGTGATCCCCGAGCGCTTTCGTCCGGCACAGGGCACGCCGAGCCTGGATACCCTGTTCGCCATGGCCCGCGGTGCCAGCGGCGGTTGCTGTGGCGGCACCCATGCCCAGACGCAGCATGCGCAGGAACTGACCAAGTGGTTCGATACCAACTACCACTACCTGGTACCGGAATTCAGCGTCGATCAGCGTTTCCAGCTGAGCTGGGAGCAACTGTTCGACGAGGTCGACGAAGCCCATGCCCTCGGTCATAGGGTCAAGCCGGTGCTGATCGGCCCGCTGACCTATCTGTGGCTGGGCAAGGTCAAAGGCAGCGCAGCTGAGACGGAAGCCTTCGACAAGCTCGACCTGCTCGACCGCCTGCTGCCGGTCTATGGCGAGATTCTCGGGCGCCTGGCGGCCAAAGGTGTGGAGTGGGTGCAGATCGACGAGCCGATCCTCGGCCTGGACCTGCCCCAGGACTGGAAGAATGCCTTCGAGCGCGCCTACAACCTGTTGCAGCACGCACCGTTGAAAAAGCTGGTGGCCTGCTATTTCAGCGGCCTGGAAGACAACCTCAGCCTGGCGGTAGGGCTGCCGGTGGACGGCTTGCACGTCGATCTGGTGCGCGCGCCGGAGCAACTGCCGCTGCTGCTCGATCGCCTGCCGGCCTACAAGGTGCTGTCGCTCGGCGTGGTCAACGGTCGCAACGTCTGGCGCTGCGATTTGCAGCAGGCCCTGGAACAACTGCGCCAGGCGCAGCAGCGTTTCGGTGAGCGCCTGTGGGTGGCGAGTTCCTGTTCGCTGCTGCACAGCCCGGTGGACCTAGCCCGCGAAGATCAGCTGGACGACGAACTGCGCAGCTGGCTGGCCTTCGCCACGCAGAAGTGCGGCGAGATCGCGATCCTCGCCCGCGCCCTCAATCAACCGCAGGACGCCGAGGTGCAGGCCGCTCTGGCCGCCAGTGATGCGGTGCAGGCCAGCCGTGCCAGCTCGACGCGTATTCATAACGCCACGGTGCAGGCCCGCGTGCAGGCCGTGACCGACGCCGACAGCCAGCGCCAGTCGCCCTTTGCCGAACGCATCGCCAAGCAGCGCGCGGGTTTGCGGTTGCCGGCATTTCCGACCACCACTATCGGCTCTTTCCCGCAAACCGCGGCGATTCGTCTGGCGCGCCAGGCGTTCAAGCAGGGTAAGTTGTCGGCCGCCGCGTACACCGAGGCCATGCACAGCGAAATCCGTCATGCGGTCGAGGTCCAGGAAAATCTCGGCCTGGATGTGCTGGTGCACGGCGAGGCCGAGCGCAACGACATGGTCGAATACTTCGCCGAGCAGCTCGACGGCTACGCCTTCAGCCGCTTCGGCTGGGTGCAGAGCTACGGTTCGCGCTGCGTCAAGCCGGCGCTGATCTACGGCGACCTGAGCCGTCCCCGAGCGATGACCGTGGAGTGGATTCGCTACGCGCAAAGCCTCACCGGCAAGGTGATGAAGGGCATGCTCACGGGCCCGGTGACCATGCTGATGTGGTCCTTCCCGCGCGAAGACATTTCACGCGAGCAGCAGGCGCGGCAACTGGCCCTGGCGATTCGCGACGAGGTGCGGGACCTGGAAGCGGCCGGGATCAGGATCGTGCAGATCGACGAAGCGGCGTTTCGAGAGGGCCTGCCGCTACGCAAGGCACAGTGGGCGGAGTATCTGGCCTGGGCGACCGAGGCGTTCCGTCTATGCGCCTCCGGCGTGCGCGACGAAACGCAGATCCATACCCATATGTGCTACAGCGAGTTCAACGACGTGATCGAAGCCATCGCCGCCATGGATGCCGATGTCATCACCATCGAGACCTCGCGCTCGGATATGGAATTGTTGGAAGCGTTCGAGGCGTTCGAGTACCCCAGCGACATAGGGCCGGGGGTCTACGACATCCACTCGCCACGGGTGCCGGATACCCGCGAGATGGTCGAGCTGATGCGCAAAGCCGCCCAGCGGATTCCCGCCGAGCGCCTGTGGGTCAACCCGGATTGCGGCCTGAAAACCCGCGCCTGGGCGGAGACCGAAGCGGCGTTGGTGAATATGGTGGCGGCGGCGCGGCAGTTGCGCGCGGCCTTGCCGGCCTGACAGCGCTGGCGGGTTTGCCAGCGCATACCCGCTACTGGCGCTCCATCAGCAGTAAGCCCTGGTTGTTCACCGTCGGCTGGCCGATCTTGAACATGTCATAGCCGCCGACGAAACGATCCCCCGGGGCGGCGAAGACGCCGCTGATGCTGCCGGTCACGCAGTTAGTGCAATTGATGTTGCCGCTGATATAGCCGGTATGGATCTTCATCAGTGCATGGCCGTTGCTGTAGTTGCCGTCGAACAGGGTGCTCCAGTTCTGGTTCGCGGTGGTCAGGGACAAGGAGCCGCCGCTGATGGCGCCGGTGGTGAAATCGACCGAGAAACCGCCGCTCATGGCTTGCACCGCGCCATCGCTACCCGTGCCCAGGAATACCGGCGATGCGCCCATCTGAAAGCTTTGGCTGCCGGTCAACTGGGCGGCGGTGGCCGCCTCGGCGGTCAGCCAGTAGGCCGAGTCGCTCTCGAACGAGGTGATGGTGTCGGGTGAGTTTATCTCGCCATAGATATGGATCGGGTTGCTCGATGAGGCGGCCCATCTTCCCCAACTGATATTGCTGCGCCCGCCTACCGTCGGGTTGTAATCCGTTAATGTCGCGCCGCCTTGGCGGCCAACGTCCAGGGCGGATTGGGCGGTCGAGTTCGATTTGAATTCCGGCGCCAGGAACGCGGAAGGCTTGCCGTCCTGGCCGAAAACCACGGCGGCGCGCATCGGATAGCCGTCCCGGTGACCTGCGGCGAAGGACCCTTCCACCAAGCCGCCGAGGGCGGCGGCCACATCCAGCGGTTGCGCCGTACTGGACGAATAGTCGAAGTTGATCAGATTGAAATTCAAATGAATATCCGCTTGATTCACCGTGTAGAACTCCAGTTTCCCCGGATTAAAGGTGGATTCGCGAACGCCCACCGGTGCGCTGGCGGCGGTCAGATGCTCCTGGATATCGCTCAGCAGGGTGTTCAGGCTGGTATGATTTTTATCGAGGGTCACTGGTACCGTGCTCGTGGGCGGTGTCGAGGTGCCATCGTCGATGAAATAGGTCACATCGAAGGTGACCGGGCCGTTGCTGGCGAAGTTGTACAGCGATGGTGAGTTCGGCGAGATGATCGTCGCCAGGATGATCTCCGGGTCCTGCGTGACGATCACCGCCTCGCGCCGCGCGGGGTCGATGAACTGATCGAACTCCGCGACGAACAGGCGCGGGTCGTCCGTCGATTTGGTCGTCCAGGGATCGCCGACCGGGTCGGTTTCGATGGGCTCCAGGGTTTCCTGCAACTGCGTATCGGTGACCGTGAAATCCAGGGTTGCGGTTGTCGTCGTCGGGCTGGCGATCGTGGTGCTTGAGCTTAGTGTGGGCGAAAGGCTGGTCTGGGTGGTTGTGGGCGCCGTGGCGGTGAATGAGCTGGACGTGCTGCCGGTTGCTGTCGTGGTGCTGGTGGCGGTTGAGGTTGAGGTTGAGGTTGAGGTTGAGGTTGAGGTTGAAGTTGAGGAGCTGGAGTTGCTCGAGCCGCTGCCGCTCTCTGCCACCGCTGCTTCGCTATCGGCCGGCTGACTGCTCTGCGTCGCGACCGGCCCCTGCTGAAATGCCGCGGGCGGCTCGAGCAGGCCGACAGGCGCTTGCCCGGTTTCGATCCGCGAGTAGCTGAAATCCATATCCTGGCCGAGGTCCAGGCTGCCGCTTTCGTTGTCGACCCGGATGCCGCCGTCCCATACCGCCACCACTATGGCCTGGGCCGATTCCTGCACCACCTCGTAGTGCGTGCCGCGAATGCCGATGCTGGCGGCGCCCGTGGTGACTTTGTAGGAATCCTGCGAGCCCTTGCCGATGCTACCGGTGATGGTGCGGAAGCCGCCTTCGACCAGGTGCATCAAGACGTTGCCGCCGCCATCGGTGGGCGGTGCATAGGTTTCGATACGGAAGTGGCTGCTCTCGCGCAGCGTCAGCAGCGCCTTGTCGACGAAACGCACCTGCAGCATGCCGGCGCTGCCGGTGGTCAGGGTCTCGCCGACGAAAATCTTGTCGCGCCGGGCCAGTTTGCGGGCCACCCCGTCCTCGCCGAGCGCTTGGGCGTCGCGGGCGAGAATCACCTGGGCCGCCTCCTCGGCGGCGTGGGCCGGCGATAGCAGCAGGCTCAGAACCAAGCAGAGCGCTGCGAACGAGTAGGGCAACTTCTTCATGACCCCTCCTAGAACACCCGCTGCAAACGGGCCTCCACCCGCCAGCGGGTGTATTCGTACAAACTCAGGTTGCTGTCGTTATCGGTGTAGCTGGTCTCCAGGGTGAGGTTCAGGTTTTCGGCCAGACGGTTGGTTACGCCGATGGAGAATTGATAGGCGTCATCCTTGCGGCGCTCGCCGAATACCGGGTGTTCGTCCTTGTAGCGGCCCTTGAAAGCCGATACGCCGGCATAGGGTTGCCACAACTCGGAGGCTTGCCAGAGCAACTGGTAGCCGGCGAAGGTGAAGTCCTTGGCCAGATGCCGGCCACTCGACGAACGGGGGTTCTCGGTGCCGCCGCCGAGGGAAAACTGATGCAGGAAGTTGCCGTCGAGCACCTGCAACTGTGCGCTGACGAGCGGTTGCCAGGCGTTCAGCTCGTCGAGCTGGAAGGAGTGCTTGTCGACCAGCCCCGAATACAGGGTGGTCGCTATCTGGGTGCCCCAGTAGTGGCGCCACTGGCCGAAGACGCCGCTGGAGCGTTGATAGGCTTCGCCGTCCAGCCAGGTGTGCTGGTACTGCAGGCCGGCCTGGAACTGCTCGGCGCCGCGCTGATGTACCCAGGCAGTGGTCAGGCCCAGGGTATCCAGATCGAAATCGCTGTTCTCGGTGTTGTGCTTGTGCTCGCTTTGCAGCTGTACGAAAGCGCGATTGCGTTGGGAGAACGGCCAGTGGTACTTGGCCTGGGTGCGGGCGGAGAGGTAGGAACTGTCCATTTCCACGGCGCTGTCCGGTAACTCGAACAGGCCGATGATGCGATCGCCGGTGGCGTTATTGATATTGCTGTCGTAACCGCCGCCGATCTCGACAAAGCCTTCCCAGCGTTTGATCGTGTCGTTCCGTTGCTCAACGATATGGTCGATAAAACGCTCGATATTACCGACCACCGCCGTCGGCGGGTTGTGCTCCAGCACCAGGCGGAACTGCTTTTCAGCTTCTTCATGGCGCTTGATTTGATACAGCGCGCGGGCGTATTCCAGGCGAAACCGGTCGTTCTCCGGGTGTAGCGCCACCAGCCGCTCGAAGACGAAGCTGGCTTCTTCGGCATGGCCCATCTCGAGTGCCGCCAGGCCGTAATAGAAATCGAACTCCGGGTCGCCTTCCTCGCTCGCCACATGCTGCATGGCCAGTTCATGGGCCTTGGCATGTTCCTGGCGTTCGATCAGCTCGGCGAGCTGGCGGACTATTGGGCTACGCTGGTTGGGCGGGGTAGAGGTTTGCGCGTTGAGCTGGGGGCTCCACAGGCAGATCAAGGTCAGAGGTGTGACAATCCATTGGCGGGCCCTGGAAGAGAAAACGGATGGCAAGGCGGATGCATTGATCACTGGCCGGTCGAGCTCCCTGCAAAACGAGACATTGTTCTGCCAGTCTAGGAGCCAGGTTTGGAATTACCACTATTGCGATCGCTCATAATGCGTCGACTGTCCGGAGCCAGCCGTTGAGGTCAGCGCCGGTCGCGCAGGCGCCGCTTCTGCGCAGGCACTGGCTGCGCCTGGTCGGCGTGTTGCTCCTGGGCTTGGTGGTCGCCCTGCAGTTGTCGTCGCAGGTGGCCGACCGCAGCCTGCTCAATCGCCTGGATTTCATCTGGTACGACTGGCGCATGTGGCTCAGCGCCCACTACCAGCCGATGCCGCAGGCCGCGCCCATCGTCATCGCCGATATCGACGAACAATCGCTCAAGCGCGAAGGCCGTTGGCCGTGGAGCCGCGACAAGCTGGCGCTGCTCACCGAGCAATTGACGCAAGCCGGCGCCACGGTGATCGCCTTCGACGTGGTGTTCGCCGAGCCGGAGGAGTCGGCGTTTATCGCCTGGCTGAAGCAGCAACCCGGCACTGGCCTGCCGGCGCCGCAGATCGCCGCGTTGCGCGAGCAGTGGAACCCGGACCGTCGTTTTGCCGAAGCCTTGCAGGGGACGGATACGGTGTTGGGCTTCTTCTTCCAGGACCACGCCGAGCACCGCACGGGGCAACTGCCGCCGCCAGTCGCCTCCTTGGAGCAGGCCGCGGCCGGGCAGGGAACCCCGGTGATCCTGAGCAAGGACGGCTTCACCGGCAATATTCCATTGATCGCCAGCGGCGCCCGCAGCGGCGGCTTCGTCACCACTTTCGCCGATGCCGACGGGGTGATCCGCCGCACGCCCTTGCTGATGGCCCACGACGGCCAGGTCTATCCGTCGCTGGCCCTGGCTGCGGCCATGAGTTTTATGCTGGTCGAGGAGTTGGACGTGCGCTTTGCCGCCATCGGCGACGTGCTGGCGGTTTCCGCCGTGCAATTGAGCGACAAGCCGCTGTATACCGACGGCCTGGGCCGGGTGCTGGTGCCTTACCATGGCCAATCCGCGCCCGTGCGCTATCTGCCGGCCTGGCGCATCCTGCGCGAACCCGCTGCGGAACTGGGCCTGGAAGGTGCCATAGTGCTGGTCGGCGGCTCGGCCATCGGCCTCTTCGATCTGGTCAACACACCGTTGGCCACGGCTTTTCCCGGCGTCGAGGTGCACGCCAACGTGATCCATGGCTTGCTGACCAGCCGCTTTCCCTATCGCCCGGCCTGGGAGCCCGGCGTCACCTTCACGCAGTTGTTGTTGACCGGCTTGCTCCTGATCGTGCTGATGCCGCGGCGTTCGCCCTGGTTGCAGGCGGGCCTGAGTTTCGGTGCCTTGGCGGGGTGGACCGGGCTGAATCTGTTGCTGTGGATGCGCAACGGCCTGGATTTGCCCCTGGCCAGCACCTACCTGCTGGTGCTGGTGCTGGCCGGTTGGTTTATGTTCGAGGGTTTCGTCCGCGAGAGCCGGGCGCGCCAGGCGGTCACCAGCATGTTCGGTCAATACGTGCCGGCGGCGCATATTCAGCAGATGCTCGACTCGCCGCAAAGCTATTCGATGGAGGGCCAGAGCCGGGAAATGACCGTGCTGTTCTCCGATATCCGCAGCTTCACCAGTATTTCGGAAAACCTCAGCGCCGCCGACCTGAAGACCCTGCTGAACTTCTACTTCACGCCCATCACCGAAGTGATCTTCCGCCATGGCGGCACCATCGATAAATACGTCGGCGATATGGTCATGGCCTTCTGGGGCGCACCCTTGGCCGACCCGGACCACCGCCGCAATGCCGTCCTGGCGGCGCTGGAAATGATCGCCGTCACCGAGCGCCTGCGCAGCGAGCTGCGCGCGCGCAATATGCCGGAAATCAACATCGGCATCGGCCTCAACACCGGCTTTATGAACGTCGGCGACATGGGCTCGCAATACCGCAAGGCCTACACCGTGCTGGGCGACGCGGTGAACCTTGGCTCGCGGCTGGAAAGCCTGACCAAGTTCTATGGTGTGCATATCCTCGTCGGCGCCAATACCGCCGCTGAGAACGCCGATATCGCCTTTCGTTTCATCGACCGTTTGCAGGTGAAGGGCAAGAACGAACCGGTCGATGCCTTCGAACCGCTCGGCCTTGTTAGCGAATTGAGCGATGCACTGCGCGAAGAACTCGCGCGCTATGAGGCGGCGCTGCAGCACTACCGCGCACGCCGCTGGGAGTTGGCCGAGCAGGGTTTCGAACAGCTGCGCAGCGCCCATCCCAAGGCCAAGCTGTACCGCATTTACCGGGAGCGCATCCATGAGCTGCGCGACCAGCAACTGCCTGTCGACTGGGACGGCACCTTCCGTCACCTCAACAAATAAGGGCTGCGTCACTACTGTCCGGTTTAATGAAGGCATGAGCCACCGCAAGTCTTGGCTGGTGCG
>NZ_CAMPHV010000037.1 GCF_946886105.1 uncultured Pseudomonas sp. | reverse complement strand
ACACCTGACCGGCAGGATGCCGCTGAAGCTACTTTTTCAACAGAATCGGCCAAAAACGGGCCTTGAAAGAAATTAAATAAAACCCGTCCCCTTTACCCAGTAACCAATCACTCGACCTTTTCGAAGAGTCGCCACGGGCGTTTCCGTGTCAGCGATCTGTTCCGCCGATTGTTTCAATGAGGTGCTGCGGCGCCGCATGGTGGCCTGCCTGGTCAAGGGCGAAGGTTTCGCCGTCGACGCCGGCCTGACCCGGACGGGGCGCACCCGCTTTATATCCCGGGCGTCGGGCTGGCCCACTTGGCGATGAATTCACCGATTCTTTCCGCGATGCGGCTCTCGACCGTGCGCAGGCGCAGAATGGGGATGCCGCTTTTCGCTAGGACGCCATTCTTTAAGGCGTCCCGCACCACCTGGTCGGGTCTATCGTGGAAGCCGCCATCGACTTCGATTACCCCCACTGGGATCTTGCCTACCTTGAAGTAGATCACGAAGTCACAACTGGCGCGCACCATGAAGGCCCGCTCGCGGTCTGTCCAATCCTGGTTACTTGGCGATGCGATCTGATCCAGCTTGATCTGCGTGTGGTACATCAATGATTGACACGCTGGAGCGGACAGCGCCTCGCGCAACAGTTGCGCCACGATCTGCTCGGATTTGTAGCGCGAATCGCCAGGCCGCAGGCGGGAGTCCAAGCGCGCCAGGGACAGGTCAAACTCCCGATACAGCAAGTCGAAGGCAGATACCACGGGGGCGCGCACAATCTGCTCGTCCGGCGCGTAATAGATGATGTGGCGCATCAGAGCCGCGATGTGGCCGTTGTTGCTGGTGAACACCTCATCGCCCGTCACCAGGGTGAAGCGGTGCTTGGCTCGCGACACCGCCACGTTGATCATGCGCGGGTCGTCGACGAACGCCAGCCGTTTGCGTTCTTGGTTGTAGCGCTTCTTATCCAGCACGGTGGAGAAAACGATCTCATCGCACTCCCGGCCCTGGAACTTGTGCACGGTGTCCCTGACGAAATCCGGTGGCAGGTGTGTGCCGGAGAGGTTGACTTGTGCCCGGAATGGCGCGATGAAACCGCGGCCATCGCCGCCCAGCCCAACCGGCTCTCCCTCGTTCTCGAGTAGCTTAAGCAGAGAGTCCAGCTCGCGCTGGTTGACATTCTGGCGGGTGTGATTGCCCTTGGCGGTCACCACCAGGCGCAGTGGTGCTTCTCCCTTGTCCTCGGTCATCGGCACCAATGCGTTGTTATAGAACTGCTGATTGCAGAACTGAATGATCCTGGGGTGGCAGCGGTAATGCTCTTTCAGCAGGGTTCTGGGAAGTGCCTCCTTGAACACACCGATGCACGAATCGAGCAGGCTGTAGCGCTCGCAATCGTAGGCCTCGGTAGGCGCCGGTAGGCCCAGCGCCACGGGAATATGTGCCAACTGACGGTTGTCGCCAACGACGATCAGGTTCTTCGCGCAGCCGAGCGCCAGAATGCCCGGCACGATGTCCTGCAGCGAAGCCTCGTCGATGATTACGTAGTCGAGAACCGCCCCTGGCGCGATCGAATTGACGATGGAGTGCGTACCACTGCCTAGAATCGGGAAGCGCTGCATGAAAGCGTCGAACTGCTTTTGATCTTGGTACGTCTTGGTATCGAAGCTTTCCGATGGCCGTGCCTGGCGGTGTAGATGCTGCTTCAGGTGGCGCATCGATGCCGTTTTCAATTCATCCAGCAAGGTCGTGAAATTTCCGCGTGCCAGCGATTCGCGGCACGCCTGCAGCTCTGCTTCCGCATCTTGCAACGCCTTATCGTAGTAGTGCATCTGCAGGGCATGAAAGACGGACAGGCGCGCATCGCCCTGAGCGAATGGCTTGGCACGGAAAATCCTGAAGTTGAACAGCAGCTCGACGCGATCCTTGAGGCGGATGCGCTGCTCACCTAGATAGGCCAGGTATGCCATCAGGTCTGCGATCTTGCGCGGCGACAGTCTGTACTTATCCAGCGAGTTGGCTGCCGGTATGCCGCTGTCTGCCTGCCACTGCTGTAGGTAGCGGCGCTCGATAGTTAGCTCATCGAGCTCGAGCTGCAGTTGCGCCGCCCGATTGTGGTCGTGCAGGTGCTGCTTCAAGCGGGCCAGCAAGACTTGAATCTCGTCCAGCGTCGGTGCGGGCTCGGGCTCGCTCGATGGCCAAGGCGGCAGGTCAGCAAAGAAGTCCTTGCGGTTGTCCTGGTTACCGAGTTTGGCGATCAGGTGACCCAGGCCGAATTTCTCCAGCTTCTCGTAGACGTTTTCCACCGCCGCATTGTTGTTGGACAGCACGGCAACCGTCTGCTGGCGCAGCAGAATATTGGCGATGATGTTGAGGATGGTCTGAGTCTTGCCAGTCCCCGGTGGGCCCTCGATCACACTGACCTGCGCGCGAAAAGCCTGCTCGACCGCCGCGAGTTGGCTCTCGTTCAGTCCGAACGGATAGATCAGCCCTTGGCCCGGCGCCAGTGTGCCGTTGCGTCCCGAGCAGTATGCCTGCAAGGCGGTGTCGGCACTGGCGGGCAGTTTTTCCAGCTGGCGCACGACATTGGCGGCGATCTCACGGTCAGTCTTCGACTCGGCGTGATCCTGCCGGGCATTCGCCACGGCTGAGAAATAGTGGAAGACCGGCGAGTCCTTCATCGTCGTTGGCGAGGCAAAGCCGATGCCGTCCATCTTGTAGACATAGGGCTTGTCGGCGTCCGGATAGTGCACGACGGCATATCGCTCGCCGTAGATCGTAGCTTTGGCAATGGGCTTGACTATCTTGCTGCCGGGCTTGGTCAGCAACATCTCACCCAACTCGCGGGTGGGAGAAACACGGCAGTCACTGAGCGGGCGCGTGTAAGTTTTCTTGGAGGGGTAGTAACAGGTCAGTTGCAGGGTTTCGTACTTGTCGCTCCAATAAATCGACCAATCGCTAATCTTCGCAGTCTTGTCCTCACCACCCACCTGAATCGAAACCATAGATCCCTTATCCGTATGCGCACGGCATCCGGCAGCGCCTCACGGCGAACATCGAATGCCATTAATTCTCCAATAAGTATCATCTTGCCATCATTGCGTGCAGAGCCGATAGCCGGCTCATGCAGTTGGTCATATTCCAATTCTTCAGCGCTTGCTTGAAGACGGAATGCTGTTCGACTTTGGCCCGTGGGTAATTCAGATCGACAAATGCCTACGGCCTCTTAGCCCGACGTTGTAGGCCTGAGAGAGAAAGTCGCCAAGATCAAAACTCAAATATCCGTCTTTTTCTGAGAGAGCCAGATTTCAACGTCGCTAATGCTTTTTCATGGGCAAAAATCACGACGGGGCTTTTTCAACAGAATCGGTCGCGAGCAGCCTGTCCGGCTTCGACCATATCCCACGATGCTCTCCCACTGAACGAAGCGAACAATACGACAGTCGGAACAACAGGCCCCTGACACAGAAATCTGGCTCATGCTCTTACGATCCACTGCCCTCGCTATGTTGTTCTCGTTGGCTGCCAACACTGCGCCCGCGGCGCAAGAGCCGCTGCGCCTGGAAGGCCTGAAACGCTGCGGTGACCTGCTGGAAAGTCGGCGCCAGGACTGGTGCCTGACAGTGCGCGGAATGGGCGATGCAACGCCGCAATTGAAACTGGGTGCCAAGGCGATACCAGCGGATAGGGTCCAGCGCGAAGGGGAACACCTTCGGCTGCGTCTGAACCGCGCCGATTACCAAAGCGGCCCTCTCTGGCTGGAGGATGGCCCGCGCGCCAGCAATGCAGCCTGGCTGACGCTGCGCAACAGCCATGTACTGGCCGCCGGGCCGGACGAAGTGGCGAAGAACATGGACGGCCTAACCACCTATGTCGACCTGGTCAGCCTGCTGATCGAGGAAAATCACGATGGCCTCAAGGAAGCTCAGCGTCTTGCCCGCAAGTACGGGGCGAAGGTGGTCGGCAGCATCGCTCCCCTGAACCTGTACCAGCTTCGCCTGCCAGCCAAGGACCTGCTGCAGCGCGACGCGCTGGTGCTGCGCCTGGGCAGCGAGACCAGCGTGGATGCCGTGGTGATCGAGGAGTCGGCGGCAGAAGAGACCGAGCCGGCCAGCGCCCGCCCTGCAGAGCCGAAGAAACCGGCACTGGACTCTGACGAATGGGCCGCGAATCGCTTTCTCGACGCGGTGAACTACTACCAACGGCGCCTCCCGGGGCAGCAGCCGCCCATCCGGCCGCAACCCGTGCGCATCGGCCTGATCGAGCGCGACGTGGATTTCGACACCGCGGATTTCGCGGACTACCTCGGCGCCTGCTCGGTACCGCGTACCTGCGTCTACGCCCGCGATGCGGACACACCGGACAACCATGGCACGACCGTCGCCGGCATCCTCTCCGCACGCTGGGACGACGGCGGCAACACGGGTTTTCTCCGTGGCCTGGACCAGGCAAGCGGTGGTTTCGAGGTCATCGTCGAACGTAATTCCGATGCCGGGATCACCGCCAACATCGCCGCCTCGGTCAACCTCGTGGAGGACGGCGTACGCGTGCTCAACTGGAGCTGGGGCATTCACCGCGTCGGCACGAAAGACATCGAAGGCGATGAAGTGGACTCCCTGCTGCGCTCGGGCATCGCCATGGGAGGATACGAGGAGCTGCTGGAGGAATTCTTCCTTTGGCTGCGTAAGGAGCATCCCGACGTGGTGGTGGTCAACTCCGCCGGCAATGGATCTTCATTCTCGGGCAGCGACGAATACCGCCTGCCCTCCTCCTTTATCACCGAGCAATTGCTGGTAGTCGGCGGGCACCAGCGTAGCGAGCGCGCCGGGCTCGCCATCAACGACCCGGCCTATGCGGTCAAGCGCAGCTCCTCGAATATCGACATGCGCGTTGACATCACCGCTGCCGCTTGTGCCCACGCCTCGACCACCAGCGCCGGCCGGGACGGCGCAGTGCATTGCGGCACGTCCTATGCCACGCCCATGGTCGCGGGCCTGCTGGCGGCGATGTTGTCCATCAATCCGCAACTTCAGCCCGAGCAGTTGCGCATGCTGCTGCGCCGCAGCGCCATGACCATCGGCGACAATCACGACTTCGAGCAGATGGATGCGGAAGATCTCACCGCGCCCATCCTGCCGTCGGAGCGCAGCTATCAGCTCAATAACAAGGACGTGGGCCGTTCGGCGCGGCTGGACATGCACAAAGCCCTGGATCTGGCGGCGCAAAGCCTCAGGCGCGTGCGCTGAATCGAGCAGGCTGTCGTGCTGCCTTTCGCTCACGCATATGCCGTCTCCCCTGAAAGGGCGCACAGATTTGATCTAGCTGTACTGGGTTGTAGCCGCGGTGGGCAACCCATCAAGGAAGGCGGCAATCTGTCGGCTGCCTCGTAAATGCACTGTTGGCACCTTCGGGCCTATAGCCATACGCACTGCGTCGATACCTTGGCGGTAGCCATGGTCGAACCGCCAGACGAATTTAAGAAACGTCAAGAATGCTCGGTCGAGCTTCTCTCTACAGCCGGCTGGAAGGTCAGGTCGCGGTCGGTTCATTAGGCTACGAACGATGACTCGCGCCAGGCAGGTCAGGCGCGGCGTATCAAGCCAGATGATCAGGTCGGCGTTGGGCAGACGCAGGTCGAAAGTGCGTCGGGCGTAGTTGCCTTCGCAGACCCAGGCATCCGTTGCGACCGCATCGCGAACCCTTTCACGGAACTGCACAGCGTCGGGCTCGACCCAGCCGGGCTCCCAGAACAGAGTATCCAGGTGCACCACGGGCAAGCTGAGACGCTGGCTCAAGGAGCGGGCTAAAGTGGACTTGCCGCTGCCAGCATTGCCCAAAATCACAATCCGTTGCACAAGGGGACTTCCAGTCGTGGAAAAGGGGCGGCGATTTTGCTGGTTTCTGGTGGGCTGTCAACAGCGCGAAAACCGGCCGCGAGCTAAAGCTAGAGAACCACTCCCGGCCGGTTTCGAGCGACGCCTGCCGGTTTCGACAGGCAGGCGTCGGCCTTTAGCGGCCAATCTGAACCAGCTGAGTTCGGCCAAGAGCCGCCCTTTATGACTTAGGGTTTGTGAGAGACGCTCAGGGCGGAGAAGGTTGCCTTGCCCCCTTCGGTAGACGGGCCGTGTTTGTCCAGGGTGTAGACGCCGGCCTTGAAGTAGAAGCGCTTCTTGGCCCAGGCCGGATGGATCTTTTCCTCGTACCGCAGCCCCGCCACATTGACCTTCAGCTGCCCGGCCTTGGTGACCTGCAGGGTGTAGGTGAAGGGATAGTTCAGCGGCATGCTCTTGTAGGTCATCACCATAGGGCTCTTCACGTCATAGGGGCGGTGACGCACCATAACCTGGACATACCCCACGCCACGGAGCTGGGTGTAAACCAGCTTCACGCCGGCCTTTACGAGCCGCGTTTCCACCGTCCGCGCAGAGACCTGCTCGGGAACGGTGATGTTCCAGGTGCTGAGATCGATCATGTTGGGATACTGCTGAGGCCGGCCGCTAGAAGAAGCTCCGGGGTCAAGTGCAAGTAACGCATGGTCATAGCCAGGCTGGAGTACTGAAGGCCTTGCATGGTCCGGCCCCGCCATTTCCGACATGCCTGTATCGAGCGCCCATCTCCCGCATGGGGCTTCAAAAAGCCGCTATACGGCCTTCAATTTCGTCCCCGTGAATTTCCAGCCCCTGCCGCCACGTACGGAATACCTGACAAACCCCTGTCATCCCCCTACCCAAAAACCAGTCGCCCCCGATGGTCCCTGGCGCCGAGAAACGCCACGGTAGAGCGTATTCGTAGCAGAGCATTTACGAAGTAACGACTGCTGGCAGGCAAATCAGTGGCAACACTCGGCGCGGTACAACCACGGTCCAGAACCGCGGTCGCCCTACCTGATGTAGGGGGCGCATACAGGGGCTTGCATGAACATGACAAACGTCCAGATGCATGGGCAGTTCTGGTCCTTTGCTAGCAGCTTTCCTGACCACACAAGAATAGAAGCACTCTCTTCTATAAGGACTCGGGCACATGCCGCTATCGACTCTCTCACCGAAAATCAAAAACCTGGAAAAGCTTCTGGCGCACTGCCATCGTCGACGCTATTCGGCAAAAAGCGCTGTCGTCTGCCTGGGTGACAGTTGCGAAACCTTGTTTCTCATTCTTAGAGGCTCGATGAGCGTCGTGATAGACGACAACACGGGAAAAGAGCTGATCGTCACTTACTTGCAACCCGGAGAGTTTTTTGGGGAGCTTGGCTTGTTCGGCAAGGAAGGTGCGAAACAGCAGCGCAGCGCCTGGGTGATCGCGAAAACGGAATGCGAAGTGGCGGAACTCAGTTACGAAAAGTTCCGGGAATTGGCCAAGCAAAATCCCGAGATTCTCTATGTGGTCATCCGGCAAATGGCCGAGCGTATCCGCCACACGACACACAAAGCCGTTCAGTTGACCACTCTGGACATCACCGGCAGGGTCGCCAGCATCCTGCTGGAGTTTTGTAAACAGCCCGGCGCAATGAACCACCCCGAGGGTATTCAGATAAAAGTCACCCGCCAGGAAATCGCGCGCCTCATCAGTTGCTCTCGCGAAATGGTGGGGCGTGTACTGAAAAAACTCGAAGCGCAGGGCATGATTCAAATCAAAGGCAAAACCATCGTTGTATTCGGCCCGCCGAACGATCATCCACAATCGCTACAGAAGCCGTTCATTGCTCTCCCACAACCCGAACGGGAGAGCAAGCAGATCGGGCGCAGACCGATGACTAACCTGCTCCCCTCCAACCTACAAACCAATCGCTCGCTGGTAAGCCCCTCATGATGCAAGTTTCTGGATATGACACAGGGATATCCCCAGGCCATATCCAGAAAAGTAGCCGCCGATAGCGACGCCTGTTTATCGCCGCAGCGAAGAGCATCAGCCCAATAGATAGACGGCTGTTGGCTGAGGGTTGTTGGCGATGTAGCTGGCCGCCTTCGCCCGAATCTGATTGATGCGTTCGGTGTCGTCGAAATCCAGACTGAACTTCTGGGCTCTTTCTAGACTGCGCAGGGCCAAGGCCTGGCGCCGACGGTCGGATAATTTCTTAGCCATTTTTCTGCCTCAATAAGTCGATTGTTGGACCCACCATATCGGTCGTTCGCCGTCCCAATAGCCGGTAAAGACCGTCCAAAGAGCGCTTTGAGCGTTCTTTGCGTTTTGAGTGGAGCGACTTCGGCTTTCGTTCCATTGCGCCGTCGTATTCGCCTGCGTGCGTTCACCCCGAAATCGGCTACCGGCGCCTCGGTTCCGGGGAACCGTTCGAACCCCTCTGCCACTCAGCATTCGTGAAAAAGCGAGCGCCTTCCTAAGGCGCTACTCCCGGGAGTTCACGACAAGGCATCTGGAGCGATTACTGGCTTCAGCGCATGCGGACACCCAAAAAAAGACGCTGAGGCCAAGCATGATCGAGCGCATTTCAACTTCCAGCCACGCCTATCACGCATTCGATGCCTATCCGCCACAGGATCCGGCAGCCGCTAAAGCGGGCCAACCACCCGCAGGTGCGCCCGGTACTCAGAATGCCCCCCTGAAATCCATTGAGTTCGGGCAGCCCCCCTGCGCTACGCCCTCTCGAGCACCGAGCACCCCGCCGTCCGGCCACTCGCTGCGGGAGCGCTTCCTGCTGTCGCTTAAGGTGGATACGCCGCCAGCGACCCTGGTGCATGGCTCGCCCAGCCAAGAGAAAGACTACGATTTTCTCGACGACTCCAAATACAGCTCGCCCAAGGCGCTGGAAAAATGGCAAGCGCTACTCGGCGATTTGCCGCCAGCCGAACGGGAGGTCGCGGCCAAGGAACTGAACCGACCTATCGCGGCGGCCAGAATCGCAGCGGAAGGCGGACCGGATGCGGAGAAAGCCTGGGCCTTCATCCGCGACAACCCGGCGCTGCTGACCGCCGTGGACGTCGGCAAAGATGGCGGCAAGGCCGATGGCAAGATCACCGAACGGGATCTGAAAGCCTTCGCCAACCGTATGGAAGACCGTCTCGGCCAGGCCGAGAAGAGCCTGCACAAATACGAGAAAGAGCACCCGGACGCGGACCCATCGTCGAAGCAATTGGTGCGCTCCGCTGCGTTGCTCCTGGCCAACGAACCGCTGACCCAGGCGGCCGATCCGGCCAGCGCCCAGGGGGCCGAGAAGCAACGCAAAGTGAACGGCTGCGCCAGTGCCGCCGGCCTCGCCACTTTGCAGGGTAACGACGGCCTGGCGGATGTCCTGCAGAACGCCGCGACCACGTGGTCCAAGCCCGGCATGTTCGACCTGCTCGACCGGGGTGGCGCCAACGGCAAGCAATTGGCCAAGAAGGGGCCGGACGGACAGTCGAGCGGCAAGGACATCGCCAAGTGGATCGAGGACAAGGCACCCGCCACCCGGGAGGACTTCGCCAGGACATTGGGCGATGCGGCCACCATCGGCGCCGTTGCCGATGTGGATATCAGCCGGTTGAATGGCGATATTTTCAGCCAGCCAGCGGCTTATAGCGGCGAGCAGAAAGCCGCCGTGCTGGTCAAGCTGCAACAGACTCGCGAGCAGGTCGAGGCCGGGGCCGGTATCCGCGACACACGCGAGACCGAAAACCAGTTGGCGGAGAAGATCGCCCAGCTGCAGGACGATCCCGACGTGCAGACGTTCCTCGCAAGCAACCTCGATGAGCAGGCGGCCAGCATAGTTCGCGGCGATCCCCGGCTGGCCACAGTGGTCGAGAAGGATGCTCGTCACACGGCCGCAGGCTTGCGTCCCGGCCCTGGCCCCTCCTCCGAGCGAGCAGGCCCCACCAACGAAGCCAAGGAAGCACTGAGCGTGACCGCCGATACCCTTCACCGGGTCGTGGGCTTCGCTTCCAATAGTTTCGAACGCGAGGGCAGCAAAGCCGCCGTTGGCTTAGGCGGACGCATCGCCGCCGCCGTCGGCGGCCGAGTGGTCGGCGCAGTCGCAGGCCAGGCAGCGGGCACCGCGGCGGCTTCGGCGATCGGCGCCGCAGCCGGCCCGGTGGGCTGGGCGGTCAGCGGCTTGATGGCCGTCGGCATGGGCATCAGCGAAATCGTCAACGCGGTGAAGGAGCGCAAAGAGCGCAAGGCATTCAGCCGTACGGTGAACCCGACCTTGGAACAGTTCGGCATAGCCAAACCGAAATAGCTGGCGCGCGGGGCCGAGTAGATATTGGCCGGCCCCGCGGAGCCATCATCCCGGCGCCGGGGCAACGGGTGTCGCGACACGAAAACGTGTCCAATCTGTCGCTTTCCATGGGTGGGCGGCACTCCGCTGGGTGGCACCCACTTCAACCGCGATTGCTCCCGAGTGCGCTGAGAACATCGCGGCTAAAGCTCCTCTCATCAAACAAAAAACTCATTGTTTTATATAAATCTAAACTTGCACGAGCCCGTTGGCATGGCGGCTAGCGATGATGGGTTACGGCGCCTTTGTTCTGCCGGTATCAGGTCAATTTGCGAGCGCCTAACCCATCCTACGCGCTCGTTCCCCCTCGCAAGGGCGTCACCAAGTTTGTAGGAGCCCATTTATGCGCAGCGTACCAACGGTCATGCCGGATGCCCCGCTAACTTGAGCGTCCGCCGCTGGCTGGGATACAGCCGAAAAAAAGCCCGGAATACTCCGGGCTGGATGCTTATGCCGAGCGACTCAGGCCCGACCTTCCGAGTGTGGCTGATGGTGTTCGTGCTCCTCGGTGATTTCTGACTGTTGATGAAGGTGCCCCATCTCCATCTCGCTCAGTAACTCATGATCATCCTGCTCAGCTACGGTGTCGAAATAGCGTGAGGACTCCGACAGCCCGGGAATCCGGGTCGACCCTCCCAAATGACCGGAAGTGCCTGTCGCTGTCGATGCCACCGGTGGTGGTGTCGATGCTGTAGGCTGCGGTGCCGCTGGCTTCGGTGGGCTGGCAAAGGTCTCCCGCGCGTTGAACCAGGTATGCAACATGATCGAGGTTTGCACCGCGCCCGTCAGCGCCCCCGTCGCCAACTGAGCACCGGTGCTCGCGGAGTTCTGTACCAGCTCCATGCCGCCAGCCAGCAAGCCGCCCGACGCCCCCGCGGCCACCCCGCCCTTCATGCGGGTCGTCGCCTCGTTCATGTCGAAGTTTTTATGCTTGAGTTCCTTGTACTTGATCTCACTGTTGAAGCCATCCTCGCCGACCAGGTGCTGGCGGTCATTGATGATGGTCTGGGCAATGGCTCCACCGAGCATCGACGACCCCGTGTCCACCGCCACACCCGCAAAGGCTTTGCCCCAGTCTTTACCATCGCCGATCGCGGCTTCGATGCCGGCCTTGGCCAGGCTTTTGGCTCCCCCTATCGTACTGAAAGTACCGATAAAGCTATTCTGCGTGAACTTAGCGGCACCCGCGCCGGGGTCCGGCTGGTACTGGAAGCCATGGCCCATTTTTACCCGCGCGTTGTTACAGGCGAGTTCGGCCGAGTAGTGGGTGATTCCCAGCGTAGCGCCGCCAATCAGGTTACCGGCTATGGCGCCAACCGCAGCGCCTGCCGGCCCGCCGACCGCCGCCCCGACAGTGGTGCCGATGGCCACCGGCAGCTTGTTGGCAAAGCCCCAGGCCGCGCCACTGACGACGGCTTGTTGGCCCGCGGCGCCCGCCCAGGCCGCGGTCTTCTCAGCACGGCTTTGCGGGCCGCTCGGTGGCGGGGCGGGTGGCGCCTCGGGCATATCGATGGCGATATGAGGAGTTGAATTGTTCACATGCATGGGTCGTTACCTATGTTTAATCGGCTTGCAAGACTCATCGTTGATTACGCAGAGACATCACTGGCCAAACAGGCCACTAAAGGCCTATCTGGGACGATTTCAGAGTGGCGCCCATGCGCAGCCGGCTGTTCTGGCTGGCATCCTGCAGGGACTTCTCCATGCTTTTGTATTGCTTCAGCGTTTCGCAGATATTCTTGGCCAACGCATAGCCATCGAGCCCATCGCTGAAGTCGAAGGTGTAGGCCAGTGCACCGTGATCGGTTCCCGGAATGATCGCGTAGGTGCCGAAGGTTCTCGGTAGCAGCAGGTTCTGCTCGAGCAACTTGCGATACGCCTCGGCCTGGCGTGCCACCGGGATGCTGCCCAGATCGAAGAAAATGGTGATCCTGCCCTGATCCCACACCTTGTAGTTGAGCAGGCCGACGTCCACACCATTGACGATCAAGTGCCCGGACTCCTGCAGCGCCGCGGCATCGACGCCAAACGCATCCGCCAACTCCGTAATCAACTGGGCATAACGCTGTTCATGGGCAGCCTGCAAAATTTCATCTTCTTTGGTCATTACCGTTCTCCTTTTATGTTTCGAGAAACGAAACATTTCCCGAACCTGAGTGGCGACAGCGACTCCAGGGTTCCGCAAAAGCCTGTCGGACTTAACGCGGTTCTACCGCGGCCAACTCCGACAGGCTTCCGGGTCGGCCTTTCAATGGCCGCTCACTGGTTGAAAACCGTGTTCTTGAGCTGCTCGCGGGTGCGGGAAAGGCGCGAGCGCACGGTGCCCACCGGGATGCCCAGGGCCAGCGCGGCGTCCTGATAGCTGAGGTCCGTTTCGACGATCAGATCCAGCAGCGTGCGCATGTCCGTCGGCAAGGTTTCGATGGCATCGGAAGTACGCTGCAAAACATGCTGCTGCTCAACCAGAGCGCTCGGGTCGCCGTCGTACTCCAGCAAGCCGATCACCTCGTCCAGGTCGCCGCATTGCGGCTGGCCGTAAAGCGTCTTGAAGTGATTGCGTACCAGGTTCACGGCAATACCGAACAGCCAGGTTTCCGGCTTCGATGTACCGGAGAATTTATGCTGATTGCGCAGGGCTTCCAGATAAGTCATTTGCATAAGATCGTCGGCATCGTCTTGATTCATGACGCGTTTGCGAATGAATCTACGAAGTTTCTGCTCGCACTCTTTGGCCAGTTCACCCCAATTAACTTGAACCCCTTCAGCACTTTGAATCGCGATAGCTTCCATCGAACTTTCCTCATATCAACAGGGAATGCCAGGACTTGGCGGATACACCTATTGCAGAGGCTGTGCCACACACTTAAACAATATTAAGCTATTGATATATAACGACTTTATATTTAACTGAACATTCAATTAATGCAATCCGTTGCATAACTCAAAAAGCCCAGTGCAATAAATTGCACAACAGAAAATCTTCATATAGATGCAATATTCTTGAAATAAGATTCTGCCGATAAGACTTGTATCGACTGTTCGCCACGGAACTCTTTTCAGGGATTTTCCACATAGCTGAAAACACCCTTCCAAGTGAGCTCAGCGTTATGTCGATCAACTCTTACAGCGGCATTCAAGCCGGGGCTTTTCTGCCGCATTTGGAAACCTTCAAAGCCCCCGCCGAGAACGCGAAGCTGGTACAGCCCAGTCAGCCGCTGACGGACGCCATGGAAGAAGTGGCGATGGCGTTCAGCGCCAGCGTTGAGCGCAACAGCAAGGCGCTGAACCAACGGGAAGTCGCCGGCAAGAAACCGCTGCGCAACGTCGAGCGGGTGGAAAAGCTGGCCGAGCTCTACCGACTGCTGGACCAACCCTCGCTGCTGAACCTCGGCAAGCAGGCGCAGCAGATGCAATCGCTGCTGCAACAGCAGCCCTCGCTCGAGGATTTGCTCGACCTCACCGACAAGGATCCAACCCGCGCCAGCCTCGTGCTCCAGCAAGTGCAGCGCCAAGCCCAGGCCCACGGCAACCAGGCGGACAGCCAGATCGCCGAGCAGTACCTCGGCACCCTGCATGAGGAATATGGCGAGCAGATCCGTGCCGGCTTGAACACCGCCAGCGCCATCGCCGAGTTCAGCGCGGACCCCGGCCAGAAGCAGGCCATGCGCCACCTTTACTACCAGGCGGTGGTCAATCAGCAATCGGTGGGCGGCATTCTCGATGCGCTGCTCGAGCGCTTCGAGGAAAAGGATTTCGGCCGCGGCCTGCGCTCGTTGCAGCGCGCCTTGGCCGACGACATCGGCGCCCTGGCGCCCTCGCTGACGCCCAGCGCATTGCGCGGGCTGCTCGGCAAACTGAACGCCTCCAGTCAACTGAGCCATACCCTGCAAAGCAGCCGCGAGGTGCTCGAGCGTATGACCACGGACACCACCACTCCCGGCTTGAGCCCCGTACAACTGACCCGCAACTTGCTGCGCTTGAGCGCTAACGGGGTGTTCATGCGCGACTTCCAGAACCTCAGCCATGAAGCGGTCGGCAAGGATCCGTTGCGTCAGGCGCCGTTTCTCAACGCCCTTCACCCTGTCGTCCAGGAACTGCCGATGCCACTCTGGAAAGACCCGAAAACCCGCCAGAGCGCGCTGGGCTTGATGCGCACCCTAATGGACGAGCAGGCGCGCACCGAGCGCTTGCTAAAAGCCCAGTCGGCTGCCGCCAAGGTGCAAGCATGAGCCTGCTGTTCGTCTGGCTGAACCGCATCGCCATCAGCGCGATGAAGCGTTCGGAGGTGGTCGGCGCGGTCATGGTGATGGCCATCGTGTTCATGATGATCCTGCCCTTGCCGACCCAACTGGTCGACGTACTGATCGCCATGAATATCAGCATTTCTTCCCTGCTGATCATGATGGCCATGTACCTGCCCACGCCGCTGGCGTTCTCCACCTTCCCGGCGGTATTGCTGTTGACCACCATGTTCCGCCTGGCGCTATCGATCGCCACTACCCGCTTGATCCTGCTGCAAGCCGACGCCGGGCATATCGTCGAGGCCTTCGGTAACTTCGTGGTCGGCGGCAACCTGGCGGTCGGCCTGGTGATCTTCCTGATCCTCACGCTGGTCAACTTCCTGGTGATCACCAAGGGTTCCGAGCGGGTTGCCGAGGTGGCCGCACGCTTCACCCTCGACGCCATGCCGGGCAAGCAGATGTCCATCGACAGCGACCTGCGCGGCGGCTTGATCGACGGCATCGAGGCCAAGATGCGCCGCGAACGCCTGGCCAAGGAAAGTCAGCTATTCGGTGCGATGGACGGCGCCATGAAGTTCGTCAAGGGCGACGCCATCGCCGGCCTGATCATCGTCTTCATCAACATGTTAGGCGGCTTCGCCATCGGCGTGATGCAGAACGACATGGCCGCCGGCGACTCCATGCGCCTGTATTCGGTACTGACCATCGGCGATGGCCTGATCGCGCAGATTCCCGCGCTGCTGATTTCGTTGACCGCCGGCATGATCATCACCCGCGTCTCCGACAGCCAGGCGGTCGACGCCAACATCGGCCAGGAAATCGCCGAGCAGCTGACCAGCCAGCCCAAGGCCTGGATCATCGCCTCCTTCGCCATGCTCGGTTTCGCCATGATTCCCGGCATGCCGACTGCGGTGTTTTGCACCATCAGCATGGTCTGTCTGGGCAGCGGCCTGTTACAACTCTGGCGGGCGAAACAGAAGGGGCTGAGCGAGAACCGGCCGAGCGTCAACTGCGAACCGGAACAGAACGGCGTCGAAGACCTGCGCCGCTTCGTGCCCACCCGCGCATACCTGCTGCAGTTCCACCCGTACCATGCGGGCCAGCCGCTGACGGAGTCGGTGATCCATGGCATCCGCCAGCAGCGCAATACCCTGGTTTATCGCTTCGGCTTCACCCTGCCCTCGTTCGAGATCGAGTACAACGGACAGCTGCCCGAGGACGAATTCCGCTTCTGCGTGCACGAGGTGCCGGTGCTCAAGGCCAGTTTCGCCAACGGCAAGCTGGCGGTCGAACGGGCACTGCTCGGCGATGAGGCCGGCGACCTACCGAGCGGCGACGCGGAGCGCGAGGAAGCGCACTGGGTATGGCTCGCCCCCGAGCACGAGCTGCTGCAGCGCGAGGGTGTGAACGCGCTGACGAGCGATGCGCTGATCCTCGAGCGCATGAACCAGGCCCTGTACAACAGCAGCTCGCAGTTCATCGGCCTGCAGGAGACCAAGGCCATCCTCAGCTGGCTGGAGTCCGAACAATCGGAACTGGCGCAAGAGCTGCAACGGGTAATGCCGCTGTCGCGCTTCTCCGCGGTCTTGCAGCGTCTGGCCGCCGAACGCGTGCCGCTGCGGGCGATCCGTCCGATCGCCGAGACACTGATCGAGTACGGCCAACACGAGCGCGATATCAGCGTGCTCTGCGATTACGTGCGCATCGCCCTGAAAGCCCAACTCTGCCACCAGCACTGCAGCGCAGATGGGTTGCATGTGTGGTTGCTGACCCCGGAGACCGAAGTGCTGCTGCGCGACTCGCTCCGGCAAATGCAGACCGGCACCTTCTTCGCCCTGTCCCCCGAGATGGGCGGCGCCCTGGTGGAGCAGCTGCGCGCGGCCTTTCCCATCCGTGCTCAGCAGAACGCGCTGCTGCTGGTCGCCCAGGATTTGCGCAGCCCGCTGCGCTCGTTGCTGCAAGACGAATTCAACCGGGTACCGGTGCTGTCCTTCGCCGAGTTGCAGGGTTCGATACCGGTCAACGTACTGGGTCGGATCGACCTCGACGAAACGCAAGCGATGCTTGCCTGAGCCATTTTCCCGCCTGACTGACCAGGACAAAAAGCAATGTTCGAGTTACGTGTTCTGACTGGTTTGCATCGCGGCGCGGCGCTGCCGCTAAGCGGTGGGCAATGGCGCATCGGCTCCTCCGCCGAGGCCGAACTCGCGCTGTACGACCCCGGCATCGAGGCCGAGCATTGCCTGCTCGAACGGCAGGACGAAAGCTGGTCGCTGTCCAGCCGCCAAGGCCAGCTCAGTGACAGCGAAGGCCATCGCGTCAGCCAGATCGTCCCGTTGCAACCCGACACCGTGTTCGCCCTGGGTGGCGTGTGGCTGACCCTGGTCAGCGCCAACAGCGAATGGCCGGCCGACGACAGCGAAACGATGCCGGTCGAGACGCCCGAGGCGCTCGACGATCCCGCCATGCAGACGGAAAGCGCCGAAGTCGTCGCCGCTCCCGAAGACCGCTCGAGCGTAGCGAAGCGTTCGCGCTCCTGGTCCGGGCTGCTGATCCTGGGGGCCGGCCTGGCCTTATCGGCGGTGACCGTCGGCTGGGTCCTCAGCGGCGATGCCGCCATCGAGCAGCAGCCCGGCAAGCAGGCGACCAAGCCCGTGCCATCTCTGCGCGAAGGCAAGGAAACCCTGCTGCGCATGATCAAGGATCGCGAGCTGCACGACCGCCTCACGCTGACCGAGGAAAACGGCAGCCTGGTGTTGCAGGGGCGTCTGAAGAAAACCGAGCGGGCCTTGGTGGAACGCATGCTGGCGCACTTCGACCGGCAATACGCCGGCGCCCTGAAGGTGATCGACCGCACCACCCCGCTGATCTCGGCGCTGCCGTTCGCCATCGCGCAGATCAACGGCGGCCATAGCGCCCATATCGTCACCGCCAGCGGGCGGCGGATTTTCGTCGGCGACGAGATCGACGGTCTGCGTCTGATCGCCCTCGACGACAAACGCATCGAATTCGGCGGCGCCCAGCGGATCGAGGTGACCTGGTGATGGACGCCGCCTTGCAAGCCCTGGACGCCTGGAGCACCGGCGAGAGCAAACGCCTGGAGCGCTTCGCCCCGGTCGACGTCTATGGCCGAATCGTCGGGGTCAGCGGCATTCTTCTGGAGAGCTGCCTGCCCCAGGCGAAGATCGGCGACCTGTGCAACGTGCAACGCGACGACGGCAGCACGGTGCTCGCCGAAATCGTCGGCTTCAGCCAATCCATCACCCTGCTGTCGGCCCTCGGCGCATTGGACGGTATCGCCATCGGCGCCCGGGTCACGCCGCTGTTCCGTCCGCACAGCATCGTCGTCGGCGACGACCTGCTGGGCAGCGTGCTCGACGGCTTCGGCCGCCCGTTGGACGAGCACAGCCGCGGCGCCTTCGCCAACCCGGAGGACGCCGACAACGCGCTGCCGGTGATCGCCGATGCGCCAGCGCCGACCGAACGGCCACGGATCAGCCAAGCGCTGCACACCGGCATGCGCGCCATCGACGGGCTGCTGACCATCGGCCAGGGCCAGCGCGTCGGCTTGTTCGCCGGCGCCGGCTGCGGCAAGACCACCCTGCTCGCCGAACTGGCGCGCAACACGCCCTGCGATGCCATCGTGTTCGGCCTGATCGGCGAACGCGGCCGCGAACTGCGCGAATTCCTCGACCACGAACTGGACGACGAACTGCGCCAGCGCACCGTACTGATCTGCTCGACCTCCGACCGCAGCAGCATGGAGCGCGCCCGCGCGGCCTTCACCGCCACGGCCATCGCCGAAGGCTATCGGCGCCAGGGCAAGAGCGTGTTGCTGATCATCGACTCGCTCACCCGCTTCGCCCGCGCCCAGCGCGAAATCGGCCTGGCCAGCGGCGAGCCGCCAGGCCGCGGCGGCCTGCCGCCCTCGGTCTATACCCTGTTGCCGCGTCTGGTCGAACGGGCCGGGCAAACCAACGACGGCTGCATCACCGCGCTCTATTCGGTGCTGATCGAACAGGACTCGATGAACGACCCGGTGGCCGACGAGGTGCGCTCGCTGCTCGACGGCCATATCGTGCTCGCCCGCCGCCTGGCCGAGAAAGGCCATTACCCGGCCGTGGACATCCTCGCCAGCCTGAGCCGCACCATGACCAACGTGGTCGAGCGCGAACATGTTCGCCACGCCACCATGCTGCGCCGCCTGATGGCCGCCTACCAACAGGTCGAGATGCTGATCAAGTTGGGCGAGTACCAGCCGGGCAACGACGCCTTCACCGACTACGCGGTGGAGTCGCAGGACACGATCAACGCCTTCCTGCGCCAGGAAATGCGCGAGCCGACCCCTATCGACGAAGTCCTCGAACTGCTGACCGCGGTGACCGCCCATGCGCCGCACTAGATTCATGCCGGAGGAGCCGGTAGCCGAAGACCCGGCCCTGGCCGAGCTGAGCCGCACCCTGGACATCCTCAAACCGATCCGCCGCCAGCGCCTCAGCCGCGCGGAACGCGAATTGCGGCAAGAGCAGGAGCGCCTCGCCGAACTCGTCGAACGCCTAGAACAAGGCCGCACGGCCTTGCACCAGCAGCAGCGGGAAAGCCGCCAGCGCCGCGCCGACCTGCTCGTCGAGCACCAGGCCGAGGCCAAGCCGGTCGCCAAGGTGCAGGACTGGATCGCCAGCGAACACACCATGATCGGCGCCCTCGCCTACCGCCAGGTGCAACTGGACGAACTGGCGCAGGACCACGGCCGCCAGGAGCAACGTATCGATTCGACCCGCGACGCCATGCTGCAAAGCCAGCGCGCGGTGGAAAAACTGGACTACCTGTCGAAGAACCTCGGAGGCCCCTTGTGAACACCGCCAATCTTGCCCATCGCCCCCGGCAGCGGGCAGCCGAACCGCCACCGAACAGACCGCCGGAAAACCCGCGCCAGTGCGAAAGCCCAGCCAATGGCCGCGATAGCGAGCTGTTCATGCAACTGCTCGACAATGCCGACAACGTCGCCTGGCAGGCGCAGACGTCACAGCCTCTGGACACCTTCGCCAGCCAGAGCACGACGAGCGCGGCCTGCCCACCCGAGTGGGGGCCGTTGCAACAGAAGCTCATCGAGCTGCTGCCCGAGCGCCACGAACAGGCTGGGCAGGCGGGCCAGGCGCTGCAGGCGACGCTGCTGATGCCCAACCTTGGCGAGATCGGGTTGGCCCTCAAACCCATGCCGGGCAATGGCTGGAACATCACCCTGCGCTTTGCCCGCCGCGCCGCCTTGGAGAAAATCAGGGACAGCCGCGAGCATTGCCGGCATAGCCTCGCCGACTCGCTGGGCCGCCCGATCAAGCTGGAGTTCGACGACCGGGAGCGCTGGGCATGAGCGCCAGGCTTCTCGAATTCCGGCGCCTGCCCGGCACCCAAGCGGAGCTGCGCCGGCGCATCGGCCGGGGCCTAGCGCTGGACTTCCAGCTGGGCGAACGCCAGGGCGTGCTGACCCTGCGTCAGGCCAACCAGGCCTGCGCACAGGACGGCGTGACCCTGGTCAGCGACCTGGGCCCGCTGCACCTGAACCGCGCCTCCGCCCTGCTCAGCCTGCTGTCGAGCTGCCCAGCCCTGCTGCCGGACGACAGCGACGAGAGCGGCGACCACGACTGGTATTGGTCGCTCTACAACCAATGCCTCAGCCCGCAACTGCGCGAGCTTTTCGGCCACTTCTCCCCGAGCGCGCAAGCCCTGGGCGATGGCCTGCCCTGCGAACTGGAGGTGCGCCTTGACGAGCAGTGCGTGCGCAGCGCGGCGCAGCTGCCCACCGCCACCCTCGAACAGCTTCTCGCCCGGCCCGGCTGGCGCCCCTTGAGCTACCGGCCGAGTCCCGACTGGCGCTTGTCCACCCCACTGGTGCTGGGGCGTACCGCCTTGACCATGGGTCAACTCAAGTCCCTGCGCCGTGGCGATGTCGTGCTGCCCGAGCAGGCGCTGTTCCAACCCGACGGTAACGGCAGCCTGTTGCTTGGCCGCCAACGCCTGCACGGTCGCCTGGAAACTTCCCCCACCCCGCACTTCATCATCACCGCCCTAGAGGAAACCGCCATGAATGCCTTTGCCAGCGAATTCGCCGCCGATCCGATCGCCCCGGTTCTCTCCGCCGACGCCACCGCCGAAGCCGTCACCGAGGACATGGTCGAGGACGCCAGCGAGGACTTCGCCCTGGACGTCGCCGATGCCTTCGACGATCTACCCCTGTCCCTGACCCTCAATTGCGGGCGCCTGTCGCTGACGTTGGGCGAGCTGAAAACCCTCGGCACGGGCTCGGTACTCAGCCTCGGCAAGGGCACGCCCGGCTTCGCCACGCTCTGCCACGACGACCGTCCGCTGGCTCACGGGGAACTGGTCGACGTGGATGGCCACATAGGGTTACAGATAACCCGCCTGGAACTCGGTAGATGAATATCGGACACGTAGATCCCCTGCTGCTGGCGCTCTTTCTCGGATCGCTTTCCCTGCTGCCGTTGTTCATGATCGTCTGCACCTGTTTCCTGAAAATATCCATGGTGCTGCTGATCACCCGCAACGCCATCGGGGTGCAGCAGGTGCCGCCGAACATGGCGGTCTACGGCATCGCCCTGGCGGCCACGCTGTTCGTCATGGCACCGGTGTTCGGCGAAATGGGCGAACGCCTGAAGGACGACAACCTCGACCTCTCCACCATGGAAACCCTGCAAGACGGCGCCAAGCATGTGCTCGAGCCGCTGCAGAAATTCATGTCGCGCAATACCGACCCGGACATCCTCACCCACCTGATGGACAACAGCGCGCGCATGTGGCCGGCGGAGATGGCGAGCAAGGTCAAGCGCGACGATTTCCTGCTGATCGTGCCGGCCTTCGTCCTCTCGGAATTGCAGGCGGGGTTCAAGATCGGCTTTCTGGTTTACATCCCGCTGATCGTCATCGACCTGATCGTCTCCAACATCCTGCTCGCGCTCGGCATGCAGATGGTCTCGCCGATGACCCTCGCCCTGCCGCTGAAAATCCTCCTGTTCGTCCTCGCCAGCGGCTGGACGCGCCTGCTCGACGGCCTGTTCTACAGCTACTTGTGAGGTGAGCGATGGAAATTCTGACCCTGTTCAAACAGGCCATGCTGCTGGTGGTCATGCTTTCCGCGCCGCCGTTGATAGTCGCGGTGATCGTCGGCGTGATCATCTCCCTGCTGCAAGCGGTGATGCAGCTGCAGGACCAGACCCTACCGTTCGCCGTCAAGCTGGTCGCCGTCGGCCTCACCCTGGCGATGACCGGCCGCTGGGTCGGCGTGCAACTGATCCAGTTGACCACGCTGGCGTTCAACATGATCGCGCAGACGGGGGCCTGAAATGGTTCCCGGCGTCATCGAGCAGATCTTCGAGACCCTACTCGCGCTGACCCTGGGCATGGCGCGCATCTACCCCTGCCTGTTCCTGGTGCCGATCTTCGCCTTCAAGGAACTCAAGGGCATGTTGCGTCACGCCATCGTTCTGGCTCTGGCGCTGGTGCCCATGCCGAGCATCGAGTACGCCCTCACCGGAGTCGAGCACTCCTGGACCTGGCTCGTCGGGTTGATCTTCAAGGAGGTCGTACTCGGCATCCTGCTCGGGCTGTTGCTGGCCATGCCGTTCTGGCTGTTCGAATCGGTCGGCGCGCTGTTCGACAACCAACGCGGCGCCCTGGTCGGCGGCCAGCTCAACCCCGCCCTGGGCCAGGACGTCACGCCGCTCGGCCATCTGCTCAAGCAAGTGTTCACCCTGCTGCTGATCATCGGCCTCGGCTACGGCGTGATCACCCAGGTGATCTGGGACAGCTACCTGCTGTGGCCGCCGACCCTGTGGCTGCCGCAACCGACGGCGGATGGTTTCGATGTCTACCTCGGCCTGCTCGCCGATACCTTCGGCCATATGGTGCTCTACGCCGCGCCCCTGGTCGGCCTGTTGCTGATGATCGACTTCGCGGTGGCGATCCTCAGCCTGTACAGCCAGCACCTGCAGGTTTCCTCGCTGTCCATGCCTGCCAAATGTCTGGTCGGCATCGGTTTCGTCCTGCTCTACATGCCCATGCTGGAATACCTCATCGACGGCCGTCTGCTGCAGTTCCGCGACATGCCGCACATACTCCCCCTGCTGTTGAGCGCGCCATGAGCGGTGAAAAGACAGAACAAGCCACCGACCATAAATTAAGCGAGGCACGCAAAAAGGGCGAAGTCGGGCAAAGCCAGGACGTGCACAAACTGCTGATCTGCTGGGGCCTGATCGAGGCCATCCTGGCGCTCGCCGACGACGGCATGCGGCAACTGCAGGCGCTGATCGAGCTGCCCCTGCGACGGCTCGATCAACCCTTCGTCCGCACCTTCGAAGAGGTTCTGGTGCAGGCCGGCTGGATGCTGGCGTCGTTCTCCATCGTCGCCGTGGGGCTGGCCGTACTCCTGCGGGTGATCGGCGGCTGGTCGCAGTTCGGCCCGCTGTTCGCCCCCAAGGCCTTCAAGCTCGACTTCAACCGCTTGAACCCGGTCAACCAGTTCAAGCAGATGTTCTCGGCGCAGAAGCTCACCGAGTTGCTGACCAGCGTGCTCAAGGCCGCGGCGATCTGTTCGGTGCTGTACATAGTGGTGAAGCCGGCGCTGGGGGTGCTGATCAAACTCGCGCTGACCGACCTCGATCAGTACTGGCACACCCTCGCGGACCTGTTCGCCCAGGTCGCCCACGCTACCCTGGGCACCTTGCTGGCCATCGCGGCCTTCGACTTCGGCCTGCAGAAATACTTCTTCCTCAAGCGCCAACGCATGAGCAAGGAGGATATTCGCAACGAGCACAAGCAGGCCGAAGGCGATCCGCATACGAAAGGCCACCGCAAGTCGATGGCCCGGCAGTTGATCGATCAACCGCCTAGTAAGCCGAAACCGTCGCGCACGGAGAAGGCCGACATGCTGCTGGTCAACCCGACCCACTTCGCCGTCGCCCTGTACTATCGCCCGGACACCACCCCGCTGCCGCGCATTCTCTATAAGGGTCACGACGCCGACGCCCGCGAGCTGATCGCCCAGGCCCAGGAGGACGGCATCCCGGTGATCCGCTATATCTGGCTGGCCCGCACCCTCTACAAATCCGACGAAGGCAGCTACATCCCCAGGGACACCCTGCAAGCCGTGGCCCAGGTCTACCGGCTGCTGCGCGAGCTGGACGAACAATTCGGCGACGAGATAGGCGAAGAAATCATCGACATGCCGGACGAGCTGAAGAGCTTGCCCTCGATCTTCCCGCCCAACACGCGCAGCTACTCGCCCAAGATCGCACCCGAGGACGACGGTTAACCTTCGGTGTACGTCTAGGTCGCAGTACGGTGGCTGGAACCCGCTTGATTTTTCTTCCACAGAAATGGAACTGGGCCTGGGACCCGATCGATGCGACTCAGACCCTGGTCGCTTCGCATCCGTTCTCATTTCAAGGGGAGTTACCATGCACATAAACAGCCCAAGCCACAGTCCTTTTCTAGCGCATGATACCGAGCGCTCCGACGGAGAATCCTTCCGCACCGCACATGGCTCCATGCGCGCCGACGGTGAGTCCGTTCCCTCCAACGGCGAGTCCTTCCGCACCACACATGGCTCCTTCCGCTCCGAGGTGGGAGGTGCCGCAGGGGCCTCGACCAGCGCGGTGGCCGTTGTCACGGGCGTCGAAGACCCCGCGAACTCGCCGAACGCCCACGCCCTGCGCGAAAAACTGACCAGATTCTTCGAGCCGCACGTCACCGAGCAGAACCGCGGGGCCTTCACCCAACTCATCGAACAGCGAGCGACTCGCCTGAACGAGATGGGGGAAACGCCGCAAAGCATCGAGGCCACCCTGGCCAAGGGGCAGATGCTGGATCGCGTCAGCCGACCGCTAGCGGGCTTCGTCAACTCGATACCCTACGGCGCAGCGTCAGCCAAGCTCAGTACCATTCCTGCGCTGTCTCCTGACCACAAGGTCTTGTCATCTTTCACTGGCGGGGTGTTCGGCGGGGCGATGGACAAAGTCGCAGGCGGAACTGGCCTGCTGAAGAATGCGACCAGCGATACCCTATGGCTGAGCGCCAAACCGGATGAACTGGAGCCGGTGATGGCCGATGCAGCCAAGGCGCGAGAGCCCAGCCTGGCGCGCAAAGCCGGCGAAGCGGCTCTGACCATCCAGACCTTCAGCTTGATGGGCGTCGCTCATACGGCGTTGGTTCCCGCCGCGCTGAAGATGACGGAAAAAGCGGCCGCGGCGATGACCACCACGATCAACGTTGCCGGTACCCCCATACTGGGCGCAGCCTCCTCTTCCGCGCAGCATCATATAAACGAGAGCAACCACCGCGTCGGCCCCGAATACCTGCTCGGTAAACAGGATTGGGAGGCGAGCTACACGGCGCTGAAAAATTACAGCGCTCGGGACGCCATGACCAACCTTGGCAAGCGCACGGCGCAGCTACCCGTGGATATAGCGACCAACGGCTTGCAGGCAATCCGCGACTTCGGCAACGCCGGCAGCTTGCTACAGAATGTCGGCGGCCTTGGAGGAGGGTACGCACTCACCACTTTGGCGAGGGAAGGCATCAAAAAACAGGCGGAGAAACACGGCCTGGGTGACCTCGCCACGGGACTGATCGACAAAACGGCGGCTACCATCGGTAACGCAGCGTCATTCGCCGCTTGGAGCGCTGCCTCGGTCGCGGGTGATACTTTGGCTGACAGGGCATCCAGCTTCATTCGGGATAACGCCGCCAACTACCTGCATGGCCGGCCGGCCGGTTCCCAGCCTGTGCCCACCGAACCGCACGACGACGGCCTGGAAATGACGGCGCAAGGGCTACAGCCGCCACAGAACGCGGCCGGCCATGCCCCGACGGCCAGCACAACGAACGACCACGTCGTGCTGGATATCGTGGAAGAAGAACCCCATCCCACCGGGACGGAACAACCTTCTCATCCACTGAACAACGCCGAGCGCAACGTGTAACCGACCCGCGTGTCGATGCGCCTGCCTTAATTGGAGTCCGGGGTTTCCCCGGCTCCAAACAGGCCCGGGGCCTGCCGATTCACCTCCCGGCCAGCCCTGTATCGATGATGCCCCTCTCGTCCCATCGGCCTAAACCACGCTCAATTGCAAGCCTGCACTACCGGTACGCCATTCAATATCTGGTAGTGACAGGGACTTAGGGTTTGGGCGGTAAAGGTTCACCGCAACGGCGGTAAATCTCAGTGATCGGAAGGTCAAGCTCCTTGCCCCGATCCAGCCCGGACACCACTTGTTCGAGAATCTCGCTGGCTTTCTCGGCTATGTCGCTGGCATCCCACAGCTCACCGGGGTGGCCGTAACGGTGCAGCAAAGCTTCGAGAGAGGCATGGCGCATGCCGCCGGTATAGGGCCGACGGTGCCGAAGGTATAGGCAGCGGCGGCGATCCCATCCCAGGACGTGTGATACAGCTCGCCTTCCTGCTCGAAGTACAGCTCGCGGGTGCGCCGGTTAAGCAGAATGGGTAGCGGCATGGGGCGCAGGATTTCCCAGAGGAAGGGGGCTAAAAAGACAGCCAAACCTGTGACCAGACAATAGAGCACCCAATCCATATCCCTATCTGCGTATGCGCTTAGCGCCATGACAACACAAAAAACGCCTAGCCCCCCCCCTAGCGCTCCGGTCAACATCCCCCGATCCGCGCTATCGCCATGTTCGATAGCCAGGTATTGCTCGGTCTGCTCCTCGACCTCGGGCATGCACATCAAGTCGGCGCCGGTGCCCTGGTCGGAACGTAGCAGGCGGCTGTCCGGCGCTTGGCTCAGGCGCTGGGCGAAGGGGTGGGTTGTGGTGTCGGTCATGGCTTAGCTCAGGTCGATATCGATGGGCGGCAGGTAGAGGCCGTCGATGGGCTGGTAAGTCAGGCTACCGCGAACGCCCACCAGGCTTTCGAGGCCCTGCTCATGGTAGGCGCGGCGCAAGCGCACGCTGCCATCGGGCTCGGGCGTCACGCGGCTGCCACTATCCAGGTCGAAGGGGATGGGGTCTTCCTCGCTCCAGACCAGCGGAACGCAACGGCGGGCCGAGCCGAACATACCGGTTTCATACTTCCATTCCTCAATGCCATCGAAGCTGACCATGCCTTGGCGGTATTGCTTTTGGCCGGGCAGGCGCAGGTATAAATGCCGTTCTTCGACTATTGCCCCCGTGCGCTGGTTCTGCTCGTTCCAGCTTTCCAGGCTCAGGCGCACCGGCAGCACGATTTGGTAGAAGGCGCGCATGGTGCCGGCGAAATCGCCGGTACAAGGTGGGCTGTGGCTTGCGTCATACCACACCCTGTTCCCGTTCCAGATCGACCAGCCGGCTATGGGGACCATCCGGGCGCAGACGTTCGGCGATCAGCGCCGGCCAGCGGCTGCGCGAACGGCGCTTGGCAATGGCGTAGGTGAAGTTCTGCAGGGTACGGACGGGCATCAGCATGATGCTGCCGAACAGCAGCATGAAGTCGATGTAGCTGAGAAAGTTGCGCCCCTTATTGGCGTTGTATTCTTCTTTGATCAGCCCCCAGTACAGGCGTACCGACTGCCCCTTGCTCTGACGCACCTCCAGCAGGCTCCGGTTAAAGGCATCCGACTCGCTATGGTTGCCCTGCTCGTCGAACCAGGGACCCTTGTCCATATAGGCGCGCAGGTATTCCCAGAAACCCAGTTGCATATCCAGGCTCTTGCCCAGGGGCGAGCCCAGATTGATCAGCACTTGCTCGCCAGGGTGACCGTAACGGTGCAGCAAAGTTTCGAGAGAGGCATGGCGCATGCCGCCGGTATAGGGGCCGACGGTGCCGAAGGTATAGGCCGCGGCAGCGATACCGTCCCAGGGTGTATGGTACAACTCGCCCTCCTGCTCGAAGTACAGCTCGCGAGTGCGGCGATTAAGCAGAATGGGCAGCGGCATGGGGCGAAGCACTTCCCAGAGGAAGGGCAATACAGAACACGCAAGAGCCATAAGAAAGCATGTCAACGCTGGTTCGGATCGATTATCCAAATAAAAGGCAATGGAGAAACCGCCCAAAAACACCCCTCCTACACCGGCCAAGGCACCGGTCAGCATCCCCCGGTCCGCGCTATCGCCATGTTCGATGGCCAAGCAATGCTCGGTCTGTCCCTCTACCTCGGGAATGCATAGCAACTCAGCGCCAGTGGACTGCTCGGCGTAGAGCAGGCGGCTGTCCGGCGCCTGGCTCAGGCGTTGGGCGAAGGGGTGGGCTGTGCTGTCGGTCATGGCTTAGCTCAGGTCGATATCGATGGGCGGCAGATAGAGGCCGTCAATGGGTTGATAGGTCAGGCTGCCGCGAACGCCCACCAGGCTTTCGAGGCCCAGCTCGTGATAGGCGCGGCGCAGGCGCACGCTGCCATCGGGCTCGGGCGTCACGCGGCTGCCGCTATCCAGGTCGAAGGGGATGGGGTCGTCCTCGCCCCAGACCAGCGGAATGCAACGGTTGGCCGAGCCGAACAGGCCGGTTTCATGCTTCCATTCCTCAACGCCATCGAAGCTGAGCATGCCCTGGCGGTATTGCTTTTGGCCGGGCAGGCGCAGGTATAAGCGCCGTTCTTCGACTATTGCCCCCGTGCGCGTGTTCTGCTCGTTCCAGCTTTCCAGGCTCAGGCGCACCGGCAGTACGATCTGGTAGAAGGCGCGCATGGTGCCGGCGAAGTCGCCGGCACAAGGTGGGCAGTGGCTTGCGTCATGCCGCACCCTGCTCCCGTTCCAGATCGACCAGCCGGCTGCTGGGGCCGTCCGGGCGCAGGCGTTCGGCGATCAGCGCCGGCCAGCGACTGCGCGAGCGACGTTTGGCGATGGCATAGGTGAAGTTCTGCAGGGCATTGACAGGCGCGAGCAAAGCGCTCAGGAGTATGAGCATAAAGCGGGAAGAACTGAGGAAGTTGCGTCCGTTGTTCTCTTTGTATTCCTTTACCAATCTCCCCCAGTGCAACCGAGTCCACTGCCCCTTGCTCTGGCGCACCTCCAGCAGGCTCTGGTTAAAGGCATCCGACTCGCTGTGGTGGCCCTGCTCGTCGAACCAGGGGCCGTTGTCCATATAGGCGCGCAGGTACTCCCAGAAACCCAGTTGCATATCCAGGCTCTTGCCGATGGGGGAACCCAGGTTGATTAGCACTGGCTCATTGGGGTGGCCGTAACGGTGCAGCAGCGCTTCGAGAGAGGCATGGCGCATGCCGCCGGTATAGGGGCCGACGGTGCCGAAGGTATAGGCAGCGGCGGCGATACCGTCCCAGGGCGTGTGATACAGCTCGCCTTCCTGCTCGAAGTACAGCTCGCGGGTGCGCCGGTTAAGCAGAATGGGTAGCGGCATGGGGCGCAGGATTTCCCAGAGGAAGGGGGCTAAAAAGACAGCCAAACCTGTGACCAGACAATAGAGCACCCAATCCATATCCCTATCTGCGTATGCGCTTAGCGCCATGACAACACAAAAAACGCCTAGCCCCCCCCCTAGCGCTCCGGTCAACATCCCCCGATCCGCGCTATCGCCATGTTCGATAGCCAGGTATTGCTCGGTCTGCTCCTCGACCTCGGGCATGCACATCAAGTCGGCGCCGGTGCCCTGGTCGGAACGTAGCAGGCGGCTGTCCGGCGCTTGGCTCAGGCGCTGGGCGAAGGGGTGGGTTGTGGTGTCGGTCATGGCTTAGCTCAGGTCGATATCGATGGGCGGCAGGTAGAGGCCGTCGATGGGTTGGTAAGTCAGGCTACCGCGCACGCCCACCAGGCTTTCGAGACCCTGTTCGTGGTAGGCGCGGCGCAGGCGCACGCTGCCATCGGGCTCGGGCGTCACGCGGCTGCCTGTATCCAGGTCGAAGGGGATGGGGTCTTCCTCGCTCCAGACCAGCGGAATACAACGGCTGGCCGAACCGAACAGGCCGGTTTCATGCTTCCACTCCTCAACGCCATCGAAGCTGACCATGCCCTGGCGATATTCCTTTTGCCCGGGCAGGCGCAGGTATAAACGCCGCTCTTCGACTATTGCCCCCGTGCGCGGGTTCTGCTCGTTCCAGCTTTCCAGGCTCAGGCGCACTGGCAGCACGACCTGGTAGAAGGCGCGCATGGTGCCAGCGAAGTCGCCAGCCCAGTCGGCGGGGCGGCGGCCGAAGCGGGTTTGCTTGAGCCACTGTTCCAGCGGCGTGTCATGGGTGTAGAACAGGGAAATCAGGCCCAGGAGAATGGTGATGGTAAGGCCGAGCAAGCTGAGCCGTAACGGCAGGCTCAGTACCCGGATGCCGGTGGCCAGGGCCTCGGCCTCGCCGGCCAGCACGGCGGCGCGGGCGATGCGCAGGGCGCGCATGGCCTGCACGGAGACGCGGGCATAGGCCAAGTTGGCGCCGGCCAGGCCTGCACTGACCGCCGCCGTGTCCAGGTCCCCGGCACGGTAGGCGTCCAGCGCCTGCCAACCGTAGTAGAACACGTCGATACCGGCGGTAATGGCCTGGAACAGCATGGCGACCGCACCAGCTCCCAAGGCATTGGCCAGTAGCTTCTGGGCTTCTGGATTAACCTTCCCTGCCTGCGCTACATGCTTTTGCCAGTCGGAATCGGCCAGCTGCTGTAGTACGGCGGCGGAAGCGGTTAGAGTCGCCATGAAAGCGCTTCCGGCAGCGATAAAATTCTTTGCTGTTCTATCGTCCGCCCATGTAGAACCAACTCTTTCTAGATTCCACACCGCCACTATCGCAATCAGCGTCTTTAATGGCGCTTCGTCGAGCAATTCGCCGATATTGCGCGGTAACCCCACCTTGCCGGCTTGGCTCCCCAGCGATGGCAGAACCACTGTGGGCTTCGCGGGTGCCGCTGGCACGCGCGGCGCCTCGCTGCCATAACCCGGCTGGGGATGTGCCGGGGCCGGCGGGGTGTTGGACACCACGCGTAGATGAGGAACGGCCTCTTCGACCTGGCTGGCCGTGGGGCTCTTCTCGGGCAGCGCGGAGGTGCCGGTGCTCGGGGTACGGGCTTGCTCGCGCTCGATCTGCTCAATGCGCTTTTTCAGGCTGCGCCTTTGGCTCTTGTTATGGGCCTGGCCCATCTGTTCGTTGAGCCAACGCAAGGCGTCGTAGCGCGGTAGTTGTTCGAGCTCCATACGCTGTTGGCTGCGGGCGAGCATGGCGGTCATCAAGTTATAGGCGAGCGGGTGGAGCTGCTCGGCGAGGCTGCGCAAACGGCCACCTAAAATGGGTGATAGCGCGGCGAACAGGGGTTCGCCGCCGTGCGCCGGGGTCAGGCGTTCGAGGCGCCCCCCCCCGTCGTTCAATGCCGCCACCAGAGCCATGGCCCGCCCCATATTGGCGGCCCCCTTGCTCAGGTCGTCAGCGACGGGCGCCAGGTTCTCGGGCACCTGCAACAGTTGTTTGAGTTGGCCGGGGTCGATGCGCTCGCGCACGCCCAGCACTGCCCAGAGCAGCCAGGGTTTGCCAGGAGTACTGGCAGGGTCGAGGGCCAATTCGATAGCCTTGAGCCCGCTGGAGGTGGCGGCAGGCCCGAGGCAGGCGGCGGCGAAACTGGCCTCCAGCGTATCGCGGGCATCGGCTTGGGCGATATCGAAGTGTTCGCACGCACTGGCCAGGCTGGATGGCGGCTGATCGCCCCAGGTCGAGAACCAGGCCGCCCAGGCGTCGGCGATGCGCCGCCGATCATTATCCAGGGCCTCGTGCTCGCGCTCCTGTTCTTGCAGGGTTCGTTGCAGATAAGGCATATCGACGAGGGAGGCGAGGTTTTTGCGCACCTCATCGTCGCTGTCGCTGACGGATTTCAAGACGGCCGCCACTGACCAATCGTCGGCACGGTGCCGGTTGAGCTTGTCGAATGCCTGGTTGCGCACCCGCAAGAGGCTGGCGAGGTCGAACAACACGCCCCAGGGATCATCCAGCAACGCATAGTGCTGTTGCTCGCAGCGGTTCAAGCGTTTGAGCGGCGGCTCTTCCAGCAGCCAGTAGCTTGGCTGGGGAGCACTGCTCCAGCGGAAGTTCTCCGGCCTGACGTCGCCGATCTGCGGGTGCAGAACTTGCACCTGGCCGCTGAACGGGCCGACGCCGGGCACCAGTTCGCGCATGGTTCGCTGGCGTGCCTCGGCTTGTTGTTCCGCTTCAGCGAATTGTTCGTCGCTCCAACGTACCGGAGACCATGCAAGCAGCACCGGCGCGCCGGCTTCCAGCATCAGGTAGGCGAGCGAAGCTTGATCCTGTGCGCCGCCGCGTCCGCTCAGGGTGAGCTGCGAGGCTTCTACCTGATATTCGCTGAGCTCCCGCAAGGACTCTTCCCAGAGGTAGAGCCAGCCGTCACGCAGCATGCGCGGCACGTAGCCCAGAGGGCGATCCTGTAGCTGCGGGTGATCCGGCCCCAGATCGGGGAATTGACCTTCAAGCCCAGGCAAACCAAGGGTCGCGGCATCCAGACTCGACGGATTGCGCGGGTCGATGGGGCCAATGGCATAACGCACCGGCAGTACGGCGGTTAACAGTGGGCAGACCGCCGGTTTCAGGTCGGCGGGAGCGTTAACGGATTGGTTCATACGGCAGCCTCCGGCGTGCTTTCCTTGTCTTGCGCCAGTGCTTGCAGCAGTGGCCAGTCCAGCGTTATCTGGGCGCTTATGTCCTGGGTGGTGATGGTGCAGTCGCGTTCGGGGGCTTCATTGCTCCAGGCGTTGAAAGGCCCCTCCTGACTCCGCAACCAGATTTCCGTGATGCCGTACCAGAACCCGGCCGGCCATTGTGCTTGGGCTCGCCAGGCTTCGAGCAGCGGACGCGCATCGGCCAGGCGCAACCAGAACTCGCGGCCGTCTGGCGAGAGGATGCGCAGGCGCTGCATCAAGCTGGTGCGCAGTCGATCCAAACTCACCGCGGTTTTCAGCCAAACGGAATGTTGCAAATCGGATGAGCCCTGGAGCCAGGCATTATGCAAGGCGCTGCCTTCCTCGGCGTCCAGCAGAATCGGCCCGACATCGGCCAACGCCTTGTACTCCGTGCCATGCAACAGCGGGCGCAAGGAGTGCTCTGGGTAGGTCTGACTCAGCCATACCAACGCCTTTCTGCGCGAAGCACCGTCGAATAGCAGTGCGCCAGCGTTTGTCATTCTGCCTCCTTGGCTTGTTTGGCAGCCTCGCAAAGCTCGCAGATACCGCTGGTGGCTTGCAGAAACACGCGGCGTTGCTTGGCCAAGGCTTCCGGTTCAAGGGGATGTAGCAACTCCCCCGCCTTATCCTTATCCGCCGCCCACGGAATTACCGGCGCGAGAATTTGGATGCCGGAGCCCTTACCCGGCGCACCGCCGGAGTTGATCTTGATGGTCGTGCCGCTCAGGGTGACGCCGCTGGGGTCGAGTTTGAGGAAGCTGCCGCCGCCTGCCGCGGTGAGTTCCATGCCGGCGTCGATCACCACTTTGCTACCGGCGTAGTAGTGGATTTCGCTGCCGGCTTCGACGAATTGGCCGACGCCGACTTTCACGTGCTGGGTGGTGGCGACGGTGAGGTGGTCGTTGCTGCGCACTTCGGTCTTGCGGTCGGCGTGGGTGGTGCGGTGTTCTTCGGCCTGGAATTCGCTGTAGCTGTTGGCTTCGACCGTGTCGTGGCGCTCGTGGCCGATGCGGATTTTCTGGTCGTGCTCGATGTTTTCGTCCCAGTCGCGTTCGGCGTGCAGGTAGATCTGCTCTTCGCCTTTTTTGTCTTCGATGCGCAGTTCGTTGTAGCCGCCACCGCCGGGGCTGCTCAGGGTTTTGAATACCGAGCGGGTTTTATTCGCCGGTAGTTCGTAGGGGACGACGTGTTCCTTGTGGTACAGGCAGCCGGTGATCAGCGGTTGGTCGGGGTCGCCTTCGAGGAAGGTCACCAGCACTTCCATGCCGACCCGCGGAATGGCGATGCCGCCGTAACGGTCGCCGGCCCAGCTGGAGGCGACGCGCAGCCAGCAACTGGTTTTGTCGTTGCCTTGGCCTTCGCGGTCCCAGTGGAACTGGACTTTCACGCGGCCGTATTGATCGCAGTGGATTTCTTCGCCTTGCGGGCCGGTGACCACGGCGGTCTGACTGCCAAGTACCTTGGGTTTTGGGTGTTCCAGCAAGGGGCGGAAGGGAATATCCCAGGGGGTGGCAGTGAAGCGGTTGCGGTAACCCTGCTGGAAGCCATCGGCCGGCTGGGTATCACTGGTGACCGACTCTTCGAGTACCTGGGGTTGCTTGCCTTCGTGGATGACTTCGGTCAGCAGCCAAAGGTCGTTCCATTGCTTGCGCGGGTGCTGGCTCAGGGCGAGGAAGTGACCGCAACTGAGGCTGGCATCGCTCTTGCCCTCGGCCAGTTCGTAGTCGCTGCGCAGGCGTTCCAGCGCGCGCTTGGCCAGGTGCTTGCCGCGCGGGCGCTCGGTAAAGCGGCCGGGGTAGTCGTACACCTCAAGCGTCGGGAAAAACTCGGCGCTGTAGCGGCCTTCCATCAGCAGCTTGGGTTTTTCGAAGTCGTAGTCGCGGTAGCTGGCTTCGGTGCTGCGGGTTTCCATGCGCACGCCGAAAGCGCGCACCACTTCCCGATCGGCGACCATGCCGCTGTCCTGTTGATACGCCAGCACCGGCAGCTTGGGGAATACCGTCTGGTCGTCGCCGAACACCAGTACGTGAGCATCTTCGCTGTGCTGGAAGTGAAAGCTGAGACCCTCCTCTTCGCACAGGCGCTGGATAAAGTGCAGGTCGGATTCGTCGTACTGCACGCAGTAGTCGCGCTCGGGGTAGATCGAGCCGAGCTGAAAGCGATAGGCGTCGCCCTGGATGCCGTGCTCTTCGAGGATCTGGCCGATGATTTTCTCAACGGTCAGCTGCTGGAAAATGCGCTGGTTAAAGCGGTGCGCCAGATAAGTCAGTTGCGGGCGCAAGGTGATCTGGTAGCGCGTCAGGCGCTTGCCGGAATCGCCTTGTTTGATCCCATAGACCACGCCATGCACGCCCTTGCCGGCCGGGCCGAAGGTCAGGTAACAGGCTTGGTAGATCAGGGCTTCGAGATCCAGGTCGGGCGACTGGCTCACTAATTCGATATCGAAACGGTATGGCTTGTTTAGCTTTTCTTGCCCGGTAAATTCGAGCACTTGCAGGTCGGTGGCGATGCCTTCGATGGCGAGGGTGATATGCGCTTGATTGGCATCCAGCATGCCTTAGTCTCCATCCTTGATTGAGCGAGCCCCGCAGGGTGCCCCGCCACACCTCTGGGCTCAATACTGGCGGGGTAATAGCATGAACCGTGTCACAGGATGGGCTCGCCTTGGCGGGCGGCCCCATCCTGCTTGGTTCACAACTGCAAACAGGTTTGCCGGGCTTGGTGCCCGCCGCCGAACGGCGAGCACAAACGCTGATGCACCCGGCAGAGAAAACCGACCTCGAACGCGCGGCGCTGCACCCCTGGGGGCAGCGCATCGCGCTCGACGATCAGGTTGGCCCATAGCCAGCCGGTGTCGTCGTTGCTCAACCAGGCCTGGGCGCAGCTCACACCCTGATCGAAGGATCGTTGGCAATTGTGCGTCCACTCGATCACCGCGCCGCGCTGGCCGTCGTGGCTGGGCAAATAGCAGGTAAAGGGCTTAATCATCGGCAACCCTCCCTTGCGCCAGCGCACTGCGGTACAACACCTGCGCATCGTTAAGCAGCTCGCGGGCATTGTTGCAGCAGTCGTACAAGTGCCCGGCGTTGTCGGTGGCCGCATCCGTACGCGCCAGGATATCGAACAGTTTATGCAGCATCGTCATCCGCAACTCGGCCGCCGCCTGGAAGTGGCAGACAGCGGAAATAGTGCACTCAAGCGGTTCGATACGTTTCGGAAAGGGAATGACAGCAGGGTGGGATTTAACCATGGCGCACCTCCAGGGCGGAGGTGGACGAGTAACAGCAGACCCCAAGGCGGAGCCCTTGGGTAAAAGGGGGAAAATGCATAATCCTTATGCTCCTCGAACTGATTAAGGAGCCGCCCCCGCCGTTGCGACACGGTTTGGGAGGCGGACCGTACGAGGGTCGCAAACCGGCGTCCGAGGGAACCGGCCAGGCCGAAGCCTGCCCCGCACGGCCCGCCATAGATGCGCGTAAACAGCGGGCATGAAAAAAGCGCCTGCTGCTTCACGGCTATGGCGCTGTCGCGCCTCAGAACAAAATACGGGTTGCGACGCCCGGTCACGGGATTGACCGTGACGGGCGGACTTTAGCGCCGATAGCCCGCATGGGCAAGCGGGCACGGGGGAATTCGAGAGATGTATGAAGTTTTCGCATCCTTGGTAAGTCTGGTCCGTAAACGTATCTTCTCCCCCTCCGTGACATTCAGAGTCGTTGCACGTGACGACCCAGCGGCTCGCGGCTAAATCTTTGCTCCACTCGAATACTTGTCATAAATCCTCGGTAAATTCTCCTGCACCACTATCAAGTTGCGGTTTACACCACCCTCGACTGTGGGGAGAACAATCACCAAGCGCTCGATGCACCACACGGCGATAGCGGTTGAAGGGAACGCGACCAAGCAGCCTGCGCATCGAACGGTCAACGGAGAGGATGTATGCAGGTTTCCGGTTCCGGGCACGATCCCCGAGTGCAGCGCACAGCCTTGCACGTGGAAGGCAACGACAGTCTTCGCCAGCAGCCGCTGGCGGCGACGCAACGAGCGGACGGCCTGTCGCTCGGCGAGCTGGGGCGGCGCATGGGCCGGCTGCTCGGCCTGCGCCAGTGCAGGGAGGCCGAGCCGCTGCAGGCGCACGCAGGCAGCAGTTCCGGCTCGTCGAACGCCAACCTCGAGCGCATCGCCGGCCGGCGTTTCCAGGGTCTGGATATCCAACGCGTCCTGTCCCATGACCCCGCCCGCCACGCCACCACATCCCTGGAAATGAGCCTGGACAGCCGCGGCCGCCTGACGCTCGGTGAGAACACGCCAGCCGCCCTGCGCCAGTTGCTCCAGGCCACCCTCGGCCAAGCGCAACGCAGCTATCTGGCCCATCACGGTCAGCCGGACGGCGATCAACTGCTGCTGGATAAGCACGGCAATCTGTTGCACCTGCAGCAGACGCCCGCAGCCATCGTCGTGTTGCGCAGCAGCCGGCCCAGCGAAGCCAAGCGCCAGCTCGATGCGGCCTGTGATGGCGGCGTCGCCGAGTACCGCGTGCAGCGCGAGGCCGACAGCATTCTGTTGCATGCCCGGGCGAACGGCGGCGAAGGCGCCACCCGCGCCGACCTGGAGGTCAGCGGGCGCGCCCATCTCGCCCAGCTCACCGGCGTTCACGAGGACGCCGCCGCCCAACGCCTGCGTCTGCACGAGGGCCGACTGTATCGCTTCGACGTCGGGCAGCAGGCCTGGGAGCCGCACCCGGCCAATGACGGCACCGCGTTCAAACAACTGTCGTTGCAGGCGGACGGCCGTCTCTACGCGCTGCACGGCGATCACCTGCTGGACCTGAGTGCGAGCACGCCACGCATGCCGCTGGCGGCCCGCGATGCGCTGGGGTTTTCCGTCGCCGCCGACGGCACCGCAGCGCTGCTCTGCGGCAAGGGCGATTCGCAGCGGGTGCGCCTGGTCAGACCTGATCGCGCCGACAGCGTCCAAGCGAACCTGGCGGCCGAAAACGGGCACGTCCATCTGCAACTCGGCCTGGCCGACAGCCGCCACGATCACCCGTTACGGCTCGACGACGGCAACGCCGAGGCGACCGCTATTGGCCTGGCCGGCGATCGCCTGGTGCTGATCGACAACCAAGGTCGCCTCTACGACGCCACGCCCCCCACGAACAACGGTGCCCTGGATCTGCAACCGGACGCCTCCGCGCTACCCGACGGCGAAGCGCTCGGCCGCACGCGCTTCGCCGAAGGCTTTATGCAGGACGACCAGGCCCGGCTGAATGTGCTGATCAAGGATGCCAAGGGCCATCTGCACAGCCAGCCGCTCGGTTCGGCGGACCTACCGGCGAAAGACGGCTGGAACCTCAGCGACGCCCTGGTGCTGGACAATCGCCGCGGCCTGCCCGAGATCACCCCCGCCCCGGCGCACACCCTGAACCTCGGCCGTCTCGGCCACATCGCCCTGGAAGGCGGCGAGTTGCAGCGTTGGGATGCGACCGCCAACACCTGGGCGGCCACCGGCATCAAAGGGGTCGAGCGCCTGCAACAGGGCCTTGACGGCAAAGCCTACATCCTCAAAGGCGGCAAGCTGCAGAAGCTGGACGTGACGCTCGGCACGGGGCGCTTCAATCATGATGGGCAGCACGCCCTGGCCCCCATCGGCCAGAACACCAAGGTCGCCACCGGGCGCTCGCTAGCCGCCAGCGGCCTGCGCGATATCGCCCTGGTCAATGAAAAGCTGTTCGTCGCCCTGGCGCAGGACGGCCACCTGCGCCTGCACCACCCTTCCCGGCCCGACGCGGATATCCCCTTTAGCGGGCTCGACGAGGAGCTGCAGTCCGTCGCCCTCGACCGCCAGCAGAACCTTTATGCACTGACCCGTAGCGGGCGGCTGTTCAGCCTGCCGCGCGGCGACTGGCAAGCGAGCCAGGCCGAACGAGGTGGGCCGGCGGCCTGGCGCCCTTGCGCCCTGCCGGACGAACAGCCGCTGGAACGCATCCGCACCGGCCCGGACAACCGCCTGCTGGCCCTGCCACGCGGCGCGGCGGATGCCCAGGAATTGAGTCTCGAGCGCCACGGCTGGCAGCCCCACGAACCCGAGCCACTGACATCGCCCCAGGCGCTCAAGACGCTGTTCGAGCGGGTGCGCGACGACAGCAAAACCTGGAAGCTCGGCGGCCTCACGGTCAAGGGGGGCGTCAACCGGCTGGGCCGCAGCGGCATGGAGCAGGCGCACCGCTCCGGCACCGGCGAGTTCATCCGCGCCCATATCTTCAAGCCGACCCTGGAAACCCCGCGCCCGCTGAAGAACCTCGGCTACAACCTGCAGCATCGCTGGCAAGGCCGCGAAGGATTACACGCGATCTACGAAGCGGAAAGCAGCCTCTTCGAGCGCTTGCATACCCTTGCCGCCGACGGCGGCGCAAGCACCGCCCCGGCCCTGAAGGCGCGCATCGCCGGGCTCGAAGCCGCGGCATCGCTCAAGGAGGAACTGGAAGCCTTCCGCGCCGAGCTGCAACGCAGTTGCGAGAAGCACGCCATGGCGCTGGGCCAGGCAACCGGGCTGCTCAATATGCACGGCGAACCCCGGGAAGATTTCAAGCCGCCGCGGCTCGCCGGCTTGCGCCAGAAACTCGACCCCTACAGCGCCGGCGCCGACCTCGCGTCCCTGCTGCGCGGCGCCCTGTCCCGCGTCGCGCCGGAAGACGACCGCGCCAGCCAGCTGCTCGATCGCTTCGCCGAGCAAGGCGTCCCGCTGTCCTACCGCAAGAGCGAAATGCCCCTCGGCCGCCGCCGCGACCCTGGTGACGACAGCGCCCTCCTCAAGGCGCGCCTGGCATTGGACGTGGCGACCCTGCGCGACCTCGATGCCCTGGTGCATTGGCAGCAGGCCGAGGCCGCCCCGCTCGAACAATTACCCGAGGCCCTCTCGGCACTGCGCGATCAGCATTACCAGGAACACCCGCTCAAGGTGGTCACCGATATGGGCTTTCGCAACCACGACAGCCTGGAGGCCAACTATGACGCGGTGAAAGCCTTCCTCAATGCCTTCAAGAAGACAGACCACGCCGTACACATCAACCTGCGCAGCGCCTTCGGCGGCGATTCGGCGGATATGGCCACGGGGCTGAAAGCCGCGCTCAAGGAAATCGAGGGTTATCACGAGCTGCAGATCCATCGCGGCTACGCTGGCCGGCTGAGCACGCCGACCATGGGCCCGGGCGGCCCGCTTCTCCACCCCGGCGGCAGCCTGGGGGCCAATCGCGGTTATTCGCTGACCTTCCAGATGGAGGACGACAAGTTCACCAAGGAGGAACGTTTCCTGGTGAGCTTCATACGCCAGGGCGGCGGTTCGGCCAGCCTCGGCATCGGCGTGCGCGAGCGCAGCCTGATCCACACCCACGGCGTCGGCGCGGATCGCGAAGCCAGCCTGGGTCTGCCGCTGGACGCCAGCCTTCGCCTGAGCGCCGGCGGCGCAGCCCTGGATGCGCTGATCTTCACCCTGGAGCCCGGCGAGATCGACGCCTTCGTCGACAGCCTGGTCGAGGGCACGCTCAACCCTTACGACCTGATGCGCCGCGGCGTGGATCACGAGGTCCAGCGCGGCTACCGCTTCAGCGTCGACCTGGATATCAACGCGTCCGCCAACCTCGGCTATGGGCTCAATCTGCCTGAACGCGGCTCTCCGCTCGACGGCATTCTGCGCTTCCAGGGCGGCGCCGAAGTCACCCTGAACCTGCTCAACTACAGTCAGCACCGGCTGGCCAGCAACGGCACCGTGCAACGGGAGGAAGGCAGCCTGAACCGACCGCGCCTGTTCAACCAGCTGCGAGCCGCGCTGCACTTGCCGCAAGCCCATCTGATCGGTTCGCATACGGCATCGGACGGGGAGTTCCAGCAGGCACGCGGCGGGCTGGACAACACAGTCGCCGCCTCGCTGGAGAACCGCACGACCAAGCGCTACAAATTCCTTTTCAAGCCATTGGCACCGGTTACCGAGGGCGAAGTCGCCAAGGCCGCCTCCGCCCTGGCCAAGGCCTTCCGCGACAAGGCGTCCGCCGCGGCGCTCGACGAACTGGCCGGGGAGCGCGACCTCGGCAGCCGGCTGGCGGCCATCAGCGCGCACTTCGCCAACCGGGAGCCGGACAACGACGAACAGTACGCCGCCCTGCAGAAGCTGCGCGCGCTGGGCGACAAGCATGCCGCCACCCTCGCCGGGCACAGTTCCCTGGGCGAGGCCTATTTCGACACCACCTACATGGACCTTGGCCGCCTGGACCAAATGAGCCTGCTGACCCGGCTGAGCGCCGGGCTCAATCCACGCCATGTGCAGAGCAACGCCGAGTACATCGCCGGTCTGATGGCCAGCGACCCCAAGCTCGATGGGTTGATCAAGCAATTGCAGGGCACGCCCGGCACCTCGGCCAGGGTGCGCCTGGAACTCAAGGACGAGGTCAAGACGCAGATCGAACGGGGCTGCGCGGACGGCAGCCTGAGCGAGGCCGAGCTGATCGCCAAGCTGCAGAACCGCGACAACCTGCGCCTCAAGTCGATCTTCCTGTTCCAGGCCGCGGACAAACGCGAAGGCTTCACCTCGCCCCTGCCGCTGCTCGGCTACACCAGCGAGACCTCGCTGGGCCTGGTCCGCTGCCTGGGCCGGGTCATCTTCGACTTCGGCCGCGACCAGAACACGCCCAAGGGCTACACCCTGGACGGCGACATCGCGCACTACGACGAGGCCACCCGCGAGGGTATTGCAGCGATGAAACGCGATGGATTCGATCTCAAACGGCCCTGACGCCGCTTTGCCCAGGCGGCGTTCAGCCTGTGCTCTTGCGCATGCAGGTCGGGTTAGCGGCGACTATCGCGGTTCGAGCAGCAACATCGCCGTCGGCCGCCGCGTAACCCGACAAGGCAGCCCGGATAAGCCTTGGTGCAGTCGCGGATTACGCCACCCGGATTGCGCTGCGCTTATCCAGGCTACGGGGTTGCGCTCTCCGCTCCATCGGTACGACGGCAGTGCTCGGTCCAGCATCGAGGTACAAGAGTTGCGCTCACGAAATACATCGAAAATCAGCGCCCCGTCCATGGGCAAAAACCACTATCGGTTCTGCAACTTCATAATGGAGGTGCTGAGCTTGAACCTCTGATTGCTGTTGCTTTCACCAGAAACAGTGCTGGCTGGCGACCTCTGACCGATAATTGCCCGGGCCTGGCTTGCAAAAGCACGCATGGCCTGGATGCTGTCGATGACTTCAAAGGCGTTGCAATGGGCAAAGCGAAAGCGATGGAACGCTTTAAGCATGCCCCTCTCCTTGTCAAGGGCCAGACAGAATGCCAGGCTCGGTTGCTGTCCCTGCAGCTCCAGCAATGCCAATGGAGCTGTCCGATGCAGATTATCTGAAAATTTGTCGGCACAGGTCACCAACTCCGCCCAGCCCTCGCCGCGGTAGTAAAGAAATATGGCGGGTTCGTCAGCGAAACCGAAACGATAAGCGGTGGCCTGGGTGTCAAAGATTGAAATGCCCAAGCGCTCCATTACCTGGGTGATCAGATTGATAAATTCCAGCTGCGGCTGACTCATACTTGGCGATCTCCCCGGCTGTGAGAAGAACCAAGCCTGTCGTTCCGCTCCTGCACGGAATTGGTGGCATCGGCCTCAAAATCGTCGCCACGATCAGTCAAATCCCCGACAGCGGAATGCCAGTCCTCATCGCTGTCTGTGCCATCGACCCGCTCCTGCGCCTCGAAAAACGCTTCAGCCTCATCGCTGACATCGCTGCGGGCCGGCGATGCCTGAGTTGTTGCCGTAGCAACCGGGTCATCGATGATTTCGGTGAAGCGCCCGGAGTCGACCACCCCCTGTTCAAGGTCCGGTCGCTGGTCAGGGGATGACTTCAAGGACTGCATCAGCTTGACCACCGCATTGGCGATCGCTTCTCCGCCAGGGCGGGGCAAGGTCAGGTTACAGGCGGTCAGAAAGACGGTGCCTGCAATCAAACCCGGCATATTGTCGGTAAAGTGTGTGGCGGGAATCTTGTTGAGAATGCCAAAGGGCAGTAACAGCGGGGACAGTCCTGAATAGCTGGAAAATTTGCTGGCTGCCTGCTGCGCATTTTCGTTGGGATTTTTGGCTGTCTTGGCCAGTTCAAAAACGGTCAGGCCCGCATCCATTCCCAAGTCGACCAATCCGGCAGGCTCATCGTAATAGGTTGCGGCGGAACTCAGGCAAAGCACCCCCGCAATGGCCACGAAGGCCATCTTCTGCGCAAAGTCCCCATTGGCGACTTGCTGCGGATCTGACTCTTCGTTGCGACCGAGGATTCCATGCGCCGCGTTGGCAAGTTGCTCGGTGGCGGAGTCTATTTCACTGAGTTGCACATTGAGACTATCGCTCAACTCTTTTCCACTTTCCTCGAACCGACCCCGACGCTGTTGGAAAGCACCATGCTGAATATTGACTGCGGCTAGCAGGGTGTCGATATCCGCGCTCAAGTCTTCGGATAGCCGAGCCAGCTCTTGTGGCTGGGACGTAGGCTTGTGGAAAAAGCCTTTGATCTTCTCGCTGATGTCGCTCAGAGGCTTGGTGACCAGATGAGGCGCGGATGACATCACGAATACTGCCGCGGTAAAGCCGGCTGCCATGGAGTGGAACAGTATGGGGTTGTGCTCCTCGAAGGCTTTGGCTTTCTCATTGAAGGCACTGATGGCATAGGGCAGGTTCGGTGGCAGATAGGGAACATGCCGTTCCTGGATATGCAAGCCATGGGAGCGATGGTCAGAGGTACGGCTGAGCGCGATCCCCGTCAGCATGCACAGGGTCTTGGTATAGCCCGCCACCAGCAGCGCGAAATACTGGTTGTCCTTGTTCTTGTGCGCGGTCAGGGTTGGCAGCATGGCCAGCCCGACATTGGCCAGGCTGAACATCATGGTCGCCGCAGTGCGATAGCCCATGGACTTGTCTTTGGCGATCCGGTCGATCTTGTGCATGAGTTCATTGGTTGCGGTACTCAATTTCTTGCGCACATGCGCAGGCATGTCTAAATGCCGACAGGCATCATGCAGTGCCTGCACGCTCTGCTTGAACTCCGGCAGATGAGCGGGCTGACGCTCGTTGGCCAGGTACTCGCGATTGTTGAACTGCCCCACGGCAGCTGCCAGATCCGTTTTCTTGAACAGGAAAAGAAGTCGTTCCTTGAAGCCTGTGGCCGGAGTGGCAGGTGTCGACTGAGCGCTGGTCAACGCCTCGATCTCACCTTGCAAAGCGGGAGCTACATCGATGGCTGTATGCGGCGCCTGCCCCAAGCGGAATGGGGGAGTACCGACAACATGGGGCAATGCCTGTTGCGACGTACTGACCTCAACCCGCTCGCCCCCCATGCGCCCCTGATGGACATGGGTTGTTAAGCCGTCGGATGCATGACAATCAAGGGGCGAGCTTGAAACCGGAGTGGAAGAATGGATGGTATTCATGGTGGCCTGGGTTATGGGTAAATGTCTCCTTGTGTATTTTTGATACGGTCTCGGTTCCCTGTCAGCGTATCGAAATGGGATATCGATCGGCAGCCGTTGAAAGGGGCTATGTGGGCTCGCATTCGAGACGCCGGGGCCCGGCCCGTTTTTAACGACGCATAGGCAATGCAGCGAGTTTTTCAACGGCCTGTTAAAAACCGGAACTGTCCGGCCAGGGCAGGCCTGCTAAGGCGTCTGTCGACCACGTCCGCCTGACTGGTATTTTCGCTATGGCCTGGTTGTTCCCAGGCCGTTCAAGCTCACTGAATGCATCAACCTGGATAGGGCGGCATCGCCAGCATGGTGGGGTCGCAATCGCTGAAACAGGTTGTCGGAATCACCTACGCAAAAACGTATGAGTCAACCGGGGCGATAATCCGTTCATCCCGAGGGAACCCTGTGAATTTTTTCGCCACTCATGGCATTACAAGAACAATAACGATATGCCGCCTCATACCTACTGCCCGTTCCAGACCAGAACAATTACGGGCATCGAGCGCGGTAGGCCATCCTATGAACATTACGGGTCACGATACACATTCCATCCAACCGCCTCTGGCAGCGGATACTTCCGGGCAAACCAGGACAACTCGGCAACGTCCGCAAACGCCGACTCAGCGCTCGGGTTCGCTATCGCTCGGCGAGCTGGGCCGGCGCACGGGAAGGTTCATCGGCCTACGCCAGCGGACGCCCCAACAACCAGCCGCAGGCACGGAACAACCCGCCAGGACGGTGAATCGGCCGCACAGCGCCTCCGGTGCAGGTCTGTCAGCCCTGGATCGCACCGGCGGACGCCGCTTCGAAGGCGGTGCGGTCAATCGCGTCATCGCCGAGATTCCGTCCCGCCAGGAGTCGGATCTCGAACAGCTGCTGGCGGATGCCCCTGCCGAGCCGACCCTGGCCGAACTCTTCGCGCGTTCCCAGCGGCTCCAAGGGCGTGTGTTGTCCGATGCCTCCGGGAACTCGTCGGGCCCGCTGTCGGAGCGCTCAACGGACGACATGCGGCAACCGCCCCTGGAACGAGCCGCCGGCGGTCATCTCGATGGTGGCGCCATAGACCGCGCGCTGGTGCGCGGTCCGGCGCGGCGGGAGGAGTCCTCCGAACGTTTCTTCAGTGCGCAGTCGAGCATCGCTTCGGATACCGAGAACGACCAGACCTCACCGAACGCCTCGGGCAGAGTACTGCGCACGGAGTCTTCCGAACGCTTCTTCAGTGCGCATACCGGTTCGGATTTCGACGACCAGCCGCCGCTGAATCGCACCCTCGCCAACGAGCAGGGCGAGTCTTCGTCGAGCGGCGCCGACGAGCGTCCAGGTTGGCCCCTCGCCGGTCGCTTCGATGACGTCAAGCAATTACAGGCCTACACAAGAACCGGGCGCTCGTCGTTCTCCGGCGCGGCGGACATAGACTCGCCGCCGCGGCGGTCGAACAGCGACCAGCCGCTCGACAGCCGCCGATCTGCGGAGATGCAGCGGTGGGACTCTTCCGCGAGCTCCCAGACTTCGCAGGGAAGCTCCGACTCGTTCCCCGGCATCGAGCATCCGCCCCTGAATCGCATCCTCGCACGGCGATTCACCGGGATCGACATCGACCGGATCATGGCCTACAACCCGGCGCGCCAGGCGACCTCCTCCCTGGAAATGAGCCTGGACGGCAAAGGCAAACTGCGGGTCGGCGAGAACACCCCGGCGGCCCTGCGGCAGCTGTTGCAAAACACCCTCGGGCAACCTCAGAGGAGCTACCTCGCCCACCATGGCCAGCCGGACGGCGATCAACTGCTGATGGACAAACAGGGCAACCTGCTGCACCTGCAGCAGACCCCGGCGGCCATCGCCGTGCTGCACAGCAGCCGGCCCTGCGCGGCCAAGCAGGCGCTCGACGCGACCCTGGGGGGCCGTGTTCCCGGCTATGCGCTCAGCCGTGAAGGCGACACCATTTCCGTTACGGCCCAGGGCGAGGAAAACCGTACCCGCCGCGATCTCGATGTCACCGGCAGGGCGCACCTCGCTCAACTCACGGGCATCCACGAGGACTCGGAGGGGCAACGGCTGCGCCTGCATGACGACAGGCTCTACCGCTTCGATATCCGCAGCCAGACCTGGACGCCCCACCCCGACGACGATGGCGTGCCGTTCAAGCAACTCGCCCTGCAGGCGGACGGGAGGATCTACGCGCTGCAGGGCGACGCCCTGGTCGATATGAGCGCCGACGAACCGCGGGAACCCATCGAGGCGCGCGATGTGCGTTCCTTCTCCGTCGCCGCCGATGGCATCGCCGCCCTGCTCTGCGGCCAGGGCGACGAGCAACGCGTGCGCCTGGTCGGCAACGGAACGGAGATCGATATCGCACTGAACGGCATCGATGCCGAGGCGACCCGGATCGGCCTGACCCGGGAACGCCTGTACCTGACGGACCAAGCAGGCCGGCTCCACAGTGGCGAGCGGCCCGAGGACAGCACACGGTTGGTCCTGACCCTGGATATCGACTCGATCCCGGACGGCGACAGGCTCGGCAAGACGCACTTCGCCGAGGGCTTCATGCAGGACGATCAGGCCCGGCTGAACCTGCTGATCAGGGATCCGCAAGGCCATCTGCACAGCCAGCCCTTCAAACGCGACGCACTGACCACTCAGGGCAGTTGGAACCTTAGCGATGCCCTGGTCGTCGACAATCGCCGCGGCCTGCCCAACGCCAGCCCCTCGCCGGTCAACAGCCTGAACCTCGGCCGCCTCGGCCATGTCGCCCTGGAAGGCGGCGAACTGCAGCGCTGGGATACGCTGACCAACGCTTGGGCCGCGACCGGCATCAAGAACGTCGAGCGCTTGCAACTGGGCCTGGACGGCAAGCCCTACGTGGTGCAGGACGGCAAACTGCTCAAGCTGAACGTCAGCACCGACGTCGGCCGCTTCGTCCACGATGGTAACCAGAACCTGGCGCCAACCGGGCAGAACATCAAGGTCGCCGTCGGCAGCGCGGTGTCGGACAAGATCGGCGATGTGCGGGCGTTCGCCATGGTCAACGACAAGCTGTTCGTCACCCTCGATAACCACGGCCAGCTCGAACTCCACGACAACGGCAAAGCCGCGCGCGCCCTGCCTCGGGAAGGGCTCGACGGCGAGATCCGCTCGCTGGCCCTGGATAACCAGCAGAACCTCCATGCGCTGAGCGAAAACGGCACGCTCTACCGCCTACCGCGCAAGGATTGGCAGGCGTCGCCCGCGCAGCAAGGCGAACCCGGGTGGGCAGCGCTCGCGACGCCGGATGAGCTGCCCGTGGCATCGCTGCGCACCGCTCACGGCAACGCGCTGTTGATCGGTTTGCAGGGGGCGGAGGATGAGGAACTGCAACACGACGGGACGAGCTGGCAGCCTCATAGCCCCGCCCCCTTGACGCCGCCCCAGGTGCTCAAGGAGCTGTTCGAGCGGGTACGCGACGACAACTGGACCTGGAAGCTCGGCGGGCTCACGGTCAAGGCATCGCTCTCCCGGCTGGGCCGCAGCAACGTGGAGAACCGCCACCGCAGCGGTACCGCCGAATTCATCCGTGCCCACGTTTTCAAGCCCACCCTGGAAACCCCTCGGCCGCTGAAAAATCTCGGCTACAACCTGCAGCACCGCTGGCAGGGTCGCGAAGGCTTGAGCGATGTCTACCAGGCTGAAGGCGCCGCATTCCAGCGGCTCAAAGCCATCGCCCAGAGCGGCACCGCGCAGTCCGCCGCGGGTGAGGACCTGAAGTCGCGCATCGCCCGCCTCGACCGGGGCGAACAGGGCACGCCACTGAGCGAAGCCCTGGAAACCTTCCGCACCCAACTGGAAGAGAGCATTACCCGGACGCTCGTCAGCCTGGGCAAGGAAAAGGGCGTGCTCAACCTGCACGGCGAACCCCGCGACGACTTCAAACCACCGCGGCTCGGCGGGCTGAAGCAAAAACTCAACCCCTACAACAGCGGCGAGGACCTGACCCGGCAGCTGCGCGACGGCCTTGCCCAGCTGGGTTCGACACCACTGCGCAGCACCGAGCTGCTCGCTCTATTCGATGAAAAAGGTGTCGCCCTCTCGCCGCAGAAGAACGAAATCCCCTTGGGCCGCAACCGCGATCCCGGCGACGACAGTGCCCTGCTCAAGGCCCGCCTGGCGCTGGACGTAACGACCCTGCACGAACTGAGCAGCCTGACGGAGCGGATCGCGGCCAGCGCAGAGGCGTCAGTACCGGAAGATTTCCCGCAGGCGTTGTCGCAACTGCGCGACCACGGCTACGGGGATAATCCGCTCAAGGTGGTCACCGATATGGGCTTCCGCGGCCATGCCAGCCTGGAGTCCGACTACGACGCAGTGAAAGCCTTTCTCAATGCCTTCAAGAAAACCGATCATGCCGTGCACATCAATCTGCGCAGCGCCTTCGGCGGCGACTCGACGGACATGGCCAAGGGCCTGAAAGCCGCACTCAAGGAAATCGAAAGTGATCATGAGCTGCATATCCACCGGACCTATGGCGTCAGCGCCAACACACCGACCAGCGGCCCCGGCGGCACCCCACTCACCTTCCCGAACGGCCGGCTCGCCGGCGACCGCGGTTACTCGCTGACCTTCGAAATCGCCGACGGCAAGCTGACCGCCTCCTTCATCCGCCAGGGCGGCGGCTCCGCCAGCGTCGGCGTCGGTATCCGCGAACGGACCCTGAGGCGTAACCACGATCTTGGGCCGGAGCGCGAAGGGGGCTTCAGCTTTCCCCTGGATGCCTACGTGAAGGGCACGTTTTCCGGCAACCAGCGCGACGCGCTGTTGTTCACCTTGTCAGAGGCAGAGGTCGACCAGTTCGTCGACGATCTGCTGCAAGGCAAGCTGAACCCCTACGAGTTCATGAAGAAGGGCTCCGACCACGAAGTGCAACACGGCTACCGGTTCAACTTCGATATCGATGCCGGCGCGTCGGCGAATATCGGCCATGGCTTAAACCTGCACGAGAAGGAGAAGGGATCGCCTTTCGCTGGGGTCGCCCGCTTCCGTGCCGCGGTCGAGGTGAACCTGAACCTGCTGAATTACTCGACCTATCGCCAAACCAACAGCAACAGCGCGGGGCGTTTGCAGGAGGAAGGCGGTCTGAACCGGCCGCGGCTGCTCAACCAGGTGGAAGTCAAAGGTGCGCTCCAGGCACAGCTGATCGCCGGCCATGAAAACCAGGAGGCCCAAGAAACGGCAAAAGCCGCTGCGGCAGCCGGCTTACCGAAACCGCCCGTTCCCTTCGAAACCACCAGCCTCAACCTGGGCGTCACCAGCAGCGCCTCGGTGGACATGAAAACCACCAAACGCTTCAAGTTCCTGTTCAAGCCCGCGCAGCCGCTGACCGGCGGCGACCTGACGAACCTCGGCAATGCCCTCGGCAAGGCGTTCAGGGATAAGGCCAGCGACACGCTGCTGAAGGAAATCGACACGCACGAGGATCTCGATAAACGCCTGGCCGCCTTGCAGGACGCCTTCGGCGACAGGGAGGTGATCAACGACGACCAGCACGCGGCGCTGAAAAGCCTGCGCCAGGCCACCGACCGTCACGAAGCGGCCAAGGCCGGCCACAACATGCTGGACTATATGCGCCTGGAAAGCTCCTACGGCAATCTGTCCCGGTTGGACGAAGCGAGCCTGCTGACACGCCTGAGCGCCGAGCTGAATCCGCACCACGCGCGGAGCAACGCCGAGTACATCGCCAGCCTCATGAAAATGGACCCGAAGCTGGAGGCGCTGGTCAAACAGTTACAGGACACGCCTGGCACCATGGCCAGGGTCCGCCTGGAATTCAAGGACGAGGTGGCGGCGAGGGTGGACAAGGGCAGCCGCGACGGCACCATGGATCAGGGCGAACTGGTCGCGCTGCTCGGCGACCGCAACAACATGCGTCTGAAAGCCATCATGGTTTTCCAGACGGTCGGCAAGAACGAAGGGTTCGTCTCCCCGACTCCACTGCTCGGCTACAGCAGCGGAACCTCGCTGAATCTCATTCGAAGCCTGGGCAGGGCCAACTTCGAATATGGTCGCGACCAGGACACGCCCAAGGGCTACAAATTGGAGGGCGATATCGCGCTATACGATAAACCTACCCAGGAAGCGATTACCGCGTTGAAACGCGAGGGATACGACCTCAAGCGATGACCGATCGCTCATCCGGCAACCGGAAAGTTGCACGTCGCTCGCGGGGTAACGGCAACAGGCTCCTGGCCGCCCACGGACGGTCAGGAGCGGATGTTTGATCGATACGTTCTGCGCCCGCCACCCGGCCGGAATCCCGCCCGCGGATTCTCCCCCGATTATCCATGCCGTTTATTTTCACGCCGTCTGGAACCCAATTCCCGCAATCCTCACTCACCTTGAGAATGTCAAGACATTCTCAAGCCAGTAATCGGCTGATTGCATCCGAGTCATCCCGGTTGTTCAGGTGATGCGCTCACACTCAATGACTCCGAAGAGGAAAAGCATATGTCCCTGGGAAGTATCCTTGGCAACGCAGCGTCCACGACCATCAACATCACCATGAACCTTACTCCTCAGGGGCAAGCCCTCGGGCTGGCCAGCGATCTGCTGGGCGGAGGCCAGAATCCGATCGGCGCCTTGACCGATACCCTGATGAAAGGCCTGTTCGGCGAGCCGGACAAGAACGGCATCTCGAAGATCAACGACTGGGACAAAAGCGGCAAGACCTCCGAGAACCCCCTGCTGCAGATGCTCGCCGAGTTCATGGACTCCGCCAGCGGCGCCTACGGCACCCCGCATGGCCAAGCCGGCAACTGGAAAGATGAGTTGTCCGAGAACGATACGGTGAACAAGCAGGAGTTCGACGCCTTCAAGCAGGGCCTGACCGATGCCCTCACCAGCATGCTCGACCAATCCCTGAACAACGCGATCATGAACCTCGGCATGGGTATGCTGGGTGGCTTGATGGGCGGTATGGGCGGCATGAACCCGCTCGGCGGCATGGGTGGCGGCAACCCGTTCGGCGGCATAGGCGGCATGGGCGGCGGTAGCCCGTTCGGTGGCATGGGCGGTATGGGCGGCGGTAGCCCGTTCGGCGGCATGGGCGGCATGGGCGGCATGAACCCGTTCGCGGGTGGCATGGCTGGGCTCGGCGGCGCCCTCCTCGGCGGCGGCATGGGCGGCATGGCGCAAACCGGCATGGGCTTCGGTCTGGGGATGGGCAACCACATCGGTATGAACTCCCTGAACGAAATCGGCACCCACAAGGATGGCGACAACCGTCATTTCGTGAATGAAGAAGACCGTGGCACGGCCAGGGAAATCGGTAAGTTCATGGACCAGCATCCGGAGATTTTCGGCAAGCCGGAATACCAGAAGGATGGCGGTTCGGTGAAGGGCGACGACAAGTCCTGGGCCGAAGCCCTGAGCAACCCGGACGACGACGGCATGACCGGCGACAGCATGAACAAGTTCCTGGATGCCAAGAACATCGTCAAGGACGTCATGCTGGGCGACACCTCCCGCACCAGCGGCACCGCCATGGCCGGCGACGCCCTGCTGGCCGGCAGCAACGTCATCATGGAGGGACTGAGCAAAGCCGGCAGCTGATCCGCAACGCCAGGCAATCGACCCGGCGGGCTTCGGCCCGTCGGGATTTTTTTTGTCTTTTTTGTCCATGCCCAATAAACGGGTCGGGCTATCGTCGGGCGCGATACGCTGCCCTCGCCCTCGGAAGACGACTGCACGGATGTAGGAGAAACCGGGGAAGGCTAGCGGCGCCCCGCAACCGCTTCAGCTGCTGGCGCTATCGACATTGCTTTGTCGTTCTGCCAGCGCCAGTCGCTGCTTCAACAATTGTTCACGCAGATCGGCGTACTGTCGGGTATTCATGGCTTCCGGGCGATCCGACTGCAGTCCCTGTCTGGCCGAATGCAGACTTTCGGCTACCAACGGCGCACGGCGCTCCAGCAACTGCTCGAAACGATCGAGACAGGCGCAGGCTTTGCTGAGCTGGAAATCATCCAGCATGGACTCGATCAACTGCAGACGGGTCTGGCTGTCCTGTGTGGTAAACAACGCGTCGATAGCCTGCTCCTGCACGGCACGGGGAGCGGCGGCAAAGGTCTTATCCGGAATCGACAGCAGATAATCGCCGCTGCGCAGTGCACCGGGCATACGCTGGCAACGCTCGGCCAGGGTTTGCAGGCCACGCACCTGCAGCCCCACATCCGCGCTCTGCATATCCCCTTGGCACAGGAAGGCTTGCAGCTCCAATATCGCCGCCCTGCCGGTACGGGAAACGCCGGGCATGCCCGACTGAATCAACGGCCCCAGCATACCGTCCAACAGATCGCGATCAGGGCCACGCTGCCATTTGGCGGGCTCGGTCAAACCGGTAATCAAGGATCCCAGGTGAGTCATCACCGAGGCGATGCGGTTCAGGGTCATCCTGCTGCCGGGCCTGGGCTGTCGATGCAGTGCAGCCGGCTCATCGGCCCGTAGACGTGTACTGTCATCCAAGGGTTGCAGCTCGGCATAGCCGATGGCGCTCAGCTTCTGTGCCATGGACAAAGGGGGATGAGCGGGAATCCCGGCATCGCGCAGCCCCTCATCGAGCAGTTGCTGGATGTGGGTAGAAGCCTGCGCGCAGCTCCATTTGGCATCGGCGCGCAGCATGCGGCTGGGCATATAGAAACGTTCGGTCAGTTCGGCACGGCTTTCCTGGCCAAAGGCAAAGCGCAGGTAGCTGCGTCCCTCGCCGTCGGGGATGATCGCCAGAGTCGTCGTGGCAAAGCCAAAGCTGTCGCGCGGGCGCAATAAGTGGGTGGAGAGATGTCCTTGGTAGTCAGGCCGGACAATCCGCTCTCCATCGGCCAGATGCAGAGCGAACTGCCCAGCCTCCGCTGAGACCCGGATGGCCGCGAAGGGTAATTGTCTGGATTCCAGATCGAGCCTGGTATGACCCTGCCGCCCATGAAAGAACTGCTGCGCCACGAAATTACCGTTGTCAGTGGCCCGCTCCAGCAACTCGAACTCATGGGGGCGCCCGTTCAGCATATGGGTCATCAACTGCATTTCGCGGTTATCGATCCAGTTCAGGTCCCGCTCCACCCGTGCCAGATGCTCACGGCCTTGGCGCGCGGCCTCGTCGTCGGCCGCAATCAAGGCTATACCGCCGGCCATGACCTTGCCGCTGCACAGATTGGGGTACTTCTGGTAACTCTTGCAGGCGATGATGCGCAACTTGTTGGCGGCAATGTCCTTGGCGAAATGCCCAACCAGGCGGTCCATGTCGCCACGCCGCTCCAGGGTGGCATCGAGAATCAGCACCAAGGGTTTGTCGCTTTTCCTGCCATGGCCCAGGTGCTGTTTCATAGCCTTGAACGCCCCTTGCAGGCCCTGTTTGGGTTTGTTCCTGGACAGGCGCCTGTCGACCGCGTCGATAACCGCATCGACGTTCCAACCGGGCTGCCCGGGTTTATCCGGCAAGGAATGACCTAGGGCGGCATACAGGGCATCGGCTGGTTTGGTGTCGCTCTGACGTTGCCGCCGTAGATTGTTCACTTCGTAATACACCGGCGTCTTGCCATGCCGACGGGAGCTTGCCTCTTCGACATTGGCACTGCCCGTCATCAGTTCAGCCAGCTCGAACCCCAAGGACAAGGCCCCCATGCCGGAGCTGAGCAGATGCACCTCAGGGGTCGGTACCGATGCCGGCAGCCGATGAGCGGCGGCAAGAGGGGCCGCCGCCTGGCGGAAGTCCTTCAGTTCATAGGGGCGTACTGCGCTCAGGCAGACATTGAGCTCCTCCATGAGTGCCTGATAGCCATTGCAAAAAGCCACATTGTCATGGCTAAGGCTCGGCAGGCTGTCGGCAATCCCATGCAATGCGCGCAACCCGTTCGCCAGTAGAGGATTATGCCGATGCCGCTCCAGCGTCTGCTCATCCAGCAGTGCCAACAGCCGATCCACAAGCGTGCCGGCGGTATGCCCCAATCCGGCCATGCCCTCGCTGTCCGGCATGGCATGCAAGCGAGCGGCAATGGATGCCCCCGGCTCAGGGTGGAAGGCAGCCAGCAGTGTGCGGTTATCCACAGCCGGATCCGCCGGCACGGCATGGTGCGGTGTGCCACTTGCAGCCATGACGCTATACACCGACGGTCGTGCGCCGTAGGTATGGATCAGAGGCTCTGCCTTTTCCGCCAACAGTATCTCCAGTTCCAGGGCATACACACCGGGACGCATGTTCAGCAGATGCTGTTGCAGATAAAGCTGTTGATTCACGCCGGGCAACCGATCGCGCAGATGATGCAGGATCATCTCGGCGCCATGCCGGCTATTGACGAAGACCACGCTATGGCCCGAATAGGGCTGTCGGCGTCGATAAAGCGCCTTGCACTTATCGAGAAAATCATGCGACGGCATATCACGCAGGTAATTGCTCTCGATCTCGTGCCCGAGTCTCAGTTCATGAATAAAGCTGTCCGCCGGAATCAGGTTCCGGGCAAAGGTCAATCCATATTGGGCGGCGATGCCGCTGCCGCCCGGAATAGCCGCCAGTTCCTCCCGACGCCTGTCGGCATAGCTGTGCGACTGCGTCCAGTCCTGATTGACGGTGCGCTCGTAACGCCAGTGTCGATGGGCTTCCCGTTGCAGCGCCTGTTGCAAGCCTGTCAGACGCTTGTCCAGACCACGCTTGCGTGCGGTCAGTGCCAGGTCGTCCTGGCTGCGTGGAAGAGAAGACGCATCCAGGCGGTCGGTATCGCTGCGAATAGGGAAGTGAAACGTCGCTGGCCTGATCCCTGGATTGTGCATGCCGATCATTTGCCATCAATAGGTAAATTTTTCTTGGGTGGCTCTCGATGGCAGAGGATTCCGCCATACCGCCGGCAATCACGGCAGCATGGCTGTCATGCTTTGCTCACCCCCGAGGGCCTCGAATGAGCCTGGGTAAAAATATGGCTATGTACTCGTTACGTGTTGCAGACAGTCTTTGCGGGGGGATCGCGCTTTGTCGATCCATCGGGCGGTTGTGGTGGATGGGAAAAGCGACATCCACGGGGTCTGCGGTTCCTCTCCACGCGGGCGAAGGCGCCATGCGTAGGGTGGATCGCGCTTTATCGATCCACCAGACGATGATCGGTCCTGCCCGTATTGTGGGTTACGGCGCTCAATCGAAAAAGCGGGCCATCTCGGGCTTCAGTGCAACCGACTGCGCCCCTTCAGCAGCCCGTCGGCGATGTGGCGGATCACCCAGTAGGCCGTCAGACTGGCGTCGCTGCTCAGTTCATCGCTATCCGAGCCGCGGAGAAACCGGTGCTCCAGCCCATCGGCGAAGGTTTCGAAGTCGAACTCCCCATACTGTGGCTCGGCCGACATACCCAGGGTCTGGTCCAGGGAACGTATCACCATGCCGATCGCTCGCTCGAAAGCGACCCGCTGGGCCGGCGTGAGATAGCCATCGCCTTGCAGCAGTTCGCTCCAGGTCGAGGCGCGGTTGGAATTGTGGTTCATTGCTTTACTCCTCTCAGCCCAGGTTCAGGGTGCTGGATTTCGATAGACGGATATGTTCGGCGACGTTCTGCAGGCGGATGTTGTCGGCAGACAGCTTCACCCCTTCGGCATCGCTGTTGACGAACTTGTACTTGCCATCCTCGGCCGTGATGTTCTTCAGGTTGATGTTCCAGTCGCCCTGCTGACCGCCATTGGTGCGCAGGAAGCTGCCGAAATCCTTGGCCTTGAAGTTGTCGATGGTGATGTTGGCATCGGCGTTCAGCTGGAAGATCTTGTCGTTGGCACCCTGGGCGCTGCTGTTGGTGATCTCGACGTTGGCCTTCTTGCCGTCCTTGTTCGGTTTGACGGTCAGGGCGTCCTCGCCGACGTTGGTCCAGTGCACGTTGTCCACCTTGGCGTCGCCATGGACATGCACCCCGTCGGCACCGTTATCGCCTATCACGACGTTCTTCAGGCTGGCGCCATCCTCGAGGATGAACAGCGGTCGTTGGTTCTCGCTCTGACCGCCATCCCCCAGTTTGTTACCGGCGGTGAAGGTCTGCCCCTTGCCATCGAACACCTCGCCCTTCTTCACCACGATCGGTTCATTGACCACGTTGGGATTGGCGGAGGCTTTCGGGAAATCGATCCCGGAGCTGCCACCTATGCCGCCTTCGGCAAGCTTGGTGAGAACAAAATTACCGTCGGTGCGGGTCGAAGCTACGCTGGGCGGCGCCGATTTCGACGGTCCCGACGCCGGCGTTTCAGTGCTCGGTACCTGGCTCAGGCTGACCGGCTTGCTGAATTGTTCGACAGGCGCCGGCCCAGGAACATTGCTCTGCGGGTTGGGCTTGCCGAACACATCCGAATGCTTGTCCATCAGATTGCTGATCGGCGCCAGCACCTCCTTGTTCTGTACCTGGCCGCCGCCGTCCCCGGTGGGTGCAATCGAGTTGTTCAGCAGGCTGGTGCCGCCACCGCGCAGGAACTGGCTCGCGCTATTCGGCAGGTTCGATTCCGGCGTTGCGGTGCTGCCCGGATTGCCCTGGCCCTGGACGTTCTTATTGCCCTTGGAACCACCTAGCAGCTGATCCAGGTAGGAAAACAGCGCCTCCTTGAAGCGGCTGCCGAAATCCTGGCCCTGAGCACCGCCGGCGCCCGATCCACCACCACCGATACCAGATCCGTCGCCATTGTTATTGCCGCCGCCCAGCAGTTGCTGAAGCAAGGGATTGCCCTTCATCAGCTCGGCAACCAGCGCCATGGCCATCTGTTCGGCGAACTCCTCGAAGGATCTACCGCCCAGCGTATCGCCCGTATTCGTGCGCGAATTGTTCTTGTAGTCCGAAGGTGAATCCGATTGCGGTGAAAACGCATCGGGCTGAACATTGATGTGAAATCTGAGCTCCATCGGTGAGTCCTCCAAGGTTGGTGGTCGGTCAAACCGCACTCCCACCCCAACCCTGTCGGGAGAAGTCGGCGATCTCTGTTAACGGGCATGCCGCGAGAGACGACTCGTCGGCCACGCTCACTGCAAGGTATTTCGCAGCGTTTGCGCCTGGGCAATAAAGCCCATCGCCAGGTCGCAGAAGCGTTCCTCGTCGAGCTCGGCGATATCCCGCTGAGTGCAGAGGCATAGCGCTTCACGGTTCAACGCGAACCAGCAACCGCGCATCGAGCTCATATCGAAATTGCGCGCCAGCAGCTGCTGGTAACTGTCGGCTGCGTGCGGCACCTGACCGAGCCGGCAATACAACATGACGGAACTCCCCGGCTGGGGGATCTCGATAACGGCAAGCTGTTGGTCGCGATCGTTATAGAGCGCGCATACGCCGTGCTGCAGCGTGAGCGGCGTGCCGAGACGCTCGCCCAGGCGGGCCAGGAAACCATCAACGATCCGTTGCACATCCATCGCTCGAACTCTCTTACTGCCTCGGAAACAAAGGCGGAAATCGCTACCAGGCTGTTGAAAAACTACCTGCGTTGCCGATACGGCGTTAAAAACAGGCTCGGA
>NZ_CAMPHV010000036.1 GCF_946886105.1 uncultured Pseudomonas sp. | reverse complement strand
TGGACAAAGCCGATCAGCAATCACACCGCATAGAGACCTTGTTGGGTTACGCGGCAGCAGGCGGCGATGTCGTTGCTTGAACCACGACAACGCCGCTAACCCAACCTACCCAACTACCCCGGATTTCATCCGGGCTACGGGAGCTGTGTAGGGCGGGTGCAACCCGCCAGGGTAAAGGGCAAGACTGAAGAGCAGCTACAAACCACACGCAGAACGACCCGATTGGGTTAGCGGCAACCGCGTTAGTTATCGATACCGCCGTAAATGAACGCCGCGTAACCCAACAACAGGCCCGCGCGGTGTCCGCAGATGGACAAAGCCGATCAGCAATCACACCGCATAGAGACCTTGTTGGGTTACGCGGCGGCAGGCGGCGATGTCGTTGCTTGAACCACAACAACGCCGCTAACCCAACCTACGAACTATAAAAACCACAAAGCCACCTTGCGGTGGCTTTGTTAATCACTTACAGCTCAGGGCTTGCAGCTGCCTCAATAAGCCTTACCCGGCTTGTAGAGGTTCTCGAAGCAGAAGTTGGTCGCTTCGATATAACCTTCGGCGCCGCCGCAGTCGAAACGCTGGCCTTTGAATTTATAGGCCAGTACGCAGCCGTCCTGGGCCTGTTTCATCAGTGCGTCGGTGATCTGGATTTCGCCGCCCTTGCCCGGTTCGGTCTGTTCGATCAGGTCGAAGATGTCCGGGGTGAGGATATAGCGGCCGATGATCGCCAGGTTCGACGGTGCATCTTCCGGCTTGGGCTTCTCGACCATGCTGTTAACCCGGTAGATGTCGTCGCGGATCATTTCGCCGGAGATCACCCCGTACTTGTGGGTCTCTTCCGGCGGCACTTCCTGAATCGCCACGATCGAGCAGCGGAACTGGTTGTACAGCCTGACCATTTGGGTCAGTACGCCGTCGCCTTCCAGGTTCAAACAGAGGTCGTCGGCCAGTACCACGGCGAAGGGTTCGTCGCCGATCAGCGGGCGGCCGCAGAGAATCGCGTGGCCCAAACCCTTCATCTCGACCTGACGGGTGTAGGAGAAGCTGCACTCGTCGATCAGACGGCGAATACCGACCAGGTATTTCTCCTTATCGGTATCGCGGATCTGGTGTTCGAGTTCGTAGCTGATGTCGAAGTGGTCTTCCAAAGAACGCTTGCCGCGGCCGGTAACCATGGCGATCTGCTTCAAGCCGGCCTCCAGCGCCTCTTCGACGCCGTACTGGATCAGCGGCTTGTTCACGATCGGCAGCATTTCCTTGGGCATTGCCTTGGTCGCAGGCAAAAAGCGAGTGCCGTAACCGGCTGCGGGGAACAAGCATTTTTTAATCATGGGAGACCTTAAAAATGGGACGAAATCGCCGGCGCAGTCTATCAGGCTGCATGCGCCTTACAATGCCCTACAGCCGGCCGACCTATACCGCGGTAAAGGAAACCCAATTCCGCGAGTTGTTTTGCGTCGTAGATGTTGCGACCGTCGAACAGCACGGGCATGCGCATCGCGCCACGGATCCGTGTGAAGTCCGGCTGGCGAAACTGTTTCCACTCGGTGAGCAGCACCACCGCATCGGCGCCTTCCGCCACGCAGTACAGCGACTCGCTCAAGCGCAACTGCCCGCTGTCGATGGCTCGCCCATAACGTGCCGCCACCGCAGCGGTGGCAACCGGATCGCAGGCTTGCACCTGCGCCCCGGCCGCGAGCAAGGCATCCAGCAGCACCAGGCTCGGCGCCTCGCGCAGGTCATCGGTGCCAGGCTTGAAAGCCAACCCCCAGAGCGCCACGACGCGGCCCTGCAGGTGTCCGGAAAAATGCTCGCGCAACGCTTGGAACAGCAAGGTTTTCTGCAACGCATTGCGTGCTTCGACTGCACGCAGAATGCCCGGTTCAATACCTTCTTGCTCCGCCGCGCGGATCAAGGCGCGCACATCCTTGGGAAAACAGGAGCCGCCGTAGCCGCAGCCCGCATAGATGAAGTGCGTGCCGATGCGCTTGTCGCTACCGATGCCGCGGCGGACTTCTTCGATGTCCACGTCCAGACGTGCGCACAGCCCCGCCATCTCGTTGATAAAGGAAATCTTGGTGGCGAGAAAGGCATTGGCCGCGTACTTGCTGAACTCCGCGGCGCGCACGCTCATGCACAGCAGGCGCTCGTGATTACGTAAGAATGGTGCGTACAAGCGCCGCAACAGCTCGGTTGCCGCTGGCTCGTCGCAGCCGATCAGCACCCGATCCGGGCGCATGAAATCATCGATCGCCGAACCTTCCTTGAGGAACTCGGGATTGCTGGCCAAGACCACCTTGAAGCCCTTGCAGCGTCGCGCCAGACCCGCGTTTATCCGCTGCGCCACACGTTCTGCCGTGCCCACCGGCACCGTGGATTTATCCACCACCAGGCACGCCTGCTGCAGGCGCTCGCCCAGCTCGTCCGCCACCGCCAGGACATGCGACAGATCGGCCGAGCCGTCCTCGCCGCTTGGTGTGCCCACCGCGATAAACACGACCTCCGCGCGTTCGATGCCCTTCCCCAGGTTGTGGCTGAAGCTCAGTTGGCCGCTGGCCAGATGGGCCTTGAGCATTGGCTCCAATCCCGGTTCGTAGATCGGCACCTCGCCGCGCGCCAGACGCGCCACCCGCGATGCGTCGCGCTCGACGCAGACCACCCGATTGCCCATTTCGGCAAAACAGGCCGCCGACACCAATCCCACATAACCCGCCCCGATTACGCAAATTCGCATCGCCGCATCCTCCATATGAGTTGCAGCGATTGCAGCTAAAGGTGGTGGCACAGGTATGACAGCGCCGCGACAATCCCATGACAGGGGTTTTCACCGGCGCCAAGACCGGCAGCCAGTCGGCGTTCGGAAACCCCGTTCAACCGCACTACCAACCGATCGCGGCCATCTTCCACGTGATCAGACGGATACCCGCCAGTTGCCTTGCCTAAGCCGACATATCTGCTAAAACTCAAGACAGCGAGTGGCACTCAAGAACCTCCTCAACTGGCCGACTTATTGCTTAAGGCCAGCCGCGCCGGCCACCGAATCACTTCAATTGCAGGCCGTAGAAATATGAAAGATGCCAGCCTCAAGGTCAGAATGGGCCTCTATGTCGTTGCCCTGATCACGCTCATCCTCACCGCCTTTTCATATTTCAATTACCAAAGCATCAAAAACAACCGGACCAAGCACATCGTCGAATCCACTCAGCGCGTCAGCGAACGCCTGAAACTGTCCCTGCCCGGGCCTCTGTGGAACTATGAAAAAAAGTTCGCCGAGGCCGCCATCAAATCCGAGTTGAGCGACCCGAGCATCTCTTTGATCCTGGTGACCAACGGTCCCAAGATTGTCGCCGGCTTCACTAAGGACAACACCGGCGAGGTTGTGCCGATCAGTGAAATTCCAGCCGATACAAGCGGTTATCTGAACGAAGAAATCTTTTATGAAGACGGCGGCGACAAGAAACTGGTTGGCCAGTTGCTTATTCAATCCAGCGATGCCGGCCTGAAGGAAGAGCTGGACGGCTTGCTGCTGCGTTCCGTCTTGCAAACGTTGTTATTGGATGTGGCGATCATCGTCATCCTGATGTTGCTGCTGCACTCGAACGTTCTTCGCCCCCTGCATCACATGAATAGTGCCCTGGCCGACTTGTCCAAGGGCGAAGGCGACCTGACCCGGCGCCTGGCGATAAAACGAATGGACGAAGTGGGCAGCCTGGCCGAGAACACCAACCAGTTCGTCGAGAAACTGCAGACCATCATCAGGGAAATAAAAGCGCTATCGGAACGCGTATTGCTTTCCAGCAATACCTGCCAGGAACACGCCAACCAGAACTCCCGCAGTATCAATTCGCAGCAGCTGGAACTCGATCAAGTCGCCACCGCGATCACCGAAATGACCAGTGCGGTCGAAGAAGTCGCGCAGAACGCCCTCAGCACCTCCCAGGTGACCGACGAGGCCAGCCAGCACGTGAACAAGGCCGTGGAGCTGTCCGGGCATGCCAACCAGGCCATCGCCGGGCTGGTCGCGGAAGTGGAAAAAGTGGCCAACCTCACCCAATCCCTGGCCCAGGAAAGCGGCGCCATCGACAAGGTCATCGAGGTGATCAACGCCATTGCCGAGCAGACCAACCTGCTGGCCCTGAACGCCGCCATCGAAGCGGCCCGTGCCGGCGAACAGGGCCGCGGCTTCGCCGTGGTCGCCGACGAGGTGCGGGTACTGGCCGGGCGCACCCGCAACTCCACGGAAGAGATACGCACCATCATTTCGCGCCTACAGGGCTCGACGCACAACGTGGTGGAGGCCATGGAGCTCAGCCGCAACATGGCCACCGAGGCCGGCCGCGAGTCGGAAGTGGTGCAGGAGTCGGTGCTGCGCTTTCACGAAACCATGCAGAAAATCCGCGAGATGAACACCTATATCGCCCAGGCCGCCGAAGAGCAGCACAGCGTGGCCGAAGGCATCAGCCAAAGCCTGGTGAGGATTTCCGGACTGAATACCGAAAATACCGAGAACATCGAATTGACCAAATCCGAGAACGCCACCCTGCAAGAACTCTCCGCACACCTGGATAGCCTGATCCACCGATTCAAGGCGTAGCTCCTCGTTCGGGAGCATGCCAACGGCGGCGCGGGCAATCGATAAAGCCCCAGAGCGGTGTTTGCCCACCGCTTTTCACCGTTGAGGAAACCACCATGAGAAAACTGCTCGCTCTCGCTCTTCTGCTCGGTTCCACCACCCTCAGTGCGCAAACCATCACCGCCGCCGGCGATCCCTGGCCGCCCTTCCTCGATCCGGACCATCCCCAGCAAGGGGTCGCCACGGAACTGGTCAAGGCCGCCTTCGCCTCCCAGGGGCACGAACTGAAGTTGACCTTCGTGCCTTGGCAGCGCGCCCTGGATGGTGTCAAGGAAGGCGAATACGACGTATTGATCGGCGCCTGGAAGACCCAGGAGCGGGAAGGCTTTCTCAAGTTCAGCGAGCCCTACATGTCCAACGACGTCAAATTCATCAAGAAGAAAGGCAGCGACTTTGAGTACTCCGGCATGGACAGCCTGACCGGTAAAACCATCGGTACCGTACGCGGCTACGGCTACGGCGATACCTTCGAGAAGGCCAGCAACTTCAAGAGAGAGGAAGCCGCCAACCTGATGCCCAGCATCCTCAAGGTGATCGGCGGTCGCATCGACCTCACCCTGGAAGACGAGGTGGTCGCCAAGAGCCTGATCAACAAAGAAAATCCGGAAGCCTTGGAGCAGATCGAGTTCGTCGCCACGCCGATGTCCAGTAACGGCCTGCATGTCGCCGGCGGGCTGAAAAATCCGAAGCATGAGGAAATCATCGCCGCATTCAATAAGGGCATGGCAGCCATCAAGGCCGATGGCACCTTCGACACCATCCTGCAACGCAACGGCATCAAGTAAACAACCGCATCCCAGGCCCGCGTCGCGGGCCTCGGATGCGGGTTCAACAGACACTGCACGTTAAAGCACCTGCGCGGATTTCCGCGCGCCGAGGCGGTAATGAATGCCGTTCAGGGCTGTAATACGAGCTCGAACTCTTCCGCCGGCACGGCCTGCGAAAACAGGAAGCCCTGCCCATAATCGCAACCGGCATCGATCAGCAGATTCTTTTGCTCGATGGTTTCTATTCCCTCTGCGATCACTTTTATATCGAGTTCATGGGCCATCACGATTATCGATCTGACGATCGCGCGGTCGCCGGCGTCGGTGTTGACGTCACGCACGAAGGATTTGTCGATTTTCAGGTAATCGATATCGAACTTGCGCAGGTAAGCCATGGAGGAATAGCCGGTGCCGAAATCGTCGAGCGCCACCTGAATCCCGGCATCGTGGTACTGCAGCAGCTTGCTCACCACACTGGCGGACGCGTTGAGCAGCAGGTTCTCGGTGATCTCGACGGAGATGCTGCTGCCCTCCAGGCCGAGGCTGTGCAAATGGGCTGGCCAGTCGCTCTCCTCGATACGGGAGAGAAATTGCACTGGAGATTTATTGACGCTGATCTGGAACGGAGCGCCGATTTGTTCGCCCCATTTCTTCGAACACGAAGCGGCCTGCCTGAACACCCATTCGCCGATGTCATTGATCAGCCCCGACTCTTCCGCAAAAGGGATGAAGCGCGGCGGATCGATCAGGCCGAGTTTCGGATGCTGCCAGCGCAGCAGGGCTTCCGCCTTGGCCACCCGCCCCGTTGCCAGTTCGATCACCGGTTGGTAATACACCCTGAGCTGATTGCCGCTCAGGGCATGACGTAAATCGCCGATCAGTCGCAACCGGGCATGTGCCTTCTGTTGCATTGAACGGGTGAAATAGCTGAACTGGTTACGCCCGCCGTTCTTGGCGGTGTACATCGCCTGGTCGGCATTGCGCAGCAGGTCTTCCGGGTAGGTCGCATCCTCGGGGTAAAGCGTGATGCCGACGCTGGCGGACAGGTACACCACTTCATTACCGAGTTGGAAAGGCGACGCCAGGGCCTCGATCACCTTCTGCGCGATCATCTCGACATGCGCGAGGTCGTCGAGATCGGCGAGTATCGCCGTGAATTCGTCGCCGCCCAGACGCGCCACGGTGTCCGACTGACGCACGCAGTGGCTGATGCGCTTACCCGCCTCGGTCAACAACTGGTCGCCGATGTCGTGTCCGAGCAGGTCGTTCGCCTCTTTGAAACGGTCGAGATCGATAAATAGAAGCGCCAAGGGCAGACCGGTACGCTGGGCTTTCTTGACTTCATACTCCAAGCGGTCGCGGAACAGGCGCCGATTGGGCAGGCCCGTCAGCGAATCGAAATTGGCATGGCGCCATACGACCTCTTCCGAGCTGCGTTTTTCCGATATGTCGGTCAGGGTGCCCGCCATGCGTAACGGCCTACCCTGTTTGTCGCGAGCAACGACGATGGCGCGCAACAGTACCCATTTGTAGCTGCCGGTCTTACAGCGAATACGATATTCGCTCTTGACGGAGCAAGTCTCGCCCTGCAAACAGGCATTGAGTGCGGCCACGACCTGCCCCTGGTCTTCGGGGTGGGTGCGCTCCTCCCAATCTTCGAGGCGGTCGCTCGTGTCTTCTTCCGAGAAACCTATTATTTCCCTCAAGCGTTTCGAATACAGCAGTGTGTCGTTTCGCATATCCCAATCCCACACGCCGTCGCCAGACCCCTCGATCGCCAGTTTCAGGCGCTCGTTGCTGACCTGCAATTCCTCCTGCGCATTAACGGCTTCGGTGATGTCGAGGGCAATGCCGACATGGCCCGCGTAGGCGCCTTCGGAGTCGAACCACGGAGCGGCATGCGACTCGAGCCAGAGCCATTCGCCGCTCTTGCTACGCGCCCGGGCACGCTGGCGCAATGGCGCACGCGCCTGCTGAGCGGCGGCGATCTCTGCCAAAAACTGTGGCGCATCGTCCGGATGCAGAAATGCCTGCCACCCCTTGCCGTGGAGTTCTTTACTGGAAGCGCCTGTCACGTCGAGGTAGCGCGGGTTCAGATAGACCGCATTGCCCTTGGTGTCGAGTTGCCAGATCAGCACTGGCGAAGCTTCCGCCAGTGCGCGAAAGCGCGCCTCGCTTTCCGCGAGAGCCTGTTCGGCATGCTTGCGTTGGGTCAGGTCGACAGTCACGGCGAGTATGGTGCACGGGCGGTCCGCATAGTTGAGTAGGCTGAGACTGCTGCGCGCCCAGACCAGGCGGCCATCCAATCGAACATAGCGCTTGTCTACCGTTACCGGTTGGCCTGTCTTCATCATTCGCCTGATCGCCGCCATGCTGTTGGGCAAGTCATCCGGATGGGTGACATCGCAGATGCGCGCATTCAGTAAGGTCTCGCGCGTACGCCCCAGCATCCCGCACAGTTCGCCGTTGACACGCAGGAAAGCGCCCTCCGGGGAAAGCTCCGACAGCCCGACCTTGGCGTGTTCGAAAATCGCCGACATGTGCGATTGGCTTTCCAGCAACTCCTTTTCCGCCTGCACCCGCCCGGTCGTTTCGTTAACGAGGGCGAACACCCCGGCCGGCCTGCCCTGTTCGTCGAGCACCGGGCAGTAATCGAGATTGAGCCACACCAATTCTTCGCCATCGCAGGTCAGTGTGAATTGCTGATCACGGTATGCGAGCGAGCCGCCGCCAAGTACCTCCGCCATCACTTGGGCGTTGAAACCGATATGCGCGGGCAGCGTCTCCAGGACCTTGCTGCCCAGCAGAGCGGGATGCAGTCGGCCAGCGAACTCGGCAAAGGCATCGTTGTAGATCACCACACCCTCGTGACCCCACAGCAATGCACCAGACGTGGGAAGACCGAGCAAAATGTCGATGGCGGTTTTCATGTATTGCGGCCATGTCGGTATCGCACCCAAACCGAGCGCTGCCCAATCGCAGGCGCGGATTCGCGTACGCATTTCACTGCATCCCACCGGCCAGCTTGGAGTATCGGCGTGCTCCATGGCTCCACCCGCTAGCGTTCATATCCTTTGGAGACTGGGCGTCGGGGGAAATAGTTCGGCCGCACGTCCAACCCCTTCCATGCGCTTGAGCTGGCCATCCATCTCCTGTCCGAGCGGCATGCTTCGCATGGAGGTAATGGACGATGTATCCGTTATGTGTTGCAGCGCGCGGGACAGCTAAGCAATGTCCGGACGCGGCAATTCGTAGGGTGGGTTAGCCGCCTGTTGCATTTGTCGGCCGACTCGCTATACCTGCTGCGGCGTAACCCACCATCGGCGCAACGCCATCCATCGCCTGGTGGGTTACGCGTCGCACGACCTGCATCTGCGCCAGGAGGACCGGCATTCGCACCGCTTGCCCAAACGGCAACAGCCCCTAACGCCTGATGAGCAACGCTTTTTCGAAGATGCAGAATCGAATCGCGACCCAGTGAGCGGCGCGACTAGACTTCCCCCCACACACTGAACGGCTCCTCCTTTCCGGGAGGGGCGTTGGAAAGCCTTGGTGAGGAAATCTAGGAAGCCATGACCAACCGCGAACAACTCCAACGAGATGGCTATGTACTGCTGCGTGGCGCGATCCCGGCGCAGTGGCTGGGTGACCTTCGCGCGGTGTTCGATGCAGGCGTAAAGCCGTCGGCCGATTGGCCGGTGCCGCGCGGCATGGACTGGCGCCATTCGCTGCTCGACCTCGATTCGACGGTTCAGGCCGTGTGTCGCCTGCCGCAGGTGCTGGCGGCGGTCGGCGAGTTGATCGGCGAACGCTTCTTCCTCGCCCAGGTCGAGGGTCGCGAGCCCCTGGCCAGTGGTGGCCATCAGCAGTTGCACCGCGACCTCTCGGCCCAACGCCCAGGCGACATGGTCAACGTCCTGGCTTATCTCGACGACTACGGCGCCGAGAACGGCGCAACCCGTATCGTCCCCGCCAGCCATCGCCCCGAACCGGCAGCGCCGCCATTCGATTTCAATGACGAGTCCCGCTCGCTGCAGCTTTCAGGCTGCGCGGGCGACATCCTGGTGTTCGATGTCGACCTGGTGCACGCGGGCAGCCTGAACGCCAGCGGCGCACGCCGGCGCACCCTCCTGATCAGCTACTTTGCCGAGTCGCTATACGCCTCGCACCTGGAAACCGCGAGCCTGCGAGGCATTCGGATGGACACCCGCGACAGGTTCGATCCCGCGGATTTTGCCTTGGGAGATTTTTCCGCGGCCTGCTAGCCCAGCTTGCCCCCCTCTATGGCGTACACCCGGCAGGCAATCCGTCGCCGCGAACACCGAGCGCCGATCAAACACCGTTGACGCGGTAAACGCCGATCAACACCTCGGTCTCACTGAGGTAGTCGATGCTGCCGACGAAGATATAGTCGTTCAACCAGGCGTACTTGCCCGGCGAGGTCTTGAACGACGGCACCGTGCGGCAGTACGAGTCGCTGTCCAGCATCTCCTCCAGCGCAACGCCCTTGGCCTGCTTGGCCAGGCCCTGCTCGTTGAGGCGCCAGATGCCGGCGTTGTGGATGATGATGATCTGACCGTCGTCGGTTTTCAGACGGTACAGCGCATCGATCATGGTCACGCCATCGTTACGGTCCACGGCCATATCGGCACCGCCGGGCACCACGATCCCGCGCATGCCCTCACCCACGAAGGTGCCGCCAATGATCGGATAGTTGATGCGGTACCCATCCGGTCCCTTTCCCATGTCCTCCTGCGCACCCAGCTTGACGTTGATCTGCATGACCAACTCGCTGTCGATGCGGTTCGGCTTGGTTTCTTTCAACTCAGCGGCCGCCCCGGTACTGACACCCAGTAACGCCATCACGCTGACTGCACCGGCCAGGTTGCCGGCGAGCTTAAGCAAATCGCGGCGTGCGAGAGGATTTCCCCGGTGAAGATTCATTCGCTACACTCCAGTCAAATGGCAGAAAGCCGTTATTTTTTGTTATTGACGTTATCGATTAATCGAAGCAATGCCGCGACCGGCGTCCCCTCTACAGTTCTCACAGATCCCGTCTTCCAGCATCTTCTCTGAGAAAACCCCCGCTCTCTATCCAGATTGCGCAGCAAGTTTTGCACTGATATGGTGCATTTAGTTTACTTTATTAACTTGTTTTAGACGTACGGAATCGGAGGGCTGGCTCGTGTCGATCAAGGTGCTGAATACCTCCGACGTAGAGCAACAGAGAACGGCTATCGCAGGCTGGGAGCAGCAATACGCGCAGATGTCCGCCGGGCGTTTTCAGGGCCGCATCGTGCATGCCGAGCTGGGCGGTGTGGCGGCGTACGAAGAGCGGATGAACACCCGGGTCGAGCAGTATTTCCGGGCACCCGCAAATGCCCTGGTGTTCAGCTTCGACCTGAGCACTGGCACCTTCTATTTACTCGACAGCCAAAGCCGCAATACCTGGATCACCCCGGAAAACTACCGTGAGGTGGCCGTGATAGTGAACCTCGCCCTGCTCGGCAAGCACTGCCTCGACGAGGTGCTGGGGGATTTGTACCTGATGCCCCTGAAGTCGTCCCAGGCCAATCTTTTCGGCTCCTGGCTGGGCAACCTGCTGGGCAAGCTCGCCATCTCGACGGACTGCCCGCCGCCGTCGAACCTTGCCGCGCAACTGATCGAAGATTGCCTATTCGTGCTCGAATGCTCGGCCCCCATCGAGGATCGTCGGCAACGCCAGCGGCTCTCGCTCAGCCGGCAGATCGTCAACCGGGTGTGCGAGCTGACCAACAGCTACCCCGAAGACAACTTCAGCACCCTCCAGCTGGCTCAGGCCGCCGGCGTTTCGATCCGCCAGTTGCAGCAGGCCTTTATCGAGTACACCGGGCTGACGCCGAGCGCCTGGCTGCGGATGCGCCGCCTGAGCGCCGCCCATCGCGACCTGCAGCAGGCATCGCCGGCACAGACGACCGTGGCGGAAATCGCCATGCGCCGCTCCTTCTGGCATCTCGGCCGGTTTGCCGAGGCGTACCGCAATCTGTTCAACGAACAGCCCAAGTGCACCCTGCAACGTCGCCCCTAGTACGCCGCGATCGCCACCCGCCGAATACTGGCAAATTGCCGCAAGCGGGTTTACCCTCCAAGGCAACGTCGGGCTCGGTTGAATCGCATCAGCACAGGCCGCCATGGACAGGTAAGGAAAGCCATGAAGCACCAGGATTGGCAACGCGACAGCCGCGACGACCCGCTCAGCGCCGACAGCGACGACGCCCCGCTCAGCGTGCAAACCTGGCTGCATCGACGCCAACGCACGCGTGCCAATCCGCTGCGGCGCTTCGCCAATGTGTTCGGCGTACTCGCGGTATTCGCCTTCAGCTTCTACCTGCTGGCCGAATACAACGGCTTCGGCGACCTGCTCAAGGCCAAGAGCAACGGCCTGCTTAACCCCGCAGCGCCCGCTATCGCCCTGCCATCCATCGACCTGCTACCCATCAACCAGAGCAGGCCGAAACCTGGGCAACCAGCAGACCCCTACCATATTCCCCAGCATTTCGAGCCGATCCAGCCCGACACCCTGAGCAACGCCCCGATCGCCATGCCCAAGCCGCTGGCCGACTGCATCGAAACCGCCAACCTTATCGACGAAAACGTCATCGCCTGCCGCTACGGCACCCTGCCCCGCGACCAGCGCCCGGCACCGAGCAGCGGCATGGTTTCAGCGCAATACCTCGCCCAATACAAAGCCGAGCAAACCAACCGCAGCAGCGCGCCGGCCCGGCGTAGCGCCAGCCGCGAGGTGGATCAAGTTTGGATTGAACGCTGGGACGGTGGCGGTTCCTACCTCGCCGAATGGCACTCCCTGAATAACCGCATCGACAGCAGCAGCGTTTGCCTCAACCACCACCGTGGCTCGATCGACTACCGCGAATGCCGCAAGGCGGCCAAGGTGCATTTTCGCGAGCAATGCCGGGCCTGGGAAAAACGCTGGGCGCGGGATCGACTAGAGTGGAGCAAGCAGATGGAACAGCAATATTGCAGTGCGGCGAATGGGTTTAGACCGATGGGGTGAGATCGCCTTTAGTGGCTAAGTCGGATAGAAGTGGATGGTCAGCAACATCAATATCGTGATCTGTTCCCGATTGTTCACTACAGCCTGCCGGCCGCCGGTAGCGTCGAGGACTACGAAGCACTGCTGCCGTGAAATTGCCTATAGACAAACTCATACTTACAGGCCCGCTCCATCAGCAATAGTTGGGGTTTATGGATCGCTTACCTTAAAACAGTACGGTTGCTGGGTGATCAGTCACCATGAAGAGCATTGTAAGCCGCAATGACCTTCTCCAGCTCAGATTTACATAAAAAAGCATTGAGTTCGTGCCCATCAACAGCACCTCTGGCGGCTATGCCAACAACATGATGATTTGAGTTCAAAACTGGCCCACCGCTATTACCCGAGTAGAGAACCTTGTCCACTTCATAATAAGTTACTACAGATGCAACAAAACTATTAACGATACGAGCCCAAACACAGCCAACTGATGTAGATGCAGGCTTATAATCGGGAAATCCATAGATAGAAATCTTATCGTTCTGCCTGAGTGGTATTTTTTCTTCTACTCGAAAAAATGGGAATTTATGAGTATCGGAATCAATTTTCAACAAGGCTATATCTCTGTGTAGATCATAATGCACCACAACTGCACGATGTTTTTCAGATTTACTTCTCACACGAAATGCTATACATGACTCAACATGCTTGGCAGGATCATCCTTAGAGGCCACAACATGAGCACATGTAACCATAATTCCGCCCTCAATGATAAATCCAGTACCTTGAGAAATGGTTTCGTCGACTTCAAGAACCCAGCATTTTTCAACGACACTAGCATTTAGATTGATAGCGCCTTGTGTCTCAGCGGACGACAGTGGAACTTTATACTCCTCGGACAATGCATTGAATCGTATAGCCATATTCCGATATACAGGTGAAGACTCACCTTTTATTTGTTTAATAAAAAGTAAGCGCCCCTGAACATGCGGCTCTAGTTCAAACGCTGCTTCTTCAGGATTTTCTTTAGAAGGATTAATAATCCGATTTAAAGATCTAGCACCTTCAATACCAAGTGATTGTATTGAATGAATCATCGCACTAGTCTTTCTAATATAGCGCCTATCAACATTAACTTTTTTATTAACAATCAGACCCGTCACAACCTGGCGCTCATGCCTACACTGCAAGCGAACTTTATCTGAGTTCACAAAAAAACCATTTGCAGATATTATCTCCTTTAATTCAGCTCCAACCTGAGCCTTGTAATGATTAATTTTCGCCGAACTCACTTGAGCATTAACAATCTCAAAAGGGAGATACTTTAAAGGACAATAAAATGAAAAAGTAATATCATCAGCATATCTAGTATATTTTGCTCGATGCACTCTAGCCAAAGAATTCAGCTGACGATCTAAAGAAGTGCAAATCATATTAGAGAGAACAGGAGAGCTTGGAGCACCTTGAGGAAGATAACCATTTACAGTCGTCAAGTGTGCAATAACAGAAGCTGTTGAAGGATCTAAAGCGTATGGCTTAGAGATTAGAAGCCCACGAACGCGAGCAAAGGTAATCGTCGGGAAAAAATCTTTTAGATCGAGATTAAAAACAAAGGTTTTTCTTGTATGATGAACTGCGTTATCGTAGAGCGACGTACCTCGAACAAATGCCGTCACATAACTTTTCGGCTTATATATATTAGATAAAAGAGCGGCTATTCTACCTTGAAGCACCTTTAGCTGCTTATTGGGAGCATATATCTCTCTCAGCCCACCATTTTTTTTATTAATCTCGAATTTAGTATAGAAATAAGCAGTTCTTGATCCACTGCGACCATAATAAAAATACTTAATTTTCCCATAACTTGTACCCAGCATAGTAGCTAGTAGCTCTGGCGTAGTGGAACTGTCCAGAACCGGCTTGGGAAGAGAGATGTCCCCGTCCATAGTTTCACCTTACATCATCGCGAGCCGCCGAATAACACTCGTCAACCCACCGCTTTTGCATGTCACATTGCTGAGTCAGGTCGCATTAGAACAACCCATGTTAATCCCTGGACGGAGACGCCGTCATCGTAACCCAAGCTAAGAACGCTTTCAATACAAAAAACCGTTCAAAATATTAATCTTCTATATTTATGTAGGCGTTGCACGAGCCGGATCATAAGTATCGCTCCCCCTTGAATTCAGACCACCCCGTCATAATAAGCCTTTATAACTCTCATCCTGCTTTTCAAACGAGCGCCTTCTAAATGATGACAAGCAATCAAACGACCTACTTGCCCCATGGTTTTATTATAGACTTTCTCCAATATCGACCATTCGCAACCTGAGTGAGCTAAGACCTCCAATTTCTTCACAGAAGAACGTATTGAGTTACGATCTGCCTGAGTAATACTAGCTCGATTGGTATTAAAAATTGACAACCCAGTAACCGTAAGGGGAACAGTTTTATCCTTCAGGCGCAGGGATTGACCACGGCGACGAACATGAAATTTGCTGCGTTTAAGCTTACATCCTTTAGACGCAAGCATGCCTATAACCTTGGAAACGATATTGGTGATAGTGCGAGCATCCGCCTCATGTTTAGAGGAAATAGTAATATCATCAGCAAAACGCGAATAAGAAAAACCCAACTCACTCAGATAAGAGTAAATCTTGGGCTCTACATCCCAGAAAGCCAAGTTAGCCAAATGACTGCTAGTACAAGCACCCTGCGGAACCTTTCCATCTTTGGTAAGCAATTCAGACAACAAAAAGGAAACTTTATCACTAAAACCGAGGAAATCTTTAAAAATGGTTTTTACATGCCCAGACGTAATGGAGGGATAGAAGTTCTCAACATCCAAAAGGAGAATAAAAGAATTGCCTAAATGCACTTGAGAGTTACTATAAATACTTCTAGGCGAATTTTTATCTCTAATACCACCATGAAGATAATGGGGATAAGAGATACGATTCAATATACGAGTGGCAATTTTTTTTTGGATCTTTTTAAGCGGTTCATAAGCGTCGTATGTCTCGCGAGGCTCGCCATTTTTTTTAAGCTGAGGAACCGAGCGATAAAGCCCACTGGATTTTAACGCGACCCGCTCAATATCTGAAGTTTGCTCACCAAGCATCAGTGAAAGAGCTTTGATACTGTATATAGGAGAACAAGGATAATGAGCCAATTCCATTTGAAAATCCTTACAAATAAATAGGGCTAAAAATTGACAGCCCTATTCCAGAATTCGAATGATGTAGTTTGTTGTGTCATAACTCTATCCCAAATACAGCCAGGATAGCTTCACGGTTATCCCAGAGGGCTATAAGCCCTAGTCTAGCCGAGTAACGAACAAAACATTTAGCTACCCACTTAAGGGCGCCTTTCACCTTCACCCATACAGGATTAGGATTGTTGCTGCTAGTTACAATAACACGGGCATCTTCATTTTTATGCTTCACCGACATGGCCTTTCGGCCACGCGACTTCTTTAACTTACTCATAGTGAAACTCCTATCGGGCGGGATTGCCTCGCCGTCAAGCAGCCTGGGCCGAAAGGAACTATGAAGATGCCTCTACAAACTACAGTTCTGGCTTTATCAAACTTGTTTGATAAAGCCCTCCGCCGTAAAGCTTGGTACCAAGCACACCAAACGCCAGCACCGAGCAATACACGCAGACACGGAGCGCACGGTGACCGGATCACCTCGCAACGGTTGGGCGGAAGAAGCTTTGGAGAACACCAAAACTGATCAGAATTAACCGATCACAGACTGCAAGCCCATTTCTCACTAAAGTTAAAGAGCATCTGGGTAAGTACACCCAGCACAGTAACCTTCTACCATTAAGCTAAAAGTGATGTCAATATGACATCAGTGACTACAAAGTAACAAGCGGGGGCCGTCCACGATATCGATGGTACGAGCATCACCCACCAACACTGCCGAACAACCGGCCACACACCCAATCCAGCCCCCCGACCCACCTACATAATCCACCTTCAAGCCCACCCCCTCTGCCTCTCCAGCAAAAAATCAATAAACGCTCTTAACCTCAACGGCATATGCCGCCCATGGGGATAGAGCAAGGTAAACGGCCGCGAGCGGCCGGCGTAGGGTTGTAGCACTTCCACCAGTGAGCCTTCGGCCAGTTCCCGTTCGATGGTAAAGCGGTAGGCCTGGAACAGGCCGGCGCCGTGTTTGGCCAGGGTTACGCCGCCGAGTACTTCGTCGGAGCAGAGGTAGGCGCCCTCGGTGAGGAGTTCGCAGGGGCGGCCTTGGTCATTGAACAGCCAGGCGATGCGCCGGCCGCTGCTGGGCAGTTCGAACTGAATGCATTCGTGCTGCGCCAGGTCGTCGAGGGTCTGCGGGGTGCCGGCGCGCGCCAGGTAATCGGGGGTCGCCACCACGACCAGGGCGGCGTCTTCCAGGTGGCGGGCGATCAGGCTGGAATCCGGTTGCGCGCGCACGCGGATGGCCATGTCGTAGCCTTCGTCGACGAAGTCGATATTGCGATTACCCAAGTGGATGTCCACCCGCACCTGCGGGTACTGGCGGCGGAATTCGGGCAGCAGCGGCAGTATCCGGTGGTGCCCGTAAGTGGTGGGGATGCTGATGCGCAGAGTGCCGGAAGGCGCCTGTTGCTGGCCCATCAACTCGCGCTCGGCGTCGAGCATCTGGTTCAACGCGCCACGGCATTGCTGGTGGTAGGCCTGCCCGCCTTCGGTCAGGCGGATGCTGCGGGTGGTGCGCACGAACAGGCGCACGCCAAGCCGCGCCTCCAGGCGCGAGACCGAACGGCTTACCGCCGCCGGGGTGACGCCGGCCGCCAGGGCCGCGCCGGTAAAGCTGCCGATCTCCGCCGCCAGGCAGAACAGCTCGATGCTGCCCAACAGTACATCGTCGAATTGCCGTCGCATTGATTACACCGTGTATCAAGTGAAGTGCCTGACGGCATATTTATCCGCTTTCTGCGCACAAATATAGTCCTGCCCAACAGCGCTGCCCTCCACTTCCCAATAGGACTATCACCATGAGCAACAACAGAACTGTGGTAATCACCGGTGCCTCCAGCGGCATCGGCCTTGGCCTGGCCAAGGCGTATCTCGCCCGCGGCTTCAATGTGGTCGGCAATGCGCGCTCGGAAGCGCGACTGGCCGACGCCGCCGAAACCCTTGGCGGCAATGGGCGTTTTCTCGGCGTGGCTGGCGATATCGCCGACCCGGCCACCGCGCCGCGCTTGATCGAACGCGCCATCGAGCGCTTCGGTCAGGTCGATGTGCTGGTGAATAACGCCGGCTTCTTTATGGCCAAGCCCTTTATCGACTACACGGCCGAGGATCTGGACAGCCTGCTGGCGACCAATCTCAAGGGCGTCGTGTTCGCCTCCCAGGCCGCCGCGCGGCACATGATCGAGCGGCGTCAGGGGCACATCATCAACATCACCGCGAGCATCGCGTTGCAACCGAACCTGGCGGTGCCGGCGATGCTGCCGGTGCTGATCAAGGGCGGCCTGAATCAGGCGACCCGCGCCCTGGCGCTGGAGTTGTCGCCGTACAACATCAAGGTGAATGCGGTGGCGCCCGGGATCATCGATACGCCGATGCACGACCCGGCAACCCACGAGTTCCTCAAGGGTCTGCACCCGGCCGGACGGGTGGGCCGCATCGAGGAAATCGCCGACGCCGTGCTCTATCTCTCCGACGCTGACTTCACCACCGGCGCGGTGTTGCCGGTGGATGGCGGCATGAGTGTCGGCAAGTGGTAAAGCCAGTTTAAAAAACCAAAAGTACCGATCCGTAGGGTGCGCCCTACGGACTCCCCTCTCCCCAGAGGGGCGAGGGAACTAATAGGGGCAAGCCGGGCAATAGTGTCCGGCACATAACCCATTTCAAACCCCAAGGAGTATCGATATGCCTTTCGTCAATGTGCGCATTACCCGCGACGGCGTTACCCGCGAGCAGAAAGCCCAGGTGATTCGCGAGATCACCGAAACCCTGCAACGGGTGCTGAATAAAAATCCCGAGCTGACCCATATCGTGATCGAGGAAGTCGACACGGATAACTGGGGCTTCGCCGGCATCACCACCACCGAGTATCGGCAGCGAACGGCGGATTGAGTGGAGTTGCTGCGGCCCGGCGAAGTTGCGCCGGCTGTCTGTATTGGTGCGCACGGCGCACCCTACGAAGCTGTTCAAAGCCGATAATTTCGTTGGCCCGGTAAACCCACCCCTCACCCTGACCCTCTCCCCAGTGGGGAGAGGGGACTGATCGGCCTGGCCCGCACGATCGCGCAACACGTCCGTCACTGCGGCCAGCCCAGCTCAAACCCGAAAATGCCCCACCGCCGCATTCAAGCGCCCCCCGACCTCCTCCAGCTCCGCCGTCGACACCTGCAAGTGCAGGCTTTCCTGGGCGTTGCCGTCGGCGATTCGGCTGACCCGTTCCATACTCACGCTGACCTGTTCAGCTGTGACGCTTTGCTGGTGGGCGGCGGCGGCGATTTGTTGGTTCATCCGTTCGATGGTGGACACCGCCTGGGTGATGCGCGTCAGGGCTTGCGAGGCCTGGTCGGCGAGGACCACGGTTTCGCCGCTCAGCGCGTGGCTGCCGGCGAGGCGTTGCGCCGCTTGCTGCACCAACTGGCGCAGGCGCACGATCATGTTTTCGATCTCTTCGGTGGAGTTCTGCGTACGCCGGGCCAGGCCGCGGACTTCATCGGCGACCACGGCGAAACCGCGGCCGTGGTCGCCGGCACGGGCGGCTTCGATGGCGGCGTTGAGTGCGAGGAGATTGGTTTGTTCGGCGACGGCCTTGATCACGTCGAGCACGCCGCCGATCACCGCGCTTTCTTGCAACAGGGCTTGCATGACCTCGGCGCTGCCGGCCATGTCGCTGGCCAGGCGCTGCACCTTGTCGCCGGCCTGGCGCACCAGGTCGTCGCCTTCGCGGGCTTGCTGATCGGCCTGGGCCACGGCATCGCTGGCGTCCATGGCGTTGCGCGCGACTTCCTGCGCGGTGGCGCTCATCTGCTGCATGGCCGTGGCCGCCAGCTCGGTTTCCTGACGTTGCTGCTCGATGCCCTGACCATTGCGCGCGATCACCGCGGAGAGGTTGCTGGCTGTGCCGTTGAGCTGGCCGACGCCTTCGCCGATACGCCCGACCAGGCCATGCAGGCTGCCGCGCATGTCGCCCACTGTGTCGAGCAGCAAGCCCAGCTCGTCGCGCCGGGCCGCACCGAGCGGCTGGCCGCTGAGATCGCCGGCCGCGACCCGTTTGGCCAGCGCCACCGCCTGGCGTAGCGGCTGCATGATCAATCGGCCGATCGACAGGCTGGCACCCGCCCCCAGGGCCAACGCCAACAGGGTGACCCAACCGAGGTGTCGATAGGCCGTTTGGCTGTCGTCGCGGGTCGCTTGCTCCTGCCGCCGATTGGCCTCCGCCAGCACCGCCATCATCCGCTCCGTTTCGGCCACCATCGCCGTGCTGTTGCGCGCGGCCCGTTCACGGCTGGCGACGAATTGCTGGAACGCCTGCTGGTAATCGGACAAGGCGCTACGGGCGGTTTGAAACGATGCCTGTTCCCTGTCGCCTTGCAGATTGAGCGCCAGGGTTTCCATGCTGGCGGAGAGGTCGCTCATGCCCATTTCCCAGTCGTCGCGGTAGCGCTCTTCGCCGTCCATGGCGAAATACAGTTCGTTGTTGCGCAGCGTGGCCAGCTTGTCGCGCAGCGCTATCGCCAGTTCCAGTTGCATCACCTGCTCGCGGCTCGGCGCGCCAGCGTTATCGAGCATGGCGTTGAGCGCATCCAGTTGGTCGAAGAGCACGGCGATATAGCTGTCGGCGACGGTTTGCGCCCGCGCCTGCATGCGCTGCCGCTCGGTTGTGGCCTGGCGCAGGGCTTCGGCATAGCGCAGAAACTGTTGCAGGTAGGCGTCGGCGGCGCTGGCGACCGGGCTCTCGCCCTGCCCCCCATGCAGCGCCTCGATGCTCGCGCGCACTTGCTCATGGGCCTGGGCAGTCAGGCCTGTGGCGAATTCCTTCTCGGCGATACGCGCCTGCAGGATCGCCGCCTGGCTCGCGGCATCCGCGCGGGTTTGCTGGTCGCGCGCCTGCAACAGGCCGATGGATTGAAAGGCGATGGCCGCCACGCCCAGGGTGGACAGCAGCACCAGGCCGAAACCCAGCCACAACTTGGCACCGACCGGAAGATTGGCCAGCACGCGAATCAGTCTGCGCATGGAGACCTCATTCACCAGGGTTGGTGGCGGCCAAATCATCGAGCCCCACGACTATGCCCGCCAGGTAGCGCTCCAAACCGCCGATCACCTGGCCCGGATCCCGATGCAGCAGACGCTTACGCACGAAGCGATAGGCCAGGCGCTGTTTGTGCAGCGCCTCGGCCTGTTCCGGCAGGAGCCTGCTCAGCTCGTCGAAGCCCTGCTTGATCGCCTGGTCCCGGGCAATGAACTCGGCCTCGGCGAACGCCAGCGAATGGTCGCCGATCACCCGCGCGCTGCGTGCCTGGGCATGCAGCAACAGGCTGGCGATATCCAGGCTCTGACGGTTGAGCAAGCGCATCGCCGGCGACAGTTCATCCGCTACCTGCTGATAGGCGGCGGCCGCTTGCCGGTCGAGCTGCGCGCGACTGTCGAGCAGGCCGACCAGCAGTTGCGGGTAGCGTGGCGCCTCGTCGCGCGAAAGCTCCTGCAGCTTGGCTAGCCAGGCCTCCAGGCTGGCCAGCGAATCGCCAATGTCAGTCGGCAGATTCAGTTGCAGCGCCAAGGCATCCAGGCGCTGCTGCGCGCCTTGCAACGCCGTTAGGTGACGCTTGTCGGGCCGCGCATCCGGTTGCGCGTCGTAGTAGATCAAGGCGTTCACCGCCAACAGCGTCGCCTGGCTGCGCAGCTGTTGGTACTGCTGGCTCGGCGTGGCGGCGCCGGCCAGCGACGAAGCCAACAGCAATACCATCGCCAAGCAACCGCCCTGGAAGATGCTCATCAGCCCTCCCCGACCGGCAGGGTCGCCGGCTTGGCGTCGAAGGCCTTCTGCGGCAACAGGAAGTAGGCCAGCGCCGGCAGCAGGATCAGCGCGCCGAGCATGTTCATCAGGAACATGAAGGCCAGCAGGATGCCCATATCGGCCTGGAACTTGATCGGCGAGAAGACCCAGGTGGCGACGGCGATGGACAGGGTAATGCCCGTCAGCACCACCACCTTGCCGGTGAACAACAGCGCCCGGTAGTAAGCCTCGGACAGCGAATCGCCGGCACGCATACGCGCCAGGATCACGCTCAACACGTAGAGCGCATAGTCGATGCCAATGCCCACGCCGAGGGCGATCACCGGCAAGGTGGCGACCTTGACGCCCATGCCCAGGCCGACCATCAGCGCCTCGGCGAGAATCGAGGTGAGGATCAGCGGCAGGATCGCCGCGAGCACCGCGCGCCAGCTGCGGAAGGTCACCCAGCACAGCAGAATCACCGCGCCGTAGACCCAATAGAGCATTTCCTGCATGGCCTTCTCGACCACGATATTGGTCGCCGCCTCGATCCCCGCGCTACCGGCGGCGAGCATGAACTTGACCTCCGGCAGCTGTTGCTCGGCGATAAAGGCTTCGCTGGTGGCCACCACCCGGCTCAGGGTTTCGGCCTTGTGGTCGGCCAGGTAAACGTACAACGACAGCAGCGAGCAGCCCTGATTGAACAGTTCGCGCGGCGCACGGGTCTGTACCGCGCCGAGGGCGCCGTCGTTGGGCACCAGCTCGTACCACTTGAAGTTGCCCTCGTTGTAGCCGGCGTTGGCGATCTTGCTCAGTGCCGCCATCGAGGTGGTCGATTCCACCCCCGGCAATTGCTCCAGGCGCCAGGCCAGTTGATCCACCGCCGACAGGGTGCTGTAGCGGGTGCACTGATCTTCCGGGGTGCGGATCATCACCACGAAGATGTCCGAGCTGGCGGCGTAGTTGTCGTTCATGAACTGCACATCGCGGTTGTAGCGCGAGTCGGCGCGCAGCTCCGGGGCGCCGGGGTCGAGGTCGCCGATCTGCAGCTGGTTGGATACCTGATTGCCGAACACCGCCAGCAGCAGGCCGCCGAGTACCGCACCGATCGCCCAGCGACGGCTGGTGAAACGGTCGAGCAGCCGCCATAACGGGTGACGGGCCATGCCGGCGCTGTCGTCCTGCTCGGCCTTCAGACTGCGCTGCGCGGCCTGCGGGCTGATGCCGGTGTAGCTCAAGAGCACCGGCAGCAGCACCAGATTGGTGAAGATCAGCACGGCCACGCCGATGCTGGCGGTGATCGCCAGGTCCTGGATCACCTGGATCTCGATCACCATCAGCACGGCGAAACCCACCGCATCGCTGATCAACGCAGTCAGGCCGGCGAGGAACAGGCGGCGGAAGGTCAACCGCGCGGCGACCCAGGGCAGCATGCCGCGGCCGATGTCCTGCATGATGCCGTTCATCTTCTGCGAGCCATGGCTCATGCCGATGGCGAACACCAGGAACGGCACCAGAATCGAGTAAGGGTCGAGCTCGTAACCCAGGGCGGCGAGCAGGCCGATCTGCCAGAGCACGCCGATCAGCGAGCAGAGCACCACGGCGAAGGTGCTGCGCACGCAGCGGGTGTACCAGAACAGCACGGCGACGGTCACCGCCACCGCGGCGACGAAGAACAACGCGACCTGCAACAGCCCTTCGATCAGGTCGCCGATCAGCTTGGTGAAGCCGGTGATATGGATGCGCACCTGATCGTTCTGGTACTTGTCGCGCAGGGCCTCCAGGCGCCGCGAGAACTCGCCGGCGTCCAGCGCCTTGCCGGTCTCCGGGTTGATCTCCAGCAGCGGCACGTAGATCACGCTGGACTTGAAGTTGGCGGCCACCAGTTGGCCGATCTCGCCGGAGCGGGCGACGTTGGTGCGCACCTCGTCGAGGCTGGCGGGCGAGCCGTCGTAGCTGCCGGGGATCACGGTGCCGCCGTCCAGGCCGTCCTCGGTCACCGCGGTCCAGCGCGTGGTCGGCGTCCACAGCGACTTCATATAGGGTTTGTCGACGCCCGGCAGCAGGTAGATCTCGTCGTTGAGCTTGGCCAGGGTGTCGAGGTAGTCGGCGCTGAAGATATCGCCCTGCTCCACCGCCACGGCGATCCGCAGGGCATTGCCCAGGCCACTCAGCTCGCTGCGTTCGGCGAGGAAATTGACCACGAAGGGATGCTTGGTGGGGATGGTTTTCTCGTAGCTGGCGTTGATGCCGATGCGCGCGGCCTGCCAGCCGAGCGCCAGGGTGGCCAACAGGCACAGCAGGATCACCCAGGGCCGATGGTTGAAGATCAGTCGCTCCACCCGATTGCCCGATGCGCGGTCGAAGTCTTCCAGGCGGCCGATCACGGTGTGCATTGTGCTCGACGGTTTTTCGTATTTCACATTTGACTCCTAACTACCTACGCGGGGGCGCTGGCGTGGCCGATCAAGGGCGGGCCGCGGCCTGGATTTCCTGGCGGGCGGACAAACCGCCCAGACCGACGCTGGTCAGGCTGCCGTCGGCCGCCTGTTCGACGGCGGCGACAGTCGCGCCCTCATGGGTGCGGCGGTGTTCGAAATGCCTGCCGCTATCGTCGCTGAGCAGCAATTCGCCGCTTTGGCTGGCCAGTAGCAGACTGCCGTCGGCCAGCTCGATGCCCGCGGCCAGGGCCGACTCCAGGCCGGTGTCCAATTGCTGCCAGCTGTCGCCGCGATCGCTCGACCACCAGGCGTTGCCGCGCAGACCGTAAGCCAGCAAGCCGCCGCTACGGCTGCTCAGCAGGCCGAAGAAACTGCCCTCGTAAGGCGATGCGAGCGCCTGGAACGACTGCCCGGCGTCGCTGGAACGCAGCAACAAGCCGCGCTCGCCGGCGATAAACAACTCGCCGCCCTGGGCATCGATGGCGTACAGGTTGAGGCCCTCGGGGTTCTCCACCTGGCCCATCCAGGACTGCCAACTGGCGCCGCCATCGGTGGTGCGCAGGATCAAGCCGTAGGCGCCGACGATGTAGCCGTGACGACGGTCGCTGAAATACAGATCGAGAAAGGGTTTGTCCGGGCCATCGGCAACCAGCCATTCGGCACCTTTGAGCAAGCGCTCGTCGCCACTCTGCTGGGCCGCCGCCAGCGCCAGCTGCGCGGCCTGGATGCCGTCCAGTTGTTTGCTCCAGGTTTCGCCGCCGTCCGCGCTGTGCAGGACCACGCCGAGGTGCCCGACCGCCCAGCCGTATTCGGCATCGACGAACTGCACCGAGGTCAGACTGACGCTGGCCGGCACCTTGGCCTGGCGCCAGCTTGCGCCGGAATCGTCCGAGAGCAGCACGATGCCGCGCTCGCCGACCGCGACCAGGCGCTCGCCGGCGCGGGTCACCGCCAGCAGTACCGAACGCGGCGCCTTGGCGCTTTGCAGCGCCGGCTGGTCGAGCAAGGGGAGCCGCGCGGCGGCCGACTGCGCCGCCGACCAGCCGGGCAGCAACAGCGCGGTCAGCAACAGGGGCAAAGCCCGGGTGAAGGAAAAGTTACCGATCATATGCGCTCCAACCACTGCAAAAGGTTTATCCAAACAGTGATCGTCCGAGGCGCCGCGACCTGGGTAGCGGCGCCTAGGACAACCCCTTAGCGCATGCTGTCGCTGGCCATGGCGTCAGGGGTGAAGAACGAGGGCGACGGGCGCGGATAGGCCTGGTACTGCACCTTCAGGTCGTTGGACGAGGAGTTGAGGAAGTAGGCGCCGGTTTCCAGGTTGTAGCTGCCCCACATGACCTGGTTGGTGAGCACCGGCATTTCCGGCGCCAACAGGGTCAGCGAGTAGTTGTGGCGACCCAGTTTGCCCTGGGCGTCGTAACCGTCGACCAGCAGTACCTGCCAGGAGTCCTCGTCCACGTAGTAGGTGCGCTTGGGCACCACATGGCGCTTGCCGGCCTTGAGAGTGGCCTCGACCACCCAGACGCGGTGCTTCTCCCAGCGCACCAGATCGGGATTGAGGAAGCCCGGCTTGACCAGCTCGTCGCTGCTTACCGCCGCCGCGCGGTTGTTGTTGTAGGGCACCAACAGTTCCTTCTTGCCGACCAATTTGAGGTCGTGGCGGTCGGTCGGGCCGAAGATCATGAACGCCTCGTCGAAGAAACCGACGCCGGAGGTGACGAAGTCCGGGGTGTCGTAGGCGATATTCGGCGCGCGGCGCACGCGGCGCTGGCCGACCAGATACTGCCAGGCGGCACGCTTGCCCGGGTCCATGTCCCAGTGGGTCATCAGGCCTTCGCCGGCCTTGGACGACGGCTGTTCGGTGGCCAGCTTGCCGATCAGGAACTTGCCGCCATAGGTCTCCAGGTTGCCTTCCTTGAAGTAGTAGGGGCTCTGATACCAGAAGCGCGCGCGGGTGGCCTGGATCTTCTTGCCGCCGGCGGTCATCAGCCAGGTGTCGAACGGCGAGTAGAAGGTGTCGGCGCCCTGCCAGGACAGGCGTTGGTTCCACAGCACCTCGGCACCGTTTTGCGGCAGCGGGAAGGGAATGCCGCCGTAGGCGCCGCTGACTTTCTCGCTCTCCACTTCGAGGGTGGCGCGGGTGGCGTTCTGCAGGGTGTTGTCGTACACCCACTGCGGCGCCGCGGCGCTACGCCGGGTCGGATACACGTCCAGGCGGTAGTCCGGGTACTTCTTCAGCAGCGCCTGAGTGCCCTCGGCCAACTGCTCGGCGTACTGCGCCATATTGCTCGCGCTGACCGAGAACAAGGGTTTGTCGGCGGCGAACGGATCGGCGCGTTTGTCTCCGCTCTGGTAACCGGCCGGGGCCTCGGTGTAGCCGCCGGTCCAGGCCGGGATGGTGCCGTCGGCGTTGCCGGCGCGCTCACCGCCCAGAGGGGTGAGGTCGGCGTTGAGGCGCGCGGCTTGTTCCGGGGAGACCGCCGCATGAGCGAAACAGCTACCCATCAGGGCAAGCGTCAGGACAGACAGATGCAACGAAAATTTGCTTTGCATGGCGAATGACACCTTTTCTTAGAATGTGGTTTTCACGTAAACGGAGACGAAGTCGCGGTCGGCCAGCGACTGCTCGTAGCTGAAGTCCCCGTCCTCACGCAGGCCGGCGCCCTTCTTGCCGAAGAAGTTCACGTAGTTGATGCCGAAGTCCCAACGCTGCAGGTAGGTGGCCTTGAGCCCGATGCTCCAGTCGCCGGCGTGACTGTTGCCGAAACCGGCCTTGCTCACCGCCGACGAACGCCCGTCGAGCACCACGCCGAAACCCATCGGCACGCTCAGGTCGAGACCGTCGGCCACCTGGAAGTAGGCCGGCTCGGCCAGCACGCGCAACGCCGTGGCGTCGCGGGTGGTGTTGGAGTCCAGCGCCGCGCGGTTGTCGGTCACGCTGAGGGTGCGGTTCCAAGCCAACTCGGCGATCACCGAACCGCCGTCCCACAACTGGTTGGGCGGCAGCAGGTAGATGGTCGAGAGGTTGATGTGCGCGGTCTTGCCCTTGGCATAGAGCGCGTCGTCGCTGTTGTCAGCGGCCATGCCGGGCGCCACCACCTGCAGGTTGCTGACCAGCGGCGCGTTCCAGCGCAGCGAGGCTTCGCCGGCGAAGTTGAACGGCCCGGAGGCGGTGGAGAAGCTGGCGCCGACGGTCTTGATGTCCTCGGCGAACACCTGGCGGTAGGTGGCCAGGGACGGCACGTCGAGGTACAGGCCGCTGGGCGCCTTGTCGTGGTACTGAGCGGCATAGAAACCCAGTTCCAACTCGGTATCTTCAGGCTTGTAGCGCACCTGCAAGCCGCCCTGCCCCGAGTCCTTGGCCTCGATATCCTTGCCATGCCGGGTTTCGCTGCCGAACACCGTGAACAAAGAACCGGAGCCCTCGCCCACTGCATCGACATCGCTCAGGTAGCTGCCGGCGCCGGGCAGGTTGGAGCGCTCCCACTCGAACTGGTAGTAGGCGCCGACCGACAACTGCGGGTTGATCTGCAATTGCCCGGATATTTGATTGACCGGCCGCAGGATTTCCTTGAACTGGGTACCCGGCACGCTGAGCAGCTTGACGATGTCGCTCGGCCCCTGGGCGTTGGCGATACCGTTGCCGCCGTAGAACAGGCTTTCGCCGTAGATCAGGCTATGCCGACCGAGACGCAGGGTGCCCTGGCTCGACTCGCCGACAGCGCCGCGCACGAACACGAAGGCATCGAGGATCTCGGCGTCGCGCCCGTGCAGTTCGCGGGTGTCGTCGAGGAAGTCTTCCTGCAAGCCGCTGTCGGTGTTCTTGTTGTAGACGTCGTCGTACCAGGCCGCACCGCTGACCCGTAGGCCATAGTTCGCGGTACTCAGGTCGAACTCGGAGAACACGTCCAGGCGGTTGGATACCAGGCCGCGGTCGAAGTTGTTGTCGCCCTGGCTCTGGATATTCGGGTAGAGCCCGCCGGCGGTCGGCGAGTCGGTGATCGCGCTGTCCTGCCCGTGCAGACGGTAGGCCAGGCTGTATTTGATGGTGTTGTCCCAGCGTGCACGCCATTGCGAGTCGCCGAGGTCGAATTGCATCGCGCTGGCGCTCGACAACGGCAGTGCGGCGCAGATGGCGGTGGCCAGTGCGGCACGCGTGAAGGTGGCAAGACCTCTTTGGTTGTTCATGGCTTTCCTCATTGTTCTTATTATCGAAACTGCCCCTCGGCCATATGGCCGCCGAGGCTATGGTTTGTTTGCTGTGGTGGACTGGCTCCGGCTGTTCGCTCCCCAGGTTCAGTTGCCGTTGTCTTCAAGGCCCGCAACCGGCCTCCCATCCGGCTATTCGCGCCACCCCCAGCCGAGGGCGAAGGGCGTCGCTATCGGACCCGCCCGATAAATCGATCAGAGATAGGTCGAGGCCAAGCCGCCATCGACCGCAATGTTCACGCCGTTGATCCAGCGCGACTCGTCGGCGCAGAGAAAGGCGATCACCGGGGCGATTTCGTCGGCATAGGCCGGGCGCTTCATGCGGTGCGCATCGGCCTGCACGCGATCGGCGCCGACCATGGTCACGAAATCGTTGAGGATGGGGGTGAACACTGGGCCGGGCGCCACGCAGTTCATCCGCACCGAGGTGCGCAGGAACCAGGGCTGCGCCTGGATCTGGCTCCAGACGATCAGCGCTTCCTTGAAGTACTGGTAACAGGTCTGATCCTCCACCGGGTGCTCGCGGAGCCAGGCTTCGCCTGCGGCGAAACCGCTGACCAGGCCGAGGGTGCGGTGCAGTTCCAGGCGCTGCGGCCATTCGGCGCCGAGCACCGAGGCGACGTTGACGATCGACCCGCCCGCACGGATGCGCGGCAGCGCGGCCTCGCTCAAATGGCGCAGGCCCAGGTAGTTGACCCGCGCCAACAACTGCGGGTCGGCGGTGCCGGGCACACCGGCTATATTGCACAGACCGTCGATCTGCGCCGGCAGCTGTTGCACGGCGGCATCGATGGCATCGGGATGACTCAGGTCGGCCTGGACGAAAGCATCCAGACTCAGGCTGGGTTCGTTGCGGTCCACACCTATGACGGTGGCACCATGGGCACGCAGGGTTCTGGCAGTTTCGGCGCCGATGCCCGAGGAGACCCCGGTCACGACTATCGTCTTATTGGTCAGCTTCATGCGGGTTTCCCGATTCAGTCGTGCTTGTGCTGCTGGCGCAAGGTCGACGGCAGCCAAGCCATGTTGTTATTGCCGAATTAGTTAAAGTCGGTAACTAGTTCTAGCAATCGATATGCCATGTGCCGAGCGCGAAGAAGAAACCCATCTAGCACGCGCATTTGCGGAATATCACCGGGAAACCAGCCTGCGGAGCGCGACTAAAGTCGACTTAAAAAAGTGATGATTTCAGCAAAATCATCCTGCACTATGCGGAATATGATTAATCCGATTAAGGATTTTCCAATGGCAGATAAGTTGATCTCCCTGGCCGAACTCACCCGCGGCACGCAGAAATCTCCCGCCCGCGGTGCCAGCGAGCAGTTGCCGCCCGGCGCCGCGCCGACCCTGCAGGACCTGACCGAAGCCCTGATGTTCAGCCCCGGCGACGGACGCATCTGGCTGAACGGTGCGCGCATGCTGCTGATGCACAGCAGCGGCCTCGGGGCGCTGCGCCGCGAGCTGATCGAAAGCATGGGCCTGGCGCGTGCCCGCGGCATCATGCGGCGCACCGGCTACCACTGCGGCGCGCGGGACGCGGCCCTGGTCAGGGAACGCTTCCCGGATGCCGACACCCTGGCGGTGTTCGCCGCCGGCCCGATCATTCATGCGATCGAAGGGGCGGTGAAGGTCGAAACCGTGCACTTCGAATTCGACATGAACCTCGGCACCTATTACGGCGAGTTCCTCTGGCATCACTCCAGCGAGGACGATGAGCACATCGCCCATTACGGCATCGGCACCGAACCGGCCTGCTGGATGCAGACCGGCTACGCCACCGGCTACACCTCGGCGATGGTCGGCCGGTTGATCCTCTACCGCGAAGTCGAATGCCGCTCGACCGGCTCCAATATCTGCCGCCTGGTCGGTAAACCCGCGGAGGAATGGGACGACGCCGAAGAGGATCTGGCCGACCTCAACGCCGAACCCTTCGTCGGCAGTGGCGGTAGCACGGCCGCACGCAAAAGCGATGGCAAAGGCGCCGACAAGGGCGCCCTACCGGCGGGTTTGCAAAGCGAACCGAGTGCAGCGCAGGACAGCGATATGGTCGGCATCTCCTCGGCCTTCAATGCCGCCTGCCATATGTTGCGGCGGGTCGCGCCGACCCAGGCGACCGTGCTGTTCACCGGCGAATCCGGGGTCGGCAAGGAGATGTTCGCGCGCATGCTGCACCGCATCAGCCCGCGCACCGACGCGCCTTTCGTCGCGATCAACTGCGCCGCCATTCCGGAAAACCTGATGGAGTCGGAACTGTTCGGCGTCGAGCGCGGCGCCTTCACCGGCGCCACCCAGTCACGCGCCGGACGCTTTGAACGCGCCGACGGCGGCACCCTGTTCCTCGACGAGATCGCCACCCTCAGCCTGGTCGCCCAGGGCAAGCTGCTGCGCGCCCTGCAAGAAGGCGAGATCGAGCGGGTCGGCGGCAGCCGTACCCTGAAGGTCGATGTGCGGGTGGTCGCCGCGACCAACGTCGACCTGCGCGCCGCCGCCCAACGCGGCGAGTTCCGCGAGGACCTGTTCTTCCGCCTCAACGTATTCCCGATCCACCTGCCGCCGCTGCGCGAACGCAAGGAGGACATCCCGCTGCTGATGACCCACTTCCTGCATCGCTTCACCCAGCGCCACGGTCGTCAACTCAGCGGCTTCACCCCACGCACCGCCGACACCCTGCTGGGCTACGACTTCCCCGGCAATATCCGCGAGCTACAGAACCTGGTGGAACGCGGCGTGATCAGCGCCCCGGATGGCGGCGCCATCGACCTGGCGCACCTGTTCACCAGCGGCGAACGCCTGGCCCAGCCGATATTCTCCATCGGCACCCGCGGCCAATTGGCCGCGGCGCCCCACGAGCAGACGCCAACCGGCCAGGCAGCAACCGACAGGCAGCCCAGCCCGGCGTCGGCGCAACCGCCGGAAGCGCTGCACGCCCTGTTCGGCGACAAGGACCTGAGCCGGTTGTCGTTGCAGGAAGTCGAAGACGCGATGATCGACCACTGCATGGCCGAGGTGAAAGGCAACGTCTCCGAAGCCGCCCGCCGCCTCGGCCTGACCCGCGCGCAACTGTCCTATCGCCTGTCGCGCCGGCCGGCGGACGGGTAGCGAATCGTCCTTGTAGGGTGCGCCGCGCGCACAAGCATTCTTGTAGCCCGGATGAAATCCGGGGAGCGATATCAGCCGCACAAGCTTTCCCCGGATTGCATCCGGGCTACGAGGATGATCACGGCCGTTGTGCGCCATGCGCACCAGTCTTTTCCGCGCAAAGCGCACCAGGGGAGTTGCTCGCCCTACCGCCAAGTAATTGGATCCACAGATAACAAATCGCCAAACTCGAAATAACCGCAAGATACGCCACACAACACCAAATCACCGGTACAAACCTTTAGCTGTCCGATAATCGACCACAAACACGCCTGCGCGTAGACTTTTACTTTGACACCCAGACACACCAACGGGAATTATTGGATCCAATAAAAACAACCAAGGCCCACTCAGGAGAGCCTCCATGTTCCCGAAAAACACCTGGTATGTAGCCTGCACCCCGGACGAGATCGCCGAGAAGCCCCTGGGCCGGCAGATCTGCGGGGAGAAAATCGCCTTCTATCGCGGGCCGCAAGGCAAAGTCGCGGCGGTCGAGGACTTCTGCCCGCACCGTGGCGCGCCGCTGTCCCTGGGTTTCGTCGAGGATGGCCAACTGGTCTGCGGCTATCACGGCCTGGCCATGGGCGCCGACGGCAAGACCGCAGCGATGCCCGGTCAGCGCGTACGCGGCTTCCCGTGCATCCGCAGCTACCCGGTGGAGGAGCGCTACGGCTTTATCTGGGTCTGGCCGGGCGATGCCGCGCAGGCCGACCCGGCACTGATCCATCACCTTGAGTGGGCCGACAACCCAGATTGGGCCTATGGCGGCGGGCTGTTCCATATCAACTGCGACTACCGCCTGATGATCGACAACCTGATGGACCTGACCCACGAGACCTACGTGCACGCCTCCAGCATCGGTCAGAAGGAAATCGACGAGGTCGCGCCGGTGACCACGGTCGAGGGCGACAGCGTGGTCACCAGCCGGCATATGGAAAACATCATGGCCCCGCCGTTCTGGCGCATGGCCCTGCGCGGCAACGGCCTGGCCGACGACGTGCCGGTGGACCGCTGGCAGATCTGCCGCTTCACCCCGCCGAGCCATGTGTTGATCGAGGTCGGCGTGGCTCATGCCGGCAAGGGCGGTTATCAGGCCGCGCCGGCCGACAAGGCGGCGAGCATCGTGGTCGATTTCATCACCCCGGAAACCGAGACCTCGATCTGGTACTTCTGGGGCATGGCGCGCAGCTTCAAGCCCGAGGACCAGGAACTCACCGCAAGCATCCGCGAAGGCCAGGGCAAGATCTTCAGCGAGGACCTGCAGATGCTCGAACAGCAGCAGGCCAACCTGCTGGCCCATCCGCAGCGCCAACTGCTCAAGCTGAATATCGACGCCGGCGGCGTGCAGTCGCGGCGCATCCTCGAACGCCTGATCGCCCAGGAACGCGCGCCGGTTGCGGCGCCCGAGCTGATCGCCAGCAGTTGAACGCCGTGCACCCGCCCCTCTATTTCCGCTCAGTAAGGAGCGTACCGTGATCGAAGTATCCGTAGTCGCACGCAACAACCAGGCCCAGGATATCTGCAGCTTCGAACTGGCCCGCGTCGACGGCGCGCCGCTGCCGGCATTCGCCGCCGGCGCCCATATCGACGTGCACCTGCCCGGCGGCCTGATCCGCCAATACTCGCTGTGCAATCCACCTTGGGAAACCCGGAGCTACCTGATCGGCGTGCTCAAGGACCCCGCCTCGCGCGGCGGCTCCCTGGCCGTACACGAGCAGCTGCAGGTGGGCCGGACGCTGTCGATCAGCGAGCCGCGCAACCTCTTCCCGCTGAGCGAGGATGCCCAACGCAGCCTGTTGTTCGCTGGCGGCATCGGCATCACCCCGATCCTCTGCATGGCCGAGCGTCTGCACCAGCTCGGCGCCGAGTTCGAACTGCACTACTGCGCCCGCTCCATCGAGCGCGCGGCCTTTATCGAGCGCCTGCGGGCCGCGCCCTTCGCCGAACGCGTGCACCTGCATTTCGACGATGGCGATGCCGAACAGCGCCTGGATGCCGCCGCGCTGCTCGCCGATCCCGATGCCGGCACGCATCTGTATGTCTGCGGGCCTGGTGGTTTTATGGCGCATGTGCTGGACACCGCCAAAGCCCAGGGCTGGCCAGACGAACGCGCGCACCGCGAGTATTTCACCGCCGCACCGAGCAACCACGACAACGACGGCAGCTTCGCCGTGCAGATCAATAGCAGCGGCCGGATCATCCAGATCCCCGCCGACAAAAGCGTCGCCGAAGCGCTGGAAGCATCCGGCATCGAGATTCAGCTGTCCTGCGAGCAAGGCATCTGCGGCACCTGCCTGACCGGCGTACTGGCCGGCGAACCGGAACACCGCGACCTCTACCTGACCGAGCACGAACAGGCGCGCAACGACCAATTCACCCCCTGCTGCTCGCGGGCGAAGAGTCCGTTGTTGGTGTTGGATTTATAAGTCGTAGCCCGGATGCAATCCGGGGGAAATCCCGGTTGGGGCAACAAATTTCCCGGATTGCGCTGGCGCTTATCCAGGCTACGAATTTACCGAACAGGAACCGTAGGGTGGATGACGCTTCACCCATCCACCAATTGCGATGGTGGATGAAAAAAGGCGTCAGCTACGCGCCCCGATCCACCCTACCTCGCTCTTGTAGCCCGGATGCAATCCGGGGAAATCCCGGCTGGAGCAACAAATTTCCCGGATTGCGCTGGCGCTTATCCAGGCTACGAAACTGGCGCAACGCAGGAATATCGCCTGGTGGATTACGCGGCACGCCAAGATAGCGGTGCCTGTATCGCTCGGAGGTTAGCGCCGCTAACCTGCGCGGCCCGACCCACCCTACGGTGATCCGACACCCTTCTGAATCACCTTGAGCCCTTCGCTGGCGACCGGGATCGGACCGAAGATTTCCGCGTAGCGCAGGGTCGCGTTGGCGTGTTCGCGCATGATCGCTTCGGCCCGTGCGCCCTGGCCGTTGATCAGCGCGTCGAACACCGCATGGTGCTGCATATGGGCGAAATTGAAGCGGCGGTATTCGCGGGACATGTCATGCAGGTCTACCGCCAGCGAGCTGACCGAAGCGAACGGCAGGTGGTCGTTACGCGCCAGGGCCTCGGCGATGGCCGGGTTGCCGCTGGCGGTAAGAATCAGTTGATGGAAGCGCATATTGAGGTCGTGGTAGCTCTCCAGATCCTCTTCCACGACATGCCCCTTCTGAAACAACCGGTCGCCCTGCTCCAGGCACTCCTGCAGGGCCTCGCGCACCTCGGCATCGATACCCCGCTCCGCCGCCTGGCGCGCGGCCAGGCCCTCGAGCACCCCGCGCACCTCGACCGCGCCGGCGATGTCGGCCGGGCTGACCGCGCGCACGGTGTAGCCGCGCCCGGCGCATTTGACCAGCAGGCCCTCCTGCTCCAGGGTACGAAAAGCGATACGCACCGGCGTACGCGACACCTGGAGCAATTCGGCGGTGGGAATCTCGGCGATGCGCTCGCCCGCGGCCAGTTCCCCCGAGGCGATCATCTTGCGCAGCGCGATCAGAACGCGCTGACCCGGCTTACTCATACCATCCCCCAACCACTCTGCAATGCGCGCCATCATAGCGCAGCCAGCACGCGATCAAGACGCGGCAGCGCCGCGTATGAAACACCTGCCGAACATCCCCAGGGCCACCTCGACTCGCTCGCCGATCTGCTCGTCGGACCAGCTTTGCTGCACCCCAAGGGTGAACAGCTTGAGCGGCTGCGAGATCAGCAGCGCGTCGATCAACTCGACCGCCGGCTCGACATCCTCACGCGCCAACAAGCCTTTGCCCGCAGCCTTGTCCAGCCAACCGCGCAATAGATTCAGGCAACGTGCCCCGCCCTCCTGATACCAGATCCGCGCGATACCCGGCGCGTTCTCGCGCCCTTGCGCGGCCAGCAGATAGATCCCCAAGGCCAACGGCGAAAGGGTCAGACGTGCCCACAGGTAGAGGTACATGCGTAGCTCGGCCAGCAAACTCTCGGCGCAGTCGATACCGCTTTCCAGCAGTAATTCGAGGGTGGACAGATCGCGCGCCACCAGCAGCGACATCAGCTCTTCCTTGCTGGCGACCAATTGATAGAGGGTCTTTTTCGAAATACCGGCCGAACGCGCGATGGCGTCCATAGTGACGTTGGCGAAATTGCCGCTGCCGAGTTCGAGCGCCGCGGCATCCAGCAGTTGGCTCATTTGCTCGTCGCGGCTACGCAACGGCGGCCGGCCGCGACCGCGCTTGGCGGGCTGAGGGGTGGTTTCAGGCATAAGGGCTTCTACTGATCGGCATGACGCGGCACCTAGCTTAGCGCGGCATGCCGGCGAAAGCCCGCGCCGGATCGAGTCGGCCCCCAATGTGTAGGAGCCAGCTTGCTGGCGATCCGGTGATCCAGGCGCCCCCGCAAATCGTTGGCGCTTGTAGGTTTGTTGATCGCCAGCAAGGACTGGGCGTCCCCCTGGCTCCTACAGTCATTGGTCAATTCTAGACCAGCGCATCGGCACTACTGACGGCAACCGCCTCGCCCTTCTCAACCCGAAACGCCCCACGCAACCCATCCTCCATCAACTGCCAGGCCTGCTCCGCCGAGTCGTCCGGGCCCAGGTGGGTGAACATATGATCGCAACCGGCAAACATCCGCTCGGTCACCGGTACGCCGGCCTGGCGCAGTTTTTCCGCATAAGCCTCACCCTCAGCGCGCAGTACATCGTACTCGGCGGTGATCAGGGTGGCGGGCGGCATGCCGCGCAGTTCGCCGACCGTGGCCAGCAGCGGCGACACCAGCGGATCGAGGGCCTGGGCCGGATCGCTCAGATAGCAGCTGTTGAAGAAACGCATCAACCCAGGACGCAGCAAGGGCTGGTCGAGACTGGAGTGCTTGAATGCCGGATCCTGACTCACATCCAGCGCCGCGTAGTCGATTACTTGATGCACCACCTTTAGCCGCTGATGTCCACGGGCCAGGTTGGCCACCCCGGTGGCCAGGTTGCCGCCAGCACTGTGCCCACCGACAGCGATTCTCTGCGGGTCGATGCCCAGCGCGGTGGCTTGTTCGGCCAGCCATTCGAGTACCGCGAACGACTGCCGCAAGCCGGCGGGGAATGGCTGTTCCGGCGCCAGCACATAATCGAGATTAACCACCAGGCAACCCAGGTTATGCGCCAGGCGACGGCAATAGCTGTCGTCGTGCTCGGGCACGCCGGCGACGAAGCCGCCGCCATGCAGGTTCAGATACACCGGCAGCGGCTGTGCGGACGCTGTGTTGGGCCAGTAGAACAACGCCCGCGCGGGTCCCCAGGCAGTCGGGATAAATTCCTCGGCGACCGCGCGCAGCGGAAACTGCGCCGCGTCGTAGACGAATTTGCCTTTCATGCGCTTGGCGAGGGCGCGCAGCAGCTTGGCTTTGAGGCTTTGCAATAGATTCATGATTCGGCTCCTTGGCGGCTCAATTTAGCGGATCAATGGGCGGTCAGCAGGTGATCCAGCAAACCATGAATTATCTCGCCGTAAGGCGCGCGCATCGCCAGGTTGGACTCGCCGATCGGGCTCTGCACCACCACCGCCTTGGCGTGGCTGAAGGTACGGAAACCGTAGACGCCGTGATAAGCCCCCATGCCGGAGGGGCCGACACCGCCGAACGGCAGTTCCTCGAACAGCACATGGCTCATGCAATCGTTGACCACCACCGCGCCCGAGGTGGTGCGCTCCAGCACCTGCCGGCGCTCGCCAGCGTCCTCACCGAAGTAGTAGGCCGCCAACGCGCGCGGCTTGTCGTTGACGTAGTCGATCGCCTCAGCGAAATCGCGATACGTCTTGATTGGCAGCAAGGGGCCGAAGATTTCCTCACGCAACAGCTGCATCTCGTCGCTGGTCTCGAGCACCAGGGTCGGGGCGATCTTGCGGATTTCGCGATCGCTCAGGTCCTCCTGCGCCGGGTTGATCTCGACCAGGCGCGCCCCCTTGGCATGGGCATCGGCGAGATAGCTGCGCAGCCGGTCGAAGTTGCGCGGGTTGATGATCGAGGTGTAATCGGGATTACCACGCAGCGTCGGGTACATCTCGCTGACGAAACGTACGGCCTCGGCGACGAAATCGCCGAGCGACTCTTCCGGTAGCAGCACATAGTCCGGGGCCAGGCAGATCTGCCCGGCGTTGAAGGTCTTCACCGTCATCACCCGCTGCACCACGGTGGCGAGGTCGGCGCTACGCGAGACCAGCACCGGCGACTTGCCGCCCAGCTCCAAGGTCACCGGCACCAGGTTATCCGCGGCGGCGCGCATGATATGCCTGGCTATCGCGGTGCCGCCGGTGAAGATCAGATGATCGAAGGGCAGCGCACTGAACAGCGCGCCGACCTCGGCACTGCCCAGCACCGTGCTCAGTTCGTTGGCGTCGAAGTAGCGGGCGATCAGCTCGGCGAGCAGCGCCGAGGTGCGCGGGGTCAGCTCAGATGGCTTGAGCATGGCGCGGTTGCCGGCGGCGAGGATGCTCGCCAGTGGCCCGAACGCCAGCACGATGGGGAAGTTCCACGGGCTGATCACCCCGACCACGCCCAGCGGCTGGTAATCGACCCGCGCTTCGCAACCGGGGAACGGCGCCGGATGGGATTCGGACTGCATCCATTCGGCCAAGTGCTCGCGGCAGTGCTTGAGGCTGGCCACCGAGCCGGCGATATCGGACAACAGAGTCTGCTCGCGACTGCGGTTGCCGAAGTCGGCGGACACCGCGGCGACTATCTCCTCACGGTTATCCAGCAACAGGGCGATCGCCCGGTCGAGGCGGTCGCGGCGCAACTCCAGGCTCGCCGGCCCCTCGCGCAGATGGGCCGATTTCATGGCTGCAAGGGCCGTAGCCAGTTGGTCGGCGCTGGCCGCCGCAGCCTGGTGACCGAGAATGCTCATGGCGTAATTTCCTGCTGGTTGAATTGTTATTAGCCAGCACTAAGTGCTGGGCGAGCCGGCACCTCTACCGGCTCGATGAAGCGAGTATGACAAAAAACAAAATAAAGGAAACCAATAAGTTTCCTTATTTTTATTTTTCCAATCACAGGAGCTGATCGGCATGAGCAAAGACTTGTGCGACCCACTCTCGATTTTGCCGGGTCAACCTAAGACCTGACCAGAAGCACCCTCAGGGCAACGAGCAACTGGCCAAAGCCTGGCCATTGGTGCGAAACTGGTTAGGCTTATTAACCAGTCTTCCATTTCGGCAACCTTTAGCGAGTATCCGGTTCAAGCCAATGGCCAAGAAAAATGCCCCCATCCCAGAAGTGAACAGCCCAACCACGGAGCCGAGCGGCACCCTGCTCAGCCAGCTGATCGGCTACGCCCTGCGCCGCGCCGAGTTGAAGGTCGCGCAGAACCTGATCGAGCAACTTGCCCCCTTCGACCTGCGCCCCGCGCAGTTCTCCGCCCTGCTGATCATCGAGGCCAGCCCCGGGCTGATGCAGATCGACCTGGCGAGCATCCTCGCCATCGAGCCGCCGCAGGTGGTGACCCTGCTGAACAAACTGGAGAAACTCGGCCTCGCCGTGCGCGTGCGCTGCAAGCCGGACAAACGTTCCTACGGCATTTTCCTCAGCAAGGCTGGGGAAACCTTGCTCAAACAGCTCAAGGAAATCGCCCTCGCCAGCGACCGGGAAGCCACAGCAGCGCTCAGCGACGAGGAGCAACAGCAGCTGCTGCGACTGCTGCACAAGGTTTATCGGCAGGACAGCAACGCCGCGGATTGAGCGCCTGCGGAGAAACCGTGAACTCGCCGCTAAAACGCCTCCCACACCGCCATACCGAAGCCGGTCAGGCCCAGGCTGTAGGGTGGATAGCGCTCTATCCATCCACCAATCGCGGCACCGGCAATAGCCGCAATGGTGGATGAGAAAAGCGTCATCCACCCTACCCCGCTGATACAAACCGCGGGAGGGCTGGGCGGCACCCCGCTTTAGCCGCGATAACAGCTGGTGAAAGCTCGCCGCTAAAGCGCCTCCCACGTGGTTGCGCCATCGCGAAGCCCGCGGCCAATGCCCGCGCCCTTGTAGCCCGGATGCAATCCGGGGCAGCGGTTGCGGCGGTAAAAACGATCCCCGGATTTCATCCGGGCTACCAAAATCAACGCCTTTCGAACGCCGGATTTTCGATCAATACCGCCATGCCCTGGCCGCCGCCGATGCAGGCGGCGGCGATGCCGTAGCGTTGGTTGGCGGCGCGTAGTTGGCGGGCCAGGCTCAGGCTCAGGCGCAAGCCGGTGGCGGCCAGCGGATGGCCGAGGGCGATGGAGCCGCCCTGGCGGTTGAGGCGTTGCGGGTCGAGCTGCAGTTCGCGCTGCACCGCCAGCACCTGGGCGGCCTGGGCTTCGTTGATTTCGAAGCGGTCGATATCGTCCAGGCGCAAGCCGCTGCGTTCGAGCAACAGGCGGATCGCCGGCGCCGGGCCAATGCCCATGAGTTCGGGCGCCACGCCGACCACCTCGGTCGCCAGCAAGCGCGCCAATGGCCGGCGGCCGTCGAGCATAGCCGCCGAGCCGAGCAAAGCCGCCGCCGCACCGTCGACCACCGCGCAACTGTTGCCGGCGGTCTGCACGCCGCCGGCATGGATCGCCCGTAGACGCGATAGCGCCGCCAGGCTGGTCGGCCGCGGATGGCTGTCACGTTCGAGCGATTCGACCCCACGGGGCAAGGCGATGCCGCGCGGCTGATAGCCGTCCAGCTCGAAAGTTTCGCTGTGCACGCTGACCATCTCGTCGGCGAACACGCCCTCCTCCTGCGCCGCCAGCGCCGCCTCGAAACTGCGCAGGGCGTAAGCGTCGGCCTCTTCACGACTGATGCCATAACATCGCGCCAGATTCTCCGCGGTGCCGATCATGTCGACGCCGGCGGCCGGATCGAACAGCGCCTCCCAGAGGAAGTCCTTGAACTCCACCGCGGCGCCGAGACGAAAGCCGCCACGGTGGGTATAGGCGGCGATCGGGTTGCGCGACATCGACTCGGCGGCGACGCACAAGGCCAACTCGGCACTCCCGGCGGCGATCTGCTCGCCGGCCTGGCGCAGCAACTCGAAGCCGGTGCCGCAGATGCGCTGCACGCCCAGAGCCGGCACCGCCTGTGGCACGCCGCTGTACAGGCCGATGTGCCGCGGCAGCATATAGGCGTCGAAACTCGCCTGGGCCACGCAGCCGGCCAACAGCGAATCCACCGCCGCCGGCTCAATCTCAGCGCGGCGCAGCACTTCGCGGCCGACCTTGATGCCCAGGTCGGTCGGCGAGACCAGCCCCAGGGCGCCGCCGTAATCGCACCAGGGCGTACGCACGGCCTCGAGGATCAGTACATCGTCGAACGCCGAATACAGGCCCTTGCCCATGCTCAGCGCTGCGCCGTGACGCGCGCCGGATCCTCGCCGCGATAGAGCGCATCGATACGCTCGGCACGGCAACTGAGGATCACCCGTTGGTTGAGCGAACCCTTGTCGGTGACCTCGCCCTTGTCCAGCGACGGCGGTTCGCTCATCAGACAGGCCCAGGCCAGGCGCGAGGCGCTGCCGGTGGCCTTCTGGTTGAGCTGTTCGAGCAGCCCGCCGAGCCAGGCCCGCACTCGCGGCGCGGTCAACACCTGCTCGGCCGTGGAGTCGGACGGCAGACCAGCCAGTTCGCGGCAAGCCGGCAACTGCGGGAACAGCAGCAGGCCGATGCATTCGCGGTTCGGCGCGGTAACCACCACGTCCTGGATATAGGGCGCGCCGGCCATGATCACCCGCGTGCGCAGCGGGCCGACGCTGACGAACACCCCGGTGTTGAGCTTGAAGTCCTCGGCGATACGCCCGTCGAACATCAGGCCCCATTCCGGGTGCTCGGGATCGGCCAGTTTCAGCGCGTCGCCGGAACAGTAGAAGCCTTCCTCATCGAACGCCGCGGCGCTCTGCTCGGGCGAGCGCCAGTAGCCCGGCATCACGTGCGGACCGCTGAAGCGCCCTTCCAGCTTGCCGTCCACCGGCACCAGTTTGACCTCGCAGCCCGGTGCCGGCAGGCCGACGTAACCGGCCATGGCCAGCGGCCCGGTGGTGAAGGTGCAGGACGGTGCGGTTTCGGTCATGCCGATCCCCGCCATCATGCGGATACGCTCGCCACAGTGCGCCTCGGCCACGGCGTCGAGGCGGTCCCAGACCGCCTGGGACAAGCCGGCGCCGGCGAAGAACAACAGCTTGATCCGGGCGAAGAACGTTTCGCGCAGCTCGGCATCCGCCTCCAGGGCGGCGACCAGTTCTTCCCAGCCCTTGGGCACGGTGAGGTAGGCGGTCGGCGAGATCTCGCGCAGGTTGCGCAGGGTCTCGGCGAAATGCTGCGGGGTCGGCTTGCCGTCGTCGATATACAGGGTGCCGCCGTTGTACAGCACGATGCCGACGTTGTGGCTGCCGCCGAACGTGTGGTTCCACGGCAGCCAGTCGACCAGCACCGGCGGCGCCTCGCCGAACACCGGGAAGGTCTGCAACAGCATCTGCTGGTTGGCGCAGAGCATGCGCTGGGTGGTGATCACCGCCTTGGGCAGCTTGGTCGAGCCGCTGGTGAAGAGGAACTTGGCGATGCTCTCCGGGCCGGTCGCGGCGAAGGCCGCATCCGCCTCGTCGCAGGCCTCGGTGCCGAGCAGGCTGGCGAACGCATGACACTCGCGCCCCGCCACTTCGCCCGCGGTCAGCAGTAAGGGCGTGGCGGCCGGCAGCACCGCTTCGATGGCGCGGGCGAAGGCCTGGCCGTCGGCGGCGAACACCAGCCCCGGCTGCAACAGCGTGCAGATGTGCTGCAGCTTGGTGTAGTCCTGGGCCACCAGCGCATAGGCCGGCGACACCGGGCAATAAGGCACGCCGATATACATCGCCGCGCAGGCCAGTTGCAGGTGTTCCAGGTCGTTGCCGGAAAGGATCAACAGCGGCCGCTCGACCGACAGATCGAAGCCCAGCAGGCGCTGGGCGATGCTGCGCACCCGCCCGAGCATCTCGGCATAGCTGATGCGCTGCCAGTCGCCGGCGGCATCGCGGCGCGCGATAAAGGTCTGCTCGGGACGTTCCTCGGCCCAGCGCAGCAAGCGTTCGAGCATGCGCTGCGGATACGCCTGCAACGGCTCGGCCGCCTGCATATACAGTGCCTGCCCGACCTGGCGCAGTTGCACCGCCGACTGGCCGATCGATACCGGCCGGTAGGCGGGTTCGACTCGACCGTTGGATTGGCTATTCACCTGTGAAACTCCTCCGCAAAGCGCTTCCGGACATTCGGCCGCCGCATCCACGATGCGCGGCCTGGCCGGACCGATTGTTCTTATGAGTGCTGCTGCCTGCAGAGGATCTGCGCGGCAGATCCTCAACAGGTTTTCAGATCGGGTAGTGGCGCGGCCCGTTCTGAATAGTGACCCAGCGCAACTGGGTGAAGAAATCGATCGACGCCTTGCTGCCGAAGCTGCCGTAACCACTGGCCTTGACCCCGCCGAAGGGCATCTGCGCCTCGTCGTGCACGGTCGGACCGTTGATATGGCAGATGCCGGATTCGACCCGCTGCGCCAGCAACAGGGCGCGCGACACATCGCGGCTGAAGATCGCCGCCGACAGGCCGAACTCGGAATCGTTGGCCAGGCGCAGCAGCTCTTCGTCGCCCGCGCCGCGCAGTAGCACCGCCACCGGACCGAAGGATTCCTCATGGTACAGGCGCATGTCCGGGGTCACACCATCGAGCAGGGTCGCCTGCATGATGCTGCCGTCCAGCTGGCCGCCGGTGACCAGGCGCGCGCCCTTGGCCAGGGCGTCGTCGATCAGCGCCTTGATCCGCTGCCCGGCCGAGGCATCGATCAGCGAACCGAGCAGCGAGGCGCCATCGCGTGGATCGCCGGCACGCAGGCTCGCGGCCTTCTGCGCCAGCTTCTCGACGAAGGCGTCAGCCACCTTGGCATCGACCACCAGGCGTTCGGTGGACATGCAGATCTGCCCCTGATTGAAGTAGGCGCCGAAGGCCGCCGCCTCGACCGCCGCGTCCAGATCGGCGTCGTCCAGCACCAGCAGCGGCGCCTTGCCGCCCAACTCCAGCAACGCCGGCTTCAGGTGCCGCGCCGAGAGTTCGCCGATGATCCGCCCGACATGGGTGGAGCCGGTGAAATTCACCCGACGCACCGCCGGGTTGGCGATCAGCCGAGCGACTATGGCCGGCGCGTCTTCCGGCGCGTTGCAGATCACGTTGACCACGCCGTCGCCGAGCCCCGCGTCCTGCAGCACCTGGCCGATCAGGCGGTGCACCGCCGGGCTCAGCTCGGACGCCTTGAGCACCAGGGTATTGCCGCAGGCCAGCGGCATGGCGACAGCCCGGGTGCCGAGGATCACCGGCGCGTTCCAAGGCGCGATGCCGAGCACCACGCCGCACGGCTGACGCAGGGCCATGGCGAAGCTGCCGGGCACATCAGAGGGGACCACCTCGCCATAGATCTGCGTGGTCATCGCCGCCGCCTCGCGCAACATGCTCGCAGCCAGGTGCACATTGAAGCCGTACCAGTTGGCCATGGCCCCGGTTTCGCCGGCCACCGCGAGGAACTCCGGCGCGCGGTCTTCGAGCAACTCGGCGGCCCGGAGCAGACGCGCACGCCGCTCGTTGGGCGCCAGCGCGGCCCAGGCGGGAAACGCCGCCTGGGCCGCGGCCACGGCGGCGTCGGCGTCTTCCAGGGTGGCGGCGGCGACCCGCGACACCACCTCGCCGGTCACCGGGTTGCGGCGCTCGAACACACGGCCATCGGCAGCCGGTCGCGACTCACCGCCAATCAGCAAAGGCACCTCGAACATGGGGAATTCCTCTTGTTGTGCTTGTTCTGGAAACGCGCTCGGCTCGCTAGAGCCGGGCGACCGATTCATCGCCCGCCTAAGTGTTTCAGCGCTTGTACGCTTGCAGACCGGGCTTGATGCTCTTCTCGTCGAGGAACTGCTTCATGCCCTGCTCGCGGCCGCCTTCTTTGTCGAGCAGGCGCGACTGGTCGAGCTTGGCGTACAGGTAATCCTCGTTCTGCTCCCAGGTCAGCTCGCGGCAACGCTTGAAGCCATGCTTGGCCGCACGCAGCACCACCGGGTTCTTCTCCAGCAGGTTGCGCGCCAGTTCGATGGTGGTTTCGCGCAGCTGTGCCAGCGGCACGCTTTCGTTGACCAGGCCCATCTCCGCGGCTTTCTGCCCGCCGAAGGTCTTGCCGGTCATGATGTAGTACAGCGACTGGCGGTGGCCGACGGTATCGGCCATGGCCTTGCTGACCAGGTTGCCCGGCGGGATGCCCCAGTTGATTTCCGACAGACCGAAGGTCGCCTCGTCGGCGCAGATCGCCAGATCGCAGGCCACCAGCGGGCTGAAACCGCCACCAAAGCACCAACCGTTGACCATGGCGATGGTCGGCTTGGTGTACATGCGCAGCAGCTTCCACTGCCATTGCGAGGCTTCGCGGCGGATCTTCTCTTGCAAAATTTCCGGGCCGGCGTCGATTTCGCGGAAGTATTCCTTCAGGTCCATACCCGCGGTCCAGGCCTCGCCGGCACCGGTCAGCACCAACACGCCGGCCGCCGGATCCTGCTCCAGGGTTTCCAGCACATCGACCATTTCACGGTTCAACGTCGGGCTCATGGCGTTGCGCTTTTCCGGACGATTGAGCGTGACCCAGGCGATGCCCTCATCAAGCTCGACCTTCACGGTTTGCCAGCGGTTTTCGTAATTGCTCATCTCTCACCTCTTGTCATGGCTGTTAGCGCCTGGAAGCAAAATTACTCCGCAAATATAGTTATGTCAATTAACTATATTTGCGAATCAAGCCCTATACGAAATAACAAATTTCACCATACAACCCGTTTAACGCTTCAATTCGCAAGACAGGAGCACAAGCGCGTATGCAGCGATAAAAATCACGTTAACAAACATAACCTTATTAACAGACCGCAGTTCGGGGCGGAAAGACGCCTACTTTCAGCTCCCGTAGGAGCCAGCTTGCTGGCGATCCAAGGTTCCAGCGATCCAACGCTGCCCCGGATTGCGCCAAGGCTTATCCGGGCGACGAAAAGACTCCCTCGCTCGCCGCGGCTTAAGACGGCCAAAAAGAAAAAACCGCCGATACAGCGCAGAGGCTGCCGGCGGTTCGAGGGAAAAACGGGGCGTTCAGTCCTGCAACGACTCCACACCCAGCTCGTCCCACACCTCCTCGGTCAGGTGGAAGCTGGCGTTGGCCGCCGGAATGCCGCAGTAGATCGCGCTGTGCATCAGCACCTCCTTGATCTCGTCGCGACTTACGCCGTTGTTCTTCGCCGCGCGCAGGTGCAGCCTGAGCTCACCTTCGCGGTTCATGCCAATCAGCATGGCGATTGTGATCAGGCTGCGGGTGTGCCGCGACAGGCCGGGACGGGTCCAGATGTCGCCCCAGGCATGGCGGGTGATCATTTCCTGAAACTCTTCGTTGAAGGGCGTCAGCTTCTCCAGGCTGCGCTCGACATGGGCGTCGCCGAGCACCGCACGGCGCACCTGCATGCCGGCTTCGTAGCGTTGTTTCTCGTCCATTGCGTGAACTCCGGGGGGTGATGGTGCGCATGGCGCACCCTACGGGCGATTCGCGGCGCTTCGTAGGGTGCGCCATGCGCACCGAGGCAATCACTGTTGCAGGAAAGCCAGCAGCGCCTGAGTAAAGTCCGCGCGGGCCTCGACATTGGACAGGTGCGCGGCCGGCAGCTCGATCAGCTCGGCATTGGCGATGCGTTCGGCGATAAAACGGCCATCGGCCGGGGTGGTCACCGGATCGGCGCTGCCGCAGACGATCAGGGTCGGCGCTGCAATGGCGGCAAGTTGCTCGCGAAAATCGGCGTCGCGTATTGCCGCGCAGTTGGCCGCATAACCCTCCGGCGAAGTCTGCGCCAGCATGCCGACAATCGGCTCGACCGTCTGCGGCTGCGCCTCGGCGAACACCGCGGTGAACCAGCGGGCGATGGAGGCGTCGCGCAGCTCGCCCATAACCTGGGCGCCGCCGGCAACTATGCTGTCGATACGCGGGTTCCACACTTCGGGGCTACCGATCTTCGCCGCGGTGTTGCACAGCACCAGACGTTCGATGCGCGCCGGGGCGTTGATCGCCAACCACTGACCGATCAACCCACCCATGGACAGGCCGCAGAAACTGGCGCGGGGAATATCCAGGGCATCGAGCAGCGCCAGTACATCGCGGCCGTTCTGCTCGATGCTGTAGGGGCCTGCGCTCACCAGCGACCGGCCATGGCCACGGGTGTCGTAGCGCAGTACCTGGAAATGCTCGGTAAAGGCCGGCATCTGCGCGTCCCACATATGCAGGTCGGTGCCCAGGGAATTGCTCAGCACCAGCACAGGCGCAGCGGCCGGGCCTTCGAGTTGGTAATGCAGGTCGCCGTCGGCGAGGTGGACAAATGGCACGGAAAACTCCTCAGACTGATAAAGCGCGATGTTCGGCCAGGGCGCGGCTGACCCAGCGTCGCGCCTGGCCCAGGTAATGGGCGGGATCGAGCAGGCGATCCAGTTCTTCGGCACTCAACTGGGCGCCGACTTCAGCGTTATCGCCGAGCACCGCGCGCAGGTGACGCTGTTCGGCGATGGCCTGGCGACAGCACTGCTCGACCAGATGGTGGGCGGCGTCGCGGCCGATACGCTGGGCCAGGGCGATGCTCACCGCCTCGGCCAGCACCAGACCTTGGGTCAATTCCAGATTGCCGCGCATACGCGCGACATTTACCTCCAGGCCGGGCACCGCGAGCAGCGCCTGTTGCAGGGCGCCGGAAACCAGGCAGCAGAGCTCCGGCAAGGTCTCCCACTCGGCGTGCCACAGGCCCAGGCTGCGCTCGTGCTCCTGGGGCATGGCCGCCAGCATCGTCGCAACCAGCCCAGGGGCGCGGGTCGCGGCGGCGATCAGCACCGCCGCGCCGACCGGATTGCGCTTGTGTGGCATGGTCGAGGAGCCGCCCTTGCCCGGCGCCGACGGCTCGAACACTTCGCCGACATCGGTCTGCATCAGCAGGCTCAGATCGCGCCCCAACTTGCCCAGGCTGCCGGCGATCAGGCCGAGCAGCGCGGCGAATTCCACCAGACGGTCGCGCTGGCTGTGCCAGGGCTGCTCCGGCAAGTCCAGGCCCAACTCCTCGGCCAGCGCCTTGCTTACCGCCCAGGCCTGCTCGCCGAGCGCCGCCAGGGTGCCGGCGGCGCCGCCGAATTGCAGTACCAGCAGGCGTGGCTTGAGCTCATTCAGGCGCTGGCGATGACGGCTGACCGCGCCGAGTACGCCGGCCAGTTTCATACCCAGGGTCACCGGCGTGGCGTGCTGCAACCAGGTACGCCCCAGCAGCAGGCTGTCGGCGTGGCGCTCGGCCTGCTCGGCCAGCGCCTCGGCCAACTGCGCCAGGTCGGCCTCCAGCAACTCGACGGCCTGGCGCAGTTGCAACACCAGCCCGCTGTCCATCGCATCCTGGCTGGTGGCGCCGAGGTGGACATAACGCTCGGCGTCTTTGTCCGCGCTGGCGATGCGCTTGCCGAGCGCCTTCACCAGCGGAATCGCCGAGTTGCCGGCCGTGGCGATGGCCTCGGCCAGTTCGGCGAAATCATAGAATTCGGCGCGGCAGGCGGCCTCGATCGGCGCCAGCGCGGCCTGGGGGATCAGGCCGACGCGGGCCTCGGCACGGGCCAGGGCCGCTTCGAAATCCAGCATGCCCTGCACCCGCCCGGTGTCGGAAAACACCGCGCTCATGGCAGGACTGGCGAAGTAACGGTCGAACAGTTGATTGTTCAAGGCGATCTCTTTTTTGCTGTGTTGATAGCCCATAGATGGGTTAGCCGAAGGCGTTACCCATCATAAGAACCGCATGGGGGTATCGCATCGCTCGACCCATCCTACAGATTTTGCATGAGCAGGCCCGCCTGACGATCGGGTTTCCGAGACCCGGATGATCGCAGACGAGCCTGTCTTGCAAACTGTTCAGCCCATAGGATGGTTTAGCCAAAGGCATAACCCATCATAAGGACAGCATGGGTATTGCTTCGCTCGACCCATCCTACGGACTAGGGGGCTAACCCAGATTGTAGGAGCCAGCTTGCTGGCGATGCGTTCGACCTGGATCGCCAGCAAGCTGGCTCCTACATCAGACCCTGAGGATCGGGGCTTACACCCGTTCTATCGCCAGCGCCAACCCCTGGCCGACGCCGACGCACATGGTCGCCAGGCCGCGCTTGCCGCCGGACTTCTCCAGCTGATGCAAGGCGGTCAGCACCAGGCGCGCGCCGCTCATGCCCAGCGGATGGCCGAGGGCGATGGCGCCGCCGTTCGGATTGACCTGGGGCGCGTCGTCGGCCAGGCCGAGGTCGCGCAACACGGCCAAACCCTGGCTGGCGAAGGCCTCGTTGAGTTCGATCACATCGAAGTCGGCGACCGCCAAACCCAGGCGCTCGCACAGCTTGCGCACCGCCGGTACCGGTCCGTAGCCCATGATCCGCGGCGCCACCCCGGCGCTGGCCATACCCAATACCCGCGCACGCGGGGTCAGGCCATGTTTTTTCACCGCCTCGGCCGACGCCAGGATCAGCGCCGCGGCGCCGTCATTGACCCCCGATGCATTGCCGGCGGTGACGGTCTTGCCATCGCCATTGACCGGCTTCAATTTGCCCAGCGCTTCCAAGGTGGTGTCCAGGCGCAGGTGCTCGTCCTGATCGACCAGGGTGTCGCCCTTCTTGCCCTTGATCGTCACCGCGACTATTTCCTCGGCGAAGAAGCCGGCGGCCTGGGCGGCGGCGGCGCGCTGCTGGCTGCGCAAGGCGAAGGCGTCCTGATCGGCGCGGCTGATCTTGAAATCATCGGCGACGTTATCGGCGGTCTGCGGCATGGCGTCGACGCCGTACTGCTGTTTCATCAGCGGGTTGATAAAGCGCCAGCCAATGGTAGTGTCCTCGATCTTCTGGCCGCGCCCGTAGGCGCTATCGGCCTTGCCCATGACATAGGGCGCGCGCGACATCGACTCGACGCCGCCGGCAATGGCCAATTCCATCTCGCCGCTGGCGATGGCGCGAAAGGCCGTGCCGACCGCATCCATCCCCGAAGCGCACAAGCGGTTGAGGGTCACCCCCGGCACGCTGTCCGGCAAACCGGCGAGCAACGCGGCCATGCGCGCGACGTTGCGGTTGTCCTCGCCGGCCTGGTTGGCGCAGCCCATAAATACTTCGTCGATCGCCGCCACATCCAGAGACGGGTTGCGTTCGATCAGCGCCTTCAGTGGCACCGCCGCCAGGTCGTCGGCACGCACGCTTGCCAAGCCGCCGCCAAAGCGGCCGATGGCGGTGCGTACGGCGTCGCAGATATAGACATCGCGGCTCATTCTTCACCTCCGGCCTGGCCGTGGGCCGCGGCAGTGCGGGCTTCCAGGGCACGCAGCGCCGCCAGCTCGATTTCAGTCGGCGCGGCGGTTTCGCCGAGATCGGCGGCGAAACGGATCTGCCAGCCGGTGGCCTCGATCACCTGCTCGCGGGTCACCCCCGGGTGCAGCGCGGTGACGATGAATTCATTGCTGCCGGCCTCCGGTTCCATGATGCACAGGTCGGTGATGATGCCGACCGGCCCGGCACCCGGCAGGCCCAAACGCTTGCGGTGGTCGCCGCCCTCGCCATGGCCGACCGAGGTGATAAAGGCCAGTTTGTCGACGAAGGTGCGGTGCGACTGCTTGAGGATGATCAGCACCTGCTTGGCTGAGCCTGCGATCTCCGGCGCGCCGCCGGCGCCGGGCAAGCGCACTTTCGGCCGGTGGTAATCGCCGATCACAGTGGTGTTGATATTGCCGTACTTGTCGACTTGCGCCGCGCCGAGGAATCCGACGTCGATGCGCCCGCCCTGCAACCAATAGCGGAATATCTCGCCGGTCGGCACCACCGTATCGGCGGTTTCGGCCAGCTCGCCGTCGCCGATCGACAGCGGCAGCACGCTCGGCTTGGCGCCGATCGGGCCGGATTCGTAGATCAACACCACATCCGGCGAGGAGGTCAGGCGCGCCAGGTTGGCGGCCTTGGATGGCAGGCCGATACCGACGAAGCACACCGCGCCGTTCTGCAGGCGGCGGGCAGCGGCCACGGTCATCATTTCACTGGTGCTGTAGGCGCTCATTGCTTGGCCTCCGTAGTCTTGGCTTGGGCAATCGCGGCTTGAAACGCGGCGAAGTCGGCGGTACCGCGGATATATTCGTCGATCCAGGCGCTGAAGCTTTCGCGGTCGCGGGCGATCGGATCCCAGGCCTGGTAGAAGCGGTTGTCGCGCTCGGAGTAACCCAGCGCGTAGGACGGATGGGCACCGCCGGGCACGTGGCAGACCGCGGTCAGCGCCCAGTTCGGCAGCACGCAGGCGTTCATCGGCGCGTCGAGCTCGTCGACGATTTCCTCGACGGTGACGATGCAACGCTTGGCCGCCAGAGCCGCCTCCTTCTGCACGCCGAGGATGCCCCAGAGCAACACATTGCCCTTGCGGTCGGCCTTCTGCGCGTGGATCACGGTGACGTCCGGGCGCACGCTCGGCACCGCGGCCAGCTGCTCGCCGGTGAACGGACAATCGATGAACTTGATTCGCGGGTTGACCTTGACCAGGTCCGAACCCTGATAACCGCGCAGCACCGCGAACGGCAGTCCCGAGGCCCCGGCGACATAGGCGTTGGCCATGGCCGCGTGGCTGTGCTCCTCGATTTCCAGCGGCTTGGGCCAGTCCTTCTCGACCGCGTCGCGCAGGCGATGCAGGGAGCCGACGCCAGGGTTGCCGCCCCAGGAGAACACCAGCTTCTTCGCGCAACCGGCGCCGATCAGCAGGTCGTAGACCAGGTCCGGGGTCATGCGCACCAGGGTCAGCTCGCGCTTGTTCTGGCGGATGATCTCGTGGGACGCCGCAGTCGGGATCAGATGGGTGAAGCCTTCGAGGGCGATGGTATCGCCGTCACTGACGAAGCGCTCTACGGCTTCGCCAAGGGAAATGAGTTCGGCCATGCTGCTGCTCTCACTGATTGAACGGTGCTACCGAATCGAGGTAGCGAGTGAGGCAACAGTAGGGCCGGCACCAATGGCAAACAATCCGATTATCGATGTATCGTTCGATAATCGAACAGATCCGATATCCAGTGAGGTGCGAGTCTTACAACGGACGGAACAGCTGGTCGCTCAACTCGCGGCTGGCGTTGAGCATGATCGGCAGAAAGCGCTTCTCAAGCTCGCTGACCGGTACCCGGCCGGCGTGGGTGCTGACGTTCATCGCCGCCAGTACATGGCCGCTGGAATCGCGCACCGGCACCGCGATCGAGCGCAGGCCCTGCTCCAGCTCCTGGTCGACGATGCACCAGCCCTGCTCGCGCACTTGCTGCAGGGCCGTCCACAAGGCGTCCGGGGTGTACAGGGTGCGGCTTGTCTTGGCCTGTAATTCGGCGTGTTCGAGGTAGTCGTGCAGGCTGTCGTCGTCCAGCGCGGCCAACAGAATGCGGCCCATGGAGGTGCAGTAAGCCGGCAGCCGGCTGCCGACGCTGAGGTCCACCGAAATCAACCGTTGCGGGATAGCCGAACGGGCGATATAGAGCACCTGCTCACCCTCCAGAGTGGCCAGGTTGCAGGCTTCGTGCAGTTGCTCGCTGATGCGGTCCAGATAGGGCTGGGCGGACACCGCCAGGGGCGTCGACGACAGGTAGGCATGGCCCAGGGTCAGCACCTTGGGCAGCAACGAGTAGGTGCGTCCGTCGCTGGTCGCGTAGCCCAGCTTCATCAGCGTGTACAGGCAGCGGCGCACCGCAGCGCGGGGAATCTCGGTGCGGTGGCTGATCTGCGCGATGGTCAGGTGGCGTTTGCGCTCCTGGAAGGCGTTGATCACCGCCAGGCCACGCGCCAGGGAGGTCATGAAGTTGGGATCGCCGGCGAATTCCTCGATGCGTTTGGCCGGCGATACATAGGGCGGCGGCGCCAGGCTTGACTGCGGCGGACGGGTATCGCTCATGGAACCTCCGAGTGGGTGGGCAGCGTTTGGCGATTATCGAACCCGGGTGCGGTAATCGCAAACTGCACAGCCCACGCACTCTGCCGCTGGCGGCTCAGAAGTCGAAAAATACCGTCTCGCCCTCCCCCTGAATGCGGATATCGAAACGGTAGGCCGGCTTGCCGTCGACCTCGCAGCGCTTGGCGATCAAGGTTTCGCGACGCTGCGGTTGCTCGATCAGGTTGAGCACCGGATCCACGGCATTGGCTGCGGCTTCGTCGTCGAAGTACAGGCGCGTCTGCAGGTGGATATTGATGCCGCGGGCAAACAGGCTGACGTTGATATGCGGCGCCATCGGCACCCCGGCGGCGTTGCGCACCACGCCGGGTTTGATCGTCTGCGCCGTCCACTCGCTGCCGGCGTCGAAGGTGGTGGCGCTGCGGCCGAAGCCGTTGAAGGCTTTCTCCGGGTCGAAGACCTCGTCGTAGCGGCCCTGGTGATCGGCCTGCCACAACTCCAGGAAGGAGTCGCGCACCAGATGGCCGTTGCCGTCGTAGACCTGGCCGATCAGCACGATGTGTTCGCCGGGCGCTTCGGGCTTGGCCATGCGGTTCCAGATTTCCAGCTCGCGGGGCGGGTTGCCGGCGGCGGCCAGCGCCAGGCCGATATGAACATAGGGGCCGGCGGTTTGCGAAGGGGTTTCCGGTAGCAGTTGGACGGGCATGGGAATCCTCCTCAGGAATTTTCGAAGTGGGTCTGGCGCTGACCACGCAGCACGATGTCGAAGCGGTAGGCCAAACAATCCATGGGGTTGGCCATGCCCATGTCGAGCCTGGCGATCAGCGTCTGCACCGCGTCCGGGTCAGCGATCGACTTGACGATCGGACACAGCGGGATCAACGGGTCGCCCTCGAAATACAGCTGGGTGATCAGCCGGGTGGAGATCGACGGGCCGCTGATGGAGAAATGGATATGCGCCGGACGCCAATCGTTCGGGCCGTTGCGCCATGGGTAGGGGCCGGGCTTGACGGTGCGGAAGCTGTAGCGGCCTTCGCTGTCGGTGAGGGCGCGGCCGACACCGCCGAAGTTGGGGTCGAGCGGCGCCAGGTAGCGGTCGTTCTTGTGCCGATAACGGCCACCGGCGTTGGCCTGCCACATTTCCACCAGGGTATGCGGGATCGGCTTGCCGTACTGGTCCATGACCCGGCCGACGACGAGAATGCGCTCGCCCACCGGCAGGCCGCCGTTATTGAAATTGAGCAGCAGGTCGTTGTCGTGCCGGCCCAGCGCCAGGTGCGAAAAGTCCGGCCCGCTGGTCTCAGAAATCGATTGCGGAATGCTCACCAGTGCCTGGCGCGGCGAACGGGCGATCGAGGTCTTGTAGTCCGGGGTGAAGGCTTTCGGGTGCCAGTTGCGGTCACGAATGACGAAGCGGCGGCTGTCCGCATCGAGCATATCGGGCTCCTTTCGTTGGAGTGATGGAGGGCCTTAACGGCAGGCCGTGGCGTGCAGTTTCGGTCAGCCGATAGCGAACGAAAACTGAAAAGATGCCGAGCACCCATAACCATATGGTTATGGATAACTTCCCTCCCGATAGTCCCTCCCTATCCCCCGCACTACCTCCAGGCAACTCTGCGCGGCCGGCGATAACGGCAGCGTGGCGTTGGTGCAGATTCCCACCGAGCCGCCCGGCTCCTGGGTGCCCAGCTCCAGTTCGACCAGCTCGCCTGCGCGCAGATCCAGGCGCACCGCATCCAGCGGCGCGACCCAGATCGCCTCGCTGCACAGCACGTAACGCCGGCTGAGCGCCACCGAAAGGGTTTCCAGGCGCTGACGCGATTGGGCGATGCCGCATTGCACGAACAGGCTGTCGGCGTACTGGCGAATGGTGGTGCCGGCCAGCGGCAGCACCAGCGGGTAATCCTCCAGCTGACCGCGTAGCAGCGGCCCCGCCAGCAGCGGATGGCCGGCGCGCACCACCAGGGTCATGGATTCGCTGTACAGGTGCTCGAAGCTCAGCCCCTGGATCTGCGGGCTGTCGGTCATGCGCCCGACCACCAGATCCAGCTCGCCGACGCGCAACTGCGACAGCAGGTAGGCGCTCGGCCCGGTCACCACGCTGACCGCCAGCGCCGGGTGCCGTTCGTGCAGGCGCCGCACCACTTCCGGCATCAGCAGGCTCTCGACCGTCGACAGCACGCCGAGCTTGATCGTCTGCGCCGCGTAGTCGCCGCCGCGCAGGCTACCGATCCCTTCGCGCAGGGCTTGTACGCAGGGCCCGGCATAGCGCAGGAAGGCCACCCCGGCCTCGGTCAGGACCACGCCGTGCTTGCCGCGCTCGAACAGGCTGACCGTCAGCAACGTCTCCAGCTCCTTGAGGGTCTTGGAGATCGCCGGCTGGCTCACCGCCAACTTGTCGGCCGCCCGCGCCAGGCTGCCCTGGCGCGCCACCTCGAGAAAGCACAGCAGATGACGGAATTTGATGCGGGTGTCGATGTTCACCGGTCGTTCCTCAACTGAACTAGCCTCATGTCAATGCTGAAATGTCGGTTAACCACGGTCTTACTCATCTATCACTATCCCCTGTAGGGTGGATTAGCGGCGCCAACCGCCGAACGATAAGGCATCGCTATCGTGGCGCGCCGCGTAATCCACCAGGCGATATCCCTGCGTTGCGCCAATGGTGGGTTACGGCGCAACGAATCTTGCTGATTCATCGCTATCCGCAGCACGCGCCTAACCCACCCTACAGTGATCCGATATTTCATGGTTGACGCGACATTAGCGCTGCACGCGGAAGGCTTTCGGCGACTGGCCGGTGCCGCGCTTGAAGAACCGGGAAAAATACGCCGGCTCGGAAAAACCCAGGCTGTCCGATACCTGGTTGACGGTCATGGCGGTGTAAACCAGGCAGCGCTTGGCTTCCAGCAACAGGCGCTGGTTGATCATCTGCAACGCCGACTGCCCGGCCAGGCGCCGGCACAGCGCATTCAGGTGCGCGGCGCTGATGCCCAGGGCTCCTGCGTAATGTTCGATCGGCAGGTGCTGGCGAAAATGCGTCTCAAGCAGATGGGCGAAGCCCTGCAGATGCTCGCGGCCACGATCCGGCTGGCTGGCGTCGGCCTGCGCCTGCTGCAACGCACGGCGGCCGATCCACACCAGCAACTGGCTGAGCAACGCTTGCAGCATCAACTCGCGCCCTGGCGCCTGGCGGCAATATTCCTCGTCGATCGAATCGAACAGGCGCCCCACATAGGCCTTCGCCTCGCCCAACGAATAACAGGCCGCGCGTTGCAGCAGGCGCACGTCGAACGCATTGCCGAGTTGCTCGGCCAGCGGCAGGGCCAGGGTCAGCACCTGGCCCTGGATGTCCCGCGAGAAACGAAAGCCATGCACGCTGAGCGCCGGCACCACTTGCAACGCCGGCTGATCCACCCGGCAGGTCTGGCCTTCCACCTGCAACTCGGCCTCGCCGCTGCGCACGTACAGCAACTGCACCAGATCGCCGTGGCGATGGGGCTTGATCTCCCAATCGTGCAAGCGGCTGCGCTCGGCAATCGATTCGCAGTGCAGCAGGTCCGGCGTCGGCCAGGCCGCGGTTTCGCCATACAGTTTGAACACCGGCACCGCGGCGCCGGCCGTCTTCAACATAGATCCCGACATGCGATAACCCACGAAAAATCCATAAAACCTGTTGGATATTGCCTTCAAACGCGGGAGCCATCCACAAAAAATACAGGAGTGCCAATCAGACCGGCTGCCAACCCATGGCGCCGGCGTCAACCAGGACACTCACAATGACAACAAACATAAAAACCCGAGTCGCGATTATCGGCGCCGGCCCCTCCGGCCTGCTGCTCGGCCAGTTGCTGCATAACGCCGGCATCGACAACGTCATCGTCGAGCGCCAGAGCCCCGACTACGTGCTCGGCCGCATCCGCGCCGGGGTGCTGGAACAAGGCATGGTCGAGTTGTTGCGCGAGGCCGGTGTGGCCGCGCGGATGGACCGCGAAGGTCTGGTGCACGACGGCTTCGAGCTGGCCTTCGACGGCCGCTGCGAGCACATCGACCTGAAGGGTCTGACCGGCGGCAAGACGGTAATGGTCTATGGCCAGACCGAAGTCACCCGCGACCTGATGGAGGCCCGTGAGCGCTGCGGCGCACAGACCTTCTACAGCGCGAGCCAAGTGCAGCCCCACGACATCGACAGCGCCCAGCCCTACCTGACCTTCGAGCACAACGGCGAGAGCCTGCGCCTGGACTGCGACTACATCGCCGGCTGCGACGGCTTCCACGGCGTGGCGCGCCAGTCGATTCCCGCCGGGGTGCTCAAGGAATTCGAGCGGGTCTACCCGTTCGGCTGGTTGGGCATCCTCGCCGACACCCCGCCGGTGGCCGACGAGCTGATCTACGCCAACCACGAACGCGGCTTCGCCCTGTGCAGCATGCGCTCGCCGACCCGCACCCGCTATTACGTGCAGGTCGGTGCCGAAGAACGGGTCGAGGATTGGTCGGATGAGCGTTTCTGGGACGAGCTGAAAAGCCGCCTGCCGAGCGACGTTGCCGAGCGCCTGGTAACCGGCCCATCGATCGAAAAGAGCATCGCCCCGCTACGCAGCTTCGTCGTCGAACCCATGCAGCATGGCCGCCTGTTCCTCCTCGGCGACGCCGCGCACATAGTGCCGCCGACCGGCGCCAAGGGTCTGAACCTGGCGGCCAGCGACGTCGCCACGCTGTACCGCATCCTGCTCAAGGTCTACCGCGAAGGCCGCGCCGACTTGCTGGAGAAGTACTCGGAAATCTGCCTGCGACGCATCTGGAAAGCCGAGCGCTTCTCCTGGTGGATGACCTCGATGCTGCACCGCTTCCCGGATACCGACGCCTTCAGCCGGCGCATGCAGCAGACCGAACTGGACTACTTCGTCGGCTCGGAAGCCGGGCGCAGGACCATCGCCGAGAACTACGTCGGCCTGCCGTACGAGACTATCGAATAAGCTCTGTCCCAATCATGTGGTGCAGACAGCTTCTGTAGGGTGGGTTAGCAGGCTGTTGAAAAACTACCTGCGTTGCCGATACGGCGTTAAAAACAGGCTC
>NZ_CAMPHV010000035.1 GCF_946886105.1 uncultured Pseudomonas sp. | reverse complement strand
GTCCTGAGGTTCGGTGTGCCGGCTAGCCTAGCCGGCGGACGACGCTTTGTCGTGATCGGTGGGTGGTGAGATGTAGGGGTATTCACCGACGCTATGGCGCCCCATTGCGGCGACCCATGGGGCGGCGTCAAACGCCCACCGGGGACTGCGATTCACTCTTTCGGTTGACGGACGAATACCTCTTTCGGGCGCTTATCCATGCAGGTGGCGCTGGTTAGCTTGGCACTTCAACACGAAACCATGCTTTCCAGGAGAGCCGCATGACAACAAAAACAAGGCATGCCGTCTTCCAGCCCTGCGCACTGGCTGTTGCCGTCGCTTTAGGCTGTGTCGCGCCCGTTCAGGCGATCACGTTCAATATCGGCGAGGTCGAGGCGCAGTTCGATTCCGCGCTGTCGGTGGGGGCCAGCTGGTCGGTGCGTGGGGCGGAACCGGCCTTTGTCGGTACCCGCAATGGCGGCGAAGCGTCATCGCAGACCAACGATGACGGCCGGTTGAACTTCAAGAAGGGCGAAACCTTCTCGAAGATCTTCAAGGGTATTCACGACCTGGAATTGAAATACGGCGATAGCGGGGTGTTTATCCGCGGCAAGTATTGGTACGACTTCGAGACCAAAGACGAGCAGCGGCTGCTCTATGACATCGACGATCACAACCGCAAGGAAGCCGCGCAAGCCTCAGGCGCGCAGATTCTCGATGCCTTCGTCTACCACAACTACAGCATCGGCTCTTTGCCGGGCAGTGTGCGGGTCGGTAAGCAGGTGGTCAGCTGGGGCGAGAGCACCTTTATTCAGAACTCAATCAATTCGATCAACCCGGTCGACGCCGCCGCATTCCGTCGCCCCGGCGCGGAAATCAAGGAAGGCCTGATTCCGGTCAATATGCTCTATGTATCGCAGAGCCTGACCGACACGCTGAGCATGGAAGCCTTCTACCAGCTGGAATGGGACCAGACCGTTATCGATAACTGCGGCACCTTCTTCTCCGGTGGCGATACCGGTGCGGATGGTTGTGACGACCGTTTGACGGTGTTCGGCGCAGACCTGCCGCCAGGCGAGTCGGCCAACGTGTTTCCTGGCAATACCTATGTTCCACGTGCTGGTGATCGTGACGCTCGCGATAGCGGTCAGTTCGGTGTAGCGCTGCGCTGGTTCGCCGAGTCGCTGAACGACACCGAGTTCGGCCTTTATGCGATGAACTACCACAGCCGTACCCCGAACGGCAGTTTTACGCGCACCACTACTCCTTCAGGGCTTCTCATCCCTGGGGCTCCGGGTGCCAATTATTTTCTCGAATATCCGGAAGATATCCGGCTCTACGGCTTGAGCTTCCAGACCAACGTCGGTGGCACCGCGCTGTCCGGCGAACTCAGTTATCGGCCGAATATGCCGATCTCGATTAACTCCACCGATCTGACGTTCGCCGCCCTTGGCGTGCCGACCACACCGGTTTTTGTCAGTGGTCATGCACAAAACGTTGCCGGTGAGGAGATTCAGGGCTATGTGCGCAAGCACGTCACTCAGGCGCAAATCAGCGCCGTGCAGTTTTTCGATCGGGTGCTCGGTGCCAGCCGCCTGACTCTGGTCGGCGAAGTTGGTTACAACCACGTCAGTGGTATCGACAACGACCTCGGCGAGCTGCGCTTCGGCCGCGATCCGGTATACGGCATCGGGGACTTTGCTGCTCTAGGTCCACTCAGCTGCGCTGCCCTGAACAGCGCCAACCCCGACGAATGTAACGACGACGGCTTCTTCACCAGCAACTCCTGGGGCTACCGCGTGCGCGCCAGCGCCGACTACAGCAACGTGTTCGCCGGGATCAACCTGACGCCGAGCGTCGCTTGGTCGCATGACGTCGACGGTTACGGGCCGAACTTCAACGAAGGCAGCAAAGCCATCAGCGTCGGCCTCAACGCCGACTACCAGAACACATACAACGCCAGCCTCAGCTACACCGATTTCTTCGGTGGCGACTACAACACGACCATCGATCGTGACTTTGTCGCCCTGAGCTTTGGTGTGAACTTCTGATCAACGCAGCGTAAAGGATCCATACATGATGAAAACTACAAGAATCCTGCAAACCGGAGCGTTGGCGCTGAGCTTGTTGGCCAGCAGCGTAATGGCGGCGGTTTCCGCGGACGAAGCCGCAAAACTGGGCACCAGCCTGACGCCGCTGGGCGCGGAAATGGCCGGCAACGCCGACGGCACCATTCCGGCTTGGACCGGCGGTCTTTCGACCACCGCCGCCGCAGTCGACGACAAGGGCTTCCTGGCCGATCCATTCGCCAGCGAGCAACCGCTGTTCACCATTACCGCGAGTAACGCCGAGCAGTACCAGGACAAGCTGTCCCCAGGGCAAATGGCGATGCTCAAGCGCTACCCGGACAGCTACAAGATCCCGGTTTATCCGACCCATCGCAGCGTTGCGGTGCCGGATGAAATCTATGCCGCGGCGAAGCAGAGCGCGCTCAATACCACCAGCATCGACGGCGGCAACGGCCTGCAGAACTTCAGCGACAGCCGTTACTACGCCTTCCCGATCCCCAAGAACGGGGTTGAGGTGGTGTGGAACCACATCACCCGCTACCGCGGTGGCAACGTGCGCCGTGAAATCACCCAGGCGACGCCGCAGACCAACGGTTCCTACAGCCTGGTCAAGTTCGAGGACGAAATCGCCTTCCCCTCGGATATGTCCGATGTCGACCCGGCAAAGGCCGCCAACGTGCTGCTCTACTTCAAGCAGCGGGTAACCGCGCCGTCGCGCTTGGCGGGTAACGTGCTGCTGGTGCACGAGACCATCGACCAGGTCAAGGAACCGCGCCTGGCGTGGATCTACAACGCCGGTCAGCGCCGCGTGCGCCGCGCCCCGCAGGTTGCCTACGACGGCCCGGGTACCGCCGCCGACGGCATGCGCACCGCGGACAACTTCGACCTGTTCTCCGGTGCGCCGGACCGTTACGACTGGAAGCTGGTGGGCAAGAAGGAGATGTATATCCCCTACAACGCCTACAAGCTGGACTCGCCCGCGCTGAAGTACGACGACGTGATCAAGGCCGGCCATATCAACCAGGACCTGACCCGCTACGAGTTGCACCGGGTCTGGGAAGTGGAGGCCACGCTGAAGTCCGGCGAGCGGCACATCTATGCCAAACGCCACATGTACTTCGACGAAGACAGCTGGCAGCTGGCCCTGGTCGACCACTACGACGGCCGCGGTCAGTTGTGGCGCGTCGCCGAGGGGCATGCACAGAGTTACTACCACCACAAAATGACGGGCTACACCCTGGAGGCGCTGTATGACCTGGTTGCCGGCCGCTACCTGGCCCTGGGTATGAAAAACGAAGAGAAGTCGGCTTACAGCTTCGGCTTCGAGGCCCGCGGTGCCGACTACACCCCAGCTGCACTGCGTAGTTCCGGGGTGCGTTAAGCGTCAAGCACTTGTTGCTCCTGTACTAATTCGGGCGGCCCTCGCGGGCCGCCTTTTTTATTGATCACTATCAGAGGGGGTAATACAGCTGTCGGTCTGGCCGATTGAGGGCTAGCCTGATGGACTGATAATTCGAATAAAGCAGTACGAAAAGTCATGAGCGTTTATTCCGTCTCCATGTCCGTAGCACCTTCGCCTTGTGCCAGAAGCGTGTCGCTGCGCCCGCCGCCCGGGCATATCCAGCGTGAACGGTTGCAGCGCAGGCTGCTCGAAGTGGACTGCCGGCTGCGCCTGCTGGTCGCTCCGGCTGGGTTCGGCAAGTCGGTATTGCTCGCCGATTGTGCCCGCGAATGTCCCGCCGAATGTACGCCGCTATGGCTCAATTTCGGTGGGCGGACCTGGTCCGCGGCGCAGCTTTGCCGGCAACTTGCCGAGCTGCTCGGTTACTCGCCGACGGTGCTCGAAGCCGAGCTGATCGTTGCTCTGCAACGTGAAGAGCGCGACCTGTGGATACTGCTCGACGACTATCCGCGCGAGCCGGATGCCGAACTCGATGCCTGCCTCGACCGTTTGCTCAGCGCTTCGGCGGATGGCTTGCGCTGGTGGCTGGGTAGCCGTCGCCGACCGGCGTGCAACTTGCCGCGCCTGTTGCTGGATGGAGAGCTGCTGGAACTGAACGGCAGCGATCTGACGTTCAGCGTCGATGAAGTGACGACCTGGCTGCAACAGGCGAATTATGCGCAAAGCCCCCGCGCGGACAGTCTCCATGCGCTGACCCGGGGCTGGCCGGCGGCGTTGCGCCTGCTGACCATCCAAGGCGGACGCGAGAGCGGCGGAACGGCGCAGTGCGAGGAGCACAGCCTGCTGCTGCGCGACTATATCGAGCATGAAGTGCTGCACGATTTGCCGGCCGAACTGCATGACGCGCTGTGCCAGTTGGCGCAGATTCCGCGTTTCAACGACGAACTCTGCGAGCATTTGCTGGGCGTGGGCGAAGGCGCCGCCTGGTTGCAGGCGCTGCGCGCCCGCGGTCTATTCATCGACGAACTCGAAGACCAGGCGGATTGGTTCGAGGTGTTCCCACCCTTGACCACCCTGTTGCAGCAGCGCGCCAAGGCCGCGCCCTGCGCCAGCCTGCATCTGCACGCCAGCCAATGGTTCGCAGCCCGCGGCGATGTGCGCACGGCAGTGGAGCACGCACTCAAGGGCGGCCAGCCCGAGGTGGCTGCGAGCTTTCTCGAGCGCTTCACCGAAGAACAACTACTCCAGGGCCAGGATCTCGCCTTGATTCTGCGCTGGCGCACGGAATTGCCGGACAGCCTGTTGGTCAGCACGCCGCGGCTGATTCTGCTTAACGCCTGGGCGCTGTTGTTGAGTGGGCGGATTGAGGAAGCCGAGGATTGCGTCGACGACCTGGTGCGTTTTCAGCCGCGCGCGGACGGTTCGCGTACCCGCGAGCTGTTCGCCCAATGGCAGGCCATCAAGGGTATTGCGGCGTACGGCCGCGGCTGTGCGCAGGATGCCCGCGACAACCTGCTGGACGCCTTGCCGGGGTTGCCGGAAGGCGCCTGGGCGCAGTCCTTGTTGTGCCGTTCGGCGCTGACCCTGGTGGCCATCGGCGAGGGCAATCTGGAACTCGCCCAGCAGCTCAGCTATCAGGCGCTGAAACAGGCGCGGCTGTGCGGCAGCATGGTGTTCGAAGCATTGTTGGAGCTGGATCATGGCTTGCTGCTGGAGGCCCGTGGCGAGTTCGTCCGCGCCGAGGCACTGTTGCAGCGGGTGCTCAAGCAGATGGATGGGCCGCAATTACGCCAGACCCCGGTGTTCGGGCGGATTCAGTTGCGGCTCGGGCGCCTGGCCCTGCGCCAGGGGCATCGCGACACGGCGGCCGGGTTATTGCACAGCGGCCTGGAACAGGTCCTGGTCTGCGGCGATCCGGCGGCATTCCACGGTTATCTCGGCTTGGCCGAGTTGGCCGCGTGCAACGGCGACACGGCCGAGGCCTTCGCCCGCCTGGCGCAGGCCGAGCGCACGATGCAGCGCCAGCGGGTCAGCGAGCCGATTTATCGCGGCGTGCTGCTGCTCGCCAGTAGCCGCCTGTGGATGTGGCAAGGCCATCTGGAGCGCGCGCGGGATGTGGCGACGAGGGTGCTCGACTACCGGTTGCGGGTCAAGGTCATGCTGCCGCCGCCGAATTTCCCGGAGTTGATTCCGCGTTTTCAGTTGCTCTTGCTGCAACTCGATCTACAGCAGGGCAAGGATGTTCGCGAGGCGCTCCAGAGCCTGCTCGATCAGGCTCTGGAGCAGGGGCGGCAAGCGCTCGCCAGCGACCTCTGGCTGGTTTACGCCGATGCCTGCGGGGCCGTCGGCGATACCGCGACGGCCGCCCGGGCGCGGCAAGCCGGGCAAGCGTTGCGCAGCCGTCTGAATTACCACTCGCTGTGGTTCGGCCTGAGCGAGGCCCCGCATGCCCAGGCCGGTCAAGCACTCGCGGGCTGTGCGGAAACCCAGCTGAGCAGCCGCGAAGTGGCGGTGCTGAGCCTGATCGCCCAGGGCCTGTCCAACCAGGAAGTGGCCGAGCGCTTGTTCATCTCCCTGCACACGGTGAAGACCCACGCCCGGCGCATCAACGGCAAACTCGGCGTGGCACGCCGCACCCAGGCGGTGGCCAGGGCCAAGGCGTTGGGGGTTCTATAAGGGTGTTTGTGGGAGTGGGGCGCCTAGTCTTTATTCGCGAAATGAAATGCCGACAATTTTTCGCGGCTAAAGCGGGGTGCCGCCCAGCCCCTCGTTCAGGCTTGAATGGTTGAAAGGGTTACAGCCCATAGCCTGGATAAGCGCGGCGCAATCCGGGGACCGGTCTTGTGGCCACCCGCGATGCCCCGGATTGCATCCGGGCTACGAAGCGCGCGTTGGCAGGGGTACATGGTGCAGTCCGTAGGGTGCGCTGTGCGCACCAGCCCGTAGCCTGGAAAAGCGGCCTACACAGCTAGCTTTCAGCAGCACCATCAATGCAGCGCCGGCACTTGGCTCAGCTGGCGCAGGCGGGCGCTGAGCAGGATGTGTTGACCCGGGTCGTCGCACAGCAATAGCGCGTGCTGCACGTCGAAGCGCTCGGCCTGTGGGCACTCCAGGCGCTGATAGAGTTCGGCGCGCGCCAGGTGATCGGCGAGCGCCGGCGTTCCCAGTTGCATCACCCGGTCGGCGTCTTTCAGCGCCGCCAGATAGTCTTCGTTGAGCAGGTGCAACTGGCGCAGGTTGCGCGACAGGCGTTGCAGCATGCCGCGCGCGTCGCTGCTTTGCAGGTGCCCGGCGTTGAGCTCGGCGGCGGCGCCTTGATGGGGTATCAGCAGCTCGCGGCAATCGCGGGTATACAGGCGGCGCCCGCCGCAGGGGTCGAGCAGATGGTCGGCGCCCGGTACGCGCAGCAGAAAATGGCCGGGGAAGTTGACCCCTTGCAGCGGAATCGCCAAGCGCCGCGCCAGCTCCAAGGCGAGCAACGCCAGCGATAACGGCTGCCCGCGGCGGCGCGCCAACACCCGATGCAGCAGCGCGACCTCGGGGCGCAGCGGCATTTCGTCTTCCTGGTGAAAATCCAGCTCGTTGAGCCGGCGCAGCAGCGGCTGCGCCAACTCGGTCGCGGGCAAGTCGGGGAGGCCGGCATTGACCTGCTGTTGCAACGAATTGAGCTCGCGCAGCGCCTCGGCCACCTGCAAGTGCGGGTCGTGTTCGGCGGCAATCCATAATGCCGCCTCGAACATTGCGGGCGGCTCACGGTCAAGACAGGCAAGGCAGGTTTGGCGCGGGCTCATGGTCACCTCCGGTCATGCTGTGTTTTTAGCCGGCTGCCGGCGTTGCGTCCAGCGTTGTGTGCAAACCGAGCACATCGGGCTTGTCGCGATCAGGCTATCCGCCTCCGGCGCTGTTATGCCGCCCGCCGCCGCAAGGTGCGGAGCTTATGCCTGCTTGAGCGGGCAGCGCTCGGCATGCCGCCTATACTGCGGTTAGTAAGCGCAGACATCGCCTTCACGACAGCACAGGAGCCGCCCTATGTTCAGCGCAATGGAGGCCGCCAGGCTCGAAGCATTGCACCTGACCCAGGACCCGGTCTCGGGCCTCAAGGCCGTGATCGCCATCCACAACACCCGACTCGGCCCCGCCCTCGGCGGTTGCCGTTATCTCGCCTACCCGGACGAACAAAGCGCGATCCACGACGCCATCCGCCTGGCCCGGGGCATGAGCTACAAAGCCGCGCTGGCCGGTATCGAGCAGGGCGGCGGCAAGGCGGTGATCATCCGCCCACCGCACCTGGATAGCCGCGGCGCCCTGTTCGAAGCCTTCGGCCGTTTTATCGAAACGCTCAATGGGCGCTACATCACTGCGATGGACAGCGGCACCTCGAGCGCCGACATGGATTGCATCGCCCAGCACACTCAGCATGTCACCAGCACCACCAGCGAAGGCGATCCCTCGCCGCACACCGCCATGGGCGTATTCGCCGGGATTCGCGCGACCGCCCTGGCGCGCCTCGGCAGCGACGACCTGCAGGGCTTGCGCGTGGCGATCCAGGGGCTCGGGCATGTCGGCTATGCCCTCGCCGAACAGTTGCACGCGGCCGGCGCCGAGCTGCTGGTCAGCGATCTGGACGACGGCCGGGTGCAATTGGCCGTCGAACAGTTGGGCGCCCAAGCGGTGGCCAGCGATGCCTTGCTCGCCAGCCCCTGCGACATACTCGCGCCCTGCGGTCTGGGCGGTGTGCTCAACGCTGAAAGCGTCATGCAACTGCGTTGCTCGGCGGTTGCTGGCGCCGCCAACAATCAACTGGCGAGTGCCGATGTCGCCGATACCTTGCAGGCACGCGGCATCTTGTATGCGCCGGACTACATCATCAATTCCGGCGGGTTGATCTATGTCGCCCTGCGGCATCGCGGCGAAAGCCTCGCCGCGATCACCGCGCACCTGGCGAAAATCAGCCAGCGCCTGACCGAAGTCTATGCCCACGCCCAGGCCGACAAGCGTTCCCCCGCGCGGGTCGCTGACGCCCTGGCCGAGCGCTTGTTGTACGACCGCTGAGCGCAGCTGCCGACCCGCAGTGCGCCGGAAAAACCCGGATCACAAGTCCGGGCGCAAGCAGACATTCACAAGATGTCGAGGAGTCCCCTCATGCCGGATACCGTGAAATTACCCTTTACCCGTTATCTCGACCCCAATGGCCAGCCGCTCGCCGCGCTGCCCGCCTGGGTCGACGACCCCGCCTTGCTGGTGCGCCTGTACCGGCAAATGGTGCTGACCCGCCTGTTCGACCAGAAGGCCGTGGCCCTGCAACGCACCGGACGCATCGGCACCTATGCGCCGACCCTCGGCCAGGAGGCCATAGGCGTCGCGCTCGGCAGCCTGATGCGCAGCGAAGACGTGCTGGTGCCGTATTACCGCGACACCGCGGTGCAGCTGATGCGCGGGGTGAAGATGGAAGAAATCCTCCTGTATTGGGGCGGCGACGAGCGCGGCAGCGCCTATGTCGACCCGGCCTCGGCGCAGGACTTTCCCATGTGCGTACCCATCGCCACCCAGGCCCTGCATGCTTGCGGCGTGGCCAGCGCGTTCAAGATCCGCGGCGAGCATCGGGTCGCGGTGACCACCTGCGGCGATGGCGCCACCAGCAAGGGCGATTTTCTCGAAGCGTTGAACGTCGCCGGCGCCTGGCAGTTGCCGGTGGTGTTTGTGGTCAACAACAACCAATGGGCTATTTCGGTGCCGCGGCGCATCCAGTGCGGCGCGCCGACCCTGGCGCAGAAGGCCATAGGCGCGGGCTTCGCCGGCGAGCAGGTGGACGGCAACGACATGTTGGCGCTGTACGAACGCATGCAGATCGCCATGGACCGCGCCCGCCACGGCAAAGGCCCGGTGTTGCTGGAATGCCTCAGCTACCGCCTGGGCGACCACACCACCGCCGACGACGCCACCCGTTACCGCAGCGCCGAGGAAGTCAAACAGGCCTGGCTGGAGGAACCGATCAAGCGCTTGCAGGGCTTTCTCGCCAATCAAGGCATCTGGGACGAGCGCCGCGAACAGGCGCTGATCGGCGAATGCCAGGCCGAAGTGCAGCGCGCGGTGGAGGCCTTCGACAATGCCGGTACCCAGCCCGCCGAATCGGTGCTCGATTACGTTTATGCCAAGTGGCCGACGGCCCTCGCCGAGCAGCGCGAGATGCTCCTGGAGCGCGTCGCGCGCCAGACAAGTGCGCAGGAGACCAGCCATGAGTGAAGCCAAACTGAGCATGCTGGAAGCGATCAACCGGGCGCTGCACCGCGCCATGGCCGAGGACGAGAACGTGGTGGTGCTCGGCGAGGACGTCGGCGTCAACGGCGGGGTGTTCCGCGCTACCGCCGGCCTGCGCGAGACCTTCGGCTTCAAGCGGGTGATCGATACGCCGCTGGCCGAAACCATGATTTCCGGCCTGGCCGTGGGCATGGCCGCGCAAGGGCTGAAACCGGTGCTGGAGATCCAGTTCCTCGGCTTCGTCTACCCGGCCATGGATCATCTGGTGTCCCATGCCGCGCGTATGCGCAACCGCACCCGCGGCCGTCTCAGCTGTCCGCTGGTGTTGCGCAGCCCGATGGGCGCCGGCATCCGCGCGCCGGAGCACCACAGCGAAAGCATCGAGGCGATGTTCGCCCATATCCCCGGCCTGCGCGTGTTGATCCCGTCCTCGCCGGCGCGGGCCTACGGCTTGTTGCTGGCGGCGATCGACGACCCGGACCCGGTGATCTTCCTCGAACCCACGCGCCTGTATCGGATGAACCCGCAAGCGCTGATCGACGACGGTAAACGCCTGCCGCTGGATAGCTGCTTCACCCTGCGCGAGGGCGGCGATCTGACCCTGATCAGCTGGGGCGCGAGCATCCACGAAAGCCTGCAAGCCGCCGAGCAACTGGCCGAGCGCGGCGTCTCGGTCGAGGTGATCGACGTCGCCTGCATCAAACCGCTGGACCTCGACACCCTGGAGGCCTCGGTGCGCAAAACCGGGCGCTGCGTGATCGTCCACGAGGCGCCGAAAAGCTGCGGCGTCGGCGCGGAAATCGCCGCCAGCCTCTACGAACGCGCGCTGCTCGATCTGCAAGCACCGATCCAACGGGTCACCGCACCGGACATACCGCCGCCGCTGTACCGCCTCGAATCGCTGTATATCCCCAGCGTCGCCGACATCACTGCGGCCTGCGATGCAACCTTGAACTACGCATGAGTATGCAGAGCGGGCCCTGCGCTGGGCGTAGCCCGGATGAAATCCGGGGAGCGGTTGTGCAGGCGCCAATGTCCCCGGATTGCATCCGGGCTACGGAAGCGGCAGGCACCCTGTTGGGCTTCGCAGGCTCAGCGCCAACCTACGGCTTGGCCGACGAACAAAACAATGGAACCGGGAGCACCCATGAAATATTTCAAACTGCCCGACCTCGGCGAGGGCCTGCAAGAAGCGGAAATCGTCGAGTGGCACGTCAAGGCTGGCGATACGGTCAAGGCCGATCAACTGCTGGTGTCGGTGGAAACCGCCAAGGCCATCGTCGATATTCCCGCGCCCTACGACGGTAAGGTGGTGAAAACCTTCGGCGCCGAGGGCGACATTCTGCATGTCGGCGAGCCGCTGTTGGCCTACGAAGGTGAGGGCGACTCCGGCACTGTGGTCGGCCGCCTGGAAGGTGGCGGCGACAGCCAGACCGACAGCTTCTGCATCGGTGCCGCGCCTTCGACCCGCGAACACTTGGCGCCGCGTGCGACCCCGGCGGTACGCCAGTTGGCGCGGCAACTGGGCGTCGACCTGAGCAACCTGACTGGCTCCGGCAGCGATGGCCTGATCACCCGCGCCGATGTCGAGGCCGCGACCCAGAGTGCCCGGGATAAATTCGGCGGCGACAAGGTGCGCGGCGTGCGGCGCAGCATGGCGATCAATATGGCGCGCTCGCATGCCGAGGTGGTGCCGGTATTTATCGTCGGCGACGCCAATCTGCACCGCTGGCCGAAGGCGCGCGATCCGCTGGTACGGATCGCCCAGGCCATCGCCGCCGCCTGCCAGGTCGAGCCGCTGCTCAATAGCTGGTTCGACGGCAAATCGCTGTCGCTCAAACAGCACGATCAACTGGACCTGGGCATCGCCGTCGACACCCCTGACGGCCTGTTCGTACCGGTGCTGAGAAACGTCGGCGCCCGCAGCGCCGAAGACCTGAAAGCCGGAGTGGCGAGCCTGCGCGCGGACGTCAAGGCGCGCTCGATTCCACCTCAGGAAATGATGGGCGCGACCATCACCCTGTCGAACTTCGGCACCCTGTTCGGCCGCTACGCCAACCCCATCGTGATCCCGCCGCAGGTGGCGATCATCGGCGCAGGTGGCATCCGCGAGGAGCCGGTGGCGGTCGATGGCAAGGTCGTGGTGCACCCGATCCTGCCGCTGTCGCTGACCTTCGACCACCGCGCGGTTACCGGCGGCGAGGCGGCGCGTTTTCTCAAGGCGTTGGTGCAGGCGTTGGAAGCGCCGGAGGATTGAGTCAGGCTATTCGATCGTAATGTCTGCCCAGCGCAGTCGCTTGCGTCCGGGCATCTCGATCTTGGGCAGGTTGTGCTGGTCGAGCACCGCGGTTTCGTCCAGCAGGTCGTTGAGGTGCAGGATATAGGCGGTAACGGCATACACCTGATCGTCGCTCAGGCTCTTCGGCGCATAGTGCGGCATGGCCCGACGGATGTAGTCGAACACGCTGGTGGCGTACGGCCATTGCCCGCCGACCGAGAGCAGCAACAGCGGATGCTCGCTGATCCGCAGAATGCGCAAGGGGTCGTCGAGGCTGAAAAAGCCGTCGCTGCCGACCAAACGCGATGCCGGGCCTTGCTTGCCGTTGGCGCTGTGGCAGCCGGCGCACTGGTTGGCATACAGCTCGGCACCGGCGATCACGCTGCCCTGGCCCGGTGGCAGGTTGCGCCCATCGGGGTAGACGCTGATCGCGTAGCGCTCGATGGTCTGCTGCGATAGCGGTTGGCCGAAGTCGATCAGCGGCTGCGCCGCCGCGCTGCCGGTCAGCATGAGCAACAGCCACAGGCTACGCGTACACATTTTCCACCTCGCCGCTGCTGCTTACTTGCCAGGCCTGAATCGCGTTGTAGTGATTGAACGAGTGGGCGGCGTAACGGCTGCGCCATTCGCTGCGGGTCGGTTGGGTATTGCCCAACTCGTCGGTGGCGCGGCTGAGCAGGGTGGTGGCCGCGCCCGTCCATTGCCAGGGGATGCTGAAGCGGGTCAGCGACTTGTCCAGTACCGGTGCGTGCAACTGCGCTAGCGCCCAGGTGCTGCCGTTGTCGGCAGAAACCTCGACCTTGACGATGCGGCCCAAGCCGGACCAGGCCAGGCCGGATATCTCATAGAAACCCTTGAGTTCGGGCAGCTGCTGCAGCCCGCTGGGGTGGGTGATCACCGATTTGACCTCCATCGGGAAGCCGAACGCGAGGATATCGCCGTCGCTGAGAACGCGCGTGTAGAGGCCCGACTCGTCCTTGCTGAACACCGGGCTGTCGCTGACCTCCAGGCGGTGCAGCCATTTGACGCTGACATTGCCTTCCCAGCCGGGGACGAACAGGCGTAGCGGATAACCCTGGGAAGGTCGCAGGCGTTCGCCGTTCTGGTAGAACGCGATGATGGCGTCGTCCATCAGCTTGGCCAGCGGCAGGCTGCGGCTGTGCGAACCGCCGTCGGCGCCCTCGCAGATCACCCAGCGCGCCTCGGCCTTTACCCCGGCTTCGCGCAGCAGGTAGGACAGCGGCACGCCGGTCCATTCCGAGCCCGACACCTGGCCGAACAATTCCTGGCAATCGGCGTTGCGCGCCGTGGGCGAGATGGCGTTGGCGGCGGTATTGCCCGCGCATTCGAGAAACTGGATGCGCGAGACCATCGGGTAACGCATCAGTCGCTCGAGATCGAACTTCAGCGGCCGTTCGACCAGGCCGTGGATCAGCAGATGATGGCGCTCGGGATCGATCGCCGGAATGCCGTTGTGATGCACCGCGTAATGCAAGCCGCTGGGGGTAATGATGCCGCGCTGATGCTGCAACGGCGAATGCCAGACGCTGAAACCAGCTGTCTGCGGAGTCGACGGTTGGAGCTGGCGCAACACATGTCGTTCATAGGCAGAGGGGCTGCCGTACTCGGCGTCTGCGCCGCCCAGGCTGGTCATCCAGGCGGGCATCGGCGGTTCGCTTTCGGCCAGCGCCCGAGCGGCGGGCGACAAGCCCAGGGCGGTTGCAAGTGTCAGGCCGTACCCGCTTTTGAGGAAGGCGCGACGATCGAGCAGGCCGTTACCGGCGACGAAGCGTAAAGCTGACTTATTCACGACAGACTCCCGGACGGCCGCGGCCGTCGCTTTCGCAGAATGACGATATAACTAGATATCTAGTTATATCGTTGCATGCCTCTGGCCGTCTGTCTATTCTCCGCAGCATGGAAATCGATGAAGTCGCCTCTTGCCTCGAAGCGCTGGGAAATCCCGTGCGCTTGCAGGTCTTTCGTACTCTGGTCCGCAGCGGTCCGGACGGGCTCAACTTCGGCCAGCTGCAGGAGCGTATCGGCATTCCGCGCTCGACCCTGGCCCATCACCTCAACAATATGGTGCAGGCCGGCGTGCTCACGCAGCAGCGCGATGGCCGTGAGGTATTCAGCCGGGTCGACTTCGCTCGCTTGCAGCAGGCCCTGAGTTTCGTGATGGGCGAGTGTTGCCAGGATGGCGGGTCGACCCAGTAGGGTGCGCCGCGCGCACCGCCGCAGGCGCGGAATCACGGGTGTGCACCAGCCCCAGCGCGGATTTTCGGTGCGCGCGGCGCACCCTACCTTTGCAGCGTTGCACGCAACCTGGCGCTTATCCCGGCCTGTTAAGCGCGACTGGTCGGCTTTGCCGCGCGCTTGCCGGCGGCGCTGCCTTTGTTTGCGGATGCTTTGCGCGGCGCGGTCTTGCGTTTTTTCTTCCAGGGCGCCGCTGCCGCTGGGCTGGCCGGGCCGCTGATGGTCATGCTCAGGCCGGCGCAGCGTTGCACCTGCTTGCTCATCCACGCCGATTGTTTGGCGACGAACTCTTCCAGGCTCATTTCCCCGCTCTGCACCATATCCAGCGCCTGCTCCCAGATCGCCGTGGTGCCAGGGTCGGCGATGGCGCGCGGCACCGCATCGATTAGGCTGAACGCCGTTGGAGTGGCCGCCAAGGCCTTGCCTTGTTTGATCAGATAGCCGCGGTCGAGCAGGCCTTGGATGATTCCGGCGCGGGTCGCCTCGGTGCCGATGCCGGTGGTGTCCTTGAGTTTCTGTTTGAGGCGCGGGTCGTCGACCAGCTTGGCGACGTTCTTCATCGCCTTGATCAAGTCGCCCTCGGTAAAGGGCTTGGGTGGTTGGGTCCAGAGGTCCTTGAGGGTGACGCCGTCCACCGCGCAGTCCTGGCCCTCGCGCAGTGCCGGCAAGGGTTGCGGCGGCGCTTCGCGGCCTTTGCCGGGTGTCAGGGCTTCCGGCAGGGCCCGCCGCCAGCCGGGCTCGACTATGACTTTGCCTACCGCGCGCAGGGCTTGGCCGGCGCAGTCGAAGTCGGCCTGGGTGCGGTCGTACTCATGGTTGGGCAGAAACTGCGCCAGATAGCGCGCGCGGATCAACGTGTAGACGGCGCGCTGCTTGCCGACCAGTCGATCCAGATTCAGCGCCGCGGCCGTGGGGATAATGCCGTGGTGGGCGCTGACCTTACCGTCGTTCCAGGCCCGCGAACGGCGCTGCGCATCGAGGTGCGGCAGCAACCCGGCCAGGCCCGGATCGGCGCGGCCCAGGGCTTCGAGAATCACCGGCGCCTCGCCGTGCTGGCTCAGCGGCAGGTAACCGCAATCGCTGCGCGGGTAGGTGATGACCTTGTGGGTTTCGTAAAGCGCCTGGGCGATATCCAGGGTTTCCTGGGCGCCGAGGCCGAGCTTCTTCGAGCAGACTTCCTGCAACGTGCCCAGGTCGAACGGCAACGGCGGCGCCTCGCGCATACGCTCGGTGCGCAGCTTCACCACTCGCGCGGTGGAGGCATTGCCGATGGCCGCGGCCGCTTGCTGTGCCAGCGCCTGATTGAGGCAGCGGCCCTGCTCGTCGCAGGCATCTTCAGGGGCGCGCCATTGCGCGCTGAAGGTGCTGCCGTCGGCCAAAAGGGCAACCTCGATGGCCCAATAAGCGACCGGCACGAAATCGGCGATGCTGCGGTCGCGGTCCACCACCAGGCGCAGCGTCGGCGTCTGCACCCGGCCCACCGGCAACACGCCCTGGTAGCCGGACTGGCGACCGAGCAGGGTGAACAAGCGGCTCATATTCATGCCGATCAACCAGTCGGCGCGCGAGCGACCGAGCGCCGAGTGGTAGAGGCTGAACGTCTCCGCCCCCGGCTTGAGCGCCGCCAGGGCCTTGCGGATCGAGGCATCGTCCAGCGCCGACAGCCACAGCCGTTGGATCGGCCCGCGATAGCGGCAGTGCTCGACCAGTTCGCGGGCGATCATCTCGCCCTCGCGGTCGGCGTCGGTGGCGATCACCAACTCGCGCGCTTCGCCGAGCAAACGCTTCACCGCCTTGAACTGACTGGCGGTCTTGGGCTTGACCAGCATCTTCCAGCGCTCGGGAACGATGGGCAGATCGGCCAGTACCCAGCGCTTATAGCGCGCGTCGTAGGCATCCGGCGGGGCGGTTTCGAGTAGATGGCCGATGCACCAGGTCACGGTCACCTCCGCGCCCAGCCAACAGCCGTCGCCACGCCGGTTGGCGCCGAGCACCTTGGCGATGTCCTTGGCCTGGGAAGGTTTCTCGCAGAGGAAGAGCCGCATAGCCGCCATCGTTGGTTAGCCGGGGATGGCGTATAGCATGCGCAAAAGCTGTATAGATGTACAGCTTTGCTTCTGTCATGCTCTGCGCAGGAGTGCAGGCCTTGACGCGTCAACGTCCGCTATGCCAATTAACAAACGCGCTCCGATAACCTCTCGCTGACCTGACAGGGAAGTACACAACCATGCAGAAAAACATCACCATCGGCTTGATTGGCGACTACGACGAGTCCGTTCCTGCGCATCGAGCCATCCCGCTCGCGCTGCAACTTGCGGCCGAGGCGCTGCACCTCGATGTCCATTTCGAGTGGGTCGCCACTGAAGAAATCACCTCTGCCTCGCGCATTGCCCGGTTCGACGGCTTGTGGTGCGTGCCAGCCAGTCCCTATCGAAATATGGATGGCGCATTGCTCGCCATCGGCCATGCGCGCAGCCGCGCGGTGCCATTTCTGGGAACCTGCGGCGGCTTTCAGCATGCGGTCGTCGAGTACGCCCGCAATGTCCTGGGCTGGCTCGACGCCGAGCATGCCGAAACCGCACCGGGTGCCCCTCGCGCGGTTATTTCTGCGCTGGCGTGCTCGCTTGTCGAGGTGACGAGTCCGGTCCGCTTGTGCGCCGGCACGCGAATCGCGTCGGCCTATGGCGTTAGTGAGATCACTGAGGGTTACCGCTGCAACTATGGGCTGAACCCAGAGTTCCAAGCGGCGCTTGTCGCAGGCCCGCTTCGGGCAGTTGCATACGATGAGTCGGGTGAAGTTCGCGCGGTCGAACTGGACGGGCATCCGTTTTTCGTCGCGACCCTGTTTCAACCGGAACGCAGTGCACTCAACGGCAACTCTGCGCCGTTGGTTGTTGCCTTCGTGCGGGCGTGCGCCAGTGAAGCCCGCTTATCTGAAGGGCAAAAATAAATGGCATTTCCATCGCTATCGCTCAGCCATCTCGAATTGTACGTACGCGATTTAAAATCTCTCGAACAGTTCTATATCGGCTGTCTCGGTTTCGTTGTAACGGATCGAGGGGAGGGGAATGAGGGAATGGTTTTTCTCAGTAGGAACCCGGCCGAGCACCATCAGCTGGTGCTAAATCCTCAACCGGCACGCACGGCATCGAACAGCCCGATGGATCATATTTCATTTCGGGTTCAGTCACTTTCCGATCTACGCCACTTCCACTTGTCGCTATCCGCGGCCCAGATCCCGTTCGAGTCGGTGTCCCACGGGACAACCTGGTCACTGTATGTGCGGGACCCGGAGGCCAACCGGGTCGAGATATTTACAGACACGCCTTGGTACGTTCATCAGCCCTGTAAATTTAAGGTCGACTTTGGACTCTCCGATGAAGAACTACATGCAGTGACCAGAGACAAGGTCTCCAAGATGCCAGGATTTTGTTTAGCCGAGGACTGGCGAAGCACTCACGTCGTTAATCTTTGATCGTTCCCGCGTTCGAGCGGGAGCACCGCCCTCGACGCGACAGCAGCGATAGCCCGCAGATAGCCAGCCTCCAAATGGTGAAAAGGCGGACCTCTATGGGGTTGCCGGTGAGACCGCCACCGTTGCCTCGGGATCTTCTCTGGGCGCCAGCCTGAGCCAGCCGAGTACGCGTGGATGTTCGATAGACCAGCGGCCTTCGTGCTGGGCAAGCGGCAGTTGTTCGCGCGAGCTGCCATAGGGGCCAGGGTTCTGTTGGGCGATTTCCAGGCTGTTCTGCTCGACCTGGGCAACGATGGCGACGTGGCCGTAGCGGTTGAACAGCGACGGGCCGAACACCAGCAAGTCTTCAGCTTGCGGCTGCTCGAGGCCGCCGTTGCCGAATTGCAGCATGGCCCGCTGTGCGTTCAAGCTGCCGTGGTCGAGTTTGGGGTCGAAGAAGTCCTTGGCATGACCGTAGGTGTCGGGCATGCGGTGACCATGGCGCTCGAAGTAGTAGCGTTTGATGAATTCCACGCATTGATAGCGTAGGCCGAGGTTATAGCCGTCCGTGGTCAGATTGCGGCCTTGTACGCTGTTCACCCCGCCGTTGTAGTAGATGGCGACACCATTCAACTCATCGAGTCGATCGCCGACCTGATGCTGGCTGTTGGGGTCAATGCGGGTGATGCCCGCGTAAAGCGCGAGCGTGATCAGGGGCAGCAGCACGCAGGCGGCCGCCAGGGCGAATCGGCGTTTGTTCATGGTCGGGTCTTCTATCGTCTGCAGAAGTGAGCGGCAGTAGGCCTGGCGATCTGGTTCAAGTGCTAGCGTGCCTGGCGTTCGGCTTCTTCAATCTCGGCAAATGCTTTTCGATGCTCGGTTTGAGCGGCGTAGTCGCCGACCACTTGTTTGGCCGAGCCACCGGGAAGGAGATCACCGCTCTGTGCATCGCGCGAAAACAGGATCACATAGCGTTTACCGTGCAGCTCCAGGTAGAGGTTGTAATAGTCCACGGGTTTGTTGGGCTCGGCGAATGCGCTGTAGGCGTAACGAACACGCTGGCGCAGGTCCGGCGGGTTAAGCACAAATGCTTGGGTATCTACGTCTTTATATTGGCTGTAATCGAATGCACCAGCGGCGACGAAGGGAAGATCGTCTAGCTGTGCACGGTTAAAGGCCATGGGCTTACTGCGCAGCATCGTGACCTTGCTAGCTCCCCCGTCGGCTTCCATGTTGCGAGGCTTGTACATTCCGTTGGCAAACCACTGAGTGGCATCGAACATCTCTTCGATCTCAGTGCCGCCGTAGTACATCAAGATTTTCTTGGGCATCTCGCCCTCCTTGGCATTCAGATAAAACCCAGCGCAGGCCATAGTCGCTACCAGAGCTATGACCAATAACAGCGCTGTATGTAGTCTCGAGCGACTCATAGCGGCTTGTATTGTCGCAACGTAGCCGGCACGCCGGTTGGCGTATCACCTGCGCGGACGGGATGGAGAGCACCCTCCCCATCGAGCGGGTAGCCGATCGATTGTTCGTATCCATCGCGGCTAGTTGCATGCCGCACCAGGGTCTCATCCTGAGTGCTGGCGGTTTTGCGCGGCGGCAATGGGGCAGACTCGTTTGGTAGCTGGGCGCTATTGTCCTTGCTGCTCTGCCGGTGTGCGGTCAAGCGCTTTTGATAGTCACTAAGCTGGCGACGGTAACCCATCATCGCCTGGGCGTCGGATTTGATTCTCTCCCGTGCACCGGCGAGCTGAGCCCTATCTGTCGATGTGCCATAGGTCTGGTCGTAATTGCTGCGCCGGGGGAATGCCCATACCGACGTCTGGGTGGTATTGGCCAAGAGCTGCGCCAGGCTTTGTTCGTAAAGCGGGTCTTCGCCTTCACTGACGTGCAGGTCGGCTTGAATGCCAAGGCCGGTACGGCAGGCGTAGGAGTAGATTTTTGCGCCGAGATCGAATGCCTCCGGCTTGAGCATCTGTGCCTGGGCATCGCGTAATCGGTAGCTGTCGGCTTTATCCAGCTCGTAGCCGAACTCGATGGTGCCAACCAGGCCATGAGCAAAGACGTCGAGCTGTTTTATTTCGCGTTTCTTGCTGATGCGCAGGTTGATGAAATCGAGCAGGTGCGAAATCGAGTCCAGTTCGCGGTACTTGGCGCCGTAGTTCTCCACCACGCTTTTCACGGCGTCGAGCAGGGGGCGTTCGTAGTCTTCGGTGAAGATCAGGAAGATTCGCTGTGTCGAGTCATTGGCGGTCGCTTCTGGATACAAGCGGATCTGCCGGATGCCCTGGTTGATAAAGCGCATCTTGTTTCCCTTTTGCCCACGCAGACTCTCCATAAAAGTCATATGGGAGGCGCCGACCACGGTAATGAAATCTCGCTGCAGAGAGACCGGGATCTGTTGAATGGCATGTTGTGCGCTGGTGTTTCCCTGATGTGGCGCTGTCATTACATCTGTCCTTAGAAACTGATGCCTTTTTTCTTGAGATAGTTGGCCGCATCCCGGCCCCAGCGTACGACCACCGATTGCGGGTCGCTGGTGAACACGCGCTCAGTATTGCCGTAAGCATTGGTATGGCCAACAAAACGTTGGCCATCGCCGCACTCCACGCAGTAGAGGATGTCCTCGACGGGGTGGCCGCTATTTTCGTCGATAAGCTGATATTGCTCGCTATGTCTGGGCAGTATTTCCGGTGGAGAGAAAGGTGCGCTGCCTGATTGAGTGCCGACCAGTACGTCGCCCGAACCGGTGATGATGATCCCGCCATGGGCAGTGGCGCTGCCCAGGAAAGCAATTGGTTTGCCGTTGACCAGAATGCTGCCGATGCCCTCGGTGACCGCATCGCCGCAGGCCGTGCTGTCGCCGATCCGCAACGTAGGCAGGTTATTGATCAAGACGTCAGGCGAGCCACTGGTGGTGGGGTTGGTGCCATGGCCGGGGAGTGGGCAGGCATTCAGATCGCTGAGACGGGAGGCTGGTTTGGCCATGGGTGACTTCCTTGTGCATGGAGGGCTAATCCTACGGGGCATGGGATTTTCCAGGCGTGGCTAAGTTCACCTTTGCAGAGAAAAAGGGGGTTGAGAAAGCGCCCCGGGCATGACGGCCGTGAGGTCATCGGGCGGGTCGCCGCCCGACTCGGGTTCTATCCCTTAAGACGGCTATTGCAGCAGCATCCGCCATACGATGAGGGGAATTATCGTATTGAGGGTTTCTGCCAGCGCGGCCAGCATCAGCGGGGACCACCACCGCCATCCCAGGCGGCCAGCGGCGTGCGGGCCAGGGCGAAAGCATCTTGGAAACCAGGCAACGCCCATCACCAGCTGACTCGCCAACATTGCAGCACTCAGCGACCCCTCCCATTGCAGGTCCATCAGGTAGCCGACGACATAGAAAGCCAGGAGAGCAGGCAGGACGTACTTGGCCAATGCCAGTACGCCCAACCTGAGCCCCGAGGCAAGAACTGTCGCTATGGTGGCCGCGATCACGGCACCCAGAATGGTGCCGTGTGCTATCAGGAAAACCTGGGCGTATGTCACGTCAGTAGCCTCTTCGAGCTCTTAAAGTTTCTTGAGATAGGTCCTCTTGTTCGACCAAGACTCGAAGTAGTAGAGCCGGTAATCCTGCATGGAGTGGCAGACGTCGCCGTTGTAAGCGCCTGGCGGGAACCAGTCCCTGGTGACCGCTTCGCAGGTCCTCAGGATGGCGACTCTATTGGCGTCGGGCCAGCCTTTGCGCCAACTTTTGACGACGTGGTTGGCCATCTGGACGAAATTGGTAGGGGTTGCATTGCTGCTGGTGATCTTGATGATGCCCGCGCAGGTGACGAAGTCGGCCTTGTTGACCTCCATCATCAAGCCTTCTAAACGGTTCCAGGCCTTCGCTGTGTACACGGAGCCGCATATCCGTTTATTCGTCTGCGCTTGCGCCAGCGAGGGCGTCAACAATACCGCCGCACCGACTGCCGCCATACGTACGCCTACCGTCTGCGCCAGGGGTACCAGCGAACTTGAAGCCGCCAGCAGGCATGATATTGCAGCCTTTGCGAGTTTATTCATTGCCATAATTGCCTTCCTTCTTGTTGTTGTATTGAGTGTCAAGCCAGGATGCCTAAACCTTTAAATGTCCTGGCTTGCAATTATGTAGAGTTGCTTGTTGGTGTCGCGACGGCTCTCGCTTGGTTTCCGTAATTCCCGCTTTCAGGTACTTCGATTGGGCCTGCAAAAACTCGCGTTAGTCGACAATTCAAAGTCTAACGATGGGGTGGTGTGCGGTATATCGGGGAGGAACCCGGATATATATAAGAATCCCCCTACGGCATGTAGGTGGTTCTTTCAGATTTGATCGTTATATGACGATGCTCGTTAGATAAATAAGCTTATATTTCTTTTTGTTAGATGTAAGGCTGGCAAGCACCCATCTGAATGCTTCGCGGTATGAGTTGCGACGCGACTGCGACCGTCAGCTATAAATCGCCGAAAAGCAGCGCAACTATTATCGGGGGCGCCAAGCTCGGCGAGCTTGCGAAGCTGGAGTCGATCGAGCGGCTTTCTGCTTGCGGGGGACAAGCTGAGGGGGATGAGGGCCAGGCTTGGCGGGGCAATTGGACGTCAGTCGCTTTCCGTGGGCTGCCCGGCAGGGGCTTCTTCAAGGTCTTTGATCACTTGGTCGCTGGTCAGCATCACCTGTTTGCGCAGTGCATCCAAGCGTTCCTCCAGTTGCTCGGGGCTTTCCTCTTCATACTCGCCGAGTTGGCCCACTGGTTCATCGTATTGGGGCGGCTCGATATAGGCACTGTCATCGTATGCGCTTGCACTGTAATCGGCGGCAACGTTCTGGGAGGGCGGGGCGATGGGGAAAGGCAGGGTCTCCAGGCGCCCCTGGCGCTCCAGCTCGATGCGGTCGCGGTACACGGCGTGCAGACGGATGCCGTCCGCCAGCTCGCTGCCGATGACGACGCGCTGGGATGCGCTGCCTTCGCGCTGAACGATGGCGCTCGAACGTTGCGGATCGGCATGCACGAAACTGCCGAGCAGGGTCAGGTGCAGATTGGTGGTCGGCGGCGGGCCATTTTCCTGCGCTGCGGTGCCGAACAGCGCGGCCAGTTGAGCGGGTGCGGCGTGTTGCTGGTGATCGCTTGGCGGTGGCATATCGACGCCGGTCGGCGGTATGTGTGCCAACCGGAACCAGCCCAGGGTTTGCCAAGCCAGGCTGGTGCACATGAGCACGATCAGCAGCATGCCCAGTAAAAACGGAGCCTGCTGTTGCAGGCGGGAAAGACGCGAACGCAAAGATGTTACTCCGCAAATAATCGGGTCGTTACGAGGGTAAAATGCGTTCCCGACTATAACAGCTAGCGGGTGGTCCATTGCAATAAGCTATTCGCCGGCATGCGGAAGCCATTGTGTATATAAGATTTTATTCCTGGAAGCGCTTGGTTGATCTTTCGGTGCGTCAATCAATACCTTCCTGATAATTTAATCGCCAATGCGTTAAAAGAATGTGTTCTTAATAAATAGGCATCGGGCTTCACCTTGTCCGTTAACTGAATTGAGTGATATCACGCCGAAACTGTTGCATCCGCCAAAGTTTCCCTGCACTCGATCGCAATCAGCTTTGCAGAATAAACAACCCAACCTGCGGCGCCGGGCTGAGCCAGTAGTGGCCCAGTTGCCAGCCGGCTTCTGCGGCGAGCCGGGTGATGGATTCGACGCTGTATTTGTGCGAACACTCTGTATGCAGGCGCTCGCCGCGCTTGAACGCGAAGCGCTGGCCGGCCGCCTGCACCTGCTGGTCGTGGCGGCTGACCAGGTACATTTCCATGCAGTTCTCTTGCGGGTTCCATTGCGCCAGGTGGTCGAAGGCGTCCGGGTCGAAGTCGCCTTGCAGCTCGCGGTTGATGCGTACCAGCAGGTTCTTGTTGAAGCGCGCGGTGATGCCGTCGGCGTCGTCGTAGGCGGCTTCCAGGGTGGCGAGGTCCTTGAGCATGTCGACGCCGACGATAAAGCGCGCATTCGGGCCGAGAAAGGCGCGGACCGAGTGGAGGAACTGCACCGCTTCGCTGTGGCTGAAGTTGCCCAGGGTCGAGCCGGGAAAGAAGCCCACCCGCGCCTGTGTCGCAGTCGTCAGGCAGAGCTGCGCCAGTTGGCTGAAGTCCGCCACCTGGGGCGCGATTTCCAGTTGCGGGTAATCGCGGCGCAATCGCTCGGCGGCTTTGCGCAGCGCCGCTTCGCTGATATCGATGGGCAGGTAGGCGGCGAGCTGCGGTGCGGCGTCGAGCAGCAATCGGGTCTTCTCGCTGGCGCCGCTGCCGAATTCGATCAGCGCGGCGCCGGCCGGGATCTGCGCGGCGAGCTGCGGCGCGATGCGCTTCAGCAATTCGGTCTCCGCGCGGGTGGGGTAGTACTCCGGCGTGCGGCAAATGGCCTCGAACAACTCCGAGCCGGTGGCGTCGTAGAAGTACTTCGGCGCCAGGCGCTTGTACGGAGCGGACAGGCCGCTGATCACAGCGCGGGCGAATTCCCCGTCGAAGATTCCTGGCCGCGCGAGCGGTGCGCCATCGACCTCCTGGGTATCGATCGACGCGGTACGGTTCGCCCCGGCATCGCGCGCCAGGCGCAGGCCGGAAAACATCCAGCGCTGCGCCGGGTAGAAAAAGTTGCGGTAGCTCGGCCGAGAATGCCCGCTGGGCGTAACGCTGGCGCCGCCGCGCAGGACCATCTGGTTGATCATGAATTTGCCGTTGTATTCACCGAGGGCGTTGGCCGCCGGGCGAAACCCCGGGTAGGCGGCATAGGCGCTTTGCGTCCATTGCCAGGCCACGTCGTCGACCTGTTCGAGCAGGCCGCTGCTGGCAGCGTGCTCCCATTCCGCCTCGCTCGGCAGGCGCGCGTCGGCCCAGGTGGCATAGGCCGCGGCCTCGTAGTAGCTGATATGGGTTACGGGCGCATCCGGGTCGAGCGGTTGCAGGCCGCGCAGGCTCATGGTCTGCCAGTGGCCGTCGAGTCGCTGCCAGTACAAAGGCGCTTGCCATTGCTCGGCCTGGGCCAGCGCCCAGCCGTCCGCCAGCCACAGCTCGGCGCGCCGGTAACCGTCCGCTTCGACAAAGGCCAGCCATTCGCCGTTGCTCACCAGCCGGTCGCCGATCTCGAACGGCTGCAAGTAGCAGGTATGGCGCGGGCCTTCGTTGTCGAAGGCGAAGCCGTCGCCGTTATGCCCGACCTCGACCAAACCGCCCGACACGGGCACGAAACGTCCGCGCCGACCGGCTGCATCCGCCGGCCAGCACTCGGCATAGGCCGGCTTGAGCGGCGACAGGCTGAATAGATGCAACAGGTCCATCAGGAGCAATTCCTGATGCTGCTGCTCGTGGGCGAGGCCCAGCTCCACCCGGGCCGTCAGTTCGGCGCCCAGCGGCGCTTGCAGCAGCCAACTCATGTGTTCGTCGACGTACGTCCGATAGGCCCACACGCTGGCCAGCGGCGGGCGCGTCAGCAAACCGCGCTGCGGCCGCGGTTGACGCGGGCCGAGGGCTTCGTAATAGGAGTTGAACAGGTAGGCGAAGGCGGGATCGAACTCGCGGTAATCCGGCGCATGCGGGGCGAGCAGAAAAGTCTCGAAGAACCAACTGGTGTGCGCCAGGTGCCATTTGGCCGGGCTGGCATCGGCCATCGACTGGACGACCATGTCCTCGTCGCTGAGCGGCGCGACCAGTTTCGCGGTATGGCGGCGAATCTGCAGGTAACGATCGAGAAGCGTGCTGTTCATCGGTCTCTTCTCCCGAGGCGCTGGGGCGTCGCTGGCGTCCACTGCACGAGCCCTGAGTCGGACAGGCGCCTTTGGGACCGGATGGCTCGATATGCGGTGTTTTTCTGGGCGGTGAAGTTGGCAGCGACACAAGCCCTATCTGTGATGACCCTGACGGGAAAAAAGTTCGAGTCGAAATCGGGCGCAGCGCGCTGTGCAAATCCGGGGCAGGGGAGGCCTGTTAGTCGGCCGGCACCGGCAGCGCATCGTTCGGCAGCCATTGTTCATGCAGGCGGGCCAGGCTGCCGTCGTTCCTCATGTCATCCAGGGCGGCCTGCCAGCGACGGACCACGCGCGCATCGGTTTGCAGGGAAAACACGATATAGCTGCTGCTGTGCATAAAGCTGTAATGGCGTTCGAGATCGGCCATCGAAGCACCCAGCTCGGCCATCAGGCTCGGCAGCAATTGGTCTTCGTAGACCATCAGGGGGATGCGCCCATACAGCACCATCTCGAGCATGCTATGGGGCTTGGAGACCAGGTGCAGATTGCTGAAACCCTCGCGCTCGAGATACTGCTGCGAGTACCAATCGCGTGGCACGCCGATCATCTCCGCCTGCCGCGCGCTCTCCAGGCTGTCGATATGCAAACCGCTGCCGCGTCGGGCGTAGAAGCTGGTGGTGGTCGACAGCAGCGGGCCGACCCACTGGAACAGCGCTTCGCGCTCCGGCGTACGCACGGTGACGAACAAGCCGACATTTGCGCTGCTTTGCGCACGCTTATAACCGCGTGCCCAGGGCACCATATGAATGGTGCCGCTATCCCCGGTACGCCTGAGCAACTCGCGCACCGCCGCCACGGACAAGCCATCAGGCTGCCCGTCGCGGCTGAAGTTGATAGGTGGGTTTTCCTCGGTATACAGCTGCAACTCGGTCGCCGCCGCCCAGGAGCAGAACGCCCATGCAGCCAACAGCCGGAGTAACCAGACAGCCATGTTCATGACCTTTGTCAGCCCTTGAATGATCTAGCGCTAGATCATCAGTGTAGTAGAGCCTCCCCGCAGGGGGCTTCGAAGCGGCGTAGCCCATGCTCAGGGCCTGGCCCGGGTTACCTATCGACACTTTCTGGATCACCCACTTTCGACCGCTTCAGCAAAGCTCTATCGGCGAAGCGGCCAAGCAACCGCGCGTCGTGAAGGGTGTGACCTGAGCCCGGCAACTGCGCTTCACTCGGGAACGGATCAGCGACTGGAGCTATCTGAAAAGGCTATGTCAAAACGATATGTTGCATGCAGCAGTTCCCTGTAGGAGCCAGCGCTCCGCTAACCGCTGCACGGGATTCGCAGCTCAGTCCACGGCGCTTGCCATCCCGTAGCCCGGATGCAATCCGGGACACTTGGCAGCCGCACAAGCGCTCCCCGGATTGCATCCGGGCTACAAGGCGCCCTGCCAGGGCGGATAGTGCGAAGCACTGCAGCATCATGGCTTCGATTGCAGGCAATGACGAACGCAGAAGCTCCCAGCAAGGCCTTCGGCTGATTGCACGACTAGAGTCCATGCATCAGTTCAATCGTGGAGAACCAAGATGACCAGCAAAAACACGATATGTCTCTGGTATGACGGCACGGCGTTGGATGCTGCGACTTTCTATGCCGAGACGTTCCCGGACAGCGTGGTGGGCGCAGTCCATCGTGCGCCAGGCGACTATCCGGCGGGCAAGCAGGGCGATGTCATTACGGTCGAGTTCACTGTGATGGGCATCCCTTGTCTCGGGCTGAACGGCGGCCCGGCGTTCAAGCACAGCGAGGCTTTCTCGTTCCAGGTCGCGACCGACGACCAAGCCGAGACGGACCGCTTGTGGAACGCGATTGTCGGAAACGGCGGCGAGGCAAGCGCCTGCGGCTGGTGCAAGGACAAGTGGGGCCTGTCGTGGCAGATCACACCACGGGTTCTGACCGCCGCGATAGCCAACTCCGACCGAGCGGCGGCCAAGCGTGCGTTCGAAGCCATGATGGACATGACCAAGATCGACATCGCGGCGATCGAGGCGGCTCTGAAGGGCTAATCCACGCTCGGCATCAATCGCGTGGACGGCCCCCGATTGCCGTATTTGGGCATGGGCTGTACCGCACAGCGCTTTATACCCCTTTGGTCGAGGGCAGTAGCGCCGTCAGCAGGCCCAGCAACGGCAGGAACGAGCACAGGAAAAACACGTACTCGATGCCATGGATATCCGCCAGGTAGCCGAGAAGGGCAGCGCCGATACCGCTGACACCAAACATCAGGCCGAAGAACACCCCGGCGATCATGCCGACATTGCCGGGCACCAGCTCCTGGGCGAACACCACGATGGCGGAGAAGGCCGAGGCGAGGATGAAGCCGATGACCATGCTCAGCACGCCCGTCCAGAACAGGTCCATATGGGGCAACGTGAGGGTGAAGGGGGCGACGCCGAGGATGGAAAACCAGATCACCTGTTTGCGACCGATCCTGTCGCCGATCGGGCCGCCAAAAAAGGTACCGGCGGCGACGGCGCCGAGGAACAGGAACAGGTACAGCTGCGAGGTGGCCACCGGCAGCTGGAACTTCTCGATCAGGTAGAAGGTGAAGTAACTGGTGAAACTGGACATGTAGAAGTATTTGGAAAACACCAACAGCGCCAACACCACCAGGGCGGCGGTCACGCGACGTTTCGACAGACCGTGGGTGGCGATGCCGCCTTGCTTGAGCTTGAACAGATTGAGGTGGTTGCGGTACCAGCGGCTCAGGCCATAGAGCACGAAGATCGCAAAGGTCGCGAACAGCCCGAACCAGGCGACATGGCCCTGGCCGTAAGGAATCACGATGGCGGCGGCCAGCAACGGGCCGAACGCGCTGCCGGCGTTACCGCCGACCTGGAAGGTCGACTGCGCCAAGCCATAGCGGCCGCCCGAGGCCAGGCGCGCGATACGTGAGGTCTCCGGGTGGAAGGTAGACGAGCCGATGCCGACCAGCGCCGAGGCCAGCAGGATCGCTGGGAAGGTACCGACGAACGCCAGCATGAGAATGCCAACCAGCGTGCACAGCGAACCCAGCGGCAGCAGCCAGGGCTTCGGATGGCGATCGGTGTAGTAACCCACCCAGGGTTGTAGCAGCGAGGCCGTCAGTTGAAAGGTCAGGGTAATCAGGCCGATCTGGGCGAAGCTCAGGCCGTAATTGGCCTTGAGCATCGGATAAATCGACGGCAGCACGGCCTGGATCAGGTCGTTGATCAGGTGCGCCAACGCGCAGGCGCCGAGCACGCGCATAACCAGGGGGCTGGCTTGATTGGCCATTGCAGGCGAAGCCAAGGGCGAAGCAGTGGTACTGAGGGACATGTTCGATCTTCCAGACAGAAACAACCTGAGCTGAGGACTACGTTGCCAGCAGAACGCGCTGCTGGATTTCAGCGTTCGCGGCTATCCTAGGTTTTCGAGAAACTGCCTGTCTCACGCAGTTCGGGCAGTAACTATCGCAAAAGGGGCGATGTTCACGTGCGTCTGGGTAAATCGCTGGCGGAGATCGATGACAGCAGTTGGCTGGTCAGTGGCAACGCCACCGACTACCCCGAGAACTGGCACATCGAGCCCCACAGCCACAACAAGCATCAGCTGATCTACGCCATTCAGGGCGTGATGGTGGTCAATGCCGCGCTCAACCAATGGACTGTGCCGCCCAGCCGTGGCATCTGGATGCCCAGTGGCCAGGTTCACGCCATTCGTTGTGTCGGCCAGGTGAAAATGCGCAGCGTATTCGTCCGGCCAGACGTCAAGCAGGGGCTGCCCGGCGAACCCAAAGCCGTGAGTATTTCGCCGCTGCTCAGCGAGCTGATTCAGGCGTCCATCGCCATCGCCGAACCCTACGAACAGAGCTCCCGCGAAGCCAGAGTGATGCACTTGATTCTGGACGAACTGAAAATTCTCCCGACCCTACCGCTGCACCTGCCACAACCCGCAGACCCACGCATCCAGGCTATATGCACCACCCTCCACCAGGACCCAGGTGATGGATCAACCCTTGCCGACTGGAGCACGCGCCTGCACCTCGACGAAAAAACCATCCAGCGCCTATTCCAAAAAAGCACCGGTATGACCTTCGGCCAATGGCGCCAGCAGGCCCGGCTGCTGCTGGCCCTGGAGCGTATCGCGGTGGGGGAGAAGATCATCGACGTGGCCGGGCAACTGGGCTACGAAAGCCCCAGCGCCTTTACCAGCATGTTTAAAAAACAGTTTGGGATGACGCCTAGTAAGTTTTTTAGGTGAGGCGGGGCTTGATCAGTCTGTGGTTTTTGCAGCGGCGGGCGCTCAGTTTTCGATAGCTGAGTACCAGAGCCAGGAGCGGGCTTTTTCAACAGAGTCGACCAAAATTGGCTGGTTGCGATAGGCAGAGATCAGCCAAAAGCGGACTGGTCCGAAGTGGCTTAGAGGCCTTCTTTTAGACCTGGAGGTCTTCAGAGAAGAGGGCCTATCCAGTACGTAGCAGCACTCCTAAAGCAAGCCGGACCACAATCGCAGCCCTACCGCCAAGCTGCAGCAATGCTGCTCTTGCCGGCCCAATCGGATGTAAATGCCGCTCGCACTGCTGCCAAAGATCAGTTAAATTTTTGATTTATAAATCAAAAGAAGCTTGGAACGAGTAATGCAGAGCTTGAATCAACTGGGAGAAGCGGTAGCACAGCGCCGGCACGCCTTGGGCGTCAAACAAGGGCAGGTCGCCGAGAAAGCCGGCATAACCCAAGAGTCTCTGTCCAGATTTGAGTGTGGCCGTGCTGCTGAGTTTGGAGCTAGAAAACTACTAGCGGTGCTGGCTGTTTTGGGAATGGAGATTCTATTCTCTGAGACAGCCCAAAGCCTCCATACCAAGATGGAGCAAGTAGATTGAGCATTAATGTAGTAGAAGATCAGCGCTTGGTTAGCGTGGCTAGTCATAACAGTCCTACCAACACTGGGCCTAGTAATGCGCTTGACTACTCTTGGACCGCTGAGCCGACTCTATATCAGCAGCTAGGATTATCCTACCTGGACGATGATGAAGTGCTTGCCCTAATGGATCTAAGCCCGGTAGAGCGAAAGCATCAAGGAGTTTTTTTTACACCTGCTGAATTGTCAAAGCTATCAATAGAGAAGTTTGGTTACTCTTTGGACGACGGTGCGATACTCGATCCAGCCTGTGGATCAGGAAATTTACTTGTAGCCTTGGCCGCAACCTTTGAGGTATCGCCAAGTTTAGAAGCTACATTATCAGAATGGAACTCTAGGCTGCACGGAATAGATATAAACGAAAATTTCGTAAATATTGCCAGGAAAAAATTAGTCAAATTGGCTCTGAGCAAAGGAGCCGTACCATCTGGTGAGAAGGTCTCCGGCGAAATACTACCAATACTTTCAAATGTTAGGGTCGGAGACTTCCTGAAGGAGTACAAGAGCTATTGCGGAAAAATTGGAGGAGTAATAATGAATCCTCCCTTTTGCCACATAGATGCAAATAGCGAGATTGATTGGACCTCTGGGAAGTTTAATGCCGCATCACTTTTCGTTGTTTATGCGGCTGAAATTCTACCTGTCAATGGTAGGTTTTTAGGAATTCTACCTGATGTTCTCCGTAGTGGAACTAGGTATGCGCAATGGCGCAGCCGTTTACTGAAAACAGCTGAGTGCACAATGGAAACATTCGGAAGCTTCGAGCCCGGAGTCCAGGTTGACGTTTTTATTTTGCAAGGCAAAAAAAAATATCCTCAAGAAGAGGTCATTGCCGAGCAAAAGGTAGCCAATAACTCATCTATCACCTTACTGATGGATGAATTTGATGTTTCGGTTGGCCCGGTTGTACCTCACAGAGACAAAGCTATTGGTATAGAAGCGCCTTTTGCGCACGCAAAGATTCTCCCAGCATGGGAAACTGTAGACTTGTTGCCTGAACGAATCTGTCACGCTGGAAGAAAGGTCCAGCCACCCTTTGTCGCTGTTAGGCGTACCTCAAGCCCTAAAGATAAGTATAGAGTAGTAGGCACTGTGGTTAACTGCTCGGAGCCAGTGGCGGTCGAAAATCATATCATAATCCTCGCGCCGAAAGATCGAAGCCTGCTTTCTTGCCAAAGAATTTTAGACTTCTTTAGAACCGAGCACGTAAATAATTATATCAACGAAAAAATTAGATGCAGGCATCTAACAGTGGGTGTGATTAAAGGAATCCCCATAGGGAGAGCGGCTGATGGGAATTAGAAAGAAAATAGGCGACCACCCATTCACTGTGGAGGCTCGGGTCGCAATTCAGCTAGGCCGTGAAAGCATATCCAGCTCATTAGTGGCCATAAGCGAACTTGTTAAAAATGCTTATGATGCTGATGCAGAAATTGTTGAAATATCATTTGAAGGGCTTGACACTAAAACCCCTAAATTAACCATCACAGATGACGGTGATGGTATGGATAAAAATCTCCTGCTCACAAAATGGATGCGTATAGGGACAACCCATAAGAGTGAGTCAGGGGTAAGCAATAAGATGCGTGTGTATACGGGTGCCAAAGGGCTTGGTCGCCTAGGTATTGATCGGCTCTGCAATCACCTGAAGCTTTATACAAAGACTGAAATTTGCGGAAGTGTTTATGAGGTAGACATAAACTGGAATAAATATAACCAGGTAAAGAGTGCGGAGTTAGATAGTATCAGGCATGATGTGTTTGAAATAGATGGGCCCGCTATACCGAGCATAAATTTTCCTATCAATGAAAAAGGAAAAGGCTCAAAATACGTCCTGACAGAATTAAAGGATTCTTGGACAGAGGAGTTCTTAGATGATCTTAGGAAAGAGCTTTCGCTGCTTGTCTCTCCTTTCTCAAAGAACTTGGATTTCAAAGTAAAATTTAATACAAATGGCACGTTCCCTAAGTTAGACGGATTTGTTTCCTCTGAGCACTTTCTTGAAGCAGCAGAGTGGAGGCTTGAGTCATCAATCTCCGCTAGCAATGAAGTGCTTGTTTCAATATACGATGGTAACGGGAAATTAAGTGAGTCATCGACCCCCGTTAGCTGGGAAAGCTGGATGCCGGGAGGGGAAGAAGTACCTCGCTGCGGCCCATTGAGCTTCACCTTGTATTTCATGAGAAATACAGCTAGCCGCGAGATAAATACCGACAAGTTCAAGCCTAAAGACATTAAAGGTTTTTTGAAGAGCAATCAGGGCGTCAGGATCTATAGGGATCATTTTCGAGTCAAACCCTATGGCGATCCTAGTGGTGAAGGGGACTGGCTTGGATTGGCCATGCGCCGGGTTATCAACCCAGAAAGTATAACCATGGACAACTGGCGTATAGGCTACAACCAAGTAGTAGGCGCGGTGTTCATTGGGCGAAATCAGAACCCCAATCTCGTTGATCAGACTAACCGAGAAGGCCTGACTGAGACGCCAGCGTACTTTGAACTACGTAAGTTTTCCCTAAAGTGTGTTGAACTTTTCGAAAAACATATCCAAACCAAGGCTAGGGAAGAAAAAGAAAAAAGACCTCCAGTGGTGGGGTTGTCGGAGCATGTAGACAAAAGCTTTAATACATATAAAGACGTAATTGAGGCCATTAAGCGAGCTAAGTCGGAGTCTAACCAAGTTCAAGTAAAAAAACAGCTTGAGAAAATCGAAGCGACCCTGAACGAAGAAAGCGAGCGTACTGCACGCGTCAAAGAGAAAGTTGATCAACTGGAAGCAGAGAAAGACACGCTGGCAAATCTTGCATCACTTGGAATTCTATCTGTCTCATTTGGCCATGAAACTCTCGCCGCTATATCGAATGCGATCACTAATGGCTCGCTGCTCAGAACTAGAGTCAATGATGGCTTTTTCATGCTACCTATAGATGTTGTTGAGTTTGCGAACAAAAGATTCGACCAAATTGAGAAGTCACTTAATTATATTAAAATATTCGGGAACTTCTCTCTTGGTAACGTTCGGCGAGACAAAAGAACCCGTAGAACATTCAATTTGGCAGCCGTCGCTTCAAATGTAATCAGTAGTTTCGAAGATGTATTAGCAAATAGGAAGACAACAGCAGAATTAGTTTTGTCTAGTCCTTTGCCACCCTTAATAAGAGCATTTGAGATAGATTGGGAAAGCATATTCGCGAACCTAATATCCAATTCTTGTTGGGCGCTGCAAGATACTCCAGCAAACGAAAGGAAAATTCGTATAACTATTGCTGTAGAGGATGGTGACTGCGTCGTCTTCTTCGAAGATAGCGGTTGCGGTATTGAAGCAGGAGTAGAGTCATATATTTTCAAAGCAACGTTCTCTACGAAGCGCAACCAAAAAGGTGACACAATAGGAACAGGTATGGGGCTATCTATTGTCAAGACTTTTGTGGAAGAGCATTCTGGAGGAACAATTGAGCTCATTAATAAAGGGGCGCTGGGTGGGGCTCGGTTTCTAATGAAAGTTCCGCTCGCAAAATCTGGGGCTCAAGAATGAAAATACTATTCGTCGATGAAAATGAAGATCAGCGCGAAACTTACACCTTAATGCTTCAGGATTGTTTTCCCAAGGGGGAGGGAGTCCCTACGGTTTTCGGGGTAGAGCCAAAACCTCATGTCGGTGATATGAGTTTTTTAGTTGAGAATCCAAGCGTAGTAGCCATTGTCCTTGATGAGCAGCTTAAAGAGTCGGGTGTAGCACAGTATTACGGTATTGAGCTTGCGTCGTACCTGCGAACCTTAAATAGCAAAATTCCCATCTATATCCTCACCAGCTTTGTTGACTCTGAAGAGCTGCTGGAAGGGGAGATGCAAGTCGAGGACATTCTGAATAAGCAGGATCTTTCCGCTAAGAAACATGTGGTTGGTGCTAGGATACTTCGAAGAATTGATTCGTACCTAGAGATCATGGGCAATCGGAATGTACGTTTTGAGCTGCTCTTAAGAAAGTCTGTAAGAGGTGAGTTGGCTGAAGAAGAAAAGGAAGAGCTCCAGGAGCTGGGCTATCTAAGAGACTCTTCATTCGAAGTGGAAGAGATAATTAGCGAGGAGAAGCTAAAGAAACTTGAAGCCCTAGAGGAAAAGATTTCTCAAATAGAAAATGGGCTGTCTAAAGAATCATGAAGCACCTATTCTTCCCTCAAATTATTCGTACAAAAGACTATAAAACCAAGGCCTGCGGGGGCTTTTACAGTTATGCAACATACAATGAAGTTATTCATGCGGACTGTCAAAATAGATGCGTCTACTGTGACGTCAAATTAGAAGAGAACGGGCACGAAGGTTTTGCTCTTGATCATTTTCGTCCTCAGGAGCACTTCCCCGATCTAAAAAATAACCCTGGCAACTTGGTAATATCTTGCGGGAAATGCAATAGGAATAAGTCCTCTCACTGGCCTGTCGGGACGAATACAGCAGCCACTCACGACGGTGTGGCAGGGTTTATCGACCCATTTCAGTGTGATAGACATCAATATTTTCAAGTTGAACCAGCAGGAACCCTTTCTCCCCTTCAAGGGCCGTCCACTTATTTAATCAAGCTTCTTGGGTTAAATCGTGCTAGCAGAGTCCTTGTAAGGAAACACCGTATACTTAATGCCAAGATAAACGCCCTCATCTCCATGGCAGAGGAAAGCATTGATTGCGCGCTATCGCTTTTGGAGAAGGGGCAGGAAACAGAACACGCACTACAGAAATTGAGTTCTGCAAAAGCAGCAATTGCTAGTATCAAAGAGATTCGGAATGAAATTCACCCGATCTAGATAGCAACCAGCACGTTGTGTGCGCAAGCGACAACCTGCCTCTTCGAATAGCCCCGTCTTTCATAGACACACAATGTCCACATTTTGCCGTCTGCCGCCAGTCACGACCAGCAGACACCAGTGGAAGGTCACACGGCCGTAACCTCCACGCGATTTCAACCCTCGAGCACCTTATCCAACGCCTGTTCCAAGGTCGTCACCGTGCGCTCGATATTGTTCAGCTTTTCCAGGCCGAACAGGCCGATGCGGAAGGTTTGGAAGTCCGCCGGTTCGTCGCATTGCAGGGGTACGCCGGCGGCGATTTGCAGGCCTTGGGCGGCGAATTTTTTGCCGGTCTTGATTTCGCCGTCGTCGGTGTAGCAGACCACCACGCCGGGGGCTTGGAAGCCTTCGGCGGCGACGCTTTTGAAGCCTTTGCGGGTGAGCAGAGCGCGGACCCGTTCGCCGAGTTGCCATTGTTCGTCGCGTACTTTGGCGAAGCCGTAGCTGGCGGTTTCCTTGACCACGTCGCGAAAGCGGGCGAGGGCGTCGCAGGGCATGGTGGCGTGATAGGCATGGCCGCCTTGTTCGTAGGCTTGCATGATCTGCAGCCATTTCTTTAGGTCGCAGGCGAAGCTGGTGCTCTGGCTGGCTTCGACGCGCTCGCGGGCCTGTTCGCTGAGCATCACCAGGGCGCAGCAGGGCGAGGCGCTCCAGCCTTTTTGCGGGGCGCTGATCAGTACGTCGATGCCACAGGCCTGCATATCGACCCAGAGCGTGCCGGAGGCGATGCAGTCGAGCACGAACAGGCCGCCGACCCCGTGCACGGCGTCGGCGACGGCGCGCAGGTAATGGTCGGGCAGGATCATCCCCGAGGATGTTTCGACATGTGGGGCGAAAACCAGCTGCGGTTTTTGCGCCTGGATGGTCGCCACCACCTCGTCGAGCGGTGGCGGGGCGAAGGCGGCTTGGCGGCCGGGCTCGATCGGTCGGGCTTGCAAGACCTGGGCTTCGGCCGGGATCTGGCCCATCTCGAAGATTTGCGTCCAGCGATAGCTGAACCAGCCGTTGCGGATCACCAGGCATTTCTTGCCGGTCGCCAATTGCCGCGCCACGGCTTCCATGCCGAAGGTGCCGCTGCCCGGTACCACGGTGATGGCGTCGGCGTTGTAGACCTGTTTCAAATTGGCGGAGATATCGCGCATCACCTGTTGAAAGGCTTGCGACATGTGGTTGAGCGCGCGGTCGGTGTAGACGACCGAATATTCGATCAGGCCGTCGGGATCGATACTGGGGTAGAGGTCTGACATGCGGGGCTCCAGTGCCTTGTTGGGCATCAATGCGGATGCCCTGACCCTGCCCCAAGCCTCGGCAAATGACAAGGCTTCGGCGCTGCCATGCTGAAAGCGCAGCAGTCGCCGCGCTGATTGGGGGCATCGAGCCGCCTTTGCGGTCGGCCGCCCCGGGTCACAGGTCCGCAGGAAAATAACCTACGGTTCGTCGGAATCTTGTCGCCGAACGAGCGCCTGCTGAGGTCGCTTCGCCCTGTACTAAAGGCTAGGTCGAGCGTGACCGATGAGTCATGAATTCTGCCTTTCAGCGCTTTCGAACACGCTGGAGTGCCCGCTGGGAAGGGTCTACAGCGGGGCTCCAGGGTGTTCAAAAGCGCTGCCAAACCTTTGCAACTAATCGAATAGGGATATGTCACTTATCTGTTCGCGAGGTTCTTGGGTTCAGTCCCGGTGTTCCGCTGTCAGCGATATTGCCCTTCGAGCGGCCGGTCAGGCTGCTCATTGCCCAACTCGTGCCAGGAGGAGAAACGATATGAGGCCGGAAACCGCCATCGTTGAAATTCATAGGAAATACAGGGTTTATACCGAGTACTACGCTAACAAGGCGGCCACTAAAACGATCATTCTGGTCAACGGCTCGCTTGCCACCACCACGTCTTTTGCGCAAACCGTGCGTTACTTGCAGCCGCACTTCAATGTGGTGTTGTACGACCAGCCCTACGCCGGACGATCGCAGTTGCATAACCTTCACGGCGAGCCGATTCGCAAGGAAGACGAGGCGGAGATTCTGCTGGCGTTGATCGAGCATTTCGAAGCCAACCACGTAGTGGCGTTCTCATGGGGGAGCGCATCCACGTTGCTGGCGTTGGCGCAACGGCCGCGACGGATCGAAAAGGCGGTGATCGGCTCATTCGCCGCACGGATGAGTGAACCGATGCGCGACTACGTCAAGGCCGCGCTGAGTTGCATCTCGGAGGGCGACCGCCTAAGTGTTGCGCGTCTGATCAACAACACCATCGGCAAGCACTTGCCGCCGCTGTTCAAGCGCTTCAACTACCGCCATATCAGTAGCCTGGCCGAGCATGAGTACCAGCAGTTGCACTTCCATATCTGCGATGCATTCGCACAGGACACCGATTGCTACAAAGCCTGCGCTGCTGCCATCGACATCCCCCTGCTGTTCATCAATGGCGAGTGGGACGAGTACACCACGGCGGACGATGCGCGGTTGTTCGCCGAGCATGCGCGTCACTGCCAATTCCGCACCATCGAAAAAACCGGGCATTACCTCGATATGGAGCATAAGGACGCTTGGCTTGCCACTCAGCAGGCTTTGCTAGGCTTTCTAACCCCGGTTGCCGTTAGCACTCAGCGCGAAGAGTGCGCAGACGTTGGACGGTCCGCCGCGTTATGCAGCCCTTATCGTCAAACCGCGACCTGACATGTTCCGAGAATCTGATTTTTCGGCTCAATTTTTTTGCGTGGCAGTTTGGATCGGTTTCCAACGCGCCTGGTATCGGTTCTTTCTTGTTGGCGCTATGCCGGTATAACAACGGAGTGGAATACAAATGCGAGAAATATCTTCGTCGGGCTCTTTGCCCGCACTTACATCCCAGATGGATGTTGAACACGGCAATCTCACCCTCATGCGCGGCCGTAACCTGTTTTCCACCTTACGCATGTTGGCGTTGCAGGGCATCAAGCAGCCGATTCATAGCACCCGCCATATTCTGGCGCTCGGCGGTCAATTGAGTCGGGTGTTGCTCGGCGCCACTGTGCATCAGCCGAATGACACGGATGTGCGCTTTCAGGATCCCTCCTGGCGCCTCAATCCCTTTTATCGGCGCCGCCTGCAGACCTATTTGTCGTTGCATAAGCAATTCAATGCCTGGATCGACGAGAGCAACTTATCGGCCGACGATCGCACCCGCGTGCACTTCCTTCTGGATATCGTCGCCGACGCTCTGGCCCCGTCCAATAGCCCGCTCAACCCTTTGGCGCTCAAGGAGCTGCTCAATACCGGCGGTACCAGCGTGATCAAGGGCATCCGCCATATGGTCGACGATATGCTGCATAACGGCGGCATGCCCAGCCAGGTGAACAAGCAGGCGTTCGAGGTCGGCCGCAACCTGGCGACCACCCCCGGCGCCGTGGTGTTTCGCAACGAGTTGCTGGAGTTGATCCAGTACAAGCCGATGAGCGAGCAACAATACGCGCGGCCGGTGTTGATCGTGCCGCCGCAAATCAACAAGTTCTACATTTACGATTTAACGGTGGAAAAGAGCTTTGTTCAGTACGCCCTGAAAAACCGCTTACAGGTATTCACGATCAGTTGGCGCAATCCGGATGCGCGTCATCGCGACTGGGGTATGACGGACTATGTGCAAGCGATCGAGCAAGCCGTGGATGCGTGTCGGTCGATCACCGCGAGTAAGGAAGTCAACCTGATCGGCGCCTGTGCCGGCGGCTTGAGCATCGCCGCGTTGCAAGGGTATCTGCTGAGCAAGCGCCAGTTGCGCAAGATATCCAGCGCGACTTACCTGGTGACGGCGCTCGACTGCCAGGTGGAGAGCCCCGCGGCTTTGTTCGTCGACGAGCCGACCCTGGAAGCGGCGAAGCGCCGTTCCGACCAGCACGGGGTACTGAATGGCCGGGATATGGCCAGGATGTTCGCCTGGTTGCGCCCGAACGACCTGATCTGGAATTACTGGATCAACAATTACTTGCTCGGCAAGGAGCCACCGTCGTTCGATGTTTTGTTCTGGAACAACGACACCACCTGCCTGCCGGCGGCGCTACATGCCGATTTTCTCGATTTCTTCAAAATCAACTGTCTGGAGGTATGCGGTACGCCAGTCGATCTGAAGAAGATCAATATAGACAGCTTCCACGTGGGGGGGGCCAACGACCATATCACCCCTTGGGATACGGCATACCGTTCGGCTAACGCGCTCGGCGGTAAGAAGCGCTTTCTGCTATCCAGAAGTGGGCATATCCAGGCCATCCTCAATCCGCCGGGCAACCCAAAAGCCGAGTACATGGAGCATGACACGCTGTATGACGACCCTCAGGTCTGGTATGGCGAGGCGCAGAAATACAAGGGCAGTTGGTGGACAACCTGGCTCGATTGGGTTCATCAGCGCTCGGGCGAGCAACGCGAAACCCTGGATATCCTGGGTAACCAGGATTACCCGGTGTTGGACCCCGCGCCCGGTACCTATGTCTTCGAGACCGGCGAAGCCTAGCAGGCTGTTGAAAAACTACCTGCGTTGACATCGCGGCGTTAAAAACAGGCTCAAAATGCTCATTTACAACACGTAAACTCCGCTTTTTCGCCTGTTTTTGCCTTGCGCTGTCTGCCTCGCCTACGTTTTTCAACGGCCTGCTAGGGACTGTTGAAAAAGGCTCTGTCCCAATCATGTGTTGCAGGCGGTTTTTTGTAGGGTGGGTCGGGCCGCGCAGGTTAGTGGCGCGGAATCGAGTTGGCGAAGCAACTGTGGAATCTGTGCGCCACGTAACCCACCAAGCGGTCTCCAGCTTGGCCCCGCTGGTGGGTTACGGCGCAACCGATCAAGCATCGACAGATAGCCCGTGGTCATGCGCCTAACCCACCCTACAGCTCGCGGTGACGCGGGCCGCAAGGCCGTCTGGCTTGCAGGTAGGTTACTCGGCTGCGTTCTGGCCCAGCTCGCTCAGGGCATCCGGCTGGTTCTTGAACGCCTTGGCGAAGATGTCGCGGTTTTTCGCCATGAAAATACCCAGCTCTTCACCCTGTTGCTCGTTCAGCGAAGGCACGGCTTTTTGCAGGACGTCGGTCAACAGCTCGGCCAGTTCGAGCATCTTGTCGTGACGGTCGGCTTCGGCTTTATCCATAAACAAACGCTCCAAATCTCGGCTGCTGCGGTACACCACTTCGACGGCCATTCATCACCTCTACGCCTTCACGCTGATGGGTTATAGGAAACTGGTTGTTTGTACAGTGGTTGCGAGCATAAAGAACTCGCGAGCATTTGAACAGCGGCAATTCCTGCGCGCTAGTCCGCGTCCCAGAATGGGAGGGCGGAAAGTTCGCCGCTGAAGCGTCTGCCACGGTTCGTGGTACGCACCGCAATCCGGGAAGCAATGTCGATCGCACAATCGCTCCCCGGATTTCATCCGGGCTACAAAACGCTCGTTGGTAGGGTGGACATGGCGAAGCCTTGTCCACCGCTGGCGATCTTGATGGCGGACAAGCCTTCGGTATGTCCGCCCTGCGCAGCCGTAAACCTTGAGTATCTAAGTCGGGCGGGCGAGTTAGTCGCTCAAGGGCGCGAACAGGGCTTGCAAGTCCTCTTCGCCGAGTTGCCATTGGCCTTGGCTGGCGCCTTCCAGTACACCTTGGGCCAGGGTGGCTTTGGCGTTTTGCAGGTGCTGAATCTTTTCTTCCACGCTGCCACGGGCGATCAGTTTGTAGACGAATACCGGTTTGTCCTGGCCGATGCGGTAGGCGCGATCGCTGGCCTGGGCTTCGGCGGCCGGGTTCCACCAGGGGTCGAAGTGGATCACGGTGTCGGCGGCGGTGAGGTTGAGGCCCGCGCCGCCGGCTTTCAGGCTGATCAGAAACACCGCGAACTCGCCGGCCTGGAAGCGTTGCACCGGCGTGCGGCGGTCCTGGGTGGCGCCGGTGAGTTTGGCGTAGCCGATCTTGCGCGCCTGCAGCTCGGTTTCGATCAGCGAGAGCATCGAGGTGAACTGGGAAAACAGCAGCACCCGGCGGCCTTCGGCGACCAGCTCTTCGAGCATCTCCAGCAGCGTGCTGAGCTTGCCCGAGTCGCTGCTTTTCAGCTGGACATCGTCGTCGCCGAGCAGGCGCAGATCGCAGCAGGCCTGGCGCAGGCGCAACAGCGCTTCGAGGATGACGATCTGGCTGCGCGCCAGGCCCTGGCGGGCGATTTCGTCGCGCACTTTCTTGTCCATCGCCAGGCGCAGGGTTTCATAGCGGTCGCGCTGGGCGGCGCTGAGTTCGACCCAATGGGTGATTTCGGTTTTTTCCGGCAGCTCGCGCGCCACCTGTTCTTTCTTGCGCCGCAGGACGAAGGGCTTGATACGTCCGCGCAGGTGCGCCAGACGCTGCTGGTTGGCGTGTTTTTCGATGGGAGTGCGGTAGTCGCGGGCGAAGCTCTTGGCGTCGCCGAGCCAGCCGGGCATGAGGAAGTTGAACAGTGACCAGAGTTCGCCCAGGTGATTTTCCAACGGCGTGCCGGTCAGGCACAGGCGTTGCCAGGCCTGCAATTGGCCGGCGGCGAGGGCGGCCTTGCTGCGCGGGTTCTTGATGTTCTGCGCCTCGTCGAGAATCAGCAGGCGATAGGGCTGCGCGGCCAGGCTCTTGAGGTCGCGCGGCAGCAGGGCGTAGGTGGTCAGGACGATGTCGTGGTCTGCGATCAGCTTGAACTGCGCACGCCGCTGCGGCCCGTGCAGGGTCAGGACGCGCAGGTCCGGAGTGAAGCGCGCGGCTTCGTCCTGCCAGTTGGGGATCAGGCTGGTGGGCATGACGATCAACGCTGGCTGGGTCAGGCGCCCGGCCTGTTTCTCGCTGAGGATATGCGCCAGGGTCTGCAGGGTTTTGCCCAGGCCCATGTCGTCGGCCAGCACGCCGCCGACCTGCAATTCGCAGAGGCTCTGCATCCAGTTCAGGCCATGCAGCTGGTAGGGGCGCAGTTCGGCCTGCAAACCCGCGGGGGCGGCCACGCTCTGTTCGGCGACGGATTGCAAGCGTTGGGCGAAGGCGCGCAATTGCTCGCCGCCTTGCCATTTCAAGCCCAGGCCTTGTTCCAGGCCGCTTAGACGCGCGGCGTCGGCGCGCGGCAGGCGCAAGCGTTGGCCGACTTCCTCGCTGTCGCGGAAGAACAGTTCGCCCAGGGTGCTCAGCAGCGGTTGCAAGCGGGCGAAGGGCAGGGCGATGCGCTTGTGGCTGTGCGGCAAACTGACCAGCAGCATCTCGCCTGCTTGACGCTGGGCCACGGCCTCGTTGGTCAGCAGCCAGGGCGTGCGGCGGATCGCCTGTAGCAGAATCGGCAGCAGGCTGATGCGTTGACCGTCGACTTCGATGCCCAGCTCCAGGTCGAACCAGCCGGTTTCCGGCTGTTCCTCGATCTCGCCGTACCAGTCGTCGACGCGCGCCAGGTTGAAGTGGAAATCCGGCTGCATTTGGATCTGCCAGCCCTGCTCGCGCAAGCGCGGCAGTTGCTCCTGCACGAAGCTCAGCCAGGCGCCATCGCTGCTCAGTTCGAACGGCTCGCCGGCTTCCTCGGGCAGCGCCTCGCTTTGCCTCAGGGCGCGCTGCAAGCCGGTTTCTTCCAAGCGTTTACGCAGCGCCGCCTCGGCCTCGGCATCGCGGACGATGCGCAGACGCCGGTCGATTGCCGGGCGCACTATCAGGTCTTTCACCGCCTTGCCGAAGGCGCGGTGGCCCTGATAGTCGAAGGCCAGGGCGGCGCGATGATGGATCTGTTCGTGCATGCGGCCTTTGCGCGCATCGAAATGCACGCGCACATGGCTGCCGAGGGTCAGTACCGGCTGCGGCTGGATGCCCTCCAGAGGCTCTTCGAGCACATCGGCGCGCGGTTCGATCAGCGGGCTGAGATCGATCCCGGCGGCTTGCTGGTTTTCCAGGGTCAGCAGGGCGGCGACCACATGCTTGCAGTTGCGGCCCACCGGACAACTGCAATGGCCGATCACCTGCCAGGTATCGCCGTCGGGCAACAACAGGATGCGCTGCTGATAGGTTTGCGCCCCCGAGCCGCGGCAACTGGCGAGCAGGGTGCCGTCCTTGATGCTCAGCAGGGTGCTGCGGCCTTGTTTGGCATAGCCTTGGCCGCGCTCTAAAGCGCCGGAGCCGAATTCCGCGCGCCAATCGGCCTGGCGTAACTGGAGCGTTTCCAGGGCCATCAGGCGGAGCTCGCGGCGGAATGGTGGAGTGTGAGCATGACGCGGCCAACGGTCGACAAAGCCGATGATTCTGGCACAGCCCAGGTCGATTAGCAGCCCGTTACGGACGCAAGGCTGGGCGAGGGGGATCGGTTGCTCGACGCTGTCCTGCGGGGGCGGTCGAGGGCTCAGCCGGTGAATGTGCTGCGGTATTGCCCCGGCGTCGCACCCACGGCCTGGCGGAAGCGGTTGCTGAAATGGCTGGCGCTGGCGAAGCCGCAAGCCAGGGCGATTTCGCCGAAAGGTAATTGGCTGGTGCGCAGCAGCTCGCGGGCTCGTTCGACGCGGCGCGCCAGCAGATAGCGGTGCGGCGGCACGCCGAAGCTGAGGCTGAACATCCGCGCGAAATGGTATTCGGACAGCGCGCACAGCCGGGCCAGCTGCCCCAGGCTCAGGGGCTCGTCCAAGTGGCAGTCGATGAATTCGCGCAGGCGTTTGCGTTGCGCCGGCGCCAGACCGCCGGTCAGGCGCAAGCCATCGCGTCGGCCGACTTGCGACAGCAGCGCATGGTCGAGCAGGTCATGAGCCAGGCTGCTGGTCAGCAGGCGTTCGCCGGGCTCGCGCCAATCGAGCCGGCTGAGCTCACGGAAACGCTGGGCCTGCTGCGGGTCGTCGAGAAAGGTGCCTTCGCGCAACTGCAGCTCGCGGGGTTCGCGATCGAGCAGGCGAACCGCGCCGAGGGCGAACTGCTCCTGGCTGACATACAGATGCACCAGATGAATGTCGCCATTGATCACCCAGGCCGACTCATGCCCCGCCGGCAGGATGCACAGCTTGTCCGGCGCGCCTTTGTCATGCGGGCGTTCGCGGCGAAAGGTGCCGGTGCCGCCGGCCAGGTAGCAGGACAGCGTGTGATGGCTCGGCGCCTCGTAGTCGCGGGTGTCATGGCTGTTGCTCCAGCTTGCAGCCGCCAGCCCGTCGCCCAGCTCGGCGCTGTGCAACAGTCTGGAATTGGGCGAGCTGTACATCGCCAGAAATACCTGGCTTTGATCGAGTTGCGACATGGGTTTTCCTCTGCCGGTCCATGCTACTCCGCGCGTTGTCGCGCGCCAGCCCCGCGGCGTGAAAAAGCGCAAGAATCGGCAAGCGACGGGCTCTCGCCGGTCGGGCGCGTTCCCTGGCAATACGTCATTCGGCCGATGTCGAGGGCTGGCGATTGTGTTTAAGGTTTCTGCGTTTGACGTCAAGGGCAGCCCTTGAGGCCTCCGCACAATAACTATGCAAGAGGACGGCTCGATGAGCGAGAACGCCACCGCCACGCGGCAAACCCTCACCGCACGGCGCTTCGACGTGCAGTACGACGAGCAGGAAACGCCGCGCATCTGGGTCCGGGACGACGTCTTCCTGACCCATTGGCTGAATGCCTATTCGCTGACCATCCCCGACGGCGAAACCTTTATCGTGCAGACGATCAAGAAGTACCTCGATCGGATCGAAGACCCTGCCCTGCACAAGGAGGCCCGCGGCCTTATCGGCCAGGAGCTCTCACACTCCCGCGGCCACGAGCAGTTTCTCGAGGTGTTGCAGCGTCAGGGTTTCAAACTGCGCACCTTCCGGGGTTTCACCGGTTTTCTCTCGTTCAAGATTCTCACCCCGACCTCGACACCGCGACAGCAGCTGGCCTTCGTGGTCGGCGTCGAGCGGATCAACGAACTCTTCGCCGAAATCACCCTGGGCAGCGGCCAGCTGCGGCATTGCGAGGCGCGCGCGCGGGCGCTGTACGAGTGGCACTTCGCCGAGGAAATCGAGCACAAGTCGGTGGCTTTCGACGTCTATCACGCGGTCGAGGGCAGCCGTTTCTGGCTCGGTTATGGGGTGGTGATGGCCTATCTGGTCAACATGAGCTATCTGGCCCTGGCCTGCGCCACCTTGTTGCGTCAGGACGGCCAGCTGTTTCGTCCAAGCACCTGGCGCCGCGCCTTTCGCTACTTCTTTCGCGATGAACGCTTCGCGCAGCGCATGACCCGTGGCTGCCTGCAGGTGCTCAAGCGCGGCTTCCATCCCGCCGACACCGACAACTACGCGCTTGCCGAGCACGTGCTGAGCAAGCGGATCATCCGCGCAGATACAGCTGAAACCCAAACAACCGGAGGCTGATGCGATGCACCCCACCTCCAGCGTTGCGCTCGACGACTTCGCCGCCGCGGCGCCGCATGACTCTTCGCCGCACGATGCGCGGCTATGGCGCTTTCTCCTGCGCCACGGTAGCGGCGCCATGGCCTATTCCTCGCTACAGCCCGGCGCCCTGCACTTCGTGCATGAGCAGTTGGGTTACCTGGCCTATATCCCGGTCAGGCACCCGCTGTTCGCACCACGTGGCATGCATGTGGTCATCGGCGACCCGGTCGCCGCAAAAGCCGACTTCGCGGCGCTGCTGGACGCTTACGCCGCCGCGAACGATGCGGCCGTAACCGTGTTTCTCGATATCGGCCGCGACTTCGCCGATGTGGTGAGCGCGCGCGGCTACCCAGTGAACGAATTCGGGGTGAACTGGAATATCGAGCTGGCCGGTTTCGATGCCGAACTGCGTGGCAAGCACTACAGCCACCTGCGCCGCTGGCGCAACAAAGCCCGTAGCGAAGGCGTCGAGGTGCAGGAGGGACGGCTCGGCGAGCTGGACGGCGCAGAGCTGCGCGAACTCAACCGTGAATGGCTTTCGCGCAAGGGCGGCAAGGATCTCGCCGGCCTGGTGCGACCGCTGGTTCTGTATGACGAGGAGGGTGTCAGGTATTTCTGGGCGCGCCGCCAGGGCCGTCTGCTCGCCCTCGCGGTGTTCGATCCGATGTACCGCGATGGCCGGGTAATCGGCTACCTGCACAACGCATCGCGGGCGCTCAAGGACGCGCCGAACGGCACCAACGATGCCATCGTGTTGCAGGCGATCAACCAGTTCAAAGCCGAGGGCCGGGAAGTTCTTTCGCTGGGGCTCTCGCCGCTGGCGCTGAAAAGCGGCGAGGCCTATCCGCACAATCGCCTGGTTGCTCGGGGGTTCGACTTCATCTATCGCCGCTGCTCGTTCATCTACCCCTGCCAGGGCAACTTCTTTCACAAGGAAAAATACTGCGCGCAGCAGCAGCCTTCCTTTATCGCCGGCATCCCGACGCTCAAGCTCTACCACTTGCTGGGCATTCTCAGGGCGCTGGGCACCTTGTAAACAGGCCTGTCCCGCAACAGCCGCGGGCAGCAACACCAGGAGGCATGGCTGCATATGTCCGTTCAGAAGCCGCACGACAAACACATCAGAGCCCAGCTGGCCGAGATGACGCAGCGCTATGCGGTGCCCAACCCGCTGCGCTCGACCTGGCAGATCCTAGCCACGCTGATCCCGCATTTCGTCCTGAACTACCTGATCTATCAGAATTGGAGCGGGCCGCTGTGGATCACTATCCCGCTGCTGATGCTCAACGGCCTGTTCCTGTCGCGCATCTTCGTGTTGTTCCACGATGTCATGCATGGCTCGCTGTTTCGCTCCAAACGCGTCAACGACAGCCTCGGGCCGTTGATGGGCATGCTGTTTTTCATGCCGGCGCATCATTGGCAACACGAGCATAACTACCACCACGGCAGCACCAACGACCTATCCCGCACCGGCATCGGCGACATGCCGATTCTCACGGTTCGCGAGTATCAGGCGCTGAGTCCCAGACGGCGTCTCTGCTATCGGATACTGCGTCACCCGGCCTTTCTGTTCACCCTGCACGCGCTCTACAAGCAGCTGATCTTCACCCGGGTGGTCGCGGATAAAAGCTGGCCGCGGCACGTGCACCTGTCCGTGCATTTGACCAATCTGGCGATCCTGCTGGTCGCAGTGGCGCTGTGGTCCACCGGCTTCGGTCTGCTGTTCCTGATCCAGCTGCTCAGCTACGCCCTCGGCACGCCGATCATGCTGTTTCTGTTCTATATCAATCACCATTTCGAGGCGTCGCGCTGGTATCAGCCGCAGGCGTGGAATTTCGTCGACAGCGCCGTGCATGGCTCGTCGGTGTTTCTCTACCCGCCGATCTTGCGCTGGTTCTCGGCGGGCATCGGCATTCACAACGTCCACCACCTGATACCGCACATCCCCAACTACCATCTGGAGCGCTGCTGGAAGGACAACGAGATATTCGCCGATTCGCCGGTGATCCCCTTTCTGGCGGGGTTCAAGGCGATGCGCCTGCGGCTCTGGGATGAGCGGACGCAGCGCTATGTGGGCAAGGAAGGCTACCGCTTCCCGGCCGCCGAGAGGATCGCGGAGCCCGTGACCGGTTGACCGGGTTCGTGGCATGACCGGCTATTGCATAGCCGGTTATTTATAGGCGTTGATAATGTCCAGATAACGCTGTTGTTGTTTCAACTGATCCAGCCCTTTTTGTAGGGCGGCTATTTGCGCATCGTCGGTATCCAGGCTGAAGGCGTAATAGGTCTCGCCATCTTTAAGGGTATACGCCGAGGTGAAGCGGGAGCTATCGAGCCCCAACTTCTTGATAAACCAGATGGCGGTGATTTCGTCGTAGGCCCAAAAATCGATGCGGCCTCTTTCCAGCATATTCGCCAAGCCCACCGCGCTGGACGAGATTTGCAGGTCCTTGTTTTCAATACCCAGTTGGTTGAGCAGTTGATGGCCGATATCGTCGCGAATGACGCCGATCTTATAGGTGCTCAGATCGCTTGGCTTGGTCATCTGCAGTTGTTGACCACGGCGCGCCAGCAAGACGATGCGAGTGGGTACGATCGGCCCGACCCATTTGAACAGGTGCTCGCGATCGTTGGTGCGGGTCATCGAGAACAGCAGCACGCCAGGGCCCTTCTGCGCCATTTGATAACCACGGGCCCAGGGCATCGAGCGGATGTGCCGGCGCTCGAGGGGTAGCCCGGCCAATGCGGCCGATTCCAGTAGCACATCGACCGTAATGCCACGGGCTATACCGCTCTCCGTGTAGTTGTAGGGCGGAAATTCTTCGGTAATGAAATCGAGGTTTTCCCAAGGGGAGGCGGCATGCATCAATGTCGAAATAATGGTCGCGATTATAATTACGATCAGTTTTGTAATTCGAATGAACATGCTGCAACCCTCAGACCGCACGAAGGTACAACCGGACTGGGTCGGCCGTTGTTTTTGCTGTGGTCGTGCTTGTTTAAATTAGTTCTCGGAGGCAGTGCTGTCGAATGGCTATATATATTTGTACGAGGTATTAATCGCTATTTAAGTAGTGATTAATTATTAAAAATGGATGCGCACTTGGCCGGGGCTATGGGTTGCCGAGTATCCGATCCGGGTCGAGGTAGAACATCTTCTTCCAACCCTGGGTGCTGCCGTCGATGCGCCAGGGGTAAGGCGCCAGCGTGACGATGGTGTAATGCAGATGGGGCGGCTTGCCGAGGGCATTGCCGGTGTCGCCCAGGGCGCCGAGCCGCTTGCCGGGCGTTAGCGGTTGGCCGGGGTAGACGTCCAGGCTGTCGAGGTGGGCGAAGTAATGCAGGCGCCATTTCGGCCCCAGCATGACGATCACTTTGCCGCCCATGTCGATCTCGCCACGGAACAGCACCAGCCCATAGGTCGGCGCCACCACCGCGGTGCCGCGGCGGGCGAAGATATCGATGCCCTTGTGCACCCCGGAACGGCCCCAGGGCTCGAACCAGAAAGTCTGTCTATTCCAATCTTGGGTGCTGGCGCCCTGTACCGGTATCCGCGGCCATTCAGGGGCGAACAGCCAGGCGAGCAGGACGAGCAAAAGCAGATGGCGTTTACGTGGGCGTTTCATGCAGTTCCTTTGCAGTGACGATTGCAGTGACGATGTGCCAGGGCACGAGCTTATGACGCCGGTGCAGGCAAAAGGCAAGGCCGGCGCCGCTGTTTTGTGAAGGTTTCACATTCTAGCCGCGGGTAAAACCCGCAATTTTATGCAAGCGTTCGTGTCGGGCGCGGCGCAGACTTTCGGCTATCTACCGGGAGTCGTGCGATGAACCTGTCGTTGTATCTGTTGACCGTATTGATCTGGGGTACCACCTGGATCGCCATCAAGTTACAGCTGGGCGAGGTCGCGGTTGCCGCGTCCATCGTCTATCGCTTCGCCCTGGCCGCGGCGGTATTGTTCGTCGTGTTGGCGCTCAGCGGTCGCCTGCAGAAGCTCGATGCCCGTGGCCAGGCGATTTGCCTGGCCCAGGGCCTGTGCCTGTTCTGCATCAACTTCTTGTGCTTCTACACCGCCAGCCAGTGGATACCCAGCGGTTTGATCGCGGTGATCTTTTCCACGGCGACGCTGTGGAATGCCTTGAATGCCCGGCTGTTGTTCAAGCAGCGCATCGCTGCCAATGTGTTGGCCGGCGGCGCCCTGGGGTTGGCGGGCTTGGGTTTGCTGTTCTGGCCCGAACTGGCCGGGCACGCCGCCAGCCGCGAAACCCTGCTGGGCATAGGTTTGGCGCTGATCGGCACGCTGTGCTTCTCCGCCGGCAACATGCTGTCCAGCTTGCAGCAGAAGGCCGGTCTCAAACCATGGACGACCAACGCCTGGGGCATGCTCTACGGCGCGCTGATCCTCTCGGCGATCTGTGCGTTGAGCGGTACGCCCTTCACGTTCGAATGGAGCACGCGTTATGTCGGTTCGTTGCTCTATCTGGCGATCCCCGGTTCGGTGATCGGTTTCACCGCCTATCTGACCCTGGTCGGACGCATGGGGCCGGAGCGGGCGGCCTATTGCACGGTGCTGTTCCCGGTGGTGGCGCTGAATATCTCGGTGTTTCTCGAGGGCTACCAGTGGACGCTCACCGCGCTGTTCGGCCTGCTGCTGGTGATGCTCGGCAACGTGCTGGTGTTTCGTAAGCCCAAGAAGCTACCCGCGGTCGCCGCCGCGGTGCGTGCCTGACCGCGGAACAGCGCCTTAGCAATACCTCCCCGCGTGCGCGCATTGAGGTTTACCGGGCTGGCTGGCGGCTTTAGCATCCAGGCCTTGGTATCCGGGGGGCGTTGTATGGTGATCAATCGGAAGATAAATGCGGCTTCCGCGCGCATGACTGCATTGCATGAATTGGATTCGGCGCTGGAACTGCTGCATTTCGGCTTTCGCGGGCTAACCGTGGAGGCGGACCGCTATCTGGAAACCCAGGGGCTTTCACGGATGCACCATCGCGTGCTGTACGTGATTGCCCGGGCGCAGAACATTACAGTCGGCGAGTTGGCCGCGACCCTGGGCATCAGCAAGCAGGCGCTGCATCGGCCATTGACGGTATTGGCTAACCAGGGGCATGTGCTGCACACCCGCGATCCCGAGCGCCACCGTTACAAGTGTTTGACGCTCACACCGAGCGGTGCGGAGATCGAACGCCAGGCCACGCTGCACGAGCGCAATGCGATCGGCGAGGCGTTGCAGAGCGTATCGGCGGAAGGGCAGGAAGCCTGGTACCAGGTCATGCAGGCCCTGGCCGAGCGGCTCAACTGAGGCGGCTCAGCTCGTCACCATCAGTGTCGCCGTCGCCCTGGCGTAAAGTTTGCCGTCGGCGTCGCGTATCTCCGCATCGCAAATGGCCAGGCTGCGGGTTCGCTCCACCAGCCAACCGCGTGCACTGAACACGGCCCCGGCCTTGAGCGGTCGCAGGTACTTCACGTTCAGGTCGACCGTGGCATAGGGGGTGGTGGCTTCCAGGGTGGAGAACAAGGCCAGCGCCGCTGCTCCGTCCAGGCAGGTCGCGGCAAACCCGCCATGCACCATGCCCAGCGGATTGAGATGACGAGCGTCGGGCCGTGCTTCGATCTCGATGCGTCCAGCCTCCACCGCCACGGCGATCATGCCCATGGTTTCGCCGATGGACGAGCCATGGCTGCGTGACTCGACCAGCTGTTGCAGCATGATCAGGCCAGAGGGTGACGGGGGCGTATCGGCGGTCATAGGTGTGTCCTGTGGGAAAAGTGGAATGAGTCGGTATCCGTCAGGCCGGCGCCGATTCGCGCATGGATTCGCGTGCGCAAAAGCGCTCGTAGAACGCCTGTAAAGCGGGCCGCTGGTTTCGCCAATCGAGCTCCGCCAGGCGGAAGTCCAGATAACCCAGCGCACAGGCGACGCCGATCTGGGCGATGTTCGGCTCGCCTTCCAGCGGCTCGCCGGCTTTTTCCAGGGCATCCAGGGCTCGCTCGATTTTGCCGGTCTGGCCGTTGCGCCAGTTCGACCATTGCTGTTCTTGGGGGCGAACCGCATCTTCGTAGCGCACCAGCAAGGCCGCATCCATTACGCCGTCGGCCAGCGCCGCGATCGTCAGGAGGTGCCAGCGCGACTGGCCAAGCGGGGCGAATAACGAGGTGGCCGCGAGACTATCGAGGTATTCGCAGATCACCCGGCTGTCGTACAGCGCCTCGCCTTGCCCGGTGAGTAGCACGGGGATCTTGCCGAGCGGGTTGTGTACCTCCACCTGCGGGTTGCGCTGGGTCGGCAGCACGGCGGTGGGCACGAGTTCGAGCGCGTCCAGCAAGTTGGCTTCGCGGGCGAACACCCGCACTTTGCGTGCGAAGGGTGAGGCGGGGGCATGGATCAGTTTCATTCAGGGGCTCTCGTGGGTCAGTTGGGGTTGCTGGTGATGCGCGGGCGCACCATCACGCATTTGGCCAACGGTTGGATCAGCGCCTCGGGCGCGTCCTGCGGTGTGACGATCTGCGGGCTGACCAGCATCGGGTCGCAATGGCCCTGGTGGACGATATCGAGTACCCGGGGGATATGGTTTCGAACGCTGCAGGCGCCGACCGACAGGGTCACGTCGCGCATGTACAGCTGAAACAGGGGAATGCTCGGCTCCTCGAACATGATGCCGATGCACGAACAATGGCCGCCCGGCGCCAACCCCAGCAGGCCCTTGTGCAGGGCGGCGTGATCCCGCGTGGCGGCAATCACCACGTCATAACGCTCGTCGAGATCGCTGTCGAAGCCGATCTCCACCTGCGCACCGCTGCGTTCGGCCAGGGATCTGCGGTAGTCGTCGTTATCCAGATAATCGACCTGAGCGGCGCCTGCCACATGGGCCATCTGCACGGCCAGGATGCCGAGGCTTTCGGTGCCGCCCACCACCAGCACCCGCGCATCGTCGCGACCGGCCAGCGGTTTGCTGGCCGCGACCCAGGCGTCGGTGAGGTTGTCGCTGGCGCTCGCCACGGCCTGCGGGTCCAGGCCCGGCGGCAGTGCTACGAGCATGGCGTCGGCGAAGGGTACGTAGACGATCTCGGAAAACAATCCGCCCCAATGGCCGCCCGCCGGCACTCCGTAAGCGGCATATTTGCTCACCGTGGTGCACGCCGTGGAGCGTCCCGCCAGGCATTGGCGGCATTGGCCGCAGGCGATTTTCCAGGGCACCGAGACCAAATCGCCGCGGCGCAACGAGCGGACCTCGGCGCCGACTTCCAGCACTTCGGCAACGCATTCGTGGCCGATGGCGAAAGGTGGCTTGAACGGCGTCTTGCCAGCAATCAGGCGGCGATCGAGGTCGCAAGAGGCGGAGGCAATCGGACGTACCAGCGCGCCGCCGGGGGAGGTAAGGGCCGGTGCCGGAGTTTCCACCCAGGCCAGGCTTCCAGGTCGCACCACCATCAATGCTTGCATGACATCCTCTCGAATCGGTTGGTTACTTGCCGTAGAAGGCTGCGCCGCGGGTGATGCGGCCATTGCGATGGCGCCGGTGGAGTGCGGGCAGGGGTCGATACTTTCACGTCAATTTATTCATGTCAACATTATTGATGTGATTGAGTAGAAGGGTTCGTTTCGACTGCCGAGGCGTGCGGGCGGCGCTGTCGAAGGCCGTGCAGTGAGGGTTGCGAGGCGATATTCTGCGCTCCGCAGACTTACTCGAACTCACTCACAGGACCGCGCAATGAGCCACCTCCCACTGCAAGATCAGGCCGCGCCGGAAGGCGTCTGTTACGGCTGCGGCAGCCGCAACCATCATGGGCTGCAGATCAAGAGCCATTGGGCCGAGGATGGCCAGTCGGTGGTCGCCGAACACCTGCCCGATGCCAAGTATTGCGGCTGGCCCGACCTGGTCTACGGCGGGCTGATCGCCATGCTGATCGATTGCCACTCGAACTGGACGGCGATGGCCTACCACTACCGCGCGGAGAATCGCGCCGCCGACAGCCTGCCGCGCATCGACTGCGTGACCGGCAACCTCGGGATCAAGTTCATCAAGCCGACGCCGATGGGCGTGCCGCTGACCCTGCGCGCGTGGGTCGAAGGCGAGGTGGGGCGCAAGACCCGGGTGATCTGCGAGCTGTATGCCGGCGACCTGCTCACCGCGGTCGGCGATTCGCTGTTCGTGCGCGTCGATACCTCGCAGTTGGCGGCTACCGCCCATGGGCGCGATGCCTGAGGGCTTGTCCGATCACCCGCAACGCATCACGACCTTGTTGGGTTACGCGGCGGCTGATGGCGATGTTGCGGCTTGTACCGAATTAATCGCCGCTAACGCCAACCTACGGAGCGCCAACCAGCCCGGATAAGCCTTGGCGCAATCCGGGAGCGGTGGTGCATGCGCAGTTTTGTCCGGATTACACCCGGCCCGATAGACGCAAATATTGGATTGCCCCGCCGGAGTCGATCGCAGGGCGAGCGCTCCCCGGATTGCGCTGGCGCTTATTCGGGCTACGGGCTAACGGTACCCTTGTAACCTGGATGCAATCCGGGGAGCGATGTCGCCCGCAGCGCCTTTCCCCGGATTGCATCCGGGCTACAGAAACCTACTGCCGGCCTTTGTGAAAGTGCCGCGAAAAAAACAGCCAGACGAAGAACGGGTAACTGAAGTAATGCAGGGCGAAGATCAGCAGGCCCATGGGGCTGGGGTCGTCCTGCAGGGCCATCATTGTCAGCAAACCGATATACAACAGTGCCAAGCCGCCGCCATAGAGCCCGAGCAAGCGCCAGCGTTCGCCCGCCGTGGGGGCGCGGCGGTGGCGCCAGGCGAACCACAAGGCCATAAACGCGGCGATGCTGGCGGCGATCAAGGCTGTGGTAACGACCCCGCCGAGTTTGACGAAGGTGCGCAGCAGCAGGTTGAGCAGCACGGCCGCGACTATCCCGCTCAAGGCCAGGCGGTGCATCGGGATCGAGTCGGGCATGGCGTGGTTCGCTTCGTTATGGGGTCAAAGGCTGCGGTTCAAACCGAAGCGCTTCTGCAGCACGGCATCGAGCAGGCGTCTGGGCACCAGTGCGGCGATCAGCGGCATGCTGCGGCTACCGTTGCCCAAGCGTAGCAGGGTGGGGCGCTTGCGCTCCTGCACGGCGGCCAGCAGGTTGCGGGCGAAGTGGGTGACGGGCGTGGGGTTGTCCTGGGAGGCGTTGGCGCGGGCGCGGATGCCCTCGCGGATCGGCCACCAGGGCGAGGCTTCGTCGATCAATTGTTCGGCTTCGCGGCTGGCGTTGGCGCCGAAACTCGAGGCGATGGCGCCGGGTTGCACTTCCATGACTGCGATGGCGAAGGGCGCCAGCTCCAGGCGCAGGGCGTCGCTGAGCGCGTGCACCGCGGCCTTGGAGGCGCAGTAGGCGCCGGCGAATGGGGTGACCAGCACGCCCGAGACGCTGCCGATATTCACCACCAGACCCTTGTTGCGTCGCAGCAGCGGGAACATCGCGCGGGTGACGCCGACAATCGAGAACACGTTGGTTTCGAATTGCCGGCGCATGGCTTCCACGCCGCCGTCGAGCAACGGGCCCATGGCGCCGTAGCCGGCATTGTTGATCAGCACATCGAGACCGCCGATTTCCGTGGCCAGGCGTTCGGCCAACTGGCCCAGGGCCTGGCCATCGTTGACATCCAGTTGCACGGCGTCGAAGCCCGCGGCCTGCAAGGCGGCCAGGTCTTCGGCTTTGCGCGCGGTGGCCCAGACCCGGTAACCGGCCTGTTGGAAGACCTCGGCGAGGGCGCGACCGATGCCGCTGGAACATCCGGTGATCAGGGCGGTGGGCTGGGACATGCGGGCATCCTTGTGCGGGGTCAGATTTTAATGACTGAAGCGGCCTTGCAGATCTTCCGCGCGAAACTCCAGGCTGCTGGCGCGGTAGCCGCTGCGCAGCGTCGGCAGAGGCAGGCAGGTTTCCCAGGTGGCGCCGGGCAGCAGATCGCCGGGGCCACTGTAGCGCGGCGATTCGTAGAGGCGTTCGGCCAGATTGATATGTTCGCCGGGACGGTAGGCGGCGATCCGCCAACGCAGCTCCTGCAAGGCGGCATCGCTGCCGTTGCGCAGGGTGAGCGCCAGCGGACGGTCGGCCGGGCAGCGTTGCGGGGCATAGTCGATGCGCAGTTGCAGGTGGCTGAGATCGCGATTCTCGCGGCCTTCCTGCCAGAGCACCCAGGCGGCCACCAGCCCGAGGCCGAGCACGGCGGCGAGGGAAATGGGCAGGGCTTTAGCGGGGTAGCGGATCAGCAGGATCAGCCAACTCAATACCAGGATTGCGCCGAATAGCATGGCTGGAACGGACCCAGGTGGATAAACAGGGGGTTTATCCTACACAAGGTCGCAGGGCGGAGCATATGTCTCGGTCCCGCTGCGCCCCCGGCAAGGAGGGCGCAGGGGATGCGGTTCAACCGGCGGCGAGCTTGAGCGGCTCGGCCTTGCTGCGGCCGTAGACGTCTTCGAGACGCTCGATATCGTCTTCGCCCAGGTAGCTACCGGACTGCACTTCGATGATCTCCAGGGGGATCTTGCCGGGGTTGCTCAGGCGGTGCACCGAGGTCATGGGGATGTAGGTCGACTGATTCTCGGTGAGCAGGAACACCTTGTCGTCGCACGTTACCTCGGCGGTGCCGCTGACCACTATCCAGTGCTCGGCGCGGTGATGGTGCATCTGCAAGGACAGCGTCGCCCCCGGGTTGACCGTGATGTGCTTGACCTGGAAACGCCCGCCCATGTCCACCGAGTCGTAGGAGCCCCACGGGCGGAACACCTGGCAATGGTTCTGGGTTTCGCTGCGGCCCTGGCTGTCGAGGGTGTTGACCACCTTCTTCACGTCCTGCACATGGTCGCGGTGGGCGATCATCATGGCGTCCTTGGTTTCCACCACGACGATATCGTCCAGGCCGATCACCGAGACCAGTTTGCCGTTGCCGTGCACCAGGCAATTGCGGCTGTCGTGCACCACCACGTCGCCCTTGGTGACATTGCCGTTGGCGTCCTTCTCGTGCACGTCCCAGATCGACGACCAGCTGCCAACGTCGTTCCAGCCGGCGGTCAGCGGCACCACGCAGGCGCGGGTGGTTTTCTCCATCACCGCGTAGTCGATGGAGTTGTCCGGGCAGCAGGCGAACGTCGGCGCATCGATATTGATGGTGTCGCCGTCCAGGGAGCTGCGCTCCAGGGCCAGCAGGCAGGTGTCGTAGATATCCGGTTCGTGGCGTTGCAGCTCTTCGAGGTAACGGCTGGCGCGGAACAGGAACATGCCGCTGTTCCAGAAATAATCGCCTGATTCGACGAACTGTTGCGCGCGCGCTTCATCGGGTTTCTCGACGAATTCCTGAACGCGGGTGACGCCGTCGGGAAGCACTTTATCGGCCCTGGCTTTGATATAGCCGTAACCGGTTTCCGGGCGCAGCGCGGGGATGCCGAACAGCACCATCTCACCCCGTTCGGCGGCGAGGGTGGCCAAGGCCAGGGCGCGTTGGAAGGCTTTCTGGTCTTCCAGCACGTGGTCGGCCGGCAGGATCAGCAGCAGCTCATCGCGGCCTTGAGCGACCAGTTGCAGGGCGGCGATGGCCACCGCGGGGGCGGTATTGCGGCCGAAGGGCTCTAGGATCAGCGCCTGCGAAGCGAGTTTCTGGGCTTTCAGCTGGTCGTTGATGATGAAGCGGTGCTCCTTGTTGCATACCAGCACCGGCGCCTGCATGCCTTCGAAGGTCAGACGCTTGATGGTTTGCTGGAACAGGGTGTCGTCGCCGGTCAATGCGAGGAACTGCTTGGGGTACTGTTTGCGCGACAAAGGCCAAAGTCGCGAACCGCTACCGCCGGAAAGTATTACTGGGATCATGTGTGTTCTCCTGAAGCGTTCATGCATTCTGATTTGGATGTATCCCGGCGTTGTGCGGGACGCGCTTACGGCCATGCTCCTGGTGCAACGGAGCAGAGGGGAACTTCTCCAAAGGCGCCTTGATAACGACGGCGCCCTGTTTTTTTATGCTGCCGATCTGACGTCGGTCTTCGCTGTTGTGGCGGTTATTTCAATCGGTGGCGGGGCGCTTGACCCAGACCGGCGACAGTTCGTTGCCGCTGCCGGTGACATACAGGCAGACCAACTCGCCGCGGGCCAAGGCCACGGGTTTGAGGTCGCTGACTTTCTTATCGCCCTGGAACAGCGCCAGGCTGACCTTGACCGGGTTGACCTCGCGCTCGCCGTGGGCGTCGGGCGCCACGTCTTCGACCACCACGGCCTTGCCGTCGGCGGTTTTCAAGCTGAGCTTGCTGTCGCTGAGGTTCTGCACCCGCAGCATGGCTTTGCGCTTGTTCTCGAAGGGCGCTTCTTCGACCAGCTGCGGCTTCTCGCCGGCCTGGCTGACCAGGGTGTAGTAACTGTCGGCATCCAGTTTTACCGACAACACGTCGCCGCCGACATCGGCGCTGTAGTTGCCCGCCGGGAGAAAGCTGAAATCGCTCGAGGCGAGCGGCGCGATGCCGTTGAGATCGGTATTGCCGACGCTGACGTTCACTTCGCTGTTGCCGGCGTTGTAGGCACGAATGAAGGCCGAGCCCTTAGGCGCGATCGGCGCGTACAGCGCCGCTTCGTTAGCCTGTGCCTGCAGCGCCGCGGTGGCCAGGGTGAGCGCGCAAACAGACGAGATCCAACTGCGGAGAGAAAGGTTGTACATGGTGATTGCTCCATGGTGCTTCGAAAATAAATCCATTGGTGCCCGGTGAGGCGCTTTCAGGGTTGAGTCCTACTGACAGGGTCTGTTGCCGTTTCAGCGCAAGCCGCGTTGCCGCGAAAAATCTCGCCAGGC
>NZ_CAMPHV010000034.1 GCF_946886105.1 uncultured Pseudomonas sp. | reverse complement strand
TGTTACCAGCCGTGCGGTGCGCTCTTACCGCACCTTTTCACCCTTACCGGCACCGAAGCGCTTAGGCGGTTATTTTCTGTGGCACTTTCCGTAGGCTCACGCCCCCCAGGCATTACCTGGCACTCCGCCCTATGGAGCCCGGACTTTCCTCCCCCGCGTCCCGCAGAACGAAACACGGCAGCGACTGTCCGATCGACTCTCCGCCGGCAAGGGTAACGGCAGCGCCCTCGAAGAACAAGCTCAAGCGTCGTTTTGCCGCTCCAGCGCCACCTGATAGAGCAGATTCTTGCGCACTCCGGTGATTTCCGCCGCCAACGCCGCCGCGCGCTTGAGCGGCATTTCCCCGAGCAACAGATCGAGCACCCGCAGCGCCTCGGCGCTGACCGCGGCTTCGCCTTCCGGCGCCTGCCAGCCGGCCACCAATACCACGCATTCGCCGCGCTGCTGATTGCTATCCGCCGCCACCCAGGCGCTCAACTCGGCCAATGGCAGGCCCTTGAGCGTCTCGAAGGTCTTGCTGATCTCGCGGGCCAGTAATGCCGGGCGCTGATCGCCGAACACCGCCTGCATATCTTCCAGGCATTCGAGAATGCGATGCGGCGCCTCGTAGAAAATCAGCGTTCGCGGCTCTTCCTTCACCTGCTCCAAGCGCGCCCGTCGAGCAGCGGCCTTGGCCGGCAGAAAGCCCTCGAAGATGAAGCGGTCCGATGGCAAACCAGCGGCCGACAAGGCCGCGATCAGCGCACAAGCACCGGGTACCGGCACCACCGTAATGCCGGCCGCCCGAGCCTGACGCACCAGGTGATAGCCCGGATCGGAAATCAGCGGCGTTCCCGCGTCGGAGATCAGCGCGACATCCTCGCCGGCCTGCAAGCGCGTAATAAAGCGCCCACCCTGATCGCGCTCATTGTGTTCGTGACAGGCTGCCAGCGGCGTGCCGATGCCGAAGTGCTGCATCAGCCGCGCCGAATGACGGGTATCCTCCGCGGCGATCAAGGCGACGTCGCGCAGCACATTCAGGGCGCGCGCACTGATGTCGTCGAGGTTGCCGATGGGCGTGGCCACTACATAAAGCGTGCCGGGGGCAGAATTCGGAGCACCGGAAGCGGTCACAGCAAAGCCTCATGAATAGACAAAGCGCGCATTGTAGCCCGTCCCGCCGTCACCGCGCGCAACGGCCGGAGAGCGCACCCTCGATGCGGCAAAAACCAGCGGCCCGATGAAGGCTACAAACGGCCGAAATGCCGAACGCGGCAAAGCGTGAACAGGTTCTTGGCCTTCGACATCGCACCAACCCCTCACGCGCGGGTACAATTCCCGCTCATTTGATCAAGTATCAGGATCGCTTACATGATCGTCTGCACCCGCCCACTCACCGTGCTCTGCCTTGCCGGCCTGCTCGCCGCCTGCGCCGGCTCGCCTTCATCCAACCTGGGCGAACTGCCACGCACCCCACAAGCCAGCATCGAACAGATGCTGCAACAAGCCGGCGGCAGTCAGCCCGAACAGGCCGCGGCGCTGCGCCTGGCCGCCGCCGACCAAGCCTATCGGCAAAACGACATCGGCAAGGCCACGCGCATTCTCGAACAGGTGCAAATCGACAGCTTGAAACCTGCGCAACAAGTCTATGCCGTCACCTTGATCGCCGAACTGGCAATGACCCGCGACAAGCCAAAGGCCGCCTTGCGCGCCCTCGATTATCCAAGCATGGCGCGTCTCGGCGAACTGCCCGTGGAGCAACAGATACGCACCCAGCTGGCCCGCGCCAGCGCCCTGCAAGCCGACGGACAGATCCTCGAGGCCGCGCGCGAGCGGGTGTTCATCGCCCCACTGCTGAGCGGCGAAACCGCCCAAGCCAACCACGAAACCATCTGGAACCTGGTCGCCAGCCTGCCCCTCGAACAGCTTCAGAGCGGCATAGGCAGCGACATGACCGGCTGGCTGGCATTGGCCCGCAGCACCAAGACGGCCGGCACCCTGGAACAACAGCAAGCCGCCATCGACACATGGCGCACGCAGCACCCGGAACATCCCGCCGCACGCCAACTGCCGCAGATGCTCGGCAAGCTGCAAGCCTTATCCAGCCAGCCGTTGACGGAAATCGCCCTGCTGCTGCCGCAGGAAGGCCAATTGGCGACGGTCGCGCGCGCGCTGCGCGATGGCTTCCTCGCCGCTCACTACCAGGCACAACAGAACGGCCAGAACCCACCGAACATTCAGTTCTACGACAGCTCGCGCCTGACCTCGCTGGACGAGTTCTATAACCAGGCGAAAGCGGCGGGCGTGCAACTGGTCATAGGCCCTCTGGAAAAACCGCTGGTCAAGCAGCTCAGCGACCGCGAGCAGTTGCCGATCACCACTCTGGCCCTGAATTACAGCGAAGTAGGCCAGGAAGGTCCGGCGCAGTTGTTCCAATTCGGCCTCGCCGCCGAAGACGAAGCCCGCGAAGTGGCGCGTCGCGCCTGGGCCGACGGCATGCGCCGGGCTGTCGCCCTGGTGCCGCGCGGCGAATGGGGCGACCGGGTGCTGGATGCTTTCCGCCAGAGCTGGCAAGCCCAAGGCGGCAGCCTGATCGCCGCCGAGCATGTCGACCAGCCCGTTGAACTGGCCAAGCAGATCGCCAATCTGTTCCAGCTCCGCGAAAGCGAGGCGCGCACCAACCGCCTGAAAAACACCCTGGGTGTGGCAGTAGCCAGCCAGCCGGCACGGCGCCAGGATGTCGACTTCATCTTCCTCGCCGCAACCCCGCAGCAGGCGCAACAGATCAAACCGACCCTGGCGTTCCAATACGCTGGCGACGTTCCCGTGTACGCCACATCGCACCTGTTCACCGGCGCGCTCAGCCAGGCGCAATACCAGGACATGGACGGCATTCTGTTTTGCGAAACACCGTGGCTGCTCAATAGCGACGAGCCGCTGCGCCAGCAAGTCAGCGAGCAATGGCCACAAGCCAGCGGCAGCCTCGGTCGGCTCTATGCGATGGGCGCGGATGCCTATCGCCTGGCGCCGCGCCTGACCCAGCTCAAGGCGCTGCCCGATACCCAGATCGACGGGCTATCCGGCAACCTGAGCCTGAACCCCGCCCAGCGCATCGAACGCCAATTGCCCTGGGCGACGTTCAGCAATGGCGCCGTGCAACGCCTGCCAGACAACTTCAATTGACCGAGCGCGACAGCACCCAGAACAGCGGTTCGGCCGCCGAGGCCTTGGCCCGGCGCCACCTGGAAGAAAAAGGTCTGCGCCTACTGGCGCAGAACTGGAGCTGCAAGCGCGGCGAGCTCGATCTGGTCATGCTCGATCGCGATACAGTAGTATTCGTCGAAGTTCGCTACCGCCGGCACAGGGCCTGGGGCGGCGCCCTGGAAAGCGTTGACGCGCGCAAGCGAGAGAAGCTGACGCTGGCCGCCATGCACTTTCTACAAAAGGAATCGCGCTGGGCCCAGCATCCCTGCCGTTTTGACGTGATTGCCATCAATGCCGACGGCAATCGCCCCCCGCAACTGAACTGGATTCAAAACGCCTTTGATACCTGAACAGGCGCCACACTGAAGGTTATATCTCCGATGGACATGCAAGCCCGCATACGTCAGCTGTTCCAAGCCAGTATCGAAACCAAGCAACAGGCCATGGACGTGCTCATTCCGTTCATCGAGCAAGGCAGTCAGGCCATGGTCAATGCGCTGCTCAACGAGGGCAAGATTCTCACCTGTGGCAACGGCGGCTCGGCCGGCGACGCCCAGCACTTCTCCTCGGAACTGCTCAACCGCTTCGAGCGCGAACGCCCGAGCCTGCCGGCGATCGCCCTGACCACCGACAGCTCGACCATCACCTCGATCGCCAACGATTACAGCTACAACGAGGTGTTCTCCAAGCAAATCCGCGCACTGGGCCAACCCGGCGACGTGCTCCTGGCGATCTCCACCAGCGGCAACTCGGCCAACGTCATCCAGGCGATCCAGGCCGCTCACGACCGCGAAATGACCGTAGTCGCCCTCACCGGCCGCGACGGCGGCGGTATGGCATCGCTGCTGCTGCCGGAAGACGTGGAAATCCGCGTGCCTTCGAAAGTCACCGCGCGCATCCAGGAAGTTCACCTACTGGCCATTCACTGCTTGTGCGACCTGATCGATAGCCAACTATTCGGGAGTGAAGAATGACCCGCATCTCGCTGCTTTTCGTAACCCTGGCACTCAGCCTGAGCCTTGCAGGCTGCGGTAGCCGCAGCATCGGCAATAAAATCGACGACCAATTCATCGCCCCGCAAGTCGATGCGAATATCGCCCGCGCCCATGCCGACCTGACCAGCCCGACTTCGCATATCGTCGTGACCAGCTATAACGGCGTCGTGCTGCTCGCCGGGCAAACTCCGCGCAGCGACCTGAAAGCTGCCGCCGAACAGGCCGCACGCAGGGTCCAGGGTGTCAGCAAAGTGCATAACGAGCTGCAAGTGCTGCAACCCACCTCGCTGCTCGCGCGCAGCAACGATTCGCTGCTGACCACCAAGATCAAGACGCAGATGGTCGCCGATGCCAGCGTACCCGGTACCCGCATCAAGGTGGTCACCGAGAACGGCATCGTCTACCTGCTCGGCCTGGTCTCACGCCAGGAAGCCATCAACGCCACCAACCTGGTGCAGAGCGTCGGCGGCGTGCAGAAGATCGTCAAACTGTTCCAGTACACGAACTGATCGCAGCTACACGCGAAAACAAAAAGGGCGCCAATAGGCGCCCTTTTTGTTGGTGATATTCCTGCTTACAGCTTGAAGCCCAGCGCTTGCCGCGCCCTTACTTGACGACCTTCAAACTGGGCCGGCCACTTGGACGTGGCGGCTCGTCGTCGGGCGGCCCCTGCTCCTCGGGCTCCCCATCCTCGCTAGTCGCCATCGGCGACTCCAGGTCGAAGACCATGCCCTGGCCGTTCTCCCGCGCATAAATCGCCAATACCGCTCCCGCAGGCACGTAGAGGCTATGCGCGACACCACCGAAGCGCCCTTCGAAACTCACCGCTTCATTGTCCATATGCAGATGGCGCACCGCACTCGGCGATACGTTGAGCACGATTTGACCGTCACTGGCGAAACCGGGCGGCACCTGCACACCAGTAAGTTCGGAATTGACCAGCAAATGAGGGGTGCAATCGTTATCGACAATCCACTCGTAGAGCGCACGAATCAGATAGGGACGACTGGAGTTCATCAAAGCCTCCTATAGCTTTACCACGCCGTTTAAAACCTAGCACAACGGCCATATGCGGGCACCCGATCAAGACGCAACGAACAAAGGGCGCGACCTTAGAGGACGCGACCCACGGACGCCACGGCTTGGGCGCGGCTGTTAGCGCATATCGCGCTCAATGGGGGACAGACTAGCCTGAAAGGCCTCGCGGGCGAACTGCCGGTCCATATAGTCGAGCAAGGGCTTGGCCGCTTTCGGCAACTCGATACCCAGCACCGGCAAACGCCAGAGAATGGGCAACAAACAGCAATCGACCAAACTCAGCTCTTCGCTGAGAAAGTAGGCCTTATCGGCGAACAGCGGCGAGACGCCGGTCAGGCTCTCACGCAGTTCCTTACGCGCCAGCGCGCGAACCGGGTCCTTACTGCGCGGGTCGAGAATCTGGTCGACCAGCTTGCACCAATCGCGCTGAATGCGATGGATCAGCAAACGACTGTTGGCCCTGGCCACCGGATAAACCGGCAACAATGGCGGATGCGGATAACGCTCATCCAGGTACTCCATCACCACGGTCGACTCGTACAGCGCCAAATCGCGATCCACCAAGGTGGGCAGACTGGCGTACGGATTAACCTCAAGCAGCTTCGCCGGACAATTGCCCGTCTCCACGTTGATGATCTCGGCGATGACACCCTTCTCGGCGAGCACGATGCGTACACGGTGGGAATAGTGGTCGGCGGGGTCGGAGTAACAGGCCAACCGATTGGTCACGCCCATGGCGGTCCTCCTCGCTTATTCAGGTATTTGAAAGCAGAAAAACTGCGCGCCCAACAGGGCGCGCAGATCGACAACGAAGGGAAGCGGCGGATTAATGCACGTCCTTCCAGTATTCGCGCTTGAGCAGGTAGGCGAACACGAAGAAGAAGGCCAGATACAGCAGAACGTAGGTGCCGATGCGCTGGCTTTCCAGCTTGATCGGGTTGGCCGAATAGGCCAGGAAGGTCACCAGGTTCTGGATCTTTTCATCGAACTCTTCTTCGCTCAACGCACCCGTGTTCGGCGCGATCGCCAACTGATCGCAGGCCTCATGGGTAATCGGCGTACCAGTCAACGGATCGAATTGCTTCTTGCCGTCTTCGACCACCTGAACCTGCTTGCAACCGATGTACTGATGCCCCTGCAGGTCGGCCAACACGTTGGGCATGCCCACATTGGGGAATACCTTGTTGTTGGAACCCAGCGGACGGGTCGGATCGTAGTAGAAGGTGCGCAGGTAGGTGTACAACCAGTCGTTGCCACGCACACGGGCGACCAGGGTCAGATCCGGCGGCGCAGCACCGAACCAGGCCTTGGCATCATCCGGCTTCATACCGATCTTCATGTGATCGCCGATTTTCGCGCCGCTGAATACCAGATTCTCCAGCATGATTTCATGCGGGATACCCAGGTCGTCGGCCACGCGCTCATAGCGCTGGAACTTGGCGCTATGGCAACCCATGCAGTAGTTGGCGAACGTGCGCGCACCGTCCTGCAGAGCCGCTTTGTCGGTCAGATCGATTTCCACATGGTCCAGCTCGACGCCACCGCCAGAAGCGAAAGCCCAGGCTGGCAGCGCAGCAATAACAAACGCAGCAAATAGCTTTTTCATCAGCCCGTCACCCTTTCCGGAACCGGTTTGGTTTTTTCCATCCTGGTGTAGAACGGCATCAGGATGAAGTACGCGAAGTACAGGAAGGTACACACCTGCGACAACAACGTACGACCCGGCGTTGGCGACAACACGCCCAGGACACCGAGGATGACGAAGGAAACGCAGAAGACCAGCAACCAGATCTTGCTCAACCAACCCTTGTAGCGCATCGACTTGACCGGGCTACGGTCCAGCCACGGCAATACGAACAGCACGGCAATCGCCGCACCCATGGCGATAACGCCCATGAGCTTGTCCGGAATCGCCCGCAGAATCGCGTAGAACGGCGTGAAGTACCAGACCGGAGCGATGTGCTCGGGAGTCTTGAACGGGTTGGCCGCCTCGAAGTTCGGCTTCTCCAGGAAGTAACCGCCCATTTCCGGGAAGAAGAACACCACGAAGCAGAAGATGAACAGGAATACCACTACGCCGACGATGTCTTTCACGGTGTAGTAAGGATGGAAAGCGATGCCGTCGAGCGGAACGCCGTTCTCGTCCTTTTTCTTCTTGATGTCGACGCCGTCGGGGTTGTTCGAACCGACTTCGTGCAGCGCCAGGATGTGCAGAACCACCAACCCCAGAATCACGATCGGCAAGGCCACCACGTGCAGGGCGAAGAAGCGGTTCAGGGTGATGCCCGAGATCAGGTAGTCACCACGGATCCACTGGGTCAGATCCGCGCCGACCACCGGAATGGCGCCAAACAGCGAGATGATCACCTGGGCGCCCCAGTAGGACATCTGGCCCCACGGCAACAGATAACCCATAAAGGCTTCGGCCATCAGCATCAGGTAGATCAGCATGCCGAAGATCCACACCAGCTCGCGCGGCTTCTGGTAGGAGCCGTAGAGCAGACCGCGGAACATGTGCAGGTAGACCACGATGAAGAACGCCGAAGCGCCGGTGGAGTGCAGGTAGCGCAGGATCCAGCCGAACTCGACATCGCGCATGATGTACTCGACCGAGGCGAACGCCTCTTCGGCCGAAGGGTTGTAGCTCATGGTCAGCCAGATACCGGTGACGATCTGATTGACCAACACCAGCAGCGCCAGGGAGCCGAAAAAGTAGAAGAAGTTGAAATTCTTCGGTGCGTAATACTTGCTCAGATGGTCTTCCCACATCTTGGTCGCGGGGAAGCGCGCATCCACCCATTCCATGAACTTACTCATCATGCTTGCTCCTGGTCCACACCGATGACGATCACATCATCCGACTCGTATGTGTGCGGTGGCACCGGCAGGTTCAAGGGCGCAGGCTGCGCTTTGTAGACCCGGCCAGCGAGGTCGTAGCGGGAACCGTGGCAAGGGCAGAAATAACCCCCTACCCACTCGGCCCCGAGGTCGGCAGGCGCGACTTCCGGACGGAAGGACGGCGCACAACCCAGGTGGGTACAGAGCCCGACCAGCAGCAGCAGCTCCGGACGGATCGAACGCACTCGCGGATCGACATAAGTCGGCTGCACCGAATCCTTCGATTCCGGGTCAGCCAGCTTAGGCTCCAGCGCTGCCAGATTTTTCAGGATTTCCTCGGTACGGCGCACAATGAAGACGGGTTGCCCCCTCCACTCGGCGACCATCTGCTGGCCCGGCTCGATCTTGCTCACGTTCACCTTCACAGGCGCACCGGCAGCTTTAGCCTTGGCACTCGGGAACCATGACCCCACGAACGGGACCGCGGCACCCACCGCTCCAGCAGCACCCACCACAGAGGTGGCCGCCACCAAGAAGCGACGCCGGCCTGCATTCACGCCGTCATTGCTCATTCAGTCGTCTCCCATCAGCTTTGTGGCCTGTTGGTCAGGCCTCTACTAAGTAAATTTCGAGTAGCGCAAAAAATTCGCCAAATGGTAATGAAAAGCCCCTTTTCTGACAAGGTAATTACCCCGCAGACAAAGGCTTAACACCGCGCAGGACGCGGGTTTGGACGCTGCGACATAACACCGCAGGCTATCCTTACGCCCATAAAAAACGCCCAGTTCCGCTAGGAAGCTGGGCGTTTTGGAACGCAGGTCGCGAATTAACGCTTGGAGTACTGCGGACGCTTACGCGCTTTACGCAGACCGACCTTCTTACGTTCAACTTCACGGGCATCGCGAGTCACGAAACCGGCCTTGCGCAGTGCAGGACGCAGGGTTTCGTCGTAGTCCATCAGAGCACGAGTGATGCCGTGGCGGATTGCGCCAGCCTGGCCACTCACGCCGCCACCGATAACGGTGACGTAGACGTCGAACTTTTCGGTCATCTCAACCAGTTCCAGCGGCTGGCGAACTACCATGCGGGCAGTTTCGCGACCGAAGAAGCCATCGAGCGAACGGTTGTTGATGGAGATCTTGCCAGTACCGGCACGCAGGAAAACGCGAGCGGTTGCAGTCTTGCGACGGCCAGTGCCGTAATTTTGAGTCGCCGACATAATGAACTATTCCGTTAAATCTTCAGTTCTTGGGGCTGCTGAGCAGTGTGTGGGTGGGCAGCGCCCGCATACACCTTCAGCTTACGATACATGTCGCGACCCAGCGGATTCTTCGGCAGCATGCCTTTGACCGCGGTCTCGATCACACGCTCAGGCGCCTTGGCGATCAGCTTTTCGAAGTTGATCGACTTGATGCCGCCCGGGAAACCGGAGTGAGAGTAGTACATCTTGTCGGTGGTCTTAGCACCGGTCACACGTACCTGCTCGGCATTGATCACAACGATGTAATCACCGGTGTCGACGTGCGGAGTGTATTCAGGCTTGTGCTTGCCACGCAGACGGCTGGCGATTTCAGTAGCCAGACGACCCAGGGTCTGACCTGCAGCGTCGACGACGAACCAGTCGCGCTTTACTGTTTCAGGTTTAGCAGTAAAAGTTTTCATTCTTTATAGCCTCAGGGGCCGCCCTGATAAATAAGACGGCGGATCTTACTGAATAGTGCGTACTTTGACAAGGTCAAAGGCAGCCGCAAACAGGCGCTATCGGGGGCTCGGGTCAGCGCGTCCGTAATACGGCAAGATTCTTCGGCAGGCGGCGCATCACTTCCACTGCAGAAAGAGGTGCGCAATTATGCAGATTGCGAAAATAAATACAACCTGATTGTATGGTCGTTTTGCCGGAGGAACGCCAAATGGATTATCGCCAACTAGGCCGAACGGATTTGCGGGTCAGCGCCCTGTGCCTCGGCAGCATGACCTGGGGTGAACAAAACAGCGCCGACGACGCCTTCGCACAGATCGAACGCAGTAAGGCCGCGGGGGTGAACTTTATCGACACCGCCGAAATGTACCCGGTGCCGCCGCGCGCCGAGACCTACAGCACCACCGAGCAAATCATCGGCGATTACTTCGCCAAGCACGGCGACCGGACCGACTGGGTGCTGGCGAGCAAGGTCGCCGGACCGGGCAACGGCATCGACTACATCCGCGGCGGTCAACTCAAGCACAACCGCGCGCACATCACCGCCGCATTGGACGCCAGCCTCAAGCGCCTGCGCACCGACTGGATCGACCTGTATCAACTGCACTGGCCGGAACGGCCGACCAACTTCTTCGGCCAACTCGGCTACAAACACCGCGACAGCGACTTCACGCCACTGGAAGAAACCTTGGAAGTGCTCGACGAGCAGGTCAAGGCCGGCAAGATCCGTCATATCGGTCTGTCCAACGAAACGCCCTGGGGCACCCTGAAATTCCTGCAATTGGCCGAGCAACGCAACTGGTCGCGCGCCGTGTCGATTCAGAACCCCTATAACCTGCTCAACCGCACCTTCGAGGTGGGTCTGGCGGAAATCGCAATCCGCGAAGACTGCGGCCTGCTTGCCTACTCTCCCCTGGCGTTCGGCATGCTATCGGGCAAATACGAGGGTGGCGCGCGCCCGGCCAATGCCCGCATCAGTCTGTTCAGCCGCTTCGCCCGTTATACCAACCCGCAAGCCGAAGCGGCCTGCTCGCGCTATGTGGTCCTGGCCCGCGAGCACGGCCTCGACCCGGCGCAAATGGCTCTGGCATTCGTCACCGCGCAGCCTTTCGTGACCAGCAATATCATCGGCGCCACCACCCTCGAACAGCTGGACAGCAACCTGGCCAGCGCGCAGCTGCGACTCTCCGATGAAGTCCTGGCCGGGATCGAGGCCATTCACACTCAACAACCCAACCCAGCACCTTAAAGCAGCGATCGCTGCCCGCCATCGGCATCGCGTCGCGATGCCAAGCGGTCAGCCAGCCGGGTCGGCTCAGGCAGGCGGTGATGGCGCACACAGGCCATCACCAACTCCGGCGCACGTTCAAGGCTCACGCGATGGCCCGGCGACACGATCAACGGCCGCACGCCGTGCTTGCTGCGCAGCACCCAGCCGATTGTCCTGCCGTGCCGATCCAGCAAAGGCACCCGTGCCCCGCGCTGTTCCTGTAGCGGAGCATGACTGCCGGTAAGAATTTTCTTGGCCACGCCGATGCTTGGCAGACCGCTCATCACCCCGAGATGCGCGGCAATGCCCAGCCCCCGCGGATGGGCGATACCGTGCCCGTCGACGAACACCAGATCGGGCTCGCAGGGCAACCCGGCCAAGGCCTGCAACAAGGCCGGCAATTCGCGAAACGACAGCAGGCCCGGCACATAAGGCATGCGCGTGGGGATACGCGCCACGCACTCGGCCAGCGGTTCGAGGGTCAGCGCATCGAGCAGAACCGCCGCGGCCCGGGTGATCGAACCGCCCTCCTCGAAGCCGACATCCACGCCGGCGAAGCGCTGCAGCGGCGGATAGTCGTCTTCCAGCCGCACCTGTTCGGCCAGGCGCGCCTGCAGGGCCCGGGCAGCGGCTACGCTGCCGTCCCAGTCGGCGAAGAGTTCCGCGGCGAGTTCATTCAAAGACATCATGGCGCCCTCCAGACATTTGCCTGTTGGAGCGCCATGGCGATGCGCAAGTTCGCCGCCCGAACAGCAACGCCCTCGACAATTACAGCGAGCGGGCGATGATTTCCTTCATGATTTCATTGGTGCCAGCGTAGATACGCTGCACCCGGGCATCGGCCCAGGCGCGCGCCACCGGATACTCCCACATGAAACCGTAACCGCCGTGCAGCTGCACGCACTCGTCGAGCACCTTGCATTGCAGATCGGTGCCCCAGTACTTGAGCATGGCCGCGGTCGGCACATCCAGCTTGCCTTGCAGGTGCAGCTCCAGGCAGCGGTCGACGAACACCCGACCGACCTGGATCTCGGTCGCCATCTCTGCCAGCTTGAAGCGGGTGTTCTGAAAGTCCGCAATGGCTTTGCCGAACGCTTTGCGCTCGCGGGTGTAATCCAACGTCCACTTCAGCGCCGCCTCGGCCGAAGCCAGCGCGCCGACGCCAACGGTCAGACGCTCCTGGGGCAATTCCTGCATCAGATAGGCGAAGCCCATACCGGCCTGACCGAGCAGGTTCTCCTTGGGCACCCGTACATCCTGAAAGAACAGCTCGGAGGTGTCCTGAGCTTTCATGCCGACCTTTTCCAGGCGCTTGCCCTTGCTGAAGCCCGGCGAATCGGCCTCCACCAGAAACAGACTGGTGCCCTTGGCGCCAGCCTTGGGATCGGTCTTCGCCACCACTATCACCAGGTCGGCCAGATAGCCATTGGTGATAAAGGTCTTGGAGCCATTGATTACATATTCATCGCCGTCCAGCACCGCGGTGGTTTTCACCCCCTGCAGGTCGGAACCCGCACCCGGCTCGGTCATGGCGATCGCGGTGACCATCTCGCCGGAGACCAGCTTCGGCAGGTACTTGTGCTTCAGCGTTTCGGAACCGTAATGCAGGATATAAGGCGCAACTATGTCCGAATGCAGGGAGAAGCCGATGCCGGTCAGCCCCAAACGCCCGACTTCTTCGATCACCACGGCGCTGTAGAGAAAGTCAGCGGCCATGCCGCCGTACTCTTCGGGAATATGCGAGCAGAGCATGCCCGCCTCGCCGGCCTTGTTCCATAAAGCGCGATCGATATGACCGTCCTTTTCCCACTGCTGATGGAATGGCACCGCCTCTTGCTCGAGAAACTTACGCACACTGTCGCGAAAGAGTTCGTGTTCGGAGCTGAACAACGTTCTGGGGATCATGCTGGCACCTGGCGAATAAATTCGAAGAAACGACTCTAACCAAGCAATCGCTTGGTTGCACTGGACACAAGCGCCAAAAAATAAGACGATCCAGCCGCATCTTGACCGCTTTCCCACCTCGAAGGGCCAGGCGCGTCACCAACACCACCTCCATGTGCCCTCAGCTCCGAGCTTTCGCAAGAAGAATGACGATGACGACACCTCTCAAGCGGGTAAGCATTCTGGCCACTGACGGCGTATTCGCCTCCACCCTGATGCAGGCCAAGGATTTCTTCCATATGGCCAGCCTGCGTTACGGCAAACAGCAGGGCATCGGTCTGGCGCCGGCCTTCGAGATCAATCTGGTCAGCCCGGACGGCCAGCCGGTACGTAGCTTCAGCGGTGTACGAGCGCCGGTGGACGGCCCGCTGGATGTCGCCGACGTGATCATCCTGCCGGCGTTCTGGGACGACTTCGACGCCCTCAGCCAGCGCCACCCCCAGGTGCTCAGCTGGCTGAAAAACAGCCACGCCAACGGCAGCGCGATATGCGGCGAAGCCACCGGCGTGTTCTGGATGGCCGAGGCTGGGCTGCTCGACGGCAAGGAAGCGACCACTTACTGGCGCTTTTTCAATGAGTTCGCCGAACGCTTCCCCAAGGTGCTGCTCAATCAGGAAAAGCACCTATCGGATGCCGACAACCTCTACTGTGCCGGCGGCGTCACCTCGGCCTGCGATCTGTATATCTACCTGATCGAGCGCTTCTGTGGCGCCGGTGTGGCCCAGGGCGTGGCCCGCGACATTCTCTACGAGGTGCAGCGCAACTACGCGCCGGGACGCATCGGCTTCGGCGGCCAGAAGCTGCATCACGACATGACCGTGCTGCAGATCCAGCAATGGCTGGAGGATCACTTCGCCGATAAATTCCGCTTCGAAGACGTCGCCCGCGAACACAGCATGAGCATTCGCAACTTTATGCGCCGTTTCCAGGCGGCCACCGGCGACAAGCCGCTGCACTACCTGCAACGCCTGCGCATCGAAACCGCCAAGGGCATGCTCAGCGCCACCCGCAAAAGCATCAAGACCATCAGTTACGAAGTGGGCTACGACGACGCCAGCTTCTTCGCCCGCCTGTTTCGCCAGCACACCGAGCTGTCGCCCAATCAATACCGCCGGCAGTTCCAACACAAGGACGGCCCGGCCTAACTTGCCGCTTGAAGCGGCTTTTTAAGGCTTATGCGGGCGCGAAAGGAACTCGTGGGACTGCATTTCCAGCAGGCGGCTGAGGGTGCGCTGGAACTCGAAGTTCAAGCGACCGCCGCTGTAGAGGTCCTTGAGCTCGACCTCGGCGGAGATGATCAGCTTGACGTTGCGGTCGTAGAACTCGTCGACCAGGTTGATGAAGCGCCGCGCCATGTCTTCCTTGGCCACGCCCATCTGCTCGACGTTGGCCAGCAACACCGCGTGGAAGATCTTGCCCAGCTCGATGTAGTCGTTCTGGCTGCGCGGGCCGTCGCACAGCTCACGGAAATCGAACCAGGCCACGTCGTCGCCGACCTTACGCGCAACTATGGCGCGGTTCTCGATCATCAGTGGCTCGTTCTCCTGCACCGTGCAGTGCTCGGGCAGCAAGCTGCTGAAACTGCGCTGCAGGCTTTCCTCCGCCTCGGCATCCAGCGGCCAGTGGAACAGCTCGGCCTGCTCCAGCGCGCGCAACCGGTAGTCGATGCCGCTATCGACATTGACGATATCGGTGTGCTCCTTGAGCAAGGCGATCGCCGGCAGGAAGCGCGCGCGCTGCAAGCCGTCGCGATACAAGCCGTCGGGCACGATATTGGAAGTTGCGACCAGGCTCACGCCGTTCTTGAACAGCTCGTCCAATAGGGTCGCAAGGATCATCGCATCGGTGATATCGGAGACGAAGAACTCATCGAAGCAGATCACCCGGGCCTCGTCGGCGAAACGCTTGCCGATGACGGTCAGCGGGTTCTTCTCGCCCTTGAGGGTGCGCATTTCTTCGTGCACGCGCTTCATAAAGCGGTGAAAGTGCGTGCGCATCTTGCGCTCGAACGGCAGCGCGTCGAAGAAGGTATCGACCAGATACGTCTTACCGCGGCCGACGCCGCCCCAGAAATACAGGCCTTTGACCGGCCCTTGGGGTTTCCTGGCGAACAGCTTGCCGAACAGCCCGGGACGATCGCCCTCGCTTGCCACCAGATCGTCGTACAGGCGCTGCAAATGGCGCACCGCCGTTTCCTGGGCCGCATCGTGGAAGAAGTCGGGGCGCTTGAGATCGGCTTGGTAGCGTTCTAGTGGAGTCATGATGATCGAGCCGGGCCAGTAAAACGGGGGCGTCACTTTAGCGACGGCCCCGCGGATTGGCAATCACCGCTACGCACGGCAGGAGAAGCCGGTACGTTGGCGCGCAGCGCAGCGCAGCTCAGATTGCAGCAACTGCGTTGGGCTTCGCCTAACTCAGCCCAACCTACGGCCTAGGCAGCCGCTAATTCCGCAATGGCCTCGCGCAGGCGCAGCATGGCGGCTTCCAGCTCCTCCGGCTCGGCATAGGCCGGGCTATCGGCCAGGCATTCGCCATCCAGCCACAGGGTGAACTGCTCGCCCTCGTCGGCACGCAACTCCAAAGCATCGGCGCCGTTGGCGATCAGCCGCTGGCTGATGCTGCCGGCCGCCTTGGGATCGCTGAAGGGGCGCGACAGCAGCAGTTGTTCGCCATCGGCGGCGAGGAAACGGAAGCGGAAGCTGCCATCCTGCTCGCGGAAGCTGACGAAGCGCGCGCTCTTGGCCGCTTTCTTCTTACCCCCTGCACTACCCGACGCCTGACTGCGGAACGAGCGCAGCCCCACGGCTTCACGCAACTCGCCGAGAAACGGCGTGGCGATCTTGCGCGCCTTGGCGGCGCCGTCCAGCAGTATGTCTTCCAGGTCGCCCGGCTTTTCGATCAGGGCGTGATAACGCTCACGCGCCTCGCCCAATTCGGCTTCGAGCAACTGGCACAGGCGCTGTTTGGCTTCGCCCCAGGCCAGCCCGGCGATCAGCTCGGCGCGGAAATCCGCCTGCTGGGTCGGCGCGGCGAATGCCTGGTAGAGGGTAAACAGGTGCGAGTTGTCGGGGTCTTTCGGCTCGCCGGGCAACTTGGAGTCGGTGACGATACGCGCCACGGCGTCCTTGAGCTGCTTGCTGCTGCCGAACAGCGGGATGGTGTTGTCGTAGCTCTTGCTCATCTTGCGCCCGTCGAGGCCCGGCAGGGTCGCGACGTCTTCTTCGATCACCGCTTCCGGCAGGACGAACAGCTCTTTGCCCTGGCCGAACAGGTGGTTGAAGCGCTGGGCGATATCGCGAGCCATTTCCACGTGCTGGATCTGATCGCGGCCGACCGGCACCTTGTGCGCGTTGAACATCAGGATATCCGCGGCCATCAGCACCGGGTAGCTGAACAGGCCCATGGTGATGCCCGCATCGGGGTCTTCGCCCTGCTCGATATTCTTGTCCACCGACGCCTTGTAGGCATGGGCGCGATTGAGCAGGCCCTTGCCGGCGACGCAGGTGAGCAACCAGCACAGCTCGGGGATCTCCGGGATATCCGACTGGCGATAGAAGGTCGCCTTGTTCACATCCAGACCGCAGGCCAGCCAAGTGGCGGCAATTTCCAGGCGCGAACGCTGGATGCGCGCCGGCTCGTCGCACTTGATCAGCGCATGGTAGTCGGCGAGGAAGTAGAACGAATCCGCATCGGCCGCGCGACTGGCGACGATAGCGGGGCGAATCGCGCCCGCGTAGTTGCCGAGGTGCGGGGTGCCGGTGGTGGTGATGCCGGTAAGGATACGAGTGGTCATGGCGTTCGCTTGTTAGACGGAATCAGAGACGCGGCAGCAGCAGATCCTTGAGATCAGTGAGCCTGCCGTGAAAAAAGTGTCCGCATTCTGCCACTTTCAGCAGCTCATGGGCACGTCCCAGGCCGGCGGACCAGGCATAAACCGCCTGCGGATCAATCACTTCGTCGTCCTCGGGCTGGATCACCACCAGCGGGCAACGTTGCGCCGGTGGGTTTTCCGCAGTCAAGCGCTGCACCGCCGGCGCCACCATGATCAGTTGCGACGGCTCTATTCCCTGGCTTTCCAGACGGCCGCCGAGGCTGGCGGCGACGAAGCCGCCGAAGGAGAAACCGAGCAGGGTCAATGGCAATTGTGGGTAATGCGCGCGCAGCCAATGCGCCACGGCCTCGGCATCGTCAACCTCGCCGCTGGCCATATCATGGCTGCCGGCGCTGCCGCCGACACCGCGGTAATTGAAACGCAAGGTGGCCAGGCCGGCGTCGCGCGCGGTGCGCTGCAAGGTCGAGACGACCTTGTTGAGCATGGTGCCGCCCTGCACCGGATTAGGGTGGCAAATCAGTGCAATGCCGCGCGCCTCGGGCACATCGAGCGACAGGGCTTGCAGAGGCCCGCAGGGGCCTTCGATAAATACTGGGGTTTCGCGGGTGAGCAACAGGGAACTCCGTGACCTCTCAGAGGATCGACTCGTCTAGCTGACAGCCTGCGCCCTAGATACTCTTTGCGGTATACAGCGCAGGTTCGAGCCGTTAACGTAAAGCAAAGCCGTTTAGAGAGGAAGGACTCGTGGAACAGACGCTCACAGCCTGGTTGCTACCGGCCGTTACCCTGGTAGCCGGTATTGCCATTGGCTTTCTGATCGCCCGCCTGGCGCCCAACGCGGCTCCCAACCGCACCCAGCGCCAACTGGACGAAATGCAGGAACGCTTCGACGCCTACCAGAGCGAAGTGGTCAGCCACTTCAACACCACCGCCAACATGGTGAAAAAACTCACGCAGAGCTATCAGGACGTGCAAGAACACTTGTCCGACGGCGCCAACCGTCTAGCCCTGGACGAATTGACCCGCCAGCGCCTGCTGGCCACCCTGCATGCCGAAGACGGCAGCGAAAAGCGCGAGCGCCTGACGCCACCGAAAAACAATGAAATGCCTAAGGACTACGCGCCGAAAAGCGCCGATGTGCCCGGCATGCTCGATGAAAATTACGGTCTGAAGAACAAGCGCTGATCTGCCGCTCGCGCAGGAACCGAGCCGGCACGCTGTAACCCAGGTGCTGGCAACCCGGTCGATCAGCAACGCCGAAGACCGCCGGACCGCAGCAAGCAGTCACCTACAGACAACAAAAAGCCCCGCTGATCAGCGGGGCTTTTTGTTGTGCGAGCGACTTAGATCGCGCCGCGCTCGCGCAGCAGCGCCAGCACCAGCTTGACACCCTCTTCCACCGAAACGCTGTGGGTGTCGATCACCAGATCGGCATCCAGCGGCACGTCATAAGGGAAGGACTCGCCCGGGATATTGTCGCCGGCAGCGGCGTACAAACCCTGCGGATCGCGCTCAGCGCAGACTTGTGGCGAAGCCTGGACGTAGACGGTGAGCAGACGCTCGGCACCGATCAACGCCTTGGCCTGCTCGCGGCCCTCGGCATCCGGGGCGACGAACGCGGCCAGGGTCAGCAGGCCGGCTTCGTTGAACTGACGCGCGACATGGGCGGCGCGACGCCAGTTCTTGGTCCGCCCGGCACGGTCCTGGGGCAGACCTTTGTTCAAGTCATGCCGCAGGTTCTGGCCATCCAGCACATAGACCGCACGACCCATATCGAACAGCTTGCGCTCAACGGCGTAAGCCAGGGTGCTTTTGCCGGCACCCGACAGACCGCTGAACAGCACGGTGGCCGGCTGCTGGCCGAAGCGCGCGGCACGCTCTTCGGTGGACACGTGGGCGAGCTTGCCGTGGTGCCCCTCGCTACGCTGCGCGCCGACCGGATCGGCGATGATCATGCCGGCGCCGACGGTGCCGTTGGTCAGCCGGTCGATGACGATAAAGGCACCGGTGGTGCGGTTATGGGCGTAACCATCGAGGGCGATGGGCGCATCCAGGGCGACCCGCACCTGACCGATTTCGTTGAGCTGCAAGCTGCTCGCCGGGCCATGCTTGAGGGTGTTCACATCGACCCGATGAACGATGCTGGCGATCGAGCCCGGCACATAGCTGGTGGCGCGCTTGATGTCGTACTTCTTGCCCGGCAGCATCGGCTCTTCGGCCATCCACACCAGCATGGCGTCGAAGCTATCGCTGATCTGCGGGCAGCTATCGGCGTGCACCAGCATGTCGCCGCGGGACACGTCGATTTCGTCTTCCAGGGTCAGGGTCACGGCCTGGCCCGGGCCGGCGTGTTCCAACTCGCCCTCGAAGGTGACGATGGACTTGATCTTGCTGCCCTTGCCCGACGGCAGGGCCACCACTTCGTCGCCCTTGCGCACGATGCCGCTGGCCAGGGTGCCAGCGAAACCGCGGAAGTTCAGATTCGGACGATTGACGTACTGCACCGGGAAGCGCAGGTCGGTGAAATTGCGATCGCCGGCCACTTCCACGGTTTCGAGGATTTCCATCAGCGACTGGCCGTCGTACCAAGGCGAACGCTCGCTCTTGTTGACCACGTTGTCGCCCTTGAGCGCCGACATCGGCACGAAATGCAACGAACTCGGCTTGAGCGCGATGCCTTCGGCGAACTTCAGGTAATCGGCCTTGATCTGCTCGAATACGCCCTGATCGAAGTCCTTCAGGTCCATCTTGTTGATGGCCACGACTATGTGCTTGATGCCCAGCAGGCTGGCGATAAAACTGTGGCGCTTGGTCTGGGTCTGCACGCCGTAACGGGCGTCGATCAGAATGATCGCCAGATCGCAGGTGGAAGCGCCGGTCGCCATGTTGCGGGTGTACTGCTCATGGCCGGGGGTGTCGGCGATGATGAACTTGCGCTTGGCGGTGCTGAAGTAGCGGTAGGCCACGTCGATGGTGATGCCCTGCTCGCGCTCGGCCTGCAGGCCATCGACCAGCAGCGCCAGGTCGACGTCTTCACCGGTAGTGCCGGACTTCTTCGAGTCACGGGTAATGGCTTCCATATGATCTTCGTAGATCATCTTGGAATCGTGGAGCAAACGACCGATCAGCGTGCTCTTGCCGTCGTCGACGTTGCCGCAGGTGAGAAAGCGCAACAGCTCCTTGCGCTCGTGCTGGGCCAGGTAAGCGAGGATGTCTTCGCTGATGAGTTCGGACTGGTGCGACATCTTAAAAATACCCCTGACGTTTTTTCTCTTCCATCGAACCGGCGGCATCGTGGTCGATAACGCGCCCTTGCCGCTCGGACGTTCGAGTCAGGAGCATCTCCTGAATGATGTCGGTCAGGCTGGTTGCCGTGGACTCCACCGCACCGGTCAGCGGGTAGCAGCCGAGCGTACGGAAACGCACCATCTTCTTGGTGATGCGCGCTTTTTCTTCGTCCGACAGATGCTCGAGGATGCGTTCGTCATCGATCATGATCAGAGTGCCGTTCTTCTCGATCACATCGCGCTCGGCGGCGAAGTACAGCGGCACGATCGGGATCTGCTCCAGATAGATGTATTGCCAGATATCCAGCTCGGTCCAGTTCGACAGCGGGAATACGCGGATCGACTCGCCCTTCTTGACCTTGCCGTTGTATACGTTCCACAACTCGGGACGCTGATTCTTCGGGTCCCAGCGGTGCTTGCTGTCGCGGAAGGAGTAGACGCGCTCCTTGGCCCGGGACTTTTCCTCGTCGCGACGGGCGCCGCCGAAAGCCGCGTCGAAACCGTATTTATCCAAAGCTTGCTTCAAGCCTTCGGTCTTCATCACGTCGGTGTGCTTGGCACTACCATAGGTGAAGGGGTTCATGTCCTGGGCCACGCCATCGGGGTTGATGTGGGTGATCAGGTCCAGGCCGTACTCGCTGACCATTTTCTCGCGGAAGCGGTACATCTCCTGAAACTTCCAACGGGTGTCGACGTGCATCACCGGGAACGGCAGCTTGCCCGGAAAGAACGCCTTGCGCGCCAGATGCAGCATCACGGCGGAGTCTTTACCGATGGAATAAAGCATTACCGGGTTGTCGAATTCGGCGGCCACTTCACGAATGATGTGGATACTTTCCGCCTCCAGCTGTTTCAGGTGGGTCAGTTTATCGAGCATGGCTACTCACGAATTGCTGTGTAATTGGGCCGGCGGGCCGTGGACGAGCGCGCACTCTAGCACAGCGCCAGCTTCTATTCAGGAGGCTATCTAGACCGAAACGATCTAGCTTTATATCGGCCGAACATCAGGTTCCCGGCGCGTCTGGTTCGATATATCTAAATTGGATTCGGGCAATCGATAAACAGGTGTTCGAGGGCGAAGTGCCGAGCCAGATAATCGCCCAATGCCTGCACGCCGTAGCGCTCGGTGGCGTGATGGCCCGCGGCGATAAAGCTGATGCCGTTTTCCCTCGCGCTGTGGAAGGTCTGCTCGGAAGCCTCGCCGGTCAGATACAGATCGACCCCGGCGGCGATGGCCTGGTCGATATAACCCTGACCGCCACCGGTGCACCAGCCGACCCGTCGGATCATCTGGCCGCTATCGACCAGCAAGGGCTCGCGGCCCAGCGTCTCCCGCACCCGCCGGGCGAAATCGCGCGCGCTCATGGCCTCGCCGAGGGAGCCGAGCAGGCCGACGGTACGCGGGTTGTCCGGCTCCAGCGCGCCTTCGACGGTGATGCCCAGCTGCGCGGCCAACTGCACGTTGTTACCCACCTCCGGGTGCAGATCCAGGGGCAGATGATAGGCCAACAAGCTGATATCGTTGGCCAGCAAGGTTTTCAGGCGGCGCTGTTTCATGCCGACGACACAGGGGTTCTCACCCTTCCAGAAGTAACCATGGTGCACCAGCAGCACATCGGCCTCGGCTTCCACCGCGGCATCGATCAACGCCTGGCTGGCGGTCACCCCGCTGACGATCCGGCGCACCTGGGGGCGGCCTTCCACCTGCAAGCCATTGGGGCAGTAGTCGTTGATACGCCCGCTATTCAAGTAGCGGTCGGCTTCTTCCTGCAAAGTTGTGAGGGCAATGGCCATGGTTATTCCTCAAACGTTGGTTGAAGCCGCTGCTTTATTGCGACCCGGCCTTCTATAATGGCGCACCTTAAAGGGGCTTAGTCGGCCCTCGCAACCCTCAGGATTCGATTGATGCTCAAGGCCCTGCGTTTTCTCGGCTGGCCCCTGCTGGTAGGCGTATTGCTGGCGTTATTGGTTATCCAGTATTACCCGCAATGGGTCGGCCTGCCGGCCCATGACGTGCAACTGCGCCAGGCGCCGGTCTACAGCCGCAGCCAGGACGGCCCGGTGTCCTACGCCCGCGCCGTGGATACAGCCTCCCCCGCGGTCGCCAACCTCTACAGCACCAAATTCGCCAACAAGCCCACCCATCCGTTGTTCGAGGACCCGCAGTTCCGCAAGTTCTTCGGCGATAACCTGCCCAAACAACGCCGCATGGAATCCAGCCTGGGCTCGGCGGTGATCATGAGCTCGGAAGGTTACCTGCTGACCAATAACCACGTGGTCAGCGGCGCCGATCAGATAGTCGTGGCGCTCAAGGACGGCCGCGAAACCCTGGCGAGGGTGATCGGCAGCGACCCGGAAACCGATCTGGCGGTCTTGAAGATCGACCTAGCAGATCTGCCGGCGATTACCCTGGGCCGCTCGGACAACATCAAGATCGGCGACGTAACCCTGGCCATCGGCAACCCCTTCGGCGTCGGCCAAACCGTGACCATGGGCATTATCAGCGCCACCGGGCGCAATCAGCTGGGCCTCAATACCTACGAAGACTTCATCCAGACCGATGCGGCGATCAACCCCGGCAACTCGGGCGGCGCCCTGATCGATGCCCATGGCGATCTGGTCGGCATCAACACGGCGATCTTCTCCCGCTCCGGCGGCTCGCAGGGCATCGGTTTCGCCATCCCGGTGAAACTGGCGCTGGAAGTCATGCGCGCGATCATCGAAAACGGCCAGGTGATCCGCGGCTGGCTGGGCATCGAGGTACAACCGCTGACCCCCGAGCTGGCGGAATCCTTCGGCCTGGAAGGCCGTCCAGGCATCGTCGTCGCCGGTATCTACCGCGACGGCCCAGCACAGAAAGCCGGCCTGCAACCGGGCGACCTGATCCTCAATATCGACGGCCAACCCGCCGGCGACGGCCGCCGCTCGATGAACCAGGTAGCGCAAGCCAAACCGGGCGAGAAGATCCGCATCGAGATCATGCGCAACGGCAAGCGGATGGAACTGACAGCAGAAATCGGCGTACGACCGCCAGCCAGCGGCAGCTAAAATCGCCATCAGACCGAATGAATGGTAACTCTTCTCATTTATTAATGTTATGTTATTACATTAAACAAACGAGAGAGGAACCCCTGCCTTGCGCCCAGTCCTTGCTTTAGCCGCCAGCCTACTCGCCCCAGGTGCGCTGGCCGATACCCCAGTCCAACTCCGCGACAGCGTCATCACTGCGCCGACAGAAGCTGCCGACGGCCCCGTACAGGGCTACCGCGCTACACGCTCCAGCAGTGCGACGAAAACCGACACTCCGCTCAGTGAGATCCCCCAGGCGATCAGCGTGGTGCCTGCCCAAGTGCTGGAGGATCTCAACACAACCCGTATCGATCGCGCCCTGGACTTCGCCGGCGGCGTGTCCAGGCAGAACAATTTCGGCGGCCTGACCCTCTACGGATACAGCGTACGCGGCTTCACCACAGGCGAGTTGTACAAGAACGGCTTCGCCGTCAACCGCGGCAGTTACAGCGCCCCCGACGCTTCCGGCATAGAACGTATCGAGGTACTCAAGGGTCCGGCTGCCAGCCTCTATGGCCGAGGCGACCCCGGCGGCATGATCAATATCGTCACCAAGAAGCCTCAGACTGAGGCCTTTACCCGGTTCGCCGCCAGCGCCGGCAGCTGGGATCGCTACCGCACCAGCCTCGATGTAAACACCCCGCTTAACGAGGATGGTTCGCTCCTGTCCCGGGTTAACCTGGCGCTAGAGGACAACCAGAGCTTTCGCGATCACGTCGGCAGCGAGCGGCAGATCATCAGCCCGTCGTTCAGCTGGCAGATCAGCCCGGATACCCGCGTGTTGCTCGAAAGCGAGTTCTCCCGCACCGAATCGGTGTTCGACCGAGGTATTCCGGCCTTCGACAATCAACTCGGCTCGGTGCAGCGCTCCACCTTTCTCGGGGAGCCCAACGACGGGGAAATCCACAACAACAACCAGATGCTTCAACTCAGCCTCGAACACCTGTTGAGCGATACCTGGAAGCTGCGGCTTGCCAACCACTATGCCCAAGGCACCCTGCAAGGCGACAGCTCCGAGCCATCACGCCTGATCGGCAGCGAAGTCAGCCGCTTCTACCGTCAACGCAACTTCGAATGGAACAACAGCATCACCCAGGCGGAACTGCACGGCGACTTCAGCGTTGGCAGTTGGCGACACCAGCCACTCATCGGTCTGGAGTATGAGAACTACCGCAACAGCCAGAAATACCCGCAAAGCGTCACCTCGCTCGGCTACGGACAGGACATATATAACCCGGTGTACGGCCAGCCCAAGCCCGCCATCGTCAACCCCAATGATTTCTTCGAGCATGTCGAGAGCTACTCCCTCAACCTGCAAGATCAGATCACCTTCAGCGAGCGCCTGAACGGTCTGCTTGGCGTGCGCCTGGAGCGCTTCGAACAAACCGCGCTGAACCGCAGCACCGGGGTAAGCAATGAGCAACACAAGGAAGTCGCAACCCCGCGCGCCGGCCTGCTGTATCAGCTGACCCCGCAAGTGGGGGTTTTCGCCAACGCATCTACCTCGTTCAAACCCAACGGCATCAGTGGTCAGGGCACGGTATTCAAACCGGAGAAAGGCATCGGCTACGAGACAGGGCTCAAGCTTGACCTGTTCGACAGTCGCCTCGGCGCCACAGTAGCGCTGTTCCAGATCGACAAGGAAAACGTGCTGACTGCGGATCCAAACAACCCCGGCGACAGCATCGCCGCAGGTCAGGCCCGCAGCCAGGGCCTCGACATGCAGTTCAGCGGTCAACTCAGCGATGCGCTACGGGTGATCGGCGCCTATGCCTATATCGACGCCGAGGTGACCAAGGACAATACCTTGCCTAAAGGCAGCCGCTTGCTCGGCGTACCGCAGCATAGCGGCAGCCTGCTGGGCGTGTACGAGTTTCAGAATGGCTGGCTGCGGGGCTCGGACATCGGCGCCGCCATCAACTATGTCGGCGATCGCTCCGGCCAATCCGGTAGCAACTTCGAACTACCGGCCTACACCACCGTCGACCTGCTCGCCCACTACCAGGCCAGCAAGAACCTGCGCGTGGGCCTGAACCTCAACAACGCCTTCAACCGCAAGTACTACGAACGCTCGTTCAACAGCGTGTGGGTCATGCCGGGAGATCCGCGCAACCTCAACCTCAGCCTGTCACTCGATCTGTAAAACCAAGGAGCCTCTCATGAAAAAACTCTTCCCCCTACTCGCCGCCGCCCTGTTTATCGGCCAGGTCGACGCTCACGGCCTGTGGACCGAACAACGTCGCGGCAATATAGAAACCATCTATGGCCATGGCGCCGAGGACAATGCTTTCAAAGCCGAGAAGATCAGCGGCGCCTGGGCTTATGACAGCCATGGCAAAATGATTCCAGTCACGGTCAAGCGCCTGGACGACCATGCTCGCCTGGAGCCGCTGAACCCACCGGCCGTGGTCGCCGTGGCCCTGGATAACGGCCCCTGGTCGCTGACCCCGGACAAGAAGTGGATTAACGAAGGACGCAGCAAGGTGCCCACTTCGACCGAGTCCCTGCACACCTTCAAATACAGCCTGGCGGTCTACAGCGAAGGCACCAAGCTGCCGGCACTGGATCAGCTGAAGATGGTCATAGTCCCGGAAGCCGATCCGCTCGAAGTCGGCGTCGGCAAGCTGCTGCCGGTGCGCGTGCTGGTCGACGGCAAACCCGCCGAGGGCATCGAACTGATCGGCGACTACCGCGGCGCCCCGCACCAGATCAGCGCCAAGACCGACGCCGAAGGGCGTGCACAGATCGAGGTGCGTAACGAAGGGCTGAATATCATCGCCGCCGAAACCTACTTGCCGGTGGCCAACGACCCGGATATCGAAACCCGCGGCCTGTTCGCCTCCCTGACCTTCCTCGGCGAAGCCCACAGCGAGTAACGCGCGCAATAAAAAGCCGGCGCTGCGGGGCCGGCTTTTACGTAGCCCGGATGTAATCCGGGGCAGATAGCGAATACGACTACAACCCTTGCAGAGCGTCCAACAACGCCTGATTCTGCTCCGGCGCACCGATGCTGATGCGTAGAAATTGGGCGATCCGCGCCTGCTTGAAATGCCGCACTATCACCCCCTGCTCGCGCAGGCCAGCAGCCAGGGTCGCGGCATCCTTGTGCGGATGACGGGCGAAAACGAAGTTGGCGGCCGATGGCAGCACCTCGAAGCCCAAGGCCTGCAAACCGGCAACCACGCCTTCGCGGCTTTCGATAACCTGGCGACAGGTCTGCTCGAAGTAGTCGCGATCCTCGAACGCAGCGGCGGCACCGGCAATCGCCAGGCGATCGAGCGGGTAGGAGTTGAAGCTGTTCTTGATCCGCTCCAACGCTTCGATCAGATCCGGGTGGCCGACGGCGAAACCGACGCGCAAACCGGCCAACGAGCGCGACTTGGACAGCGTCTGGCTGACCAGCAGGTTCGGGTATTTATCCACCAGCGCGATGGCACTCTGGCCGCCGAAGTCGATATAAGCCTCGTCCACCAGCACCACCGAATCCGGGTTGGCCGCCAACAACTGCTCGATGGCATCGAGCGCCAGCACACAACCGGTCGGCGCATTGGGGTTGGGGAAGACGATGCCGCCATTGGGCCGCGCATAGTCTTCGACGCGAATCTGGAACTGCTCGTCCAGGGCGATCGCCTCCGAGGCGATGCCGTAGAGGCCGCAATACACGGGGTAGAAGCTGTAGCTGATATCCGGGAACAGCAGCGGTTTGTCGTGCTGGAACAGGCCGTGAAAGGCATGCGCCAGCACCTCGTCGGAACCGTTGCCGACGAACACCTGATCGGGCCGCACGTCGTAGTAGTCGGCCACCGCCTGCTTGAGGCGCTCGCCATTGGGGTCCGGGTACAGGCGCAGGCTATCGCCCAGCTCGGCCTGCATCGCGGCCAACGCCTTGGGCGACGGGCCATAAGGGTTCTCGTTGGTATTGAGCTTGACCAGCTTGGCCAGTTTCGGCTGCTCACCCGGTACGTAGGGCACCAGGTCTTTAACGAAGGGGCTCCAGAATTTGCTCATCTGCCCTTCTCTCCTCGAATTCGTTCGATTTGCGTAGGGTGGAAAACCGCGCAGCGTTTTCCACCAAACAAAACGGTGGACAAGCAAAGCGTTGTCCACCCTACAAAACAGCCGTCAGCTCTTGATGCGATATTCGGCGCTCTGCGCGTGGGCGGTCAGCGACTCGCCGCGGGCCAGCACCGACGCTGTCTTGCCCAGCTCGGACGCACCGGCGGCCGAGCAATGGATGATCGACGAGCGTTTCTGGAAGTCGTAGACGCCCAGCGGCGAGGAATACCGCGCGGTGCCGGACGTCGGCAGCACGTGATTGGGACCTGCGCAGTAATCGCCCAGAGCCTCGGCGGTGTAACGGCCCATAAAGATCGCCCCGGCGTGACGGATCAGCGGCAGGTACTGCTCGGGATTTTCCACCGACAGCTCCAAGTGTTCCGGCGCGATACGGTTGGCAACGATGATGGCCTGGGCCATATCGGCGACCTGGATCAGCGCGCCACGGGCTTCGAGGGACGCACGGATGATGTCGGCGCGCTCCATGGTCGGCAGCAGTTTGGCGATGCTGGCGGCGACGCGATCGAGGAAAGCGGCATCCGGGCTGAGCAGGATCGACTGGGCGTCCTCGTCGTGCTCGGCCTGGGAGAACAGGTCCATGGCGATCCAGTCCGGGTCGGTCTGGCCATCGCAGACCACCAGGATTTCCGAGGGCCCGGCGATCATGTCGATGCCGACCTTACCGAACACGTGACGCTTGGCAGTGGCGACATAGATGTTGCCGGGGCCGACGATCTTGTCCACCGGCGGCACGCTTTCAGTGCCATAGGCCAGCGCGGCCACGGCCTGGGCGCCGCCGATGGTGAATACCCGGTCGACCCCGGCGATGCAGGCGGCAGCCAGCACCAGCTCGTTGATTTCGCCGCGCGGGGTCGGCACCACCATCACCACTTCCGGCACACCTGCGACCTTGGCTGGAATCGCGTTCATCAGCACCGAAGACGGGTAGGAGGCCTTACCGCCCGGCACGTACAGACCGGCGCGATCGAGCGGCGTGACCTTCTGCCCGAGCACGGTGCCATCGGCCTCGGCGTAGGTCCAGGAATCCTGTTTCTGCTTTTCGTGGTAGCTGCGCACGCGCTCTGCGGCGACTTCCAGCGCCTGACGCTGCTCGGCGGTGATGCGGCTCAGGGCCAACTCCAGACGTTCGCGCGGCAGGATCAGGTCGGCCATGCCGGCGACTTCGCGTCCGTCGAACTTCTGGGTGAACTCGACCAGGGCGGCATCACCGCGCTCACGCACGGCCTTGATGATATCCAGCACGCGCTGGTTGACCGCATCGTCCGAGACGCTTTCCCAGCTCAGCAGATGATCCAGATGACGGGCGAAATCCTGATCGGCGGCGTTGAGTCGGCGGATGGCGATAGCAGCGGTCATAGCGGGCCTCATGATTGGCAAATGCTCGGGCGTCGCTAGGCTACCAAGCCCACCGTATGGACGCCCGAGATAATTGGCTATGACACGGATAGGCAGACGCGGCGTATTGCCGCGTTGAGGTACTAGCTGGGGTGTCGTGTCTCGACGGCTTCGCGCAGGGTGTCGATCAGCGCCTGGATGCGCGCGTGCTGCATTTTCATCGACGCCTTGTTGACGATCAGCCGCGAGCTGATGGTGGCGATCAACTCCTGGGCTTCCAGGCCATTGGCGCGCAGGGTGTTGCCGGTGTCGACCACGTCGATGATCTTGTCGGCCAGCCCAACCAGCGGCGCCAGTTCCATCGAACCGTAGAGCTTGATGATGTCGACCTGGCGACCCTGCTCGGCGTAATAGCGCTTGGCTACGTTGACGAACTTGGTGGCCACACGCAGCCGGCCCTTGGGCTCGGGAGCGCCGACCGCACCGGCGGTCATCAGTTTGCAGCGGGCGATACGCAGATCCAGCGGCTCGTACAAACCCTGGCCGCCGTACTCCATCAGCACGTCCTTGCCGGCCACGCCGAGATCGGCGGCGCCGTGCTCGACATAGGTCGGCACGTCGGTGGCGCGGACGATCAGCAAGCGCACATCGTCCAGCGTGGTCGGAATGATCAGCTTGCGGCTTTTATCCGGGTTCTCGGTCGGCTCGATGCCCGCCGCCGCAAGCAGCGGCAGGGTGTCGTCGAGAATCCGGCCTTTGGAAAGCGCGATAGTCAGCATGGCATCAACCCGGTACGCGGCGGATTTTCGCGCCGAGCAGTTGTAGTTTTTCCTCGATGCATTCGTAACCACGGTCGATGTGGTAAATGCGGTCGATCAGGGTATCGCCCTCGGCGACCAGCGCCGCGATCACCAGGCTGGCCGACGCGCGCAGGTCGGTGGCCATGACTGGCGCGCCCTTGAGCTTATCGGCACCGGTGACGATGGCGGTGTTGCCTTCGACGAGAATGTGCGCGCCCATGCGGATCATTTCATGCACGTGCATGAAGCGGTTCTCGAACACGGTTTCGATCACCGTGCCGGTGCCCTCGGCAATCGCGTTGAGGGCGATGAATTGGGCCTGCATGTCGGTCGGGAACGCCGGATAAGGGGCGGTGCGTACGTTCACCGCTTTCGGCCGCTTGCCCTTCATGTCCAGCTCGATCCAGTCGGCGCCGGTGGTGATTTCCGCGCCGGCTTCCTGCAACTTGGAAAGCACCGCTTCCAAGGTGGTCGGATCGGTGTCCTTGAGTTTCACCCGGCCGCCGGTGGCCGCCGCCGCCACCAGGTAGGTGCCGGTTTCGATACGGTCGGGCATCACGCTGAAGCGTGCGCCGCCGAGGCGTTCGACGCCGTCGATGGTGATGGTGTCGGTGCCGGCACCGGAAATCTTCGCCCCCATGGCGATCAGGCAATTAGCCAGATCCACCACTTCCGGCTCGCGCGCGGCGTTTTCCAGCACGCTGCGGCCCTTGGCCAGGGTCGCGGCCATCATGATGTTTTCGGTGCCGGTGACGCTGACCGTATCGAAGAAGAAGTGCGCCCCGCGCAAGCCGCCTTCCGGCGCCTTGGCCTTGATATAGCCACCTTCGACATCGATGATCGCGCCCATGGCTTCGAGGCCACGGATGTGCAGGTCGACCGGACGCGAGCCGATCGCGCAACCGCCGGGCAGCGCCACTTCTGCCTCGCCGAAGCGCGCGACCATGGGGCCGAGCACCAGGATCGAGGCGCGCATGGTCTTGACCAGCTCATAGGGCGCGACCAGGGTCTTGATCGCCCGCGCATCCACTTCCACGCTGAGCTTCTCGTCGATGATCGGCTCGATGCCCATGCGACCGAACAGCTCGATCATGGTGGTGATGTCGTGCAGGTGCGGCAGGTTGCAAATGGTGATGGGCGCATCGCCCAGCAGGGTCGCGGCGAGAATCGGCAAGGCAGAGTTCTTCGCCCCGGAAATGCGGATTTCGCCATCGAGGCGCACGCCGCCGGTAATAATCAGTTTGTCCATGATTCTCTCGGTTTAGGAGCGCGCGGCCCAATCGGCACGGCTGAAAAATTTCATGCTCACGGCGTGGATACTGCCATCGGCGATCCAGGCGTTCAGGTGGGCGTAGATCTGTTGCTGGCGCTTGACCGGGCTGAGAGCGGCCAATTCGTCACTGATGAGGTTCAATTGAAAGTTGCAGCCTTCGCCTTCAACTTCTACCTGGGTGTCCGGCAATTTAGCCTCCAGGAGGCTTTTCACTTCTAAGGCCTGCATGCTCAACCTCGGATCAATGCATGGATTAACGACAGCAGAGCGGGGCAACCTGTCGGAATTTTAGTCGGCCTATGCGGATCGGCCGAACCGGCTTCCGCGGCCTGCGGGGCGAGCATCATACAAAAAAAGCCCTGTGCCTGCGAACCCCGCGTGGCAATGGACCGACCAAGCGCGGCGACCGCAGAGACTCAGGACTCCAGCGGCAGCAGCTCGAGCAGTTCACAGACGCCGGCGATGCCGCGCATGTCCTCGGGCAGATTCTTTACCGTCAGGGTTTTACCTGCGGCACCCGCATCGCGCATAAACGCCAACAACAATGCCAGGCCGACGCTACTGGATTTCTTCACGCCGGCGCAATCGATCGTACAGACCCGCGCCTGACTGGCGCCGATCAAGCGCGAACCCTGCTCGCGCAGATCCGGCCCGCTCAGATAGTCCAGCACACCGAGCAATTGAAAATCACCCGGCGCCTGCTCGACGATACTGGCCCGACTCACGACTCAGCCTTGGTTTCGCGGGCTTTGGCCACGGTGTCCGCCCAGGTGGCGATGACCTTATCCAGGTCGTTGTTGTGGTTTTGCATGGATTGGGCGAACTGGTCGCGGAACAGTTTGCCGACGTTGATGCCGTTGATGATCACATTGCGCATCTTCCAGGTGCCGTCTTCGTTGACCATGGTGTAGGACAACGGATAGACGACGCCCTTGCCATCGGTGATTTCCATATTGACCGCGGCGCGCTTCGGATCCTGAGCGCCGCTGGCCGGCAGCACGCGGATGTCCTGATTGTTGTATTCGAGCAAGGCATTGCCATAGAACTGCATCAGGCTGCGTTTGAAGTTCTCCTGAAAACGCTCCATCTGCTCTGGCGTGGCCTGGCGCGAATAGCGCACCGTCATGACCCCGCGAGAAATGCCGTCGACGTCCACCACGGGCCCGAGAATATCGTTCAACGCCTGATAAAAGGCGCTCGGATCGCTGCGATAGCGCTCTTTATTGGCCTTCAAATCCGCCAACAGCACTTCGGTGGTTTGTTGCACGACCTCATGGGCCGCCGGCGCGGCGACGGCCAGCAACGGCAGGGTGGCCAGCAGCACAAATAAACTGTTACGTAGCGTCTTAATCATTGTCCGCATCCTCATCATTTGGCCTGGTCTTTATTGACCGAATTGAGCAGGAATTTACCGATCAGATCTTCCAGTACCAGCGACGACTGGGTGTCGTGAATGGTACCGCCATCTTCGAGCACTTCTTCCTCGCCGCCGACGCTGATGCCGATGTACTTCTCGCCGAGTAAACCGGCGGTCAGGATCGAAGCGGTGGAATCGAGCGGCAGATTGTTCACGTCCTTATCCAGCGCCATGGTCACGCGCCCGGTGTAGCTATCGCGATCCAGATCGATGGCGGTCACTTTGCCGATGGTCACGCCGGCCATGGTCACTTTGGCTCTGACGGTCAGACCGGCGATATTCTCGAAGTGCGCATAGACCTTATAAGTACCGTTGCTATCGCCCACCGCCAGGCCACTGACACGCAGCGCCAGCAGCAACAAGGCCAACAGCCCGGCCAGCAGGAACAGGCCGACACCAATTTCCAGGGTGCGGTTTTGCATCAGAAGTCTCCAAACATCAAAGCGGTCAAAATAAAGTCCAACCCCAGCACCGAGAGCGAGGCATAGACCACTGTGCGGGTCGTGGCGCGACTGATGCCTTCCGAGGTCGGCTCGCAGTCGTAGCCCTGGAACACGGCGATCCAAGTCACCACGAAAGCGAAGACGATGCTTTTGATCACGCCATTGAGCACGTCTTCGCGGAAATAAACGCTGCTTTGCATATTGGCCCAGAACGAGCCCTCGTATACGCCGAGCCAGTCCACCGCGACCATGGCGGCGCCCCAAATGCCGACCACGCTGAAGATCATCGCCAGCAGCGGCATCGAGATGAAACCAGCCCACAAACGCGGCGCCACGATGTATTTCAGCGGGTCGACGCCGATCATTTCCAGGCTGGACAGCTGCTCGGTGGACTTCATATTGCCGATCTCGGCGGTCAACGCCGAACCGGCGCGCCCGGCGAACAGCAAAGCGGTGACCACCGGCCCCAGTTCGCGCAGCAGGGTCAAGGCGACCATCTGGCCGACCGCCTGCTCGGAACCGTACTTGGCCAGGATGCTGAAGCCCTGCAGCGCCAGCACCATACCGATGAAAATACCCGAGACCACGATGATCGCCAGGGACATGACACCGACCGCGTACAGTTGCTTGGTCAACAGTTGCCAGGAATGGCCGGTGGTGCCGCGGCCGAAAATCGCGCGCAGCAGGAACACGAACGATCGCCCGAGCGTAGCGACCACGTCGATCCCGGCGCGGCCGAACAGGCGAACCCGCTCGACTGCAGATACCTTGCGCATCAGCGCCCTCCCAATAAATCGTCGCGGTAGCTCGCCGCGGGAAAGTGGAACGGCACCGGCCCGTCCGGGGTGCCCTGCATGAACTGCCGTACCCGCGGATTCTGCGAGTTCATCAATTCTTCCGGCGTGCCCTGCCCGAGCACCTGGGTGTCGCCGACGACGTACAGGTAGTCGGCGATGCTCGCGGTCTCCGCCAGATCATGGGACACCACGATGCTGGTAATGCCCAAGGCATCGTTGAGCAGGCGGATCAAGCGCACCAAAACGCCCATGGCGATCGGGTCCTGACCGACGAAAGGTTCGTCGTACATCAGCACCTGCGGATCCAGGGCGATCGCCCGGGCCAGGGCGACCCGGCGTTTCATACCGCCCGACAGCTCGTCCGGCATCAGATCCACGGCGCCACGCAGGCCAACGGCCTGCAGCTTCATCAGGACGATGTCGCGGATCATTTCTTCGGGCAACTTGGTATGCACGCGCAGCGGAAAGGCCACGTTCTCGAATACGTCCAGATCGGTGAAGAGCGCGCCGCTCTGGAACAGCACGCCCATCTGCTTGCGCATGTCGAACAGCTCGCCACGCGACAGTGTCGGCAGGTTCTGTTGGTTGACCCAGACTTCGCCCTGGCTCGGCCTGAGTTCGGCGGCGATCAAGCGCAGCAATGTGGTCTTGCCGCACCCGGACGGCCCCATGATGCCGGTCACCTTGCCGCGCGGAATGCGAATATCGACATTATCGAAAATAGTGCGGGCGCCACGTTTGAAACTGACGCCTTTCAGCTCGACTGCATACTGGTTGTCGGCGTTCATCCGGACTCCTTGCTCAACGCTTCCCTGACAGACGCATCGCCCCGGGGAAAGGGCACCGCCAAACGCACCGCAGTGAAAATGGCCGCGCACTATAGCACTGAGCAATTGCCGCGCCAAAGATCGAAAATGTGACGAATAGCGACACTGCGACGAAGCGCAAACAAACCGTTTGGGCCGACGGTCTTCTATCGCCGCAGCAACTCCCCCGGGGAAACACCTACAGGCACACGAGGATTCCCAGGTGAGTCAACGCCCCTTTCCGGCTATAATCGCGGCCTTTTAGTCGACACGTCTTTATTTAGCTGCCAAGAAGCCACCCTGATGAACCAAGCCAACGAGCTGATCAAATCGGCGCAACGCACCATCCGCCTCGAACTGGAAGCCGTCCAGGATCTGCTGCAGCGGATCAACGGCGATTTTATCCGCGCCTGCGAACTGATACTCGCGAGCAAAGGCCGGGTGGTCGTGGTCGGCATGGGCAAATCCGGGCACATCGGCAACAAGATCGCCGCCACCCTGGCCAGCACCGGCACCACCGCGTTTTTCGTCCACCCCGCCGAAGCCAGCCATGGCGACATGGGCATGATCACCCGCGACGACGTGGTGCTGGCCCTGTCCAACTCCGGCTCCACCGCGGAAATCGTCACACTGCTGCCGCTGATCAAGCGCCTCGGTATCACCTTGATCAGCATGACCGGCAACCCGGATTCGCCGCTGGCCAAGGCCGCAGAAGTCAACCTGGACGCCCGGGTCGCTCTGGAAGCCTGCCCGCTGAACCTGGCGCCGACCTCCTCCACCACCGTCTCGCTGGTATTGGGCGACGCCCTGGCCATCGCCCTACTGGAAGCCCGCGGCTTCACCGCCGAAGACTTCGCCTTCTCGCACCCCGGCGGTGCCCTGGGCCGGCGCCTGCTACTGAAGGTGGAGAACGTCATGCACGCGGGTGACAGCCTGCCAAGAGTGCAACGTGGTACCGCATTGCGCGAAGCGCTGCTGGAAATGACCGCAAAGGGACTGGGCATGACGGTGGTGATGGAAAGCGACGGTCGCCTGGCCGGGATATTCACCGACGGAGACCTGCGCCGCGCCCTGGATCGCGGCGTCGATGTGCGCCAGGCGATCATCGACGACGTGATGACCGCACACGGCAAAACCGCCCGCGCCGACATGCTCGCCGCCGAAGCGCTGAAAATCATGGAAGACCACAAAATCAGCTCGCTGGTGGTGATCGATGACGACGAGCAACCGGTGGGCGCCCTGAATATGCATGACTTGCTACGCGCCGGAGTAATGTAATGGATGTCATCAGTGACGACCTGCAACAACGCGCGCAAGCCATCAAGCTGGCGATTTTCGATGTCGACGGCGTACTTACCGACGGCAAGCTGTACTTCCTGGTCGACGGCAGCGAATTCAAGACGTTCAATACCCTCGACGGCCACGGCATCAAGATGCTGATCGCCTCCGGCGTAAGCACCGCCATTATCAGCGGGCGCAAGACCCCGGTCGTCGAGCGCCGTGCGCAGAACCTCGGTATCCAACACCTGTATCAGGGCCGCGAGGACAAGCTCGTGGTGCTCGACGAACTACTCGGCGAACTCGGCCTGAGCTATGAACAGGTCGCCTATCTGGGCGACGACCTGCCGGACCTGCCGGTCATTCGTCGCGTCGGCCTGGGCATGGCGGTTGCCAGCGCCGACGCCTTCGTTCGCCAGCACGCCCACGCGGTAACCCGGGCAAACGGTGGCGAAGGCGCGGCACGCGAATTCTGCGAGCTGATCATGCGCGCCCAAGGCAACCTTGAAGCCGCACAGACCGCCTACTTATAAGAGCCCGTTATGCTGCGTAAATTTTTCACCGCCATGCTGTTCACCGCCGCCGCTGCGCTCCTGGTGGCGGTCGGCTATTGGAATATCAGCCCCGACAGCTTCTCCGACAAACCGGCACAGAACGGCACGGAAAACCCGATCGACTTTTATGTGATCAATGCCAACACCGTGCAATACCAGCAAGACGGCAAGATTCATTACCGGATGAACGCCGCCAAGCTCGAGCACGTCAAGGCCAGCGACATCACCCTGCTGAGCAACCCGCACATGGACCTGTATCGCGGCACCGAGCTGCCCTGGAAGATCAGCAGCGAACGCGGCGAAGTCGCCCCCAAAGGCAGCGAGGTCGAATTGATCGACAAGGTGCGCGTCGAACGCACCGATGCCAAGGGACGTCCGACGATCCTCACCACCAGTCGCTTGACGGTATTTCCCGAGAAGGAATATGCGCAGACCAAGCAAGCCGTTAGAATCGACGCCGCCAATGGGGTCACCACGGCACAAGGAATGAAAGCGTATTTGAATGACGGCCGGATGCTCCTGCTGTCCAACGTAAGAGGCCAACATGAGGTTCGTTAAAACCTTTCCCCTTCTGCTCAGCTTAGGCATCGCGCTCGGAAGCGCCGGCGCCTGGGCATTGCCAAGCGATCGCGAGCAGCCGATTCGAGTTCAGGCCGACACCGCGGAACTCGATGACAAACAAGGCGTTGCGGTCTATCGCGGCGATGTCGTGATCACCCAAGGCACCCTGAAGATCACCGGCGACAAGGTGACCATCACGCAGAACGCCCAGGGCGATATCGAGGTGTTCACCGCCGTCGGCAAGCCCGCCTATTACGAGCAGAAGCCCGCCGAAGACAAACAGATCGTCAAAGCCTACGGCCTGACCATCCAGTATTTCGCGGCCAACGAACGCATCGTATTGATCGATCAGGCCAAGGTCATTCAGGAAGGCAACACCTTCGAAGGCGAGAAAATCGTCTATGACACCCAGCGCCAGATCGTCAATGCCGGTCGCGCCAATGGGGTCAACCTCACCACGCCACGCCCGCGCATCGACATGGTGATCCAGCCGAAAAACCCACCCGCCGAACAGCAGGCCCAGTAGCAATGGCAACTTTGAAAGCCCAGCACCTGGCCAAAAGCTACAAAGGCCGCCAAGTCGTTCGTGACGTGAGCCTGAGCATCGACAGCGGACAGATCGTTGGCCTGCTCGGTCCCAACGGCGCCGGCAAGACCACCTGTTTCTACATGATCGTCGGCCTGGTGCAGGCCGACCAGGGCCGCGTCCTGATCGACGATCACGACGTCAGCCATCAACCCATGCACGGCCGTGCGCGCGCCGGGATCGGCTACTTGCCACAAGAAGCCTCGATCTTCCGCAAACTCAGCGTCGCCGACAACATCATGGCGATCCTGGAAACGCGGAAAAATCTCGACAGGGCCGCGCGCCGCAAGGAGCTGGAAAACCTGCTGCAGGAATTCCATATCAGCCATATCCGCGACAATCTCGGCATGAGCCTGTCCGGCGGCGAACGGCGCCGCGTGGAAATTGCCCGCGCCCTGGCGACCGCACCGAAATTCATTCTGCTCGACGAACCTTTCGCCGGCGTCGACCCGATTTCGGTGGGCGACATCAAGCAGATCATCCACCACCTCAAAGCCAAGGGTATCGGTGTATTGATCACCGACCACAACGTGCGCGAGACCCTGGATATCTGTGAAACCGCCTATATTGTGAATGACGGCCAGCTGATTGCCGAAGGTGGTGCAGAAGCCATTCTGGCGAACCAAACGGTCAAAGAAGTTTACCTAGGGCATGAATTCCGCCTGTAACCGCGGTTTTTCTTAGCCAAACAGCCGCTGGCGCTAGGCAACTCGCTCAAGATCAGGCATATAATTTGCTTCCTAGTGGCGTTTCGGCGCCCTGTAGTGGATTGCACATAGACGCCGGTAAATAAGGTCTGCAATGAAACCATCGCTAGTCCTGAGAATGGGCCAGCAGCTGACGATGACCCCGCAGCTGCAACAGGCCATCCGCCTACTCCAACTGTCCACCCTGGATCTGCAACAGGAAATCCAGGAGGCGTTGGAGTCGAACCCAATGCTCGAGCGTCAGGAAGACGGCGACGATTACGATAATTCGGACCCCATGGCCGATGGCGCCGAAAGCAACGCAAACACGGAGCAACAGGCCGAAACGCCCTTTCAGGAAAACAACTACCAGGAAAACACGCAAACCGTGGACAACCTGGAGGATGGCGACTGGGGCGAGCGCATTCCCAACGAACTACCGGTCGACACCGCCTGGGAAGACATCTATCAAACCAGCGCCAGCAGCCTGCCGAGCAGCAGCGACGATGACGACTGGGATTTCACCACCCGCACCTCCAGCGGCGAAAGCCTGCAAAGCCATATGCTCTGGCAACTCAACCTGGCGCCGATGTCCGACAAGGACCGGTTGATCGCGGTCACCCTGATCGACTGCATCAACGAGCAGGGTTATCTGGAAGAAACCCTTGAAGAAGTCCTCGAAGCCTTCGACCCCGAACTGGACATCGAACTGGACGAGGTCGAAGCCGTCCTGCACCGCATCCAGCAGTTCGAGCCAGCCGGGATAGCCGCGCGCAACCTGGGCGAGTGCCTGCTCCTGCAACTGCGCCAGTTACCGGCCAAAACGCCGTGGTTGAGCGAAGCGCAGCGTCTGGCCAGCGACTACCTCGACTTGCTCGGCAGCCGCGATTACAGCCAGTTGATGCGACGCATGCGGCTCAAGGAAGACGAGCTGCGCCAGGTCATCGAATTGATCCAGAGCCTCAACCCGCGCCCAGGCTCGCAAATCGAATCTAGCGAACCGGAATACGTGGTGCCCGACGTCATCGTGCGCAAGCACAACGACCGCTGGCTGGTGGAACTGAACCAGGAAGCCATGCCGCGCCTGCGGGTCAATGCGCAGTACGCAGGCTTCGTCAAACGCGCCGACTCCAGCGTCGACAACACCTTCATGCGCAACCAGCTGCAGGAAGCCCGCTGGTTCATCAAGAGCCTGCAGAGCCGCAACGAAACCTTGATGAAGGTCGCCACGCAGATCGTCGAGCATCAACGCGGCTTTCTCGACTACGGCGACGAGGCGATGAAGCCGCTGGTACTGCATGACATCGCCGAAGCGGTGGGCATGCACGAATCGACCATCTCACGGGTCACCACGCAGAAATTCATGCACACCCCTCGTGGCATCTACGAGCTGAAATACTTCTTCTCCAGCCACGTCAGCACCGCGGAAGGCGGCGAATGCTCGTCGACCGCGATCCGCGCGATCATCAAAAAACTGGTTGCCGCGGAAAATGCAAAAAAGCCGTTGAGCGACAGCAAGATCGCTGGTTTACTGGAGGCACAAGGCATCCAAGTAGCTCGCCGCACCGTCGCAAAATACCGAGAATCCCTCGGTATCGCGCCCTCCAGCGAACGCAAGCGATTGATGTAGGCAGCACGACATGGAAGATCTATAACACCGCACATCCGGCTCCGTATTTCGCCGAAAGCAGCCATACTGCCAATACGCCGATTACGCCAGTGCCAGGCTCAGGTCGTTAGAGTCTTCCACGCCCAAGTGTTCCGGTGGCAGGCCCCGTTGGTCTGTCTCTCATGCACGGCAACAAGGAGAAAGCGGTATGCAAGTCAACATCAGTGGACACCAGCTGGATGTGACCGACGCCCTACGCGACTACATCGACGAAAAACTCGGCCGATTGGAGCGCCACTTCGATAAGATCACCAATGTGCAGGTCACCATGGAGGTCGAGAAACTCAAGCAGAAGATCGAAGCCACCCTGCACATTGCCGGCGGCGAAGTCGTCGCCAACGCGGAACATGACGACATGTACGCAGCCATCGACTTACTGACCGACAAACTCGACCGACAACTCATCAAGCACAAGGAAAAGCAGCTCGACCGTCAACAGGGCGCAATGGCCCGCTGACATCGCCAACCTCCTATGATCCGACTTGAAAATATCCTGACCCCCGGCCGTTCCCTGGTGAACGTGCCGGGCGGCAGTAAAAAACGTGTCCTCGAACAAATCGCCAATCTGGTCGCGCACGATCTGCCCGACCTGGATAGCCAGGACATTTTCGAAAGCCTGATAGCCCGCGAGAAACTCGGCTCGACCGGATTCGGCAATGGCATTGCGATTCCGCATTGCCGCCTGCCCGGCTGTAACGCTCCCATCAGCGCGGTACTGAGGCTGGATACAGCGGTGGACTTCGATGCCATCGATGGCGCCCCCGTGGATCTGCTGTTCGTTTTATTGGTGCCGGAAGCGGCCACCGACGAACACCTCGAACTGCTGCGCCAGATCGCCAGCATGCTCGACCGCAGCGATGTGCGCGAGCGTCTACGCCACGCAACGGACAGCGAGGCCCTGTATCAGGTGGTGGTGGATACGCAAAGCCAACTCAATCGAGCCTAACCATGCGTTTGATCATCGTCAGCGGTCGCTCCGGCTCCGGCAAAAGCACCGCACTCGATGTGCTCGAGGACAATGGTTTTTATTGCATCGACAATTTACCCGCCGGCCTGTTGCCAGAGCTTGCCGAGCGCACCCTGCTGCATACCGAATCGCTACTGCCGCAAGTCGCGGTGTCGATAGATGCACGCAACCTGCCCAGCCAGCTCAGACGCTTCCCGGCGTTGCTCGATGAGGTCCGCGCCCGCCACATCAAATGCGATGTGATCTACCTGGACGCCGATGAAGAGACGCTGCTCAAGCGTTTTTCCGAAACCCGCAGACGTCACCCGCTGACCAACGAGAGCCGCTCGCTGGCCGAGGCGATTGCCGACGAAAGTTCGCTGCTCGGCCCGATCATCGATTTGGCCGATCTGAAAATTGATACGACCCACCTCAATCTGTATCAATTGCGCGACACCCTGAAGCTGCGCTTGCTCAATCAGCCCGCACCAGGCACAGCCTTTCTGATCGAGTCGTTTGGTTTCAAGCGCGGCATGCCGGTGGATGCCGACCTGGTATTCGATGTGCGCTGCCTGCCCAACCCTTACTGGAAGCCGGATTTACGCGACTACTCCGGCCTCGACCAGCCAGTGGTGGACTACCTCTTCGCCCAGGCCGACGTCGAAGACATGTACCAGGACATCTTCGCCTACCTGACGAAATGGCTACCGCGTTTCGCCGCCAGCAATCGCGCCTATGTCACAGTAGCGATCGGCTGCACCGGCGGTCATCACCGCTCGGTGTACCTGGCCAATCGCCTGGGCGAGGCCCTCAAACCTATTTTGAAGAATGTCCAGGTTCGCCACCGCGACTTGAGTTAAGGAATTCCCGCGATGCCCTCCTGCGAAATCACCATCATCAACAAACTGGGCCTGCACGCACGCGCAGCCGCCAAGTTTGTCGGCGTGGCCGGACAGTTTCCTTGCCAGGTCAAAGTCGGCCGCAGCGCGGAAAGCCTGGTGGACGGCAAAAGCATCATGGCCGTGATGATGCTGGCCGCTGGCAAAGGCACGGCCATCTACTTGCATACCGAAGGCGAGCGGGAAGACGACGCGCTGAGTGCATTGATCGAGCTGATCAACAACTACTTCGACGAAGGCGAGTAGGCGCCCCTCGATCGGCGGGCATGCTAAAGCGTTTGTCGCAGCGCAACCCACCATCTCTCACAAATAGCCGCTATGCCCTGTCGGGTTACGCGGCGTCTTGAATCAGCAGCAGCCTGAGGTCAGCGGCACACGCCGCTAACCCGACCTGCGCCTTAGCTACCCGCCACCGTCATCCGCTCGATCAATACCGAGCCGGTGCGGATATTGCTGCGCAGCTCCAGATCGCTGCCTACCGCGACTATTTGCTTGAACATATCGCGCAGGTTGCCGGCGATGGTCACTTCCTGCACCGGGAACTGGATCTCGCCGTTTTCCACCCAATAGCCGCCGGCTCCGCGCGAATAATCGCCGGTGACCATATTCAGGCCCTGCCCCATCAACTCGGTCACCAACAGGCCGCGACCCATGCGCTTGATCAGCGCTTGCTGGTCTTCGCTGCCATGGCTGACGAACAGGTTGTGCACGCCGCCCGCGTTGGCCGTGCTGGGCATACCCAACTTGCGCCCGGAATAGGTGCCGAGTACGTAGGACAGCAACTCACCGCGCTCGACGAAGGATTTGGCATAAGTCGCCAGACCGTCGCCATCGAAAGAGGCGCTACCGAGCGCGCGGGGAATATGCGGCCGCTCGTCCAGATTCAACCACTCGGGGAACAACTGCTGCCCTAGGGTGCCTTCGAGGAACGACGACTTGCGGTACAGGTTGCCGCCAGATATCGCCGCGAGAAAGCTGCCGAACAGACCGGTGGCCAACTCCGCGGAGAACAGCACCGGCACTTCGCAGGTTGGCACCGGGCGCGCGCCGAGGCGACTGACCGCACGCTCGGCGGCGCGCTGACCAATACCGGCGGCATCGGCCAACAACTCGCCTTGGCGATTGACGTCGTACCAGTAGTCGCGCTGCATCTGCCCGCCGGCTTCGGCGATCATCACGCAGCTCAGGCTGTGCCGGGTGCTGGCGTAACCGCCGATAAAGCCGTGACTGTTGCCATAGACCCGGCAACCCTGGTGCGTGTTGAGCGTGGTACCGTCGGCGTTCTTGATCCGCTCGTCCGCGGCAAAGGCCGCGGCTTCGCAGCGCAGAGCCTGTTCGATGGCCTGCTCCGGGCTGATCGACCAGGCATGGTAAAGGTCCAGATCGACCAAGTCGCGTGCCATCAGCGCCGCATCGGCGAGCCCTGCGGACTCGTCTTCGGACGCATGCTTGGCAATCGCCAGGGCCGCCGCCACGGTTTCGCGAATCGCCGCATCGCCGCTCGCCGAGGTACTGGCCGAGCCCTTACGCTGACCGACATACAGGGTGATGCCGAAGCCCTGATCGCGATTGAACTCGACGGTTTCCACCTCGCCCTGCCGCACCGAAGTGGACAAGCCCTGCTCGACCGATACCGCGACCTCGCAGGCGCTGGCGCCCTGCTTTTTCGCTTCGGCGATAATCTGTTCGACCTGGGCCTGCAAGAAGGGCACGGCCTGAGGACCAACGCTATCTACTGCACTCATAAAAACTCCTGAACAATTATCGGCACGATGACGGCACTGGCGCCGAACGCTGCAATTGGAAACTTGCTGCTATCATGACGGCGTTTTCCATTGGACCACCTTCATGTCTGAATACCTTGACGACTTCTCCGGCGAGAAGAGCAAAACCCAGGTCAAACGCGAGCTGCACGCCCTGCAAGAACTGGGTCAACGCCTGACCACCTTGAAACCCGACCTGCTGAACAAGCTGCCGCTGACCGACGAACTGCGTCGCGCCCTGGCGGAAGCGCCCAAGCACACCGCCAACGCCGCGAAAAAACGCCATGTCCAGTTCATCGGGCGCTTGATGCGCGACCAGGACACCGACGCCATCCTCACCCTGCTCGATCAACTCGATGCCTCCACCCGCCAGTACAACGAGCGTTTCCACAATCTGGAGCGCTGGCGCGACCGGCTGATCAACGGCACCGACGAGACGCTGGAAGCCTTTGTCGGCGACTACCCCGACGCCGACCGGCAGCACCTGCGCCAGCTGATTCGCCAGGCCCAGCATGAACTGGCGCAGAACAAGGCCCCGGCGGCCTCACGCAAAATCTTCAAATACATCCGCGAACTGGACGAAACACAGCGCGGATTACGCTAAAGCCCAACAGCGCAGGCCCATCGCAATGTTGGGCTTCGCTGAGCTCAGCCCAACCTACAGGCTGCCAGTCATCCACAGCAGCAGCGGCACGAACCAGGCCAAGGTGACCATAAATCCAACCAGGCTCACCAACACATCATTCCATCTACGCGGATCGATCAGCCCCAGCGAAAGCAGCCGCAACGCCCAATAACCCTTGCCATACAACAACACCTCCACCAGGAAGTGGAACAGCGCCTCCGTCAAGCGCCCGTCCCCCCCACGGTAATAGAATCGATCTTCAGCGTCGGCTGGCCGACGCCCACCGGCACCGACTGACCGTCCTTGCCGCAAGTGCCGACGCCGCAGTCCAGGGCCAGGTCGTTGCCGACCATCGACACCTTGCTCATCGCCTCCGGACCGTTGCCGATCAGGGTCGCGCCCTTGACCGGCGCGGTGATCTTGCCGTCTTCGATCAGGTAAGCCTCGCTGGTGGAGAAGACGAACTTGCCGCTGGTGATATCCACCTGGCCGCCGCCCAGGTTGGCGCAATAAATGCCCTTCTTCACCGAGCGGATGATTTCTTCCGGGTCGCTTTCCCCGGCCAGCATGTAGGTGTTGGTCATGCGCGGCATCGGCAGGTGCGCATAGGACTCGCGACGGCCGTTGCCGGTGCAGGCCACGCCCATCAGACGGGCATTCAGCTTGTCCTGCATATAGCCCTTGAGCACGCCGTTCTCGATCAGCGTGGTGCATTGTGTCGGCGTGCCTTCATCGTCGATGCTCAGGGAGCCGCGGCGCTCGGCCAGGGTGCCGTCGTCGACGATGGTGCACAGGCTGGACGCGACCTTCTCGCCCATGCGGCCGCTGTAGGCCGAACTGCCCTTGCGGTTGAAATCGCCTTCCAGGCCGTGGCCGACTGCCTCGTGTAGCAGCACGCCGGACCAGCCGGCGCCCATCACCACCGGCATGCTTCCGGCCGGGGCGGGTATCGCCTCGAGATTGACCAGGGCCTGACGCAAGGCCTCGCGGGCATAACCCATGGCGCGGTCTTCCCGCATGAAATAGCGGTAGTCGGTACGCCCGCCGCCGCCCTGGCCGCCGCGCTCGCGCCGGCCGTTCTGCTCGACGATGACGCTGACGTTGAAACGTACCAGCGGTCTGATATCCGCGGCCAGGCTGCCATCGACGGCGGCGACCATGACCCGGTCCCACACCCCGGCAAGGCTCACGGTCACCTGCTTGATCCGCGGATCGAGGGCGCGGGTAGCCTGGTCGACCTGCTTCAGCAATTCGACCTTTTCCGCCCGCCCGATCACATCCAAGGGGTTGTCGCGCCCGTACAGCGCCGTCACCGCCGGGCTGCTGAAGGCTTGCACCTGGCCGTTCTGGCCGGCGCGGGCAATCGAGCGCGCAGCCTGCGCGGCCTGCGCCAGGGCGTCGGCGGTGATCGCATTGCTGTAGGCGAAACCGGTTTTCTCGCCGGACTGGGCGCGTACGCCAACACCCTGATCGAGGTGGAAGCTGCCCTCCTTGACGATACCGTCCTCAAGCACCCAGGTTTCAGAAACCTGGCTTTGAAAATACAGATCGGCGGCGTCGATACCCGGGCCGGCCAAATCGCCCAGCACGCCTGGCAGTTGCTCGATACTCAAGCCACCGGGGCCCAGCAGGTGCTCGCTAACCGACAACAACATCTCGCTCATGGCTGCTTTATCCCGTTTATTTGCGTTCTATATCGGGCAGCCGCGGCTCGGCTGCTGCGAAAAATCGTTTGTGCTGCGCCACAGGCATGCGTTGGCGAATGGCGGCTTGCTCCAGCGGGTCGCGCACGGCACGCAGACAGCCTTCGCCTTGCGCCTGCTCAGCCAGCACCCGCCCCCAGGGGTCGATGATCGCCGAATGGCCGAACGTCTCGCGTCCACCCGGATGGCTACCGCCCTGGCCCGCGGCGAGCACGTAGCACTGGGTTTCGATGGCCCGCGCGCGGGTCAGCACCTGCCAGTGCGCGGCGCCGGTTACCGCGGTGAAGGCCGCCGGAATGCTGATCAACTCGGCGCCGGCCTCGCGCAAAGCGCCATAGAGTTCAGGAAAACGCAGGTCATAGCACACAGTCAAACCCAAACGACCCAACGGCGTGTCGGCCACCACCAGTCGTTCGCCGTGGGCGAAGTCGTCGGACTCGCGGTAACGACCGTGACTGTCGGCGACATCCACATCGAACAGGTGCAGCTTGTCGTAGCGCGCCGCCTGCTGCCCCTGAGCATCGATCAGCAGACTGCAGGCATGGGCTTTGGCCTCGGGCCGTCCTTGCGGCGGCAGCGGCAAGGTACCGGCAACTATCCATAAACCGAAATCGCGGGCGGTCTGTTTCAGCCACGGCAGAATCGGCCCCTCGCCCAAGGCTTCGCGACGCCCCAGCTCGGCCAGATCGCGGCGGCCCATGGCGGCGAAGTTTTCCGGCAGCACCGCCAGCCGGGCGCCACCGGCGGCGGCCTGCTCCAGCAGCGCTGCGGCTTGGCGTAAATTGGCCAGCACATCGTCCTGACTGACCATTTGAATCACGGCTACGTTCATGGCATCCCATTGACGAAAAGTCGATAACGACGCGGGCTAGGATAATAGCGCCGCACCCCGGCCCATAACCTACTTGGGCTTTTCGAAGGGTTTATCGAAGCTGATCTGCGGATCTAACAATGCCCCCTCGACGTCGTATTGCACACTGGCGAAACGCGCCACGCGATCGCCGAGCAGTTTATCGGCGATGAACAGCGCACCGCCGATCGCCGGCGCCCCGACGATCAAGGCGGCCAACGGCAGGTTGTTGGTCACCGGCAAAGTCACCAGAAGCTTGGCATCGATCATCTGGTCGGCCATATCGAGGGTGCCGTTGAGTTCGAGGTTGCTCGACGGGCCGGTCAGGGTGATCGGCTCCTGGGTCGTGAATACGCCGCTTTCTGCGACCAGCAGACCTTTGACCCGGTCATAGCTCAAGCCTTTACCGAGCAGATCGGAGAAGTCCAGCCGCAGGCGGCGACCGATCGAATTAAAGTTGAGCAGGCCGAATACGCGCAACGCCGAGGCCGGCCCCTGCACTTCGGAGAATTGCCCGTTGCGCATCGCCGCATCCATGCTGCCGCTGAAGCGCTTCATGCTGGCCCAGGCCGGCGAGCCCGGCCAGCGCCCGTCGATATCCAGGCGAAAGCTTTCGCTACTGGCAGTCGGCGCGTAGTTCCAGGCCAACAGTACATCGGCCAGATCCTTACCCTGCAGGCGCCCCTGATACCAACTGCTGGTGGCTCCCGGCGCCCCCTGCCAACCGCCGTTGCCGGTCAGTTGCAGACCTTTCAGGTTGAGATCCAAATCGCTGAAGCGCACCCCCTCGGCATCCGGCCTGGCCCGCAACGACCAGGCGCCCAGCACCTCGGCGCCCTGGGTAACCTCGGCGATACGTATATCCAAGGCGGGTATCTGTCGCGGGTCGACATCGCGCAATGGGTCGGGCTTTTCTTCCACGACCTGATCGGGCGCCGGCGTCACTTTCAGCTCCGCCGCGGGGAAACGCAGGTAATCGAGGTCGACCGCGATGGGCGCGGTCGCCTCATCCGGCAAGTCGATCCGGCCCTTGAGCACCCGGCTGTCCAGACTCAAGGCCCAGACGGCCGCAGCACGCTCCAGGCGTGCCGATAGGTTGTCGAGGCTGACGCCGAAACCGTTGAAACGCCCTATCTCCAGGCGCGCATCCTTGAACAGTTGCTCCGCATCGTCGCGCGGCACACTGGCGTAGGGTTTGAGCGCGGTCTGCCAAGCGCCCCAATCCAACTCGGCCAGGCGCCCGCGCAGCCTTACCCCGGGCGCTGACGGCAAGGTAGCCGGACCATCGGCCAAGCGCAGTTCGCCGCGACCTTCAGCGAGTTTGCCCACGGGCGCGGCGAACGACAGGCTGGCCAGGTCGCCGTAATCCAACCAGTACCGGCGCTCGGCCCCAGCCAAGGTCATCCGCCAATCGGCATAACCTTCGGCCGCCGCCGGCTTGCCGAAGGGCTCCGGCAGTTCGACGGCCAGCCCCTTGAGGTTGGAGTCCACCCGCAACTGGCTATCGGCACCGTCCATAGTCAAACGCAGGCGATAGGGCAGCACGCCCTGCAGCGGCAGCGCCCGGGTCACCCCGAGCCAGGCGGTCAGTTGGTTCAGCGGCACCTGACCATGCGCTTCGATCTGGCTGCGCGCCTGGCCACGGGCGCCTTCAGCGATGGCCTTGCCGCGTACCGCGTGACCGAGCACCTGGGCGCGAATATCCGGGGCGCTCAAACCTTTGGCGGTGTCATAGCGAAAGGCGCCGCGCAACTGGTTGAGTTCCAGTTCGGGGTTGCTCAGTTTGAGCCGTGCGCCCTCGGTGGCGAAATCCACCACCACCGCCGGCGCCAGGCCTTTGCGCAGAGGGATATCGAGGTCCAAGGCCCCGGATAGCGGCCCCTCGCCCTGCCAACCGGCAAAGAGCTCCGCCGTGCCGATGGGCGCCTCCTGGAGGATCTTCAAGGCATCGCCAACGCTGCTGCTCAGTTCGCCCTTGAGCTGCAAGTGCGGCGCCTGGCCGGCGGGTGCCGTGGGGACGTCGGCCAGAACATTCTTGACCTGGCTGTCGAGCAAGCGACCTTGGGCCAAGCGTATACGTACGCCGCTGTCTTCGATCAGTACCTCGCCACGTCCCTCGCGCAGGCTCGGCCAGCCCGGCTGAAAGGCCAGCTCGGCCTCTTCCACGTCGAAGAACAGGCTCAGGCTGCGAGCGCTGTTCTCGGCGCCCTTGTTCAGCGAGCCCTGATACTGGAAATAGCCTTCGTTGACCTTGCCGCCGCGAATCGCCGCGATCAGCCAATCCGCCAGTTCCCCGCTCAACCCCGAGGCACGGGTCGGCAGGTATTTCTCGGTGAAACGCGCGTCGCCGTCGCGCAAGCCGACGCGCAGATCCATATAGTCTTCGGCGTCCTGAGCGAGCCGCAAACGGATGAGGAAGTCACCGGCGATCGCGCCCTCCTCGCCGACCACCTGCAAATAGGGGCTGCGCAGGGTGAATGCCTGGTCGTCGAGCGCCCAGGTCAGCCGCGCCTTGGCCTGGCGGTACAGCCAGGGCTTGGGGAACAGGGTGTCGAGGTGCAACGAGAAGTTTTCCGTGGCCAGACGCAGCTCACCCTGGGCCAGGTCGCCGCTCAGGCTGCCGTTGACACTTTCCACCGCCGGCGAAGCCAGATAGGCGGAGAAACCAATGTTTTCGAGGTTGCTGGCGAACTGCAGGCGGGTGGGTCCTTCACGTTGCGGCCAATAGTCCAGTTGCAGATTGCTCAAAGCGCCATGAGGTTGCAGGCTGCGCAGCACGGTCGCGGCCTGCTCCGGCAACGGCGCCAAAGCGTCGATCAAGGGCAGCAGCGGCGCCAGGTCGAGGCGATCGGCGCCCAATGACCATTGTCCTTCGCGCTCGGCGGTCTCCTGATAGTGGCTGAGGCCCAGTTGCGCCTGCCCCCAACGCGCCTCGCCCTGGCTGAACGCCAGGTCGTCGAGCAGCAGCTCGAAACCTTGTTTGGTTCTTTTGAAATAGGCGCTGAGGCTGACATCCTCCAGTTGCGTCGCGGCCCGTTCGCCATAGGCCCCGGCCAGTTTCGGCATATGCAAGCGGCTGACCGCGCGCTGCATCGCGCCATCGGCCCAATCGAGCCACAACTCCCCGCCGCCTTGCAGGCGCTCGAGCCGCCACTCGCGGCTCAGCTCAGCCGGCAACCAGCGCGCCCAATCGCTTTGCGGCAGGCTCAGATACAGCTCGGCCTGTGCCTCGCGCCAACGCTCGGGCTGCATACGGGTGCGCACTTGCAGCGCCAGCGGCTGGCCATCCGGCAGCAGCAGACGGCCGTCGAGACGCTGGCGCGAGGCGCCGTTGCGCAGCGTCAGGTTGACATAGGAAAGCGTCAGCGCCGGCTGCTCGCGAGCCTGCAGGGTGATCTGGCTGTTGAGCAACGACAGCCGCTTGATCGCCTGGGATTGCTGCAGCACCCGCGCGATATCCGGCGCCGCGGCGTTGTCGCGCTGGGGCAAGCCCTTGAGCGCCCAGACGCCCTGCTCGTTCTGCCATAGGCTCAGGTGCAGACCTTCCAGCTCCAAGCGGGCGACCCGCAGTTGGCGCGCCATCAGGCTGGCAAGCACATCGGGCACTACGCGCACCTGGTCGAGGTGCACGGCGCCAGCGCCTTCGCCGAGCTGTATATCGTGGACGATCAGCAATGGCGAGAAAGCGCTCCAGCGCCCTTCCAGGCCACCGATGGACACCGGCTGCCCGAGCGCCGCGCTGACTTTATCTTCGGCCTCCAGGCGGTATTCGGCGACCAACGGCACCAGCTCGCGACCGAGGCTGACGTACAACGCCGAGAGCACCAGACCGAGGGCGCACAGGCCCAGGGCCCAACGCAGCGATGCGACGAAAAAACGCGCCAGAGCTTCCATTCAGTTCAACCTTTGCCCGTACCTGGGCGCCTCATAGCAGGACCACATCGTACTGTTCCTGGGAGTACATGGTCTCGACCTGGAACTTGATGGTGCGTCCGATAAAGGCTTCCAGATCGGCGACGTTACCCGACTCCTCGTCGAGCAGACGGTCGACCACTTTCTGGTTGGCCAGTACGCGATAGCCTTCGGCCTGATAGGCGCGGGCCTCGCGGAGGATTTCACGGAAGATTTCGTAGCAAGTGGTTTCCGCGGTTTTCATCTTGCCGCGCCCCTGGCAGCAGCTGCAGGGCTCGCACAGTATCTGCTCGAGGCTCTCGCGGGTGCGCTTGCGGGTCATCTGCACCAGGCCGAGCTCGGTGATGCCGATGATGTTGGTCTTGGCGTGGTCGCGCTCGAGTTGTTTTTCCAGGGTGCGCAATACCTGGCGCTGATGCTCCTGGTCTTCCATGTCGATGAAATCGATGATGATGATGCCGCCGATATTGCGCAGGCGCAGTTGCCGGCCGATGGCGGTGGCCGCTTCCAGGTTGGTTTTGAAGATCGTCTCTTCGAGCGTGCGGTGACCGACGAAGGCGCCGGTGTTGACGTCGATGGTGGTCATCGCCTCGGCCGGGTCGACCACCAGGTAACCGCCGGACTTGAGCGGTACCTTGCGCTCCAGGGCCTTCTGGATCTCATCCTCGACACCATGCAGATCGAAGATCGGCCGCTCGCCGGGATAGTGTTCCAGGCGGTCGGCGATTTCCGGCATCAGCTCGGCGATGAATTGGGCGATTTTCTGATAAGTCTCCCGCGAATCGACGCGGATCTTCTCGGTGCGCGCGCTGACCAGATCGCGCAGGGTGCGCAGGGCCAGGCTGAGGTCCTCGTAGATCACCGATGGCGCCGGCGCGGTCTTGATCTGCGCGGCGATCTGGTCCCACAAGCGCCGCAGGTAGCGGATATCCACGAGAATTTCGTCGGCGCCGGCGCCATCGGCGGCGGTGCGCAGGATAAAACCGCCGCTCTCTTCGATACCCTCGGCGGCGACGCAATCGGCCACCACCTGCTTGAGGCGCTCGCGCTCGGCTTCGTCTTCGATCTTCAGGGAAATGCCGACATGGCTGCTGCGCGGCATGTACACCAGGTAACGCGAGGGAATCGACAGCTGCGTGGTCAGACGCGCACCTTTGCTGCCGATCGGGTCCTTGGTGACCTGCACCACCAGGGCCTGACCCTCGTGCACCAGGGCGCTGATGCTTTCCACCGCGCTGCCTTCGCGAGTGGAGATTTCCGAGGCATGAATAAAGGCCGCGCGCTCCAGGCCGATGTCGACGAACGCCGCCTGCATCCCCGGCAGCACCCGCACCACCTTGCCTTTATAGATGTTGCCGGCGATGCCGCGTTTCTGCGTGCGCTCGACATGCACTTCCTGCAAAACGCCGTTTTCCACCACTGCCACGCGCGATTCCATCGGCGTGATATTGATCAGAATTTCTTCACTCATGCGTCCATCTCTTCGGAGATGAAGCTGCAAGCCGGGTAGCTGAAGCGATCAGCGATAGCATCCATTCACCCGCGGCCGACAACCTCTTAACTGTGGACTGGCAATTGCCAGCACGGAATAGCGAATTCTGCGAGCAGTTCGGCGGTTTCGCACAGCGGCAGTCCCACCACGGCCGAATAGCTGCCCTGTAATTGACTGACGAACACCGCCGCCAGTCCTTGAATAGCATAACTACCGGCTTTGTCCCGCGGTTCGCCCGTGGCCCAGTAGGCCTCGATCTCCGCGGGCGTCAGGCGGCGAAAGCGCACCTGGCTGGCGACCACCCGGGTGCGCACCTGACCCGGCGAGGCCAATGCCACCGCCGTCAACACCTGATGCTCGCGGCCAGACAAGGCGCTCAGCGTGGCCACAGCTTCGTCGCGATCGGCGGGTTTACCGAGAATCCGTCCATCGAGCACCACGGCGGTATCGGCACCGAGCACCACGGCGTTCGCCCGGTCGTCCAGCAAGACCAGGCCGGCCTGCGCTTTCTCGCGGGCCAGACGCTCTACATAGGCGTGCGGCGCCTCGTCTGGCAATAGATTTTCATCGATGGGGGCGGTTAGCGTCGTGAAGGGCACCGCAATCTGGGTCAAGAGTTCGCGGCGCCGCGGTGAACCGGAAGCCAGGTAAAGCGTGGCCATGCAGACCTCTCCCAATTCGGACGGTGGCGAGGGCAGCCCTTGCCGGACGGTTGAGCGCAATGGTTCAACGGCCCGAGCTATCGCTCGATTAATTAACGCTCATGCGCTGATGCACGCCGCGCAGGATCACGCAGACCCATGGCCACAACAGCGCACTGACCAATGCCGGCAGGATAAACGCCAAGGTCGGTGGACGGCTACCGGTCAGCGCGTTCAGCCACAACTGGACCAACTGGGCCAGGCCGAACACGACCAGCAATACGGTGCTCTGCTGCCACATGGGGAACATGCGCAGGCGTTGGTGCAGGGTCATCACCAGAAAGGTGATCAAGGTCAGGATCAGCGCGTTCTGCCCGAGCAACGAGCCGTTCAGCACATCGGCGAGCAAGCCCACACACCAGGCGGTCGCCATGCCGACCCGGTGTGGCAGGGCCAATACCCAGTACGTCAGGAACAGCGCCAACCACAACGGCCGGCCAATCTCCATGAACCGCGGCATGCTCGCGACACTGAACAACAGCGCCACGGCCAGGCTCACCCAGATCACCCAAACGTTACGCGCACGTACGGCGATCATTGCCCGCCCTCCTGGCTATCGGCCGGATTCGCCGGCGGGGCGTCAACTGCTTGCTGCGCTTGCTCCAGCGCTTGGCGGTCGGCCTCTTCCTGGGCATGCGCCGAGTCGGTGGCGCGCTGTTCCGGGCTGCGCGGGTCGGTGAACACCAGCAGCATATAGCGGGTGCGGTTGAGGTTGGCGGTCGGCATCGCGCGGACGATGGCGAATGGCTGGCCGGAATCGTGGACCACCTCGGTGACCGTGGCCACCGGGTAGCCCGACGGGAAGCGTTGACCCAACCCCGAGCTGACCAGCAGATCGCCTTCCTTGATATCCGCGGTGTCGGCCACATGGCGCAATTCCAGGCGTTCCGGATTGCCGGTGCCGCTGGCGATGGCACGCAGGCCATTGCGGTTGACCTGCACCGGAATGCTGTGGGTAGTGTCGGTCAGCAACAAGACCCGAGAGGTATAGGGCATCACTTCCACCACCTGGCCCATCAGGCCGCGCGCATCCAGCACCGGCTGGCCGAGCAGCACACCGTCCTTGCTGCCCTTGTCGATCAGAATGCGGTGGGTGAACGGGTTTGGGTCGATGCCGATCAGCTCGGTGGCCAGCACCTCGTCGTCGACCAGCGCGGCGGAGTTGAGCAACTCGCGCAGGCGCACGTTCTGCTCGGTCAGCGCAGCGAGCTTCTGCAAGCGGCGCTGCATCATCAGTTGTTCGGCTTTGAGTTTCTCGTTCTCGGCAGTCAGCTCGCTGCGCGAACTCAACTCCTCGGTCGCGCTCTCCCACAGCGTCACCGGCAGCCGCCCGAGCCAATAGATGGGTTCGACGACCAAACCCAACTGGCTCCGCAGCGGTTGCAGCACGGCAAACCGCGCATCCACCACCATCAACCCAGCCGAGAGCACGGCGAGCACCAGCAGACGCACACCGAGCGAAGGACCTTTGGCAAATAGCGGTTTAATGGCGAGTTCCTCGCAGCGGCAAGCTTCAAGCTATCAGCGACAAGCTGAAGCGGGCAATGGTCGTCCGAACTTGCAGCTTCTGGCTTGTCGCGTGCGGCTTATTCCGAGGACAGCAAGTCCATGGTGTGGCGATCCATCATTTCCAACGCCTTGCCGCCGCCGCGGGCGACGCAGGTCAGCGGATCTTCGGCGACGATCACCGGCAGGCCGGTTTCCTGGGCCAGCAGCTTGTCCAGATCGCGCAACAGCGCGCCGCCGCCAGTCAGCACCAGGCCGCGCTCGGCGATATCGGACGCCAGCTCGGGCGGCGATTGCTCCAAGGCGCTTTTCACCGCCTGGACGATGGTCGCCAGGGATTCCTGCAGCGCTTCGAGCACTTCGTTGGAGTTGAGGGTGAAGCTGCGCGGCACGCCTTCGGCCAGGTTACGACCGCGTACATCGACTTCGCGCACTTCGCCACCGGCATAGGCGGTGCCGATTTCCTGCTTGATCCGCTCGGCGGTGGATTCGCCGATCAGCGAACCGTAGTTGCGGCGCACATAGGTGATGATGGCTTCGTCGAAACGGTCGCCGCCGACCCGTACGGATTCGGCGTAGACCACGCCGTTAAGGGAGATCAGGGCGATCTCGGTGGTGCCGCCGCCGATGTCGACGACCATCGAACCGCGAGCTTCTTCGACCGGCAAGCCGGCACCGATGGCAGCAGCCATCGGCTCTTCGATCAGGAACACTTCACGGGCGCCGGCGCCGAGGGCCGACTCGCGGATGGCGCGGCGCTCGACCTGGGTGGACTTGCACGGCACGCAGATCAGCACGCGTGGCGAAGGCTGCAGAAAGCTGTTTTCGTGAACTTTGTTGATGAAGTACTGGAGCATTTTTTCGCAGACGCTGAAGTCGGCGATGACGCCATCTTTCATCGGGCGGATCGCCGCGATATTGCCGGGCGTACGGCCAAGCATGCGTTTTGCTTCGGTGCCGACGGCGACGACGCTCTTCTGGTTGCCGTGGGTGCGGATGGCCACTACGGAGGGCTCGTTCAGCACAATGCCGCGGTCGCGTACATAAATCAGGGTATTGGCGGTGCCCAGGTCAATCGAAAGATCGCTGGAAAACATGCCACGCAGTTTTTTGAACATGGGGAAGGGACCCTAGACAACGCGTAGGTAAAGGCAACACGCGGGTAACGCGCAGATAAAAAGTGCGGCAAACTCTAACAACGGCAGGGATTTTGAGCAAGGCGCCAATATGGTAGATTGCCGGTTTTTGCGGGCATTTGGGAGCCTGTCGCGCTTGGCCGTTCGTAGCAGCAGAACAGCGTTAGCCTCGACAGACTCCCGGGCCTATCATCGCGGCCTTCGACCGCCGGCTCATGGCATACGTTCCCTGCTCCCCGATGCAGGCGAGCCGCCCTCTTTGCACTGGCAGCCCTCTAACTTGGAGAACCCCAATGGCGCTTGAACGCTCCGACGTGGAGAAAATCGCCCATCTGGCCCGACTGGGTGTGAACGACGACGATATTCCGCGCACCACCGAAGCACTCAACAGCATTCTCGGCCTGGTCGATCAGATGCAGGCGGTCGACACCGACGGCATCGAACCCCTGGCCCACCCCCTGGAGGCGACCCAGCGCCTGCGCGCCGACGTGGTGACCGAAGAAAATCATCGCGACGCCTACCAAGCCATCGCCCCGGCCGTGGAAAGCGGCCTGTATCTGGTTCCCAAGGTGATTGAGTAATGCATCGACTGACCCTGGCGGAAATCGCCCGCGCCCTGAGCGCCAAACAATTCTCCGCGGTGGAGCTGACCCGCGAACTGCTGGCGCGCATCGAACGACTCGACCCGCAGCTCAACAGCTTTATCAGCGTCACCGAAGAACTGGCCCTGAGCCAGGCCGCGGCCGCCGACGCCCGCCGCGCGGCCGGCGAGACCGGCGCCCTGCTCGGCGCGCCGATCGGCCACAAGGATCTGTTCTGCACTAAAGATGTGCTGACCAGCTGCGGCTCGAAGATCCTCACCGGCTTTAAGGCGCCCTACGACGCCACCGTGGTCGAGAAACTCGCCGCCGCCGGCAGCGTGACCCTGGGCAAGCTGAACATGGACGAATTCGCCATGGGCTCGGCCAACGAATCCAGCCATTACGGCCCGGTGAAAAACCCCTGGAACCTGGAACGCGTGCCCGGCGGCTCGAGCGGTGGTTCCGCCGCGGCCGTGGCCGCGGGCCTGCTGCCGGCCGCCACCGGCACCGACACCGGCGGTTCGATCCGCCAGCCGGCGGCGCTGACCAACCTCACCGGGATCAAGCCGACCTATGGCCGCGTTTCGCGCTGGGGCATGATCGCCTACGCCTCCAGCCTCGATCAGGGCGGCCCCCTGGCGCGCACCGCCGAAGACTGCGCACTGATGCTGCAAGCCATGGCCGGCTTCGACCCCAAGGACTCCACCAGCGTCGACCAGCCGGTGGACGACTACCTGGCCGCCCTGAGCCAGCCGCTGAGCGGCCTGCGCATCGGCCTGCCCAAGGAATACTTCGGCAGCGGCCTCGACAGCCGTATCGCCGATACAGTGATGGCGGCGGTTGAGGAGCTGAAAAAGCTCGGCGCGACCATCAAGGAGATCAGCCTGCCGAATATGCAGCATGCGATTCCGGCTTATTACGTGATCGCACCGGCCGAGGCCAGCTCCAACCTGTCGCGCTTCGACGGCGTGCGCTTTGGCTACCGCTGCGAAAACCCGGTCAACCTCGAAGACCTGTACAAGCGCTCGCGCGGTGAAGGTTTCGGCGCCGAGGTCAAACGCCGCATCATGGTTGGCACCTACGCGCTGTCCGCTGGCTACTACGATGCCTATTACCTCAAGGCGCAGAAGGTTCGCCGGCTGATCAAGAACGACTTCGTCGCGGCCTTCAACGAGGTCGACCTGATCCTCGGCCCAACCACGCCGAACCTGGCCTGGAAGCTCGGCGAGAAAAACCACGACCCGGTCGCCGCCTACCTGGAAGACATCTACACCATCACCGCCAACCTCGCCGGGATTCCCGGCCTGTCGATGCCGGCCGGCTTCGTCGACGGTTTGCCGGTGGGCGTGCAACTGCTCGCCCCGTATTTCCAGGAAGGTCGCCTGCTCAACGTGGCGCATCAATATCAACAGATCACTGATTGGCACACTCGCGCGCCAGCCGGATTTTGAGGACGACTCACATGCAATGGGAAACCGTGATCGGGCTGGAAATCCACGCACAGCTCAGCACCCAATCGAAGATCTTTTCCGCCAGCGCCATCGCCTTTGGCGCCGAACCCAACACTCAGGCCAGTCTGATCGACCTCGGCATGCCCGGTACCCTTCCGGTGCTCAACGCCGAGACTGTACGCATGGCCTGCAAGTTCGGCCTGGCGATCGATGCGCATATCGCGCCGCAGAACGTCTTCGCGCGTAAGAACTACTTCTACCCGGACCTGCCCAAGGGCTACCAAACCAGCCAGATGGACCACCCCATCGTCGGCAAGGGCTTCCTCGACATCACCCTGGAAGACGGCACCCAGAAGCGCATCGGCATCACCCGCGCGCACTTGGAAGAAGACGCCGGCAAAAGCCTGCACGAAGACTTCCACGGCATGAGCGGCATCGACCTCAACCGCGCCGGCACGCCGCTGCTGGAAATCGTTTCCGAGCCGGATATCCGCTCGGCCAAGGAAGCGGTCGCCTACGTCAAAGCCATCCACGCCCTGGTGCGCTATCTGGGCATCTGCGACGGCAACATGGCCGAAGGCTCGCTGCGCTGCGACTGCAACGTCTCGGTACGGCAGAAGGGCCAGGCCGAGTTTGGCACCCGCGCCGAGATCAAGAACGTCAACTCCTTCCGTTTTATCGAGAAGGCGATCAACCATGAAGTGCAACGGCAGATCGAGCTGATCGAGGACGGTGGCAAGGTGGTGCAGGAAACCCGCCTGTACGATCCGAACAAGGACCAGACCCGCTCCATGCGCAGCAAGGAAGAAGCCAACGATTACCGTTACTTCCCCTGCCCGGATCTGCTGCCGGTGGTGATCGAGCAGAGCTTCCTCGACGAAATCCGCGCCAGCCTGCCGGAATTGCCGGTACAGAAACGCGAGCGTTTCGAGGCGCAGTTCGGCCTGTCCGCCTACGACGCCACTGTACTGGCCGCCAGCCGCGAACTGGCCGACTACTTCGAGGCGGTCAACGCTGTGTGCGGCGATGCCAAGCTGGCGGCCAACTGGGTGATGGGCGAACTGTCCAGCCTGCTCAACAAGGACAACCTGGAAATCGAGCAGTCGCCAGTGTCCGCCGAGCAGTTGGGCGGGATGATCCTGCGTATCAAGGACAACACCATCAGCGGCAAGATCGCCAAGATGGTCTTCGAGGCCCTGGCGGCCGGCGAAGGTGCGAGCGCCGATGAAGTGATCGAGAAGAAGGGCCTCAAGCAGGTCACCGACTCCGGCGCCATCGAAGCCATGCTCGACGAAGTGCTGGCGGCCAACGCCGAACAGGTCGAACAGTACCGCGCCAGCGACGAAGCCAAACGCGGCAAGATGTTCGGCTTCTTCGTCGGTCAGGCGATGAAAGCCTCGAAAGGCAAGGCCAACCCCGGCCAGGTGAACGAACTGCTGAAGAAAAAACTCGAAGGCTGAGCCTTCGTATGGCACCAATCGACGCCGGGCTTGCCCGGCGTTCGTCTATCAGGAGGATCCACGATGCCTACCCGTAGCCCGGATGCAATCCGGGAACAAGCGCCCCCCCGGATCGCATCCGGGCTACGGACATTCAGGTCACTCCGCCATGGCCTGGTCCTGGCTGCCCTATCGACCCTGCTCGCCGGTTGCGCCAGCCAGGGCCGGGTCGATCCGCAGGGTTATCGCGCCGAGGGCCAGGCGTCCTACTATGGCGCCCGTCATCACGGCAGAAAGACCGCCAGCGGCGAACGCTTCGATCAGCACGCCCTGACCGCCGCGCACCGCAGCCTGCCGTTCGGCAGCCGGGTTCAGGTCACCAACTTGCGTAACGACAAGAGCGTGGTGGTGCGCATCAACGATCGCGGTCCTTATGCCAAAGGCCGGATCATCGACCTTTCGCACCAGGCCGCCAAGCAACTGGACATGCTCCGCGATGGCGTGGCGCCGGTGCGCGTGCTGCAACTGGCCGAGTGAACACAGTCGCTTACAAAGAACCGGTTCATCTTCTGGCGTAGTGCACGCCGACGATTAAACTAGCCGCATTTTTTTGGGAGCCTTTCGCAATGACCCTGATGATCCTTGTCTATCTGATCGCCGGCCTGGTGCTACTGGTGGCCGGTGCCGAAGTTCTGGTGCGCGGCGCCGCAAAATTGGCCGCGCAATTCGGTATCCCACCGCTGATCATCGGCCTGACCGTGGTGGCCTTCGGCACCAGCGCGCCGGAAACCGCGGTCAGTGTGCAGGCCGCCTATAACAACAGCGGCGACC
>NZ_CAMPHV010000033.1 GCF_946886105.1 uncultured Pseudomonas sp. | reverse complement strand
TACCGGCCTGTCACGCCGGGGGTCGCGGGTTCGAGTCCCGTCCGCTGCGCCATATACGAAACCCTCAGATAGCGATATCTGAGGGTTTTTTATTGCCTGTCGTCCTCGGCGGCTACCTTGCCGGCCGTCGCTGCGCGACGTTAAAAATCGCTCCAGGCGATTTTTTATTGCGCGCGGCAAACTGTCATCTTGCGTTCATCTGCCTCCTCTAGCTTTATTGGCACGTTCCTTGTTTATGCGCTTAGGGGAAAAGCGAAAAACATCGAGCGATCACCAAAGAATCAAGTGGGAGGAACCGCGATGGATGATTATCAAGAAGAACTGCTCGAATCCCATGCGGCTGAGCCGGACATTGCACAGTGGGATGAAGACGCTACCGAGTTGTGAATGTAGCGGCACACCGCGGCCTCAGTCGGCTTTGCGCTGGTCGCGACGAAATTCCCCCGGCGTTTGCTGATTCCAGCGTTTGAAGGCGCGCTGAAAGGCTTCGGCCGAGGCGAAGCCGAGCAAGTAGGCGATCTCGCCGAAGGCCAGTTCGGTGTCGCGGATATAGGCCATTGCCAGGTCGCGACGGGTTTCATTGAGGATGGTGCGAAATTGCGTGCCTTCCTCGGCGAGCTTGCGTCGCAGGGTCCAGGTCGGCAACTGTAGGCGCGCGGCGACTTCCGCCAGGTCGGGCTCACGACCGTGCAGCAGCGGCCCGAGCAATTGGGCGATGCGTTCGCGCAGGCTGCGGGTGCGGGTCAGCTGCTCCAATTCGTGTTCGCAGATGTCCAGCAGGTGCTGCCAGGTACCGGGGCAATGCTCGGGGTTGCGCAGATTGAGGGTTGCCGTGCTCAGGCGCAGTTGGTTATGGGCGGCGGCGAACTCCACCGGGCAATCGAATAGTGCGGTGTATTGCTCGCTGTAAGCGGGCGGCGGAAATTCGATCTGCACCTTTTCCACCAGCAGGCGCTGCCCGCTCAAGCTACCGAGCTGATGGGTCCAGCTGGATAGCACCGAGTCGATCACGAAACGGTTGTAATCGTTGTAAGGGCTGATCGAATAGAACCGCAGCCAGGCGCCGCGCGCGTCTTCATGCAGACTGGGCTGGCCGCGATAATTGGATGCGTACAGCGGCTCGAAGCGGATCAGCGTGCGCGCCGCTTCGCGCACTGTCGGCGCTTGCGCCGCCGTTACCCCCGCCAGGCCGATCTGGCCCATGCGGCTCACCTGGCCCATGACCAAACCGATACCCGCTTCGCCGGTTTGCTGGATCGCCGCGTGGCCCATGCGCATATATCGCGGTATCGACAGCCGCGCCTTGGCTTGGCCCAGGCGCGCTGCGTCGAAGCCATAGCGTTCGAGCAATGGCTGTGGGTCCTGCCCCAGTTGGCGCATGGCATCGGCGAGGCTATGCAGAAAGCCCAGGGAAAGGTCGCCCAGGCGAACCCGTGTGGTTTTCATGGTCTGTACGTACGCAAGGGATACCGCTCAGGGTAGGGCGGCGCAGGCGTCTTGCCAAGTCACGCTGTTAATTAAGATCAATAAGTTGTCATTTTGGGTCATTGAGGGGTGTTGTTCCGCTCTCTATCGTCTAGGGCATAGCGACCGGGGCTCTATCGAGGCCTCGGCATTCCCGTGAAGTCCCCCTGTTCGATGTGGAGAGCCCCATGACTGCCACCCAATACCCACACCTGTTGGCCCCGCTGGACCTCGGTTTCACCACCTTGAAGAACCGCACGCTGATGGGTTCCATGCACACCGGTCTGGAAGAGAAAGCCAACGGCTTCGAACGCATGGCGGCTTACTTCGCCGAACGTGCCCGTGGCGGCGTCGGCCTGATGGTCACCGGCGGTATCGGCCCGAACGAGGAAGGCGGCGTGTATTCCGGGGCGGCTAAGCTGACCACCGTGGAAGAGGCGGAAAAGCACAAGATCGTCACCCAGGCCGTGCACGAGGCGGACGGCAAGATCTGCATGCAGATCCTCCACGCCGGCCGTTATGCCTATAGCCCCAAGTCCGTCGCGCCGAGCGCGATCCAGGCGCCGATCAACCCGTTCAAGCCCAAGGAGCTGGACGAGGAAGGCATCGAGAAGCAGATCCAGGACTTTATCAACTGTTCCGTGCTGGCCCAGCAGGCCGAGTACGACGGCGTCGAGATCATGGGTTCGGAAGGTTACTTCATCAACCAGTTCCTGGTCGCCCACACCAACCACCGCACCGACCGCTGGGGCGGCAGTTACGAAAACCGCATGCGCCTGCCGGTGGAAATCGTCCGCCGTGTGCGTGAGGCCGTGGGTCCGAATTTCATCATCATCTATCGCCTGTCGATGCTCGACCTGGTCGAAGGCGGCAGCACCTGGGACGAGATCGTGCTGCTGGCCAAGGCCATCGAGCAGGCCGGCGCGACCCTGATCAACACCGGCATCGGCTGGCACGAGGCGCGCATTCCGACCATCGCCACCAAGGTGCCGCGCGCGGCCTTCACCAAAGTCACCGCCAAGCTGCGTGGCGAGGTGAGCATTCCGCTGATCACCACCAACCGTATCAACACTCCGGAAGTCGCCGAGCAAGTGTTGGCCGAAGGCGATGCCGACATGGTCTCGATGGCCCGACCATTCCTCGCCGACCCGGAATTCGTCAACAAGGCTGCCGCAGGCCGCGCGGACGAGATCAATACTTGCATCGGCTGCAACCAGGCCTGCCTGGATCATACCTTCGGCGGCAAGTTGACCAGTTGCCTGGTCAACCCGCGTGCCTGCCACGAGACCGAGCTGAACTACATCGCCACCACCCAAGTGAAGAAGGTAGCCGTGGTCGGCGCCGGCCCGGCCGGGTTGGCTGCCGCTACCGTGGCTGCCGAGCGTGGCCACAGCGTGACGCTGTTCGATGCGGCTGGTGAAGTCGGCGGTCAATTCAACGTGGCCAAGCGCGTGCCGGGTAAGGAGGAGTTCTTCGAAACCCTGCGCTACTTCAAGCGCAAGCTGGAAACCACCGGTGTCGATCTGCGTTTGAATACCCGCATCTCCGCTGCTGAGCTGGCTGAGGGCGGTTTCGACGAGATCATCCTGGCGACCGGTATCGCCCCGCGCACGCCGGCGATTCCCGGTATCGACAACCCCAAAGTGATCAGCTACCTGGACGCGATCCTGCAGCGCAAGCCGGTCGGCCAGCAGGTCGCGGTGATTGGCGCCGGTGGTATCGGTTTCGACGTCTCCGAATTCATCACCCATCAGGGCGAGGCCACCAGTCTCGATCGTCAGGCTTTCTGGCGCGAGTGGGGTATCGATACCGACCTGCAAGCCCGTGGCGGCGTCGCCGGGATCAAGGCGCAGCCGCATGCGGCGGCCCGTCAGGTATTCCTGCTGCAGCGCAAGAAATCCAAGGTCGGTGACGGCCTCGGCAAAACCACCGGCTGGATTCACCGCACCGGGCTGAAGAACAAGAACGTGCAGATGCTCAATAGCGTCGAGTATCTGAAGGTCGACGACCAGGGCTTGCATATCCGTATCGGGGAAGGCGAGCCGCAGCTTCTGCCGGTCGATACCGTCATCGTCTGCGCCGGCCAGGACCCGTTGCGCGAGTTGCAGGACGAGTTGCTCGCTGCGGGGCAGACGGTGCATTTGATCGGTGGCGCCGACGTGGCCGCGGAGCTGGATGCCAAGCGCGCGATCGATCAGGGCTCGCGCCTTGCCGCAGCGCTTTGATCGGCGGTAACGGACAGGTCGCATAACAACAAAAGGTGCCCACTATGTCTTCGCTATCCTTGCAACCCAAGGCCGCCGCTACGCTCGCGCAGTGGCACGAACTGATCGCCGGCCACGACCTGCGCGGGCTGCCCGAGTTGCTGCATCCGCAGGCGGTGTTCCGCTCGCCGATGGCCTTCACTCCATACGCTGGCGCCCCGGTGGTGTCGATGATTCTCAATACCGTGGTCAAGGTATTCGAGGATTTCACCTATCACCGCGAGCTGGCGACTGCCGATGGCCTCAGTGCGGTATTGGAGTTCAGTGCCAGGATCGGTGACCGAGAACTCAAGGGCATCGACCTGATTCGCTTCGACGAGGACGGCAAAATCGTCGAGTTCGAGGTGATGATCCGGCCGATGAGCGGTCTGCAAGTCCTCGGCGACGAGATGGGCAGGCGTTTGGCGCCGTTACTTAACGCCGCGAAGAAATGAAAGCTGTGAAAAATCCCCCACTACCCCTGTGACGCAATGCGCTATTGCGTCACACTTTTCGCGCTGCCACGGAGTTGCCCGGCTCGGTGGCGGAGTGACTGCCAACCCAGTCACATTGCTGGCTTTGGTTTTTCCCCTAGACTTGCCTAAAGATAGGCATCAGCCTGAAATACAGGGTGCCCGCGGATTCCTCGCGGGCTACTCGCCAAGCGGTTGCGGCCGCTTTCCGGTCTAGAGAGAAGCCGATGAGCATGCAGAACAAAGCGCAGATGGTCGAGGCCGTGATGTTCTTTAGTGAGCGGGGCGGCATCTGCAAGGAAATGCTCTTTCCCGAGTTCGAGGCGCTGCTCGACGGCATCGTCAATATGCCCGAGTTCTCCGACCAGCAGATGCGCGTGGCTTATGTGTTGATCAACCCGCGGCTGTTGATCAAGTCGGTGGTGTTCTTCTATCTGGATTTCGACGAAAAAGGCGCCCCGGACTCAGGCTGGAACATTCCCCTGCAGCACTTGGCCGAGCGCGCGGGGCGTGGCCCCGATCTCGGCGCCGGGCCGATTCGCCTGGCATGCCGCAGTCAATGTCCGGTGTCGTGGCACCAGATGCACCTGTGGGATCCGAACCTGGCACCCGGCAAGAACGACCTGGTATTGCTGCGCGATGCGGCTAAACGCAACGTGCTGGGGTTGCTGGTCGAGGACGACAGCGCTCAGGCGCTGGCGCCCGAGCGCTTGCAAATGGCCTCCGAGGACAAATGGTACGCGCCCGATGCAGCCCAGGAAGTGGCCGACATCGTCACCGAAAAGCAGGATCGCGAGCAGCGGCAGAAAGCGGCGCAACTGATCAAGCAACAACGTCTGCGCATCACCAGCCTGACCCAGGCGCACGAGGAAGAACTGGCCAAACTCAAGCAGCTCAACGAGGCGCAAAGCAAGAATCTGCAGGCGCAGATCCATGGTTTGCATCAAGCCTTGCAGCAGCAGGAGGCATTGAATGCCAGCCTCAAGGAACAGCTCGCCGCCCAGGCCGCCAGCTTTCAAACCTCACGCGAGGAAATGACCGAGCAACTGCGGGCATTGGAGCAGCATGGCCGCAGTAAGGACGATATGTTGCGCACGCAACTCGAGGCCGAGATGCGCGCGAAAATCGCCGCGGCGGTCGTCGAGTACAAAGAGCAAATCGCCATTCGCGATGTCGAGCTGGCCTACAGCAAGGAGCAGGACGCTCAGTTGCAGCGCGAGATCGAGCGGCTCAAGCGCGAGCATAACGAGTTGGCGGGGCAGAGCGGCGAGCAGATTCTCGATCGGCTGGCCAAGCTGGGCGTGGTGTTCGTGGTCTATCACCCGGGCGCCGGGCACCTGACCATCGCCCTGCAGGACATCGCCCGCTATCAGGACAACCCCATGGCCTATGTGGCCGCCAAATGCTTCGTCTCCGAGGCGCAATACAGTCAGTGGCTGCAGCACTACCAGCAGCCGTCTTGCGAAGCCAAATTGCCCAACGGCGAGCGTTGCGCGATCCCGATCGACCGCATCGACACCCCCAGTCGCTTCACTCTCGGCGAGTCCAATTGTTGTGCGCGGCATAAAGCCAGCAGCCGCCTACGTACAGTCAGCTAAGCCTTGCCGCTGTCAGCCATCGAATGGGTGCCCAGGGCGCCACTCGAGCCATTGCATCTGGAATGGGCCGGGCGTGCGGGAATCGAACTGGCGGTGTTGCGCCTCGACCTCATCGATCCGCTGATCAGCGGCAATAAGTGGTTCAAACTCGCGCCGCACCTGCGGGCCGCGGCTGTGGCCGGAGCGGAGGGACTGATCAGCCTGGGCGGTGCCCATTCCAACCATTTGCACGCGCTGGCCGCCGCTGGCCAGCGTTTCGAGTTCCCCACGGTCGGTTTGCTGCGCGGTACACCGCAGGACACGCCCACGGTGCGCGATCTGCAGCGTTTCGGCATGCAACTGCATTGGTTGGGCTACGGCGGTTATCGCGCACGGCATTTGCCGGACTTTTGGCAGCCATGGCGCGAGCGCTATCCCACATTGCATCCGGTACCCGAAGGCGGAGGTGGCCTGCCCGGAGCACTGGGTTGCGCGCCATTGGTGGAGCAGATCCGCGCACAGCTGCCCGACTTGGGCTGGCCGGATTACCAGGGGATCTGGCTGGCAGCCGGGACGGGGACCACGCTGGCCGGTTTGGTGATCGGCGAAGCCGGCGCCCACCCCGTCCATGGCGCCATGGCGGTGCCCGCCGACCATGGCGTGGCCGAGCAAGTGCGGGCGATTCTGGCCGAAGCCGGCCTCGGCGAGCATGGCTATCGTCTGTTCGACGCCTGCCGTGGCGGTTTTGCCGCGACGGACGCAGAACTGCTGGAGTTTCTCGCCCAGAGCGAAGCGGCCGCGCAACTGCCCTTGGAACCGATCTATACCGCAAAAGCACTAATAGCATTGCGCCATCAGGTGGAGGCCGGTTACTTTGCCAGCGGTTGCCGTTTGGTTTTCCTGCATACCGGCGGTCTGCAAGGGCGCGATGCGGCCATGTTCAGGCATGGCATCGACAAGTCCGCGAGCTGAGCCAAGGGCCGGCTACACTGAATCATGACCAGCGGAGCCTGGATATTTAATGAACGAACCCTTGAACCCCGAGCAGTTGCGTAGCCTGACTCCGCTGAACGTATTGTCGGAGCAGCAGTGGCGCGAATTGCGCAGCCAGTTGAGGCCGCATCCCCTGTTGGCCGGGCAGCTGTTGTTCCGCCAGGGCGATCAGGCGCGCCTGACGTATTACCTGTTGGCCGGCGAACTGCTGCTGCAAGGGGCCGATGGACAGCAGCAGCGCGTGCGCGCCGGCAGCGAAGCCAGCTGCCATCCGTTGTCGCCGAGCTTGCCGCGTCTGCATGAAGCCCGTGCACTGAGCGATGCCAGCGTCCTGGCGATCGACACGGCGACCCTGAACCGCTTGCTGACCTGGCGTTTGGCCTATCAGGATCTGTTGCTGGAACTCGGCCAAAACCACGAGGAAGTGGAGTGGCTGGAGCGTTTGTTGGAAAACCCGCTATTCGCCAAAGTGCCGCCTTCCAATGTGCGTGCCATGCTCGCGCGCCTGCAGCGCATCGAGTTACCAGCCGGCAGTACGGTGCTGCATGAGGGGGATGTCGGCGACTGCTGCTATTTCCTCAAGAGCGGTCGCGCCGAAGTGTTCCGCGGCGCGGGTAGCGATCATCAGGTGCTGGCCGAGTTGGAAGTAGGCGCCTGCTTCGGAGAAGAAGCCCTGCTCGCCGACCGCCCGCGCAATGCCACCGTCACCTTGCTCGACGATGGCGCGGTGTTGCGCCTGGATCGTCAGGATTTCTTTTCCCTGCTCAAGGCGCCGGTGGTCAATGAGGTCTCCCTCGGCGAAGCCGCGCGCTTGCTCAACGCCGGCGCGCAGTGGCTGGATGTTCGCTTGCAGGAGGAATACGAGCGCGCCCATGCCCTGCAATCCCTGAATATGCCGTTGCAGTTGCTGCGCCTGAAGGCGCGGCTGCTGGATAAGGAGCGTACTTACCTGTGCTATTGCGACAGCGGTAAGCGCAGTGCCAGTGCGGTATTCCTGCTGTCGCAATTGGGTTTCGACGCCTACTCCCTGCGTAACGGCCTCGATGCGTTGCCGGCGGTGCAGCGCGACGGGCTGCTCTGTGAAAGCGGCGCTGGCTATCTGGTGCGCTCCGGTGGGCGTATCGAGCGCAGCCGCTGATAGCGGGTCATTGTATGGTGACGCCGGCGTCGCTCTTGTAGCCCGGATGCAATCCGGGGCGAGTCATGTGATGGTTCTCGTGGATTGCATCCGGGCGGGCTACTGCTACTGCGCGTCCCGAGCTAGGGCGGAGGCAATCTCGGCAGCGACTGCTACGCGCCGGCTCCTTGCTCCGGCCATTGGTCGCTGACCAGAAATACCCGCTCCGCCTCCCGCCAATCCCCCGCCGAGTCCTCCTCCAACCTAACCAGCAACTGGGCGTTGGCCTGGGGGGGCAGGGTGCTCAGCCAGTGCTCGAAGTGTTCGCTCGGCCATACGGTGGATGATGCGATGTGCGCTCGCGGCAGCCACGCCTGACGCGGTAGCGGTTGCCAACGGCCAGCCGCGCTTTGTGCGGCGAAGCTGACCCAGTCGCGTCGGTGTAACCAGCGTCCGCGCAGGTGGTCGGGGTTGGCGCCTTGGGGCGCGACGCAATGGTTGCCCCAGGGGTAGAACAGGTAACCGCCGAGCCAAAGTGCCGCCTGGGCGTCCTGAATATCCCGCTGCGCCAGCGTCGTACGTGCTTGCGCGTGTGCAGAAAGGGGCAGTTGATGGTGACTGAGGTGATCGAGCTTGATATCCAGGCGATCGTGACTGCCGGGGCCGAGCCAGTGCGCTGGCGATTCGCCGTTGGCGTTTTCCGGGCCGAGGTAGAGTTTCACCGCCAATTCCAGGTGATGCACGCCTTGCTCGTCGCGCAGCAGCAGATCGAGTTCGCCGAGCGTATGCCCGCCCTCGCGAATCGGCAGGTTGGCGGCCAGCACCTCGACCCCGGGCGCGGCATGTAAGGCGTATTGCCAGAGGCGTTCGTAATACAGGCCGAGACGACGTACCGGGCTTTGCGCGAGCCAGTGTTCCAAGCCGCTGGCATCGCGATCGAGCGCCAGCAGCCAGTCCGCCAGCAGTTGCGGGGTACGCATCCAGGCGCTGGCACTGAGTGGGTGGCGCTGCGGCTGTGGGGTGCTGCTGAGCAGCGGCGGCGAGACGAGCACCCAGGCCAGGTCGCGCACTGCGGCATGGTGCAGTTGGTCGGGCAGATCGGCGAGCGAGCTGATGGGCATCATGTTGCGAGCATAGCGCCAAACCTTTTAGCAGGCGCTGCTAAAACCGGCGAAAGCGTCAAGTTTGCCGCTGCCGCAGGCTTTCGCCCATAATCCAGGCCTACCGACCCAGAGTTTGCGGGAGCACCATGGAGCAGTTTCGTAATATCGGAATCATTGGCCGATTGGGCAGCACTCAGGTGCTCGATACCATTCGCCGCTTGAAGAAATTCCTGATCAACCGTCACCTGCACGTGATTCTCGAAGAAACCATCGCCGAAGTGCTGCCGGGCCATGGTCTGCAAACGTCTTCGCGGAAAATTCTCGGCGAGGTGTGCGACCTGGTGATCGTCGTCGGCGGCGACGGCAGCATGCTCGGAGCCGCCCGCGCCCTGGCGCGCCACAAGGTGCCGGTGTTGGGGGTCAACCGCGGTAGCCTGGGCTTTCTCACCGACATTCGCCCCGATGAGCTGGAACTCAAAGTCGCCGAGGTGCTCGAAGGCAATTACCTGACCGAGAACCGCTTTTTGCTCGAGGCCGAAGTGCGCCGTCATGGCGAGGCCATCGGTCAAGGCGATGCACTCAACGACGTGGTGCTGCACCCCGGCAAGTCGACGCGGATGATCGAGTTCGAACTCTATATCGACGGTCAATTCGTCTGCAGCCAGAAGGCCGACGGCCTGATCGTCGCCACCCCAACCGGTTCGACCGCCTACGCGCTGTCGGCCGGTGGGCCGATCATGCACCCCAAACTCGATGCCATGGTGATAGTGCCGATGTACCCGCACACCTTGTCCAGCCGACCGATAGTGGTGGATGGCAATAGCGAGCTGAAGATAGTGGTGTCCCAGGATATGCAAATCTATCCGCAGGTTTCCTGCGACGGTCAGAACCACTTCACCTGCGCGCCCGGCGATACCATCACTGTCAGCAAGAAGCCGCAGAAGCTGTGTCTGATCCACCCCTTGGACCACAACTACTACGAGGTCTGTCGCACCAAACTGGGATGGGGCAGCCGGCTCGGTGGCGGAGGGGACTGAATGCACCTGGACCCGGCACGCGGCTACGACCTGATCGGCGATGTCCACGGCTGTACCGGCGCTCTGGAACGGTTGCTGACGACGCTTGGCTACCACATCCAAGGCGGCGTTTGGCGCCATCCGCAGCGCATGGCGATTTTTCTCGGCGATCTGGTCGATCGCGGCCCGCGCATCCGCGATGCCCTGCATCTGGTGCGGGCTATGGTCGACGCTGATCAGGCCCTGTGCATCATGGGCAACCATGAGTTCAATGCACTTGGCTGGAGCACCCCGGCGCCGCCCGGCAGCGGGCGTCAGTTCGTGCGCGAACACAGCGTCAGGCATGCCCGCCTGAACAAGGAAACCCTCGAGCAGTTCGCCGACTACCCAGAGGAGTGGCGCAGCTTTCTCGACTGGTTCTACGAGCTGCCGCTGTTTATCGACGCTGGCTATTTCCGCGTGGTGCATGCTTGCTGGGATGCCGAGCTGGTTGAGTCGCTGCGCGCGCAATTTCCCGATGGCTGCATCGACCAGCATTTCCTGCAGGCTTCGGCGGTGCCCGGCAGTTTCGCCAATACCGTGCTCGACCGTCTGTTGCGCGGCACCGACATGCGTTTACCGCACGGCATGACCCTGACCAGCGACGATGGCTTCACCCGTGCGCATTTCCGCACCAAATTCTGGGAGGAAGACCCGCAAACCTACGGCGATATCGTCTTCCAGCCCGATGCCTTGCCGGAGCTCGCCGCGCAAACGCCGCTGAGCGAATTGCAAAAAAGCCAGCTGCTCAGTTACGGCGCCGCCCAACCGTTGTTGTTCGTCGGCCATTACTGGCGTAGCGGCAAGCCGGCGCCGATCCGTCCCAACCTGGCGTGCCTGGACTACAGCGCGGTGCTCAACGGCAAATTGGTGGCCTACCGGCTGGACCAGGAAACCCGGCTGGACCCGAAAAAATTCGTCTGGGTCGATGTCGATCGGCTGGAGGCGCCGAGATGAGTCCGGTGGCGGCGCTGCGTTTGCCCGCGCAGGTCGATCTGCGCGGCTTCATCGCGCTACTGCAGCGGGTTCAGGTGCCGCATCGGGTCTCGGAGGAGTCCGGCGAGCAGGTCCTGTGGGTGCCGGGCGAGGCCATAGCCGAGCAGGTGCGCGAGCTGTATGAGCGTTTTCCCCGGGGCGACGAGGCATTCGCCGGGCAACCGCTTGGCGAACCTGCAACGCCTACTCCGAGCCTGGCCCTGCAACTACGCAAGCACGCGATGACCACTGCGATCCTGGGCCTGACCTTTCTGGTCGCGGCGCTGACGCTGGTCGGCGACAATTTCGTCGCGATCAGATGGCTGAGCTTCGTCGATTTTCAGATCCAAGGCAGACACGCGTATTTCGCCGACTTCAGCCATACCTTGGCCAGCGGCCAATGGTGGCGCCTGCTGAGCCCGATGCTGCTGCACTTCGGCTGGTTGCACCTGGCGATGAACAGTCTCTGGTATTGGGAACTGGGACGGCGTATCGAAACCCTCCAGGGGCGGTTGACGTTATTGAGCCTGACGCTGCTATTCGGGCTGGCGGCGAACGTCGCCCAATATCTGTATGCCGGGCCGTCGCTGTTCGGCGGGTTATCCGGCGTGCTCTATGGCCTGCTCGGGCATTGCTGGCTTTATCAGCGCCTGGCTCCCAATCCCGTATACCGCCTGCCGCCGGGCGTATTGGTGATGATGCTGGCGTGGCTGCTGATCTGTATGACCGGGATCTTCGAGCTGCTGCAATTCGCCGCGATCGCCAACGCCGCGCATGTCGGCGGCTTGCTCGTCGGTTGTCTGACCGGGCTGGTGGGCGGTGCACTCGCGCGCCGGCATCGGTAAACTGGCGCATCGCCTTCGCTGCTATTCATTTGCCGCTATTCAATCGGAGCCACTATGTCGTCCTTTGCCGATGCTATCGAAAACATCACCCCGGCCATTTACCAGAGCCTCAAACTGGCGGTGGAAATCGGCAAATGGCCCGATGGCCGCAAGCTGACCCAGGAGCAGAAGGAGCTGACGCTGCAGGCGCTGATCGCCTGGGAGGCGAAAAACCTGCCGGAGGAAGAGCGCATCGGTTATATGGGTCCGCAGGAGTGCGGCTCCAAATCCGAGCCGGTGGCCAATGTATTGTTCAAGTCCACGGATACCCTGCACTGATGATCGAGCTGGCCCGCGGTGCCCTGAGCAAGATGGCGGTGCAGTTGGATGCGCCGGTGCAATACAGTTTTCGCCTGGGCGAGGAGCAGGTCGCGGTCAACCCGCTGATCGGCAAGACCTTGCGCCTGGAATACCTCGGCGCGATTCATTGCAGCCACTGCGGGCGCAAGACCAAGAGCAGCTTCAGCCAGGGTTATTGCTACCCCTGCATGCAGAAACTGGCCCAGTGCGATGTCTGCATCATGAGCCCCGAACGCTGTCACTACGACGCCGGCACCTGTCGGGAACCCAGCTGGGGCGAGCAGTTCTGCATGACCGACCATATAGTCTACCTGGCCAACTCCTCGGGGGTTAAAGTCGGCATCACCCGCGCCAGCCAGATTCCCACGCGTTGGATCGATCAGGGCGCAACCCAGGCTCTGCCGATTTTTCGCGTGGCCACCCGCCAGCAATCGGGCTTCGTCGAAGACCTGCTGCGCAGCCAGGTCGCCGACAAAACCAATTGGCGCGCCTTGCTCAAGGGCCATGCGCAACCGGTGGATTTGCTGGCCATCCGCGAGCAGATCATGGCCGCCTGCGACACCGGTCTGACCGACCTGCAGCAGCGTTTCGGGATCCAGGCGGTGCAGCCATTGCCCGATCAGAGCGTGGTCGATATCGCCTATCCGATCGAGGCCTATCCGGCCAAAATCAACAGCTTCAACCTGGACAAGAATCCGATTGCCGAAGGCACCTTGCTCGGCATCAAGGGCCAGTACCTGATGTTCGACACAGGCGTGATCAATATTCGCAAGTACACTTCCTATCAGGTGGCGGCAAGCTCTATGGCATAAGCGGTAAGCCATAGGTTGCGAGCTTGAAGCCGATAGTTTGAACGTCGATGATCTACCGGCGTCGGTGCGAGTAGCCGACGCCCAATTACTTGCAGCTTGAAGCCTGGCGCTTGAAGCTGCCTCGAAGAGGCCACCCATGCGCACCGAACAACCGAAAATGATCTATCTCAAGGACTATCAGGCGCCGGATTATCTGATCGATGAGACGCACCTGACGTTCGAGTTGTTCGAAGACCATACCCTGGTGCATGCACAGCTGGTGATGCGCCGCAACCCGGCGGCCGGCACGGGTCTGCCGCCATTGCGACTGGACGGCCAGCAGCTCGAGCTGCTGGCGTTGGCACTGAACGATCGTGAGCTGGTGCCCGGCGACTACCAACTGAGCGACAGCCACCTGACGCTGCAACCCGACAGCGCCAGCTTCGTGATCGACAGCAGCGTGCGCATTCACCCGGAGCGCAACACCGCACTGGAAGGCCTGTACAAATCCAGTGGCATGTTCTGCACCCAGTGCGAGGCCGAAGGCTTCCGCAAGATCACCTACTACCTCGACCGCCCGGACGTGATGAGCAAGTTCACCACCACCCTGAGCGCCGAGCAGCACAGCTATCCGGTATTGCTCTCCAATGGCAACCCGATCGCCAGCGGCAGCGAGGAGCCCGCCCCTGGAGAGAAGGTTCGTCACTGGGCGACCTGGGTAGACCCGTTCATGAAGCCGGCTTACCTGTTCGCCTTGGTCGCCGGCGACCTCTGGTGCGTGGAGGACAGCTTCACCACCATGAGCGAGCGCGAGGTGGCGCTGCGCATTTATGTCGAGCCGGAAAACATCGACAAGTGCCAGCACGCCATGGACAGCCTGAAGAAGTCCATGCGTTGGGACGAGCAGGTGTATGGCCGCGAGTACGACCTGGACATCTTCATGATAGTCGCGGTCAACGACTTCAATATGGGCGCCATGGAAAACAAGGGCCTGAATATCTTCAATTCCAGCTGCGTGCTGGCCAAGGCCGAGACCGCCACCGACGCCGCCCACCAGCGCGTCGAAGCGGTGGTCGCCCACGAATATTTCCACAACTGGTCGGGTAACCGGGTGACCTGCCGCGACTGGTTCCAGCTGTCTCTCAAGGAAGGCTTCACGGTATTCCGCGATTCCGAGTTCAGCGCCGACATGCACTCGCGCACGGTCAAACGTATCGAAGACGTGGCCTATCTGCGCACCCACCAGTTCGCCGAAGACGCCGGGCCCATGGCCCATCCGGTGCGTCCGGACGCTTTTATCGAAATCTCCAACTTCTACACCCTGACCGTTTACGAGAAGGGCGCGGAAGTGGTGCGCATGATCCATACGCTGGTCGGTGTCGACGGCTTCCGTAAGGGCAGCGATCTGTACTTCCAGCGGCATGATGGGCAGGCGGTGACCTGCGACGATTTCATCAAGGCCATGGAAGATGCCAACGCCATCGACCTGAGCCAGTTCAAACGCTGGTATAGCCAGTCCGGCACGCCGCGCCTGGCGGTCAGCGAACACTACGATGCCGCGCACAAGACCTATCGCCTGACGTTCATCCAGAGTTGCCCGGCCACCCCGGGGCAGAACGAAAAACTGCCTTTCGTGATTCCAGTGGCCCTGGGCCTGCTCGGAACGCGGGGGCAAGCCTTGCCGTTGCGTCTGCAGGGCGAAAGCGTCGCGGCTGGGCAGTCGCGGGTGTTTTCGATTACCGAAACCGAACAGGTGCTGACCTTCGTCGATGTCGAGGAGCAGCCGTTGCCGTCGCTGTTGCGTGGCTTCTCCGCACCGGTCAAGTTGAGCTTCCCTTACAGCCGCGATCAACTGATGTTCCTCATGCAGCACGATGGCGACGGCTTCAATCGTTGGGAGGCGGGCCAGCAGCTCGCGGTGCAGGTGCTGCAGGAACTGATCGCCCAGCATCAGCGTGGCGAGGCGTTGGTGCTGGACCCGCGCTTGGTGACCGCGCTGCGTAGCGTGCTGGAAAACCCCGAACTGGATCAGGCGATGGTGGCGGAGATGCTTTCGCTGCCGGGCGAAGGCTACCTGACCGAGATCAGCGAAGTGGCGGATGTCGAGGCGATTCACGCCGCCCGCGAGTTCGCTCGCCAGCAACTGGCCGAGTCACTGTTCGATCTGCTCTGGCAGCGCTATCAAGCCAATCGGCAGCTTTCCCGCAGCAGCGCTTACGTCGCCGAGGCCGAACATTTCGCCCGCCGCAGTCTGCAGAACATCGCCTTGTCCTACCTGATGCTCAGCGCTAAGCCGCAGGTACTGGCTGCCTGCCTGGAGCAGTTCGAGGTGTGCGACAACATGACCGAGCGCCTCGCAGCCCTCGCGGTACTGGTCAACTCGCCGTTCGAGGAGGAGAAGGCCAAGGCGCTGGCGAGCTTCGCCGATTACTTCAAGGACAATCCGTTGGTCATGGATCAGTGGTTCAGCGTGCAGGCGGCCAGTGCCTTGCCGGGCGCACTGCAGCGCGTCGAGCAACTGATGCAGCACCCGGCTTTCACCTTGAAGAATCCGAACAAGGTCCGCGCGCTGATCGGCGCGTTCGCCGGACAGAATCTGCTGGGCTTCCACCAGGCCGATGGCAGCGGTTACCGCTTCCTCGCCGACCAGGTGATCGTGCTCAATGCGCTGAACCCGCAAATCGCCTCGCGCCTGCTGGCCCCGCTCACCCGTTGGCGCAAATACGACAGCGCCCGTCAGGCGCTGATGAAGGCCGAGCTTGAGCGCATTCTGGCGTCCGGCGAGCTGTCCAGCGATGTCTATGAAGTGGTCAGCAAAAGCCTGATCTAGAGCCCGCCAGCTCGTGTGACAACAGGCTGAAGGTTGTTTAAAAAGGTGTTACCGACTTCTGGTCGGTAGCACTTTTTTGTTACCTAAAGAAAACTCCAGCGAGGCGTGCACGCCTTTGCATACTTAAGATTGTTTTCTCGGGCTTGACTCGGTGTCGTGTTTCTGAGGCGGGCTTTGCCTCTGCGACTGGTCGGGCCTTGGCTATACGGCAAAAACTCGGTGCAAAACCGATAACTTTCGATCGTTGCCAACTTATCCGTGGATTGAACGAGCGGTCATAAAGTGGCGGTGGGTTACCGGTTCGCTTGTCTGCAGATTTTTATACGCTCGTTTGAATTGGCACCATGGTTGCAGTGCTATGGTAGCGACCATCTACCGCTCCTAACCGCGTAGTGTGCGAGCGTAGATGTGCATGTCGGAGGTTTCCGGGGTTTGGCTGCGGTAAGCCGACTCCGCACCTGCGGCTCGACGAACATGGGGTTGCCCGCCGGTTTCATCTCAACGAACAGTCGAATGCTGTCACCTTCCGATAGCGGTGGGCGGCTGACGATTGTTTCGAACCGGCGGCTCGCCTCGGCAGCTGTGCGTTAATCATGAGCGGCCCGGTTGAAAGGCCGCTACAGTTGGCGCGACCTTTTTCGCTTTTTTAATGCGTCAAGTCTGTCACTGGTGCCGGTTGGCTTTAACAAAACATAACCGCGCGCTGATTGTCAGGTCTTTCGAAAGCTCGATAGCATAGGCGGTCTGCTAACAGGCAGTACCACCTATAACAATAAGGGGGAAGGTATATGAGTGAGCCCGTCTTGCGGCGCACCCAGGCCGGTCACGCTGCAGGGTTGCTCTGCGCACCGGCATTCCGCGTTAAATCGCCGTTAGCTAAAGCGCTTTCGCTGTGCGCTGTATTGTCTACCCTGAGTTTCGTCGCGGTGCCCGTGTCCGCGCAAACCGACGGCGACTCGGCATCCAGCTATGCCATCATGTCCGACCTGGCGCAGCACAGCCTGTTGCTGGATGTGGCCCGCGTCGGTAACCGCTTGGTCGCTGTCGGCGACCGCGGTCATATCCTGTATTCCGACGACAATGCCGCCACCTGGGTTCAAGCCAAGGTGCCGACCAAGCAATTGCTCACCGCCGTATTCTTCGTCGACGACAGCCACGGCTGGGCGGTCGGCCATGACGCGCAAATTCTCGCCACGCAAGACGGTGGGGCGACCTGGACAAGCCAGTTCAGGGATATCGAGCGCGAAGAAGGCGCCCCCTTTCTCGATGTCTGGTTCAAAGACCGCAACACCGGTTTCGTCGTGGGCGCCTATGGCGCGCTACTGATGACCACCGACGGTGGCAAGAACTGGGAAGACATCGGCGATCGCCTGAACAGCGAGGACGGCTACCACCTCAATGCCATAGTCGCGGTCAAGGATTCCGGCCTGTTCATCGTCGGCGAGCTGGGCGGCATGTTCCGTTCGGCCGATTGGGGGCAAACCTGGGAAACCGTCCAGGGTCCTTACGAGGGCTCGCTGTTCGGCGCCCTGGGCACCGATGAAAGCGGCACTCTGCTGGCGTACGGTTTGCGCGGCCACCTGTTCCGCTCCAGCGATTTTGGCGACACCTGGACGCAGATCGAGCTGAACACCCCCAATAACGGCCCGTTGGAGTTCGGTCTGGCGGATGGCAACTTGTTGCCGGACGGCTCGATCGTGGTGGTCGGCCATGGCGGTACCGTGCTGAAAAGCACCGATAGCGGCCGCACCTTCAGCCTGACCAACCGCAGTGATCGGCTATCGCTGGCCGGAGTGGCCGCATCGGATAATGGCAACCTGATTCTGGTGGGGCAGGGCGGCGTGCATGTCGCTTCGCCAAGTGGCGCCGAGCTGGGCCAACAACAATAAGCCGGGAGAGTTTGCATGAGTAAGCATCAACAACAACCTGCGTCTTTCCTGGAGCGGTTGATTTTCAATAACCGCCCGGCGGTCATTCTGCTGTGTCTGCTGATCAGCATTTTTCTGTTCTATCAAGCCTCTCAGGTGCGCCCGCAAACCAGCTTCGAGAAGATGATTCCGCTGGGGCATCCCTATATCCAGAACATGATGGAACACCGTAATGATCTGGCCAACCTGGGCAACACCGTGCGGATCTCGGTTGAAGCGGTCGAAGGCGACATCTTCAGCAAAGACTACATGGAGACGCTGCGGCAGATTCACGACGAGGTGTTCTACATTCCCGGCGTCGATCGTTCGGGGCTCAAGTCGCTGTGGAGTCCGAGTGTTCGCTGGACCGAAGTGACCGAGGAAGGTTTCTCCGGCGGTGAAGTGATTCCGCAAACCTACGACGGTTCGACCGAAAGCCTCGAGGACCTGCGCAGCAACATCCTCAAGTCCGGGCAAGTCGGGCGCCTGGTGGCGAACAACTTCAAGTCGAGCATCATCGACGTGCCGTTGCTCGAGGCCTACCCGGACCCGAACGACCAGAGCAAGCTGGTGCCGCTGGATTATCAGCAGTTCTCCCACGAGCTCGAAGAGAAAATCCGCGCGAAATACGAAGCGCAAAATCCCAATGTGAAAGTGCACATCATCGGTTTCGCCAAGAAAGTCGGCGATCTGATCGATGGCTTGATCGGTGTGGCGCTGTTCTTCGCCGTGGCCATCGGCATCACCTTCGTCTTGCTGCTGTGGTTCACCCACTGCTTCAAGAGCACGCTTGCCGTGCTGATCGCCACGCTGATCGCGGTGGTCTGGCAGCTCGGCTTGCTACACACCTTGGGTTTCGGTCTCGATCCGTATTCGATGCTGGTTCCGTTCCTGGTGTTCGCCATTGGTATTTCACACGGGGTGCAGAAGATCAACGGTATCGCCATGGCCTCCGGAGAGGCGACCGATGCCTTGTCTGCGGCGCGTATGGCGTTCCGTCAGCTGTTTATCCCCGGCCTGGTCGCACTGCTCTCGGATGCCGTCGGCTTCGTCACGCTGCTGCTCATTGATATCGGCGTGATCCGCGAGCTGGCCATCGGTGCATCCGTGGGTGTGGCGGTGATCATCCTGACCAACCTGATCCTGCTGCCGGTGATCATTTCCTACATCGGCATCAGCAAGAAGGCGGTGAAGATCAGCCGCGAAGAGGCCGCCAAGGAACACCCGTTCTGGCGTCTGATTTCCAACTTCGCCCACCCGATGGTGGCGCCGATTTCCGTGGTGATCGCTCTGGTCGCGCTCGGTGGTGGCCTTTGGTACGGACAGAATCTGAAGATCGGCGACCTCGACCAGGGCGCGCCGGAACTGCACCCGGATTCCCGTTACAACCTGGATAACGACTTCGTCATCCGCAACTATTCCACCAGCTCCGACGTACTGGTGATCATGGTCAAGACCGGCGTCGAAGGTTGTTCGACCTACGAAACGCTGTCGGCCATGGACGAGCTGATGTGGCGGATGCGCAACACCGAAGGTGTGCAGTCGACCATCTCGATGGTCACTGTGTCCAAGCAGGTGATCAAAGGGATGAACGAGGGCAACCTGAAATGGGAAACCCTGTCGCGTAACAAGGACGTGTTGAACAACTCGATCGCCCGTGCCGATGGTCTGTATAACAGCGACTGCTCGTTGGCGCCGGTGTTGGTGTTCCTCAACGATCACAAAGCGGAAACCCTGGAGCGCACCGTCGCGGTCGCCGAGGAGTTCGCCAAGGAGCACAGCACCGAAGGCCTGCAGTTCGTCCTGGCGGCGGGTAACGCTGGTATCGAAGCGGCCACCAACGAGGTGATCGCAGCGTCTGAAACCACCATGCTGATAGCGGTCTACGCCGCGGTGAGCATCATGTGTCTGCTGACGTTCCGCTCCGTGGCGGCGACCCTGTGCGTGATCCTGCCGCTGGTGCTGACCTCGGTGCTGGGTAACGCTCTGATGGCCTTTATGGGCATTGGCGTGAAGGTGGCCACCCTGCCGGTGATCGCCCTGGGCGTGGGTATCGGTGTCGACTACGGCATCTATATTTACAGCCGCCTGGAAACCTACCTGCGCCAAGGGATGTCGTTGCAGGACGCCTACTACGAAACGCTCAAGTCGACCGGTAAAGCCGTGCTTTTCACCGGCGTGTGCTTGGCCATCGGTGTGGCTACCTGGATCTTCTCGGCGATCAAGTTCCAGGCCGATATGGGGCTGATGCTGACCTTTATGTTCCTCTGGAACATGATCGGCGCGATCTGGCTGCTGCCCGCACTGGCGCGCTTTATGATCAACCCGGAGAAGCTGCGTCAAAAAGCCGAAGCCCATGCCTGATCCCTGGGCCTGAGTACAAAAAAACCGCGACCTTGGTCGCGGTTTTTTTATGACCTGTGTTGGCAACGCTTCGGATCGACCTCGTAGCCTGGATAAGCTTTGGCGCAATCCGGGAGCAGTGTTCGACGCGAGGCATTTCCCCACATTGAGCTGGTATGCGTATTAGGGCTTGGTTGTAGGCGTCAGGGACGCGGCAATCCCGTGCTGGCAACGCTTCGGACCGGCCTCGTGGCCTGGATAAGCCTCGGCGCAATCCGGGAACACTATCCGGCGCGAGGCATTCCCCCGGATTGCCCTGGCGCTTATCTGGGCTACAACTGCATGCGTAAGGGGTTTGGCTAGCGTGGATACAGCGGCGGCAGGGCGCCTTGTTCCTGCTGCGCCGGGCCGCTGCTCGCTTCGTTGCTGGTCAGGGTACGGATCGCCTGCCAGAGATCCTGGCCTTGCCATTGCTGGCCGGTTTCGCTGTACAGCGCCCCGTTCAGACCGTCGAGCGCCTCGGACAAGGGGACGAAACGGGCGGCCATGTCGGCGAGGGTTTCCGGTTGCTGGCGGGCCCAGGCGTCGAGCGCTTGGCGGGTGCCGTGGGGGTCGTTGGCCAGGCAGGCGCGCTTCAAATCGTCGAGCAGGGTACGTGGGCTCGGGCCGGTTTGCGCGGCGCGCAGCACCGCGGGTTGGCGGCGGGCGTGCCACCAGAGCGCGAAACCGAGCAGGGTGGTGAAGCCGAGCAGCACGCTGCTCAATTGCCAGGGCCACAGCGCCGGGCCTTGGCTGATGCCGCTGCTTGGCATGGGTTCGGTTTGGGGTTCCAGGGCCAGGTCGGGGTTGGCCGCGACCTTCAGTGTACGCGCCGGCAGGCTGCTGCGTTCCAGGCGGTCTTCCTGGGTGTTCCACCAGACCACTTCCAGGGCATCGAGGGTGAATTCGCCGACACGATTGGGCACCAGGGCTTCGCGTTCCTCGCGGCTGCCGATCAGCCCCTGTTCGGTGACTTGGTTGGATAGTTGCGGTTGATCCGGGTAGCGGCGCAAGCCTGCGGCGCGGGTCGCGGGTAGGGGCGGTAGTTGCGCGCTGGAAAGGCCGTCGACCTTGAGCAGCAGGCTGCGGGTCAGGGAGTCGCCGACCTGGGCGTCATCCGGCTCCGGGCTCCAGGCTTCGGCCAGGCTCAGGCCGCGTGCCGGTAGCCAGGGCGCATCGGCCGGGTAGCTGGCGGGCTTGGCTTTGACGGTGAGGGGAATATCCGGGGATTTCACCCGCGTCACTTTGCCCGGCGGCGGGCCGAAGGGCATGTAGATATTGCTCTGCGAACGGTCGGCGAGGGTGGCGCTGAACACTTGGCCGGGAATGGTCAATTCGCCGCTGAGCTGCGGGAAGATCGCATAGCGCAGTTCGATCACGCCGTGGCGTACGCCGCCGATGTCTTTCTCGTAAGTGCGCGGTTCGCCCAGCGACTCGATGCGCGCGTCGGTCATTTCCAAGGGGGTCAGGCTGCTGTCGTCGTACAGCGACACCGAGTGGTAGATGCGTAGCGTCAGCACGGCCTGGGCCTGGACGTAAACGCTCTCCTGGTCGAGGCTGGCGTCGATGAATACCGGCGCCAACTGGCCTGCCTCCGTGTTGCCGCTGCTTTCTTGCACGTGCAGGGTGATCGGCTGGGTTTGCGCGTCGCCCAGGCGCAACGGCGGCACTATCACGTAGCCGCTCTGTTTGGGTTGCAGGGTGACGACCCAGCGGGTGGTGGAGCGGGATTCGCCGTTGATGGTGGCCAAGCGATTGAACTGGCGGGTGCCGATCACCTCGAACAGCGCCTCGAGCGGGCTGAGGTCGGGCTTGTTGAACACCGTGGCGTCATCGGATTCGAGGGTCAGCTCGACGCTCTCGCCGAGGCTCAGACGGGAGCGGTCGACGCTGGCATTGAGGCTCGCGGCGTTGGTTTGCAGCGCCATCAGGAGCAGAAAAAAAGTGCAGAGCAGGCGGGTCATCGGGTCTGTTCCTGACGCTGTTGCTGTTCATACCAGAATTTACGTCGCAGCAACTCGCCCGGGTCGTCGGGGATTTGCCGCAGCCATTGCTCCAGGGCCTGACGGCGTTCGCCATCCAGGGCCTCTTCGGCGCTGGCGATCTGTTGTTCGCCATCGGCCTCGTCGGCGGGTTCGCCGGGTGTCTGTGGCTTGTCGCCTTCGCCCTTGTCAGGCGCCGGTTCGCTCGGCGTCTGTTGGCCATTGCCCGGCTCCGTTTGGCCCTCGGGGGCTTTATCCGGTTGGCCGCGTTCGGGCGCTGTTTGCGGGTTCTGTGGGTTTTGCGCTTGTTGCGGGTCCTGCTGGCCCTGCTGATTTTGTTGCTGTTGCTGTTGCTGTTGCTGTTGCTGTTGGCGTAGCAGTTCTTCGACGAGCGCTTTGTTGGTCAATGCCGGTTGCAGCTGCGGCTGCAGTTCGAGGGCACGATCGTAGGCTTCGATGGCCGCTTCCAGTTCGTTGCTGCGCGCCAGGGCATTGCCGCGGTTGTAGTGCCCGGCGGCGCTGTCGTCCTGGGCGAAACGCTCGGCGGCCGCCGCGTAATCTTCGGCCTGGTACAGCGCCTGACCCTGCCACTGCGGGTCTTTGAAGCGCTCGGCCGCCTCGACGGGACGCTGGGCGTCGAGCAGGCGCTGGCCTTGTTGGTCGGCGCGCAGCCAGAGGTCATTGAAGTCGAAGGCGTAGCCGCTTTGCGGCGCGCCCAGCAGCAACAGCGGCAGGCACAGCAACCAGCCGCGCCGGCCGGCGCAGGCGGCCAGTAGCAGCAGCGGCAGGAGTAACCAATGGCCTTGATCGGCCCAGGCTTGCAGGGTGATCTGTTCGCCTTCCTGCTGCAGCCGCTGCGGCCCTTCGAGCAGACCCAGCGCGCGCAGGTCGCGATCGTCCAGGCTGGCTTGGCGATAACGCGCACCTATCTCCTGGGCGAAGCGTTTGAGGCCGGTATGGTCGAGCCGCGGAATCAGGATCGCGCCCTGGGCGTCCTTCAGAAAGCCGCCGTCGGCCTGGGGAATGGGCGCACCCTCGGCGCTGCCGATGCCGAGGATGGACAACGACTCGCCACGCTCGTCCAATGCCTGGCGAATCCCGAGGCGTTCCTGGGCGTCCAGTTCGCTGCCAATCAACAGCAGACGGCCTTTGCCTTGGGCACCTTGCTCGAGCAGGGCCAGGGCCTTGACCACCGCCAGGTCTGCGCGCTGCCCGGGCTCGGGCATGATCGAGGGCTTGAGCGATTCGAGCAGGTTGCGGCTGGTGGCCAGGTCGTCGGAGAGCGGCACCAGGGTGTGTGCGCTGCCGGCGAACACGACGATCGCGGTCTGCGCGTCGCGGCGCTCTTCCAGCAAATCCAGGACCTTGCGCTTGGCCTGTTCCAGACGATTGGGCGAGGCGTCGCTGGCGAGCATCTGCGGCGTCAGTTCGAGCAGCACCACCAGCGGGTCGGCGGGTTTCAGGTTCTGCTGCTCGATGCGCTGCCAGCTCGGGCCGAGCAATGCCAGCAGGGCGAGCAGCCAGGCCAGGCCGAGCAGGATCCACGGCAGGCGACTGCTGCGGCCCTGGCCGCCACTGAGCAGGGTGGCATGGAAGGCGGCGGGCAGCAGCGACTGCCAGCGCCCGCTGCGTTTTTCCCGGTGCCAGAGTTGCCAGATCAGCGCGCCCAGCAGCGGCGCCAGCAACAGCCAATAAGGGCGCAGCCATTGCGGCCAGAGCAGTTGCAGGGTGTCTTCGATCATTGCGGCCTCCGCTTGAGGCGTAGGACCAGGCGACTGCGCTGCTGTTGCAGTTGCGGCCAGAGCTCGCGAACCACCAGCAGCACGCTGAACAGCAGGGCGGCGCCCAACGGCCAGCAATACAGGGCCAGGGCAGGGCGCGCCAGGGTGGACTGCTGCGCCACCGGTTCGAGGCGGTCGAGGGTGGCTTCGATGGCGCGCAACTCGTCGCTGTCGCGCGCGCGGAAATACTCGCCGCCGGTCAGATCGGCGATGCCGCGCAGCGTCGGCTCGTCGAGATCCAGGCCGGGGTTGAGCCCGAGCATGCCGAGCACGCCGCCTTGTTGCGGATCGGCGCCGATGCCGATGGCGTAGATTTTCACCCTTTCCTCGGCGGCCAGACGCGCGGCGGTCATCGGTTCGATTTCGCCGCCGGTATTGGCGCCATCGGTGACCAGAACCAGCACGCGGCTGTCCGCCGGGCGCTCGCGCAGGCGTTTGACCGCCAGGCCGATGGCGTCGCCGATCGCGGTGTTCTTGCCGGCGATGCCGATCAGCGCTTCGTCGAGCCAGGTGCGCACGGTGCGCCGGTCGAAGGTCAGCGGGGCTTGCAGGTAAGCCTGGCTGCCGAACAGGATCAGCCCGACGCGGTCGCCGCGACGGCCTTCGATAAAGTCGCCGAGCAGGTGTTTGACCAGGGTCAGGCGGTCCACTTCTTCATCTTCCCAGCGCATGTCGGCATAGCTCATCGAGCCGGAGACATCCACGGCGACCAACAGATCGCGGCCGCTGGCGGGCAGCGGCAAAGGCTCGCCGACCCATTCCGGGCGGGCGGCGGCGCTCAGCAGCAACAGCCACAGCAGGATAAACGGCAACTGCTGGCGCCAGGACGGCAAACCGGCGCGGGCGCGGCGACCGGCCAGGTTCTCCAGTTCGCCGAGAAAACTGACTTTCAGGGCGGCCTCGCCGCTGTCCGCCGCGGGCAGCAGCCGGCGCAGCAGCCAGGGCAGCGGCGCCAACAGGAAGATCCATGGCCAGGCCAACTCAAACATGCTTGCGTATCCAGATGGCGACCGCTTGGTTGAGCCCGTCGATGGCTTTATCGTCCAGGGTGCAATGCGGGCGGTAGGCGCCCTCGACCAGAATCATCCAGCGGGTCAGCCCGGCGGCTGGGCAGCGGTTGTCGAGAAACGCCAGCCAGGCGCGGCTGCTCAGGACATGGCTGTGGCTTTGCGGATAACGCTCGCGGCACAGGCGTTTGAGCACGCCGTTGAGTTGCTGCAACCAAGGCCCGGCGGGGGCACCGTCGTAAGGTTTGCGCAATTGCTCGAGCTCGGCCAGGGCGGCCAGGCGCAACGGGTCCAGGCGTTGTTCGTCGGCGACTTCGCGCTGCTTTTTCGGCAGGCGTCGGAGCAGGCGGATCAGCCCCCAGAGCAGCAGCGGCAGGAGGAGCGCGAGCAGCCACCAGCCGGGTGCCGGCGGCCACCAACCGATGGGCGGCGGGGCGATAAGGGGCTCGAGTCGGTCCAGCGGATTCATGACGGCTTCCCGGAGCGCTGGGCGTTATTGAGGTGCTCGCGCAACTGTTCGATCATCTCGCGCTGGGTGCTCAGGGGCAGCAGCGGTACGCCGAGTTTTTGCGCCAGGCGCCGCCAGCGCGCCTGCCGGGCTTCGCCCTGGCTGTGGTAGGCCAGGCGTAGATCGCTGTTATGGGTGTCGAGTTCCAGCCGTGCGCCGCGCTCGGCGAAACGCAGCAAGCCGGCGGCGGGCAGGGCATGGTCGAGTGGGTCGCTCAGCGGCAGCAACAGCAGGTCGGTATGCCGGGCCAGGAGGATCAGCTGTTGCTCGCTGCTGTCGCTCAGCGTGCGCTCGTCGCAAAGCACCATCACCAGGCTGCCGGGGCGCAGCACCTCGCGGGCGCGGCGCAGGGCCAGGCCGAAACTGTCGCGTGCCGGCTGCTGCTCGGTGGACAGCGCCTGGTTGGCCCGGGTCAGGCGATTGAGCAATTGCAGCAGGCTTTGCTTGCTGCGCCGTGGTTTGACTTCGTGCTGCTCCAGATCGCCGAACACCAGCCCGCCGATGCGGTCGTTATGACCCAGCGCGGCCCAGCCGAGCAGCGCCGCGGCATGGGCGGCGAGCACCGATTTGAACATCAGCCCCGAGCCGAAGAACAGGCGCTGGCTCTGCTCCACGAGAATATAGATCGGCCGTTCGCGCTCCTCATGGAACAGCTTGGTATGCGGCTCCTGGGTGCGCGCGGTGACCCGCCAATCGATGGTGCGCACATCGTCGCCGGCCTGATAGACGCGCACCTGGTCGAAGTCCACACCGCGCCCGCGCAGCTTGGAATGGTGCAGGCCGATCAACGGGCTACGCCGCGCCGGGGTGGAGAACAGCTGCACCTCGCGCACGCGGTGACGCATCTCGATCAGCTCGGCGAGATTGACCCGTACGCCGGGTTGCGTAGGAAGGGTGTGCATGGGCGTCAGGCGACTGCCACCACATCGAGAATACGTTGCACCACGCGGTCCTGATCGATACCCGCGGCCTCGGCCTCGAACGACAGGATGATGCGGTGGCGCAGCACGTCGAACAGCACCGCCTGGATATCCTCCGGGCTGACGAAGTCGCGGCCGGCCAGCCAGGCATGGGCGCGTGCGCAACGGTCCAGGGCGATCGAGCCGCGCGGGCTGGCGCCGTAGGCGATCCACTCGGCCAGTTCGGGGTCGAATTTGGCCGGGGTGCGCGAAGCCATCACCAGCTGCACCAGGTATTCCTCCACGGCGTCGGCCATGTACAGGCCGAGGATTTCCTTGCGCGCGGCGAAGATCGCCTGCTGGCTGACCCGGTGCTCGGGCTTGGCTTCGCCATTGAGCGCGTCGCCACGGGCCTGGGCGAGGATCTTGCGTTCGACGTTGGCGTCCGGGAAACCGATCTTCACATGCATCAGGAAACGGTCGAGCTGGGCTTCCGGCAGCGGGTAAGTGCCTTCCTGCTCGATCGGGTTCTGCGTGGCCATCACCAGAAACAACGGCGACAGCTCATAGGTGCAGCGGCCGACGCTGACCTGGCGCTCGGCCATGGCTTCGAGCAGCGCCGATTGCACCTTGGCCGGGGCGCGGTTGATCTCGTCGGCGAGCACCAGGTTATGGAAGATCGGCCCCTGCTGGAACACGAAGCTGCCGGTCTCGGGGCGGTAGATCTCGGTGCCGGTGATGTCGGCGGGCAACAGGTCCGGGGTGAACTGGATGCGGTGGAATTCGCCTTCGATACCTTCGGCCAGCTCTTTGATCGCTTTGGTTTTGGCCAGGCCGGGCGCACCCTCGACCAGCATATGGCCGTCGGCGAGCAGGGCGATCAACAGCCGTTCGATGAGTTTTTCCTGGCCAAGGATTTGCGTAGAAAGAAAATGTCGCAGGGCGACCAGCGCTTCGCGGTGTTCCATCGTTGGGCTCTTTCCGAAAGGGACAAATCGTGCCGGACGCACGAGGGCCTAGACTTTAAAGCATTTGCCGAGGCGTCGGCTATGCGCTGCTCGGCATCCTGAGCGACGTCCGGCGTGGCGTTTCAAGAAAAGCGGCTTATCCCTGTGCGGTGTAGCCACGGTCAGTTCGTTTGCTGAGCGGACTGATTTGCAGTGCCGCCGTGCTGATTGGCCCCAGGCCGATAAGTACCGCCTTCCCTCAGCAGAACCGAGGCGATAAGGGTGACGCCGCTGAGTACGAGTAAGGCGATAAACAGTTGCGTGTATCGCTGTTGTAGGCTCTTGTCGCCATCGCCCTCCAGAAGCGGGCCGGTGGCCGCTTGCAGGATCGCCACCCCCAGCCAGGCAAATACATTCACCAGGCCCATGGCCGTGCCGGACAGCCGCAGCGGAAAACTTTCCTTGGTCAGGGTGAAGCCGATTGCGGCGATGCCGTTGCCGAAGATTCCCAGGAGCAAATAGACCGTATGGAGGGCCGGCAAGGGCAGGGACGGGCCGCCTATCTGTAGCGTTGCGAACAGCACGAGAATGAGCAGGGCGCCGAGGATCATGAGCGGTTTTCTCCTGGCGCCGAATACGCGATTCGACAGGGTGCTCAAAAGTACGCCGCCGAGCATGATGCCAACCGCGATCATCGCCAGAACAGTGCCGGCATCCGTCTTGCTCAGGCGATGGATTTCTTCCAGGTAGGGGCCGCCCCATAAGCCGGCAAAGGTGAAGAACAGTCCGTTGCCGAAGAAGAACCAGGCGGCGAGCGGCCAGAGCCTCGGCTGTTTTAACAGGAATAGCAGGCTGTACCAGACAGTGTCGGCCCGCTGTTCGTCCGGCGCTGGAGCGTTGGCGGCGGTTGGTTCTGGCGGTTTTTCGACGATCAGCACGAAAGCCAGGACCGCTACGAGGAATGTGAAGATACCCGCGTACACGAAGGAAGCACGCCAGCCCAGCCATTCGGTGACGACCGCTAACGGGGTTGTCGCCAGCAGCGCCCCCAGGCCGCCGGACGATATGAACAGCCCGGTGACCAGCGCAAAATCCTTGCCTCGGAACCATAGCGAAAACAGCTTCATCGCCGGCACGAACAGCATCGCCATACCGGCGCCGACGAGAAACCTGCCGAGCGCTGCGACAAGCATCGAATCCGCCAAACCGAAGAGTGCAGAGCCGAGCGCGGCGATGACGAAGAAAGTGCCGATGGTGCGTTTCGCGCCCCATTTATCGGCAAGTACCCCCGCGGGCATTTGCATCAGCGCATGCGGGTAGAAGTACGCCGCGCTGAGCACCCCCATCATCGCTTCCTTGGTCTGCAGGTCGTTCATCACATCGGTTGCCACCGCCGCAAGCGCCATGCGTTGAAAGAAGGCCAGGATGTAGGCCATGACCAGGATGGCGAACATCACCCAGCGCAGTCGATTGGGCGTGAGACGAAGTGGTTGCATGGCTTGGGGTTCCATTCATGCCGCTGGGAGAGGTTCGGGGCGACTCCAGCTATCTGCGGCATGGGGCGGGCATGGGGGATCCGCTGCCCGCCGGGTATGCGGTTCGTTTCAGGTGCTGCGCTTGGCGCCGACGGCAGCGAGCGCTATGCGTTCGTTTGGGTCCGATCCCGTTTCAGCGCGCGGTTATGCTGAGGCGGGAACAGGCCCTAACCGTGCCGCCATTGCTCCAGCAACCGCAGATGGCTCTCCTGCGCGGTCTCCTGCAACACCGGCGCCAGTTGCAGCTCCTCGCCGGGCAGGCATTGCGCCAGGCGGGCCACGGCTTGTGGGGTGAGGGCGCCGAGGCGCGGGTAGCCACCGATGGTTTGCCGATCGTTGAGCAGGATGATCGGCTGGCCATCGGGGGGCACCTGCACGGCGCCCAGCGGAATCCCTTCGGAGATGGTCGTCGTGCGCAGCGCCTGCAGGCGCGGGCCGAGTATGCGTATGCCCATGCGGTCGGCGCGCGAGTCGATCTTCCAGGTGCTGTTGAACACGTCGAACAGGCTGCGGCCGTTGAAATCGCCGATCTGCGCGCCCATCACCAGCTCCAGGCGCGGCGAGGGCGCGAACCGGGGAATCAACCGCGCGTCCATACGCCGTGGCGCCGCTGCGGCTTGTGCCCACTGCAAGCGGTCGCCCACCGCCAGCGGTTTGCCGTCGCCATGCAGGCCGCCCAATTGCTCACGGGCCATGCTCGAACAACTGCCGAGCACCGCATTCGCGCTGAAGCCGCCCGGCGCGGCCAGGTAGGCGCGGGCGCCCAGGCGTGGTTGGGCGAAGCGCAACTGCTGGCCCGGGCGCACGATGAAGGTGCGCCAGGGCCGCAGGGGTTCGCCGTCCAGGGTGGCGCCGAGATCGGCACCGGCCAGGGCCAGGCAACCCTGTTGCTCGCAGCGCAGGTCGAAATTGCCCAGGGTGATTTCCACCACCACGGCATCCAGGGCGTTGCCCAATAGCCAGTTGGCCCAGTACATGGAAATCCAATCCAGAGCGCCGCTTTGGCTGACGCCGAGATGGCGCACGCCGAAGCGGCCGGCATCCTGCAGTTGGATAAAGGGGCTGCTGCGTTCGACGCGCAGCCCGCCAGCATCGCGGTTCATAGTGGCGTCTCCAGGGGGCTGTCGTCGCCGCCGAGGCGGATGAATTCGGCATGGTCGATGGGCACGAAGCGCACCCGATCGCCCGGTTGCAACAGGCTGTAGCCGTCGATGCAGCGGTCGAACAGTTGCACCGGGCTGCGTCCGAGCAGGTTCCAACCGCCGGGCGAAACCGTCGGGTAAATCGCGGTCTGGCGCTCGGCGATGCCCACGCTGCCCGCCGCGACCCGTTTGCGCGGGGTGCTCAGGCGCGGCGTGGCGAGGGCTTCCTCGACCAGCCCCATAAAGGCGAAACCGGGGGCGAAACCGATGGCGAATACTTGATATTCGTGACGGCTGTGACGTTCGATCACCTGGCTTTCGCTGAGCCCGTAGCGGTGCGCCAACAAGGGCAGTTCGGGGCCGACGCTGTGGTGGTACCAGGTCGGCAGCTCATGGCAGCGGCCGCCCTGGGCACTGGCCGGTTGCAGGTCGGTGAAGGCCTCGGCGATCAGCTCGCGTACGCGTACTCCGGCCATGCGCTTGAGGTCGTAGTGCAGCAACAGGGTGGTGTAGGACGGCACCAGATCGATCAGCGCGTCGCCGAAACTGGCGCGCAGGCGTTGGCTGGCGGCCAGCATCCAGGGCATGTTGCTTTCGTCGATGCTGTCGAACAGGCGCAGGGTCAGGCTATCGACGCCGGCGATTTCGAGTTTCGGGACCGGTGCTCTCATGCCAACCTCAGGCTGTCGAAGGCTTCACGGATGCGGCGCACCGCCGCGATGGATTCGGCATTATCGCCGTGCACGCAGAGTGTGTGGGCTTGCAAGGACAGCGAGCTGCCGTCATTGGCTAACAAGACATGACCCTTGGCCAGGCAGACCGCTTGTTCGACGATCAGCTCGCTGTCGTGATGCACCGCGCCAGGTTGGCCGCGCGCAACCAGAAAACCCTCCGCGTCGTAGGCGCGGTCGGCGAAGGCTTCGAACCACAGGGTCAGGCCAAACTCGGCGCCCATGGCCTGGGTCTGGCGATTGTCGCGGGTGGTCATCAGCATCAGCGGCAGGCTGCGGTCATAGCTGGCCATTGCGCGCATCACCGCCCGCAGGATCTGCGGTTTGCGCATCATGTCCTGGTACAGCGCGCCGTGGGGTTTGACATAGCTGACGCGGGTGCCCTGGCTGCGGCAGATGGCCTCCAGGGCGCCGATCTGATAGAGCAGCAGGTCTTCGACTTCCTGGGGCGAGCAATCCATCGAACGGCGGCCGAAGCCGACCAGATCCGGATAGCCCGGATGGGCGCCGATACGCACGCCATGTTCGATCGCCAGGGCGACGGTCTTGCGCATGATGCTGGGGTCGGAGGCGTGGAAGCCGCAGGCGATATTGGCGCAGTCGATATAGGGCATGACCTCGGCATCCAGACCCATTTGCCAGGCGCCGAAGCTTTCGCCGATATCGCAGTTCAGAAGCAGGCTGTTCAAGGGGATGTTCCTCTGTGCGGGTCGTCTCGTCGGTATGCGAAGCACGGCGATAGCGAACGGACGGCCGCGTTTTATGGAATGACCTGTGCGGCATTCTTGAGTGGCGCGGGGCGGGCGTCCAACTAATAAAAATGAGCGGCTGAGATAGGAAAAGTCGATGGTGCTGATCCATATGCGGTCTTGAGCGTTCGCTCCGCCAGAGGTTCGAGGCATAAGCTTTTTCGATCGTACGCCTCCGTTTTTTCTCGTTGGACACTGCCGTCGGCAAATCCGACAGTCGTGTTGTGGTTTGCTCCTTCGCGCAGCAAACACCTTGCGCGCACCCCTGGCCGGCTCACCATCTCGGCCAGGGGTGTCCTTTCCAACGGCGGGGCGCCGTGGTTGTTCTGGATAGATTGTTGACCTGGCTCCCTGATCCACGACTCATGGACACGCCAATGAAACCCTCTCTCTATTTGCAGTTCCCCGCGGTGCTCGCCTCCCTGGTCAGCGCCGTGACGGCACAGGCCGCCGAGCACTGGAACATGTCGGCCGAGCAACCGACCAGTAACTTCATCACCCGGATCGCCCGCGACTTCGCCCGCCAGGTAAAACGCGAGAGCAAAGGCGAGCTGGATATCCGCGTGTCGCCGAACTCGACGTTATTCAAGCGTGCCCAGGTGAAAGCCGCGGTGGCGCGCGGGGATATTCAACTCGGCGATCTGTTCATGTCCGTGCTGAGCGAGGAAGACCCGCTGTATGCGCTCGATAGCCTGCCGTTCCTGGTCACCGACTACGACCAGGCGAAACGGCTCTGGCAGGCCAGCCGGCCGGCCATCGAACAGCGCCTGCTGAAAGACGGCGTGCGCCTGCTGTATGCCGTGCCCTGGCCGCCGCAGAGTTTGTACAGCAACAAGCCGCTGACTCGTATGGCGGATTTCCAGGGCCTGAAATTCCGCTCCTACAACCCGACGATCGCGCGTATGGCCGAGCTGATCGGTGCCGCACCGACCACCATCGCCACCGCGGACGTGCCCCAGGCATTCGGCAGCGGCGAGGTGCAGGCGATGCTGACATCCTCGGCCACCGGTGTGGACCTGCAGGCATGGAAGTTCGCCAGCCATTTCTATGACATCAGGGCGTTCATCCCGAAGAATATTGCGGTGGTCAACGAGGCGGCATTCCAGCGTTTGTCGGTCACTGCGCAGCAGGCGCTGTTGAGCGCGGCCAAGCGCGCGGAGATGCAGGGCTGGGAATTGTCCTGGGCGCTGAACGCCTACCAGATCAGAACCCTGGAACGCCGTGGCATCACCGTAGCCGAGGAGGCACCGCCGGCAATACGCAGCGGCCTGGATGCGATCGGTCGGACGCTGGCCTGGGAATGGCTGGGCACGGCGGGCGAGCAGGGGCGGGAAATCGTCGACGCGTATCGCGAAGGCTCTGCCAAAGATCAGGTCGAATAATCCCGCTATTCAGGCGTAAACGCAGTCGCAATGCCGCTCACTCAAACCGGATGGGCGGCATTGTTCTGTCTGTGTATCCATTGCTTGTTGCAGGGCGCACTCGGGTAAGTGTGACCTTTGCTTGCAGCGGCCGCAAAGGAAGGGGGCGCATAGGTCGTGCAGCACCAGCCTCGGCGCAGATTTTGGTGCGCACGGCTCACCCTACGAAGTCAGCACCCGCCATTCCGCGAAGATCCATTTTCGTAGCCTGGACAAGCCCGGGCTACGGGAGCAGCTGATCGTTCCCATGTGGACGGTTCGACGCCTCGATGTCACCCAATGGTAGCCCGGGTTGAGCGAAGCGATACCCGGGTATCGGCGCCCTGGGTATCGCTTCGCTCAACCCAGGCTACGTGCTGTAGCAGTTTTCCCGGATTGCATCCGGGCTGTCATGGGTGAGGTCAAATAATCACCGTTTTTGGCGAGAGGCCACGGCTGTCGTGGCTGTGCCTCAGTCAACCCGGGCGGGTGAAGCCGTCAGATCGCTACAAGGCATGGCGGGTTGCACCCACCCTACGAGGCTGGTACAGGGCTCAAGGATCGACTAACCGATCTGAAATTGCTGCGCGCTCTGGCTCAACGCCTGAATCTGTTCGGACAGGCCGCGGGTCTGTTGTTCCAGGGTCAAACGCAGGCCCTTGGTCTGGCCGGTGTGCAGGTTGATTTCCTCCATCTTCTCGGCGATATCCCCGGTGGTGCTGGAGATTTCTTCGATGGCTACCACCACCTGGTTCATTTCCCCGGTGAGCTGTTCCATCGACAGGGTGATCGCCTCGATGGCCGTGGCCACTTGCCCGGCGTGTTGCTCGCTCTGCTCCGCCAGCGCCAGGCCGTTGCTCATCAAGCCGTCGATGCTCTGGGTCTGCTGGTTGAAGTCGCCGATGATGCGCGCGATGTCGGTGGTGGCGGACACGGTTTTCTGCGCCAGCGAACGCACCTCATCGGCCACTACCGAGAAGCCGCGACCGGCATCGCCGGCGCGCGCCGCTTCGATGGCGGCGTTCAAGGCCAGCAGGTTGGTCTGGTCCGCCAGGCTGTTGATCACGTCGATGATGCCGCGCACCTTGCCGCTGGATTGGCTGAGCAGGGCGACCTGGGCGTGGGTTTGCTGGATCAACTGCGACAGCTGGCGCATGTTGTCGACGCTGGCATCGATCACCGTGCTGCCCAAGCGCGCCGACTCGTAAGCGCTGTGCGTGGAGTTGCCGACGTCCGAGGTGCGCTGGGCCATTTCGTTGATGGTCGCGCAGATTTGCTGGGAGGCCGAGGCGGCCTGTTCGGTCTGGATCTCCACCTGGCTGCTGTTATCGCCGAGGTCGCGCATCGAGTCGCCGAGGTAGGCGTGCAGTTCGGTCAGGGCGCGATTGGCTTCGACCACCTGGCAGAGAATCCGGCCGATGCCTTGGATCATGCGGTTGCAGGCCTCGCCCAATTGATTGAACTCATCCTTGGGGTTGCCGCCAAGGGTCAAGCTGCCAGTAAGGTCGCCGGACGCGACCTGGGTGAGCAGGCGGGTGACCTTGTGCAGCTGGGCCATCAAGGTGCGGGAGGCCTGGCTCAGGGTGATCAGCAGGAACGCCGCCACACAGAGCGAGGTCAGGCCCATCAGCCAGTTCGCCGAGTGCCTGGCCCGTTGCGCCTGTTGCGCGGTGCTGGCGAGGATGCCGCCCTGCAGCATGCGGTTCTGCTCGAGGATGCGCTGTTCGGTTTGCTGGCGTTGTTCGGCGAGCTGTGCCTCGAGGTTGCGCAGTTGCTGGATCGAGGCATCCGCTTGGGCGAAGGCCGCGCTGAAGGCCGCGACCGTCTGGCCGATCTGGTTGTCGTTCCAATCCAGTTCCTGCAGCTTGGCCTGCAATTCGCGGATGGCGCCATGGGCCTGGGCGGCGTAATCGCTGTCGAAGGTCGACAGGTAATTGCGCTGGTTGCTCAGGGCCGCGGCGATCAGTGGTTGGATCAGGCTGATGGTGATGGCTTCCAACTGCTCGGCGCTGGCGGACAGCGCTTGGCGTTGACCTTGGAAGGGCGTCAGGCCCAGTTGCTGGGAGCGTGCCAGCCAGCTTCTTTGCAAGACGGTTTCAGCCAGGATCAAGGCTTCGATTCGTTGCGCGCTCTCGCCGATGGCGCTCTCGCCCAGGTCTTGCGCCTGCCTGACGAATTGTCCGGCGAGTTGTTCCAGCGCGCCGATGCGTGCGAGGAATTCATCGCTGCCGGTGGGTGTGAGTTCTTTACGCAGGATGCCGAGTTTGAGCCAGTCGTTCATCAGCGCGGAGGAGGCGCCGGCAAATGCCATGGCGTTCTCCCGGGCTTGCAGCGCCGCATTGACCTGGCGGCTGGCCCAGAACGAGGTCGCCGTGATCAGTCCCAGGCCGATCAGGGTGATGACGATAAGCAGACGGAATTTTTGTTGCCAGGACAGGAAGATCTGCATGGTGGACTCCTCGCCACCTTTCAGGTGATAGCCACCAGGGTGGGCCGGTCATGGGACAGCATGGGTATCGCCAGGATGAAGTCCGTTCGTGCGAGGCGGGAGGGGTGGCCGGCGCTCGCGAGAGCGCCGGCCCGGTACGCGCCGGTTACCAGAGTGGCAGGCTGTAGCTGAGGATCAGGCGGTTTTCGTCGAGGTCGTTGCCGAAGTTGGAACGCACCGTGGCGTTACGCCATTTGATCCCGAGGTTTTTCAATGGGCCGCTTTGCACCACATAGGCCAGGTCCATGTCGCGTTCCCATTCCTTGCCGCCGTTGCTGTTGCCGACCTGCACGTGGTCGCCGGACATGTAGCGGGTCATGAAGGTCAGGCCGGGGATGCCCATGGCGGCGAAGTTGTAGTCGTAGCGGGCCTGCCAGGAACGTTCGTCGATGTTGGCGAAATCGTTGATTTGCACGAAGTTGACCAGGAACGGATCGCTGTTGGCGATATACGGGAAGGGGTCGTCGCCGCTCATGCGCTGATAGCCGGCACCGAACGCGTGGCCACCGAGGGTGTAGGTGAACATGGCGCCGAAGGCCTTGTTGTCGATATCGCGGAAGTTGCCGTCTTCCCGGCTTTTGGCGAAGCGCAAATCGGTCTTGAACGACTGGCCTTCGCCCAGCGGCTTGAGGTAGACCAGGGTGCCGTAGTGTTGCTGGTAGATGTCTTCCAGCTCACCGTAGTGCAGGCCCAAGCTGAGCTCGGGGGTCAGTTTGTAATCGCCGCCGGCGAAGGTGAACGCGTCGCTGGTGCCGCCGATACGGTTGGCGCTCATCTCCATGTAGTCGGTGGAGGCGTTGGCCCTGACCCGGTCGATCTTGCCGCCTTGCAGGGTCAGCTTGTCGATCTCCTGCACATTCAACAGGGCGCCGCGAAACGAGCCCGGCAGCAGGCGTGAGTCGTTGGAGGAGACGATCGGGCTGCGAAACGCCAGGGAGCCGATGCGCAAGGTGCTATTGGAAGCCTTGAACTTGGCGGTGACATCGAGCTTGGCGTATTCGTTCTGCGAGCCGCCGGAGCGGTCCGCCGGCAGCAAGCCGCTACCCGCGGTGCCCTCGCCGGAGTCGAGCTGAAAACCGACCATGCCCAGCGCATCGATGCCGACGCCGACCGTGCCTTCGGTGTAGCCGGACTCCATGCGCAGCAAAAAGCCCTGCGCCCATTCTTCAGCCTTGTCGCGCGCATTGTCCTGACGGAAATCGCGGTTGAAGTAGAAGTTGCGCAGTTCGAGACTGCCTTTGCTGTCGTTGATGAAGTCGGCACTGGCCACGCCGGGCACACTGCTGATGGCGAGCAAAGCTGCCATGCGGTGGATCTGGTTCATGAGAAATTTCTCCTGTGAGGTAAGCGCGCACAGCGGTGGTTACCGTCTGCTTGGCAGGGCGCGGTTCGCGGTCTGTTGTTATCGAGTTCAAGTTGCCGCAGGGAGATTCTTGGTAGCAGCGCGAGACAGCGTCCAACGAAAAAAAGCAGAGGCCGGCGATAAGAAAATCCGATGCGCCCGGTGCAAGACTTTGCCGAGCGCTGGCATGTAACCTGCTTCGTCGCTACTAGCAAAACGCCGTTATCCGTTCACCGCACGAGGGCCGAACAGCCATGAATCTGAGATTTCTCGAGACCTTCGTCTGGGTCGCACGGCTGAAGAGTTTTCGCCTCACGGCAGAAAAGCTGTTCAGCACCCAGGCCTCGATTTCCAGCCGCATCGCCGCGCTGGAAGACGAGCTGGGGGTCCGCCTGTTCCTGCGTGATTCGAAAGGGGTTTCGCTGACCCCGGAAGGGCGCAAGGTGCTCGAATACGCCGAACGCATGCTCGACACCATGCAGGCGTTGAAGCAGTCGATCAGCGAGACCGGCAACATCCAGGGGCGCGTCCGTTTAGGTGTGATGGACACGGTGATCCATACGCTGCTGAGTCCTTTCGTAACAAAGATCATGGAGGTCTATCCGGCGGTCGAGATCGAGCTCACCGCCGACACCGCGCGCAACCTGTGCGAGCAATTGCAAAAGGGCTATCTGGATATCGTTTTCCAGACCGATGTGGTGCGCGGCGATGAGGTGCGCAACCTGGAAATGGCGCGCTACCCGGTGCAGTGGATCGTCCTCACGGGTTCGATCTACGACCGCTGCTACGCCTCGATGGATGAATTGGCCAAGGAACGGATCATCACCTTCTCCAAGCACTCGCGCCCGCACCAGGACATTCTCAATCTGCTGCATGCCGGCAACGTCGCCGCGCCGCGGATCAGTTGCGTGAATTCGGTGGCGGCGATGAAGCGCCTGATCCGCGATGGTTTCGGCATCGGTGCATTGCCCGCGGCTCTGGTTCACGAGGAACTCAAGCAGGGTATGGTCACCATCCTCGAGGATGTGCCGCAACCGCCGCCCCTGGAAATGGTGGTGACCTGGCGCACCGGCGTCGGCCTGGAACTGAGCGAAGACATAGTCGCCCTGGCCGGCGAGGTATTGCAGGACTACGCCAGGCAAATGGGCGAAAGCATGATCACTCTGCTGCCATTCGCCAGCGATCAGGAAATGCCCTGATCATTCGCTTTTTGTGGCTTGAGAGCTTAGCCCCTAGGTTGGGTCGGGCCGCGCAGGTTAGCGGTGCTTGTTGCGGTTCAAGCAACGACATCGTTGTCGGTCGCCGCGTAACCCAACAGATCGTATGCCGGAACGACGCTGCGTAGAGGGTTACGCGGCGTTCGGTAGCGGCGGTGCTTGTGCGCCTTGTGCAGCGCGGCTAACCCAACGGGGCTGCGTTCCTTGACGATGCTTTTGATCTGAAATCTCGCCAGATCGCCGGGACGCCGGACCGCAGCAAGCTGGCTCCTGCAGGCAATACGACGCTCCGCGTCAACTTGGCTATCTTTATCGCACTGCTAGCGCCTTAGTGCCCCGTTTTTGCTCATAACGAATTTCGATCATGCGTTCTCGGTTTTTCTAGTTGGACAGCCCAGCTGCCTCGTCCGAGACTCGAAACCAGGCCTTCCGGCAGTTGTGGAGTCAGGCCATTCGCCTCATATCAATCTGGAGAAAATAATAATGAATAACCTACCTCGCCTCGCCATGGCCGCCATGGCCTGCACCCTGGGTCTGTATGTGGCCGGCGCCCATGGTGCCGAACGCTGGAACATGACCACGGAGAACCCCGACGGCAACTACATCACCGCCGTGGCCAAAGAGTTCTCGGCGGACGTCGAGAAAGCCACCGCAGGCGAACTGAGCATCCGCGTACACGCCAACTCCGTGCTGTTCAAACGCCCCGAGGTCAAGCGCGCGGTGCAGACCGGCCAGGTCCAGCTCGGCGATGTGTTGATGTCGGTGTTGGGCAACGAAGACCCCATCTATGAAGTCGACAGCGTGCCCTTCCTAGCGCGCAACTACGGTGATGCGCAGAAGCTCTGGAAGGCCAGCCGTCCGGCGGTTGAAGAGCGTTTGGCCAAGCAGGGCATCAAGTTGCTGTACGCCACCCCATGGCCGCCGCAAAGCATCTACAGCAAGACCCCGATCGCCGCCATGGACGACTTCAAGGGCATGAAATTCCGTGCCTACAACCCCGCTACTTCGCGTATGGCCGAGCTGATGGGTGCGGTACCCACGGTGATCAACGCCGGCGAAGTCCCGCAAGCGTTCAGCACCGGGATCATCAGCGGCATGATCACCTCGCCGATGACCGGCGTGGACACCCAGGCCTGGGATTTCGCCAAGTACTACTATGACGTCAAGGCGTTCATTCCGAAGAACTTCGTGATCGTCAACGAGCGCGCGTTCAAGCGCCTGTCCGAAGCTTCGCAGAAGGCGGTGCTGGAAGCGGCCGAACGCGCCGAACAGCGCGGCTGGGAAATCGCCGAGGCGCAAACCAGCAAGCTGGTCGCCACCCTCGCCGAGAACGGCATGCAGGTCGATCCGGCGGCCCCGGCACCGGTCGAGGCGGGCTTTCAGAGCATCGGCCAGACCATGTCCGCGGAGTGGCTGAGCAAGGCCGGCGCGGACGGCCAAGCGATCATCGACGCGTACAAGAACTGATTGGCTGAATGAGCCGGGGCCGGGCGACCGGCCCGGTATCTCTGATATCTGGAGCATCAGACAATGAAACTCTTGCATAAGCTCTACACCCTCTGCGGGCTGCTCTCGGGCCTGTTCCTGGTGCTTATCTGCCTGTTGGTGATCGCGCAGATCCTCGCGCGTCAGTTCGGTGGCATGGTGCCGTCGGCCGACGAGTTCGCCGCCTACGCCATGGCCGCATCGGGCTTTCTCGCGCTGCCATACGCCTTGCAACGCGGCGCGCATATCCGCGTCGAGTTGTTGTACCGCTTGCTTTCGAGCCGCGGGCGTTTCATCGCCGAGGTGCTGAGCAATCTGGTGGGCCTGGGCATCAGCCTGTACCTGGCTTGGTATTGCGCGCTGTTCGTAATCGAATCCTATGAGTTCAAGGAAGTGTCGTCTGGGCTGCTGCCCATTCCGATGTGGATTCCGCAGCTACCGATGCTACTGGGCACTTCGGTGCTGGTGGTGGCGATGGCCGAGCGGCTGATCGTGGTGTGCCAGGGACAGCGCTTCGAAAGCCCCGACGCCTGCAGTGCGATGAGCGAATAAGTTCGCTCGTCAGCATTCTCATTCTTGCGGCTTGGCCGCACCGGATCAGTGAGTTAACCGTGGACTACACAATAATTACTATCACGCTGCTGGTGGCGCTGTTCGTCTTGCTCGGCGGCGGCGTCTGGGTCGCCCTGTCGCTGCTGGGCGTCGGCATCCTCGGCATGGAACTGTTCGGCGGCGCGCCGGCCGGCTCTATTCTCGCCACCACCAGTTGGGCGTCGAGCGCGAGTTGGACCTTGACCGCGCTGCCGCTGTTCATCTGGATGGGCGAGATCCTCTATCGCACGCGCCTGTCCGAGGACATGTTCAACGGCCTGTCGCCATGGCTGCGTGGCCTGCCGGGTCGCCTGTTGCACGTCAACGTGGTGGGGTGCGGGATCTTCGCCGCGGTCAGCGGTTCGTCCGCGGCAACGGCGGCGACCATCGGGCGCATCTCCTTGCCCGAGTTGAAGGCGCGCGGTTATCCGGAAAGCATCGCCATCGGCTCCCTGGCCGGCGCCGGTACCCTGGGTTTGCTGATCCCGCCATCGATCATGATGATCGTCTACGGCGTTGCGGCGCAGGTGTCGATCTCGCGCCTGTTCATCGCCGGGATTCTGCCGGGCTTGATGTTGCTGCTGATTTTCAGCGGTTTTCTGATGATCTGGTCGGTGATCAACCGCAAGCAGATGCCGCAGGATAGCGAAACCCTGACGTTCATGGAGAAACTGCGCCGCGGCAAACTGCTGATCCCGGTGGTCACGCTGATAGTCGCGGTGATCGGCTCGATCTATGCGGGTTTCGCCACAGCGACCGAGGCCGCCGCGGTCGGGGTGGTCGGCGCGCTGTTGATCGCCTGGTACTCCGGTTCGCTGAACCGCGAGACCTTTATGGACAGCCTGATGGGCGCAGTCTGCACCTCGTGCATGATCTTCTTCATCCTGCTCGGCGCGGCCTACCTGACCTCGGCCATGAGCTTCACCGGGCTGCCGTCGGCGCTGGCCGACTGGATCATCGCCAAACAGCTTTCGCCTTACGTGCTGCTGCTGGCGCTGACGCTGTTCTTCATCATCCTGGGCTGCTTCCTCGACGGTATCTCGATCATTCTGCTGACCACCGCGGTGGTGCTGCCGGCGGTGCAGGCGGCGGGCATCGATCTGCTGTGGTTCGGCATCTTCGTGATCCTGGTGGTGGAGATGGCGCAGATCACTCCGCCGGTGGGCTTCAACCTGTTCGTGGTGCAGAACCTGACGGGCTACGACATGTGGAAGGTGGCCAAGGCCAGCTTTCCGTTCTTCCTGTTGCTGGTGCTGGCGGCGATCCTGATCACACTTTTCCCACAGATCGTGTTGGGGCTGCCGCAGGCGATGCGCGGGGCTTAGTCTCTGTCGTCCTGCCCCGCTTATGGCGGGTGGGGCAGGGCGATTACATCGATATGCAGGCGTAGCCAGGCGGGCAATCCGCGAGTTTTTTCCGGCGAAGTATCTGTGGTGAAAGAAAATGTCGCAGCCTCGCAAGCGCTTGGCTGTGTTCCCTCGTTAAGCTCGTTCGATAAATGTGACCAGCGAGTCGCTGGTGTCGCCACACTCAAGAGGCGGGTTCTAAACATGCAATCTCGGCCTCCTGGACTAACGTTGAACCATTAACGGCGTCGCCAGTTGCAACTCGCGACCGCCCTCGTCGAATCCCAAGCCAACCGGAGCATAAAAAACATGGCGTTCTTTACGGCGGCCAGCAAAGCCGACTTTCAGCATCATCTGCAAGCGGCTCTGGCGCAGCACGTCAGTGAACAAGTACTGCCACAAATCACCCTCTTCGCCGATCAGTTCTTCGGCATCATCGCGGTCGACGAACTGACCCAGCGCAGGCTTTCCGACCTGGTTGGTTGCACGCTGTCGTCCTGGCGCCTGCTCGAGCGTTTCGAGCAGAGCAAGGCGCAAGTCCGGGTGTTCAACCCCGATTACGAAAAACACGGTTGGCAGTCCACCCATACCGCCGTGGAAATTCTCCACAGCGACACTCCGTTTTTGGTCGACTCGGTGCGCATGGAGCTGAACCGCCGCGGTTACAGCATCCACACCTTGCAGAACAGCGTATTCAGCGTACGTCGCGACAAGAAGGGCACGCTGCTGGAAGTGCTACCCAAGGGCACCCAAGGCAAGGACGTGCAGCAAGAAGCGCTGATGTTCCTGGAGATCGACCGTTGCGCCAGCGCCGGCGAAATGAAGACGCTGGAAAAAGCCCTGCACGAAGTCTTCGCCGAAGTACGGCAGAGTGTCGCCGACTTCCAGCCGATGAAGGCCAAGGCCGAGGAACTGCTCGTCTGGCTGGGCAAAGCCAAGCCGGGCAAGGCCGGGCTGAATGTCGAAAGCGCCGAGCTGGAAGAGATCAAAGTATTTATGAAGTGGTTGCTGGACGACCACTTCACCTTCCTCGGCTATGAAGAATTCACCGTGACCGACGTCGCCGACGGCGGCGCCATCGTTTACGACGAAAGCTCCCTGTTGGGCCTGTCCAAGCGCCTGCGCGCCGGGCTCAGCCGCGACGACCTGCATATCGAGCCGGAAGCCCTGAGCTATCTGCGCGAGCCGCTGTTGCTGTCGTTCGCCAAGGCCGCCGTGCCGAGCCGCGTGCACCGCCCGGCCTACCCGGATTTCGTCTCCATCCGCGAGCTCGACAGCAAGGGGCGGGTGGTCAAGGAATGCCGCTTCATGGGCCTGTACACCTCCGCGGTGTATGCCGAAAGCGTGTGGAACATCCCCTATATCCGCCGCAAGATCGCGGTGATCGAGCAGCGTGCCGGCTTCGACAGCAAGGCGCACCTGGGCAAGGAACTGGCCCAGGTGCTCGAAGTGCTGCCGCGCGACGACCTGTTCCAGACCCCGGTCGACGACCTCTACGATACCGCCATGGCCATCGTGCAGATCCAGGAACGCAACAAGATCCGCGTGTTCCTGCGTCGCGATCCCTACGGGCGTTTCTGCTACTGCCTGGTCTACGTGCCGCGCGACGTTTACTCCACCGAGACCCGGCTGAAGATCCAGCAGGTGTTGATGGAGCGCTTGCAGGCCATCGATTGCGAGTTCTGGACCTTCTTCTCCGAATCCGTATTGGCGCGGGTGCAGTTCATCCTGCGTGTCGACCCGAAGAACAAGACCCAGATCAACACCGCGCTCCTGGAAAAAGAAGTGATCCAGGCCTGCCGTTCGTGGAAGGACGACTACGCCGGCCTGATCGTCGAAACCTTCGGCGAAGCCCAGGGCACCAACGTGCTGGCGGATTTCCCGAGCGGTTTCCCGGCCGGCTATCGCGAGCGTTTCGCCCCGCATTCGGCAGTGGTGGACATGCAGCATTTGCTCAGCCTGAGCGCCACGCGCCCGCTGGTGATGAGCTTCTATCAGCCGCTGACCCAGGACGGCCAGCAACTGCACTGCAAGCTCTACCATGCCGATACGCCGCTGCCGCTGTCCGACGTGCTGCCGATTCTGGAAAACCTCGGCCTGCGCGTGCTCGGCGAATTCCCCTACCGTTTGCATCAGCTCAACGGTCGCGAGTTCTGGATCCACGATTTCGCCTTCACCTACGCCGAAGGCCTGGACGTCGACATCCAGCAGCTCAACGACACGCTCCAGGACGCCTTCATCAATATCGTCGGCGGCGAGGCCGAGAACGATGCGTTCAACCGATTGGTACTGACCGCCGCCATGCCATGGCGCGATGTGGCGCTGCTGCGTGCCTATGCGCGTTACCTCAAGCAGATTCGTCTGGGCTTCGGCCTCAACTATGTCGCCAGCACCCTGGTCAACCACGCGGACATCGCCAAAGAGCTGGTGCGCCTGTTCAAGACGCGCTTCTACCTGGCGCGCAAACTCGGCGCCGGCGACCTCAACGACAAGCAGCAGAAGCTCGAACAAGCGATTCTCAGCGCGCTGGATAACGTCGCGGTACTCAACGAAGACCGCATCCTGCGTCGTTACCTGGACCTGATCAAAGCGACTCTGCGCACCAACTTCTACCAGACCGACGCGGCTGGGCAGAGCAAGCCTTACTTCAGCTTCAAGCTCAACCCGCGGGCGATTCCGGATATTCCCAAGCCGGTGCCGAAGTTCGAAATCTTCGTCTATTCGCCACGGGTCGAAGGCGTGCATCTGCGCTTCGGCGACGTCGCCCGCGGCGGCCTGCGCTGGTCGGATCGCGAAGAAGACTTCCGCACCGAAGTGCTCGGCCTGGTCAAGGCGCAGCAGGTGAAGAACGCGGTAATCGTGCCGATGGGCGCCAAGGGCGGCTTCCTGCCGCGGCGTCTGCCAGCGGGCTCGCGCGACGAGATCCTGGCCGAGGGCATCGCCTGCTACCGCATCTTCATCAGCGGCCTGCTCGACATCACCGACAACCTTAAGGAAGGCGCCGTGGTGCCGCCGGCCAATGTGGTGCGCCACGACGCCGATGATCCTTACCTGGTGGTTGCCGCCGACAAGGGCACCGCGACCTTCTCCGATATCGCCAACGGCATCGCCGCCGACTACGACTTCTGGCTCGGCGACGCATTCGCCTCTGGCGGTTCGGCCGGTTACGACCACAAGGGCATGGGCATCACCGCCAAGGGCGCTTGGGTTTCGGTGCAGCGTCACTTCCGCGAGCGCGGCATCGACGTGCAGAAGGACAGCACCACGGTGATCGGCATCGGCGACATGGCCGGCGACGTCTTCGGCAACGGCCTGCTGCTGTCGGACAAGCTGCAGCTGGTGGCCGCCTTCAACCATATGCACATCTTCATCGACCCCAACCCGGATGCGGGCAAGAGCTTCGTCGAACGCAAGCGTCTGTTCGATCTGCCGCGTTCCAGCTGGGCCGATTACGACGCCTCGTTGATTTCCGCCGGCGGCGGGATCTTCCTGCGTAGCGCCAAGAGCATCGCCATCAGCCCGGAAATGAAAGAGCGTTTCGATATCAGCGCCGACAAGCTGGCGCCGACCGAGCTGCTCAACGCGTTGCTCAAAGCGCCGGTTGACCTGATCTGGAACGGCGGTATCGGCACTTACGTCAAGTCGAGCAAGGAAAGCCACGCCGATGTCGGCGACAAGGCCAACGATGCGTTGCGCGTCGACGGCCGCGAGCTGCGCGCGAAAGTCGTGGGCGAGGGCGGTAACCTCGGCATGACCCAGCTGGGTCGCGTCGAATACGGCCTCAACGGCGGCGCGAGCTTCACCGACTTCATCGACAACGCGGCCGGGGTGGATTGCTCCGACCACGAGGTGAACATCAAGATCCTGCTCAACGAGATAGTCGCGGCCGGCGACATGACCGGCAAGCAGCGCAACAAGTTGCTCGCCGAGATGACCGATGCGGTCGGTGGCCTGGTGCTGGGCAACAACTACAAGCAGACCCAGGCGCTGTCGCTGGCCGAGCGCCGTGCGCGCGAACGCCAGGGCGAGTACAAGCGGGTGATGGCCGGCTTGGAAGCGGCCGGCAAGTTGGACCGCGGCCTGGAATTCCTGCCCTCGGACGACGAGCTCAACGAGCGCGCCGCCAAAGGCCAGGGCTTGACCCGTCCCGAGCTGTCGGTGCTGATCTCCTACAGCAAGATCGACCTGAAGGAGTCGCTGCTCAAGTCCCAGGTGCCGGACGACGAGTACCTGGCCCGCGAGATGGAAACCGCCTTCCCGCCGTTGCTGGCGCAGAAGTTCGGCGAAGCCATGCGGCGCCATCGCCTCAAGCGCGAAATCGTCAGCACGCAGATCGCCAACGACCTGATCAACCACATGGGCATCACCTTCGTGCAGCGCCTGAAGGAGTCCACCGGCATGAGTTCGGCCAACGTCGCCGGCGCTTATGTGATCGTCCGCGACGTGTTCCGCCTGCCGCATTGGTGGAAGCAGATCGAGGCCCTGGACTATCAGGTGCCGGCCGAACTGCAACTGCAGATGATGGACGAGCTGATGCGTCTGGGTCGCCGCGCCACCCGTTGGTTCCTGCGTAACCGTCGCGGTGAATTGGATGCGGCGCGCGATGTGGCGCACTTCGCCCCACGGATCGAAGCCCTGGCCATGAGCCTCGACCAATTGCTCGAAGGCCAGGCCCGCGAGCAGTGGTTGGCGCGCTTCCAGTCCTACGTCGAAGCCGGTGTGCCCGAAGTGCTGGCGCGCATGGTGGCCGGTACCAGCCATCTGTACACCTTGCTGCCGATCATCGAAGCATCGGACGTCACCGCCCAGGCCCCGGCCCGCGTTGCCGCCTCCTACTTTGCCGTCGGTGGTGCTCTGGAGCTGTCCTGGTACCTGCAGCAGATCACCGGCCTGCCGGTGGAAAACAACTGGCAGGCGCTGGCGCGCGAAGCCTTCCGTGACGATCTGGACTGGCAACAGCGGGCGATCACCGTATCGCTGCTGCAAATGCCCGACGGGCCGGCGGAGATCGAAGCGCGTGTCGTCGACTGGTTGGAGCAGCATCGCCGCCTGGTCGACCGCTGGAAGGCCATGCTCGCCGAGCTGCGTGCCGCAACCGGAACCGACTACGCCATGTATGCCGTGGCCAACCGCGAACTGATGGATCTGGCGCAGAGCGCCCAGCGTGGCGTGATCGATTGATCCCACGCTGAGCAGTACCGAGCCCCGCCTAGTGCGGGGCTTTTTTTGAGCGCTGCTGCAACCGGGTAAGCATCGTTCGGTCTGTGCTCCAGGGATTTACCGGATGTTGGGCTGCGCAGGCTCAGCGCCAACCTACGCAGCGATCGTTAAGCCGATCCGTTCTGGGAAAATCTTGTCTACGCCAGTGCATGCTGATACGCGCCAGGCGGTAGCCTGAACAGATGCAGGTTGCTCGGCAGCCAGCGATAGTAAAAATAGAACTCGAAGAGCGCGGGATGGCGACAGCTGCACAGGGTGAGGGAGGGGGTGTATTGGCTGGGTTTGAAATGCACATAACCGATCGAGGAAAAGGCTTCGAATACGGCGCGTTCCTCTTCTCGCAGATGGATGATCTTGCCGCGCACCAGGTCGGCGGCGTGCAGACATACTTGGGAAAGGCAGACGTGTTTCATCCTTGAGTTCCTCGGGCTTGATGGAGGTGCTGGAGTAACGCCTGCATGTCGATCAACCGGTGCCGGCCGAAGCTGCGGGTGGGTAGCGCCCCTTCATCGATCCAGCGTGCCAGGAGATCCTTCTGGTTTTGCAGTCCCGCCAATTCGGCGAATCGATCCTGGGTGAGGTAGCGCGGGCATCCAACGAATAGTGCGGGGGTCAGTTCTTCCACTTTCATGCGGCTTCCTGCACCATTACGACCTCCTCGACTAGCCTGATCCTGAGGTCAGTCTTTATTGGCTTAACTCGAATCTACTAGCTGTTAGTAGGTTAGTGGTGTGCTGGTTTTCCGTCAAGGCTGGATTAACGATGACGAAAAAGCGTTTTCTGTTTACTGCTGGCGAGCGACTTCGAGGGTTGCGCGAGCTCATGGGGTTGAGCCGGCCGGCTTTCGCGGAAATCGTCGGGATAAAACCCAAACGGCTGGAAAACATCGAAAACGGCTGGCAGAAGATGCACGACGAGGACTTCGAGAAAGTCTGCAGCGTGTTCGAAGAATTCAGCCGTTGGATTACTTACGAAGGGCCGGTCGATCGGCAGGCGTTGGAATTCAAGGTCGCTGACTCCGCGCAGAAGGCGGCGGTGTACCTGGTCAAATGCAACCCGGAATTATTGAAAAGCAGCGGTATCTCGCTGGAAGAGTGGGCAAGCCGTCATCAGGCGGTGCTGGACGAATTGAACGACAAAGAAGAGCCCACGGATTGAGGTCAAACGGGGGGCACGCGTTAGCGGCGTTCAAGCGTTCTTGGGCGTGACCAGGGTTTTCAAGTGTTTGACCACGTCGGGCGCGCCGGCCAGGCACAGCCCTTCGCCGAGGGCGGTGGCTTCCTGATTGTGTTTGGGCAGCAGCAGAAACTCGGGCGCCCCGTGGGTGCGCAGCAGGGCCAATCGCGCGTAGGGCAGGCCATTATCGAGTAGCAGGCCCATGAAGGCCGGATCGCTCCAGGCGGCGCCTGGCATGGCCAGCACGTGGTAGCGCTGTTCCAGGGTGGCCAAGCCGCTTGCGCTCAAACGGTAGCTGGTGAGTTCTGCGGGTAGGGTGATTTCCATTTCACGACGACGGGCATAGGCCACGGCACAGGCGAAGGCTTCGCCATGGTGCTCGCCGGCCCAGAACACCCGCTCGCCACGCCAACTGGCCTGGCGCAGTTCGATGCGTTCATCGGCCAGGAATCGCGGCAGCGCCAGGCTGAGGGTCTTGACGAAATCCTTGTAGCTGATGATGCGTACCTGACGACAGTGCGCGCAGGCAGCGTAGTCTTCGAAATTAGCGAAGTGGGCGTATTCGGGGTCGCAATGGGTGAGGCCGTTGATCATCCGCAGGTCGAAAGAGGCGAGCTGTTGTTGCTGCTGTTCGACGACGCGGATCAGTACCGCGTGGGCCTCGGCCTTGTCTTCCTGCACCGGGCCGGACAACGCGTTGCGCGGCAGATCGACCAAGCGGTGCAGTGAGGCCCCATCGAGCCAGCAGATGCTCTCCCGCGGCGCGGGGATTGCCGCGAACGGCAGGCTCAGGCTGCTGGCGCGCGCCAGTATCTGTTTCGGCGCGCGGCCAATGAGGCCCATCCGCTGCGCCAGGCCGGCCAGGCGCGAACTTAAGGTCGAAGGCTGTTCAGACACACTCATGGCCGGCTGCGAACTCCAGGAACACTTGTGCCAGTGTGGCAGAGCACACCCCTTGCTGCACAGACCCCGCCGAACGGGCTGCTTGATTTTCCGCGAGGTCTGCCGATCGCCTGTGGCAAGATTGCCGTATTCATCTGCAAACAAGAGCCTCCATGCCCACTTTGGTGTTGGATATCGCCTTATCGGCCGAACAATTCCTGGCGGTTTATCAAGGCCGGGCCAACCGTGTCCTGGTGCGTAGCCGGGACGGGCGCCGGGTTAGCGTGCCGGCCCATCATTTCCGGCCATTTTTGACCCATGAGGGTATCCATGGTTCCTTCGCGCTGGAGTTTAACGCGGCTGGCGAATTATTAAAGCTGCAGCGTTTAGCCTAGAAGCCTGTCCGGGCTTAGCAACGTTTCTCTCGTGCCCAACCGGCTCCCGGCCGCGCGCCTCGCCTCGAAGCCCTTACGGCCTGTATAATCGCCGCCTTTGCGACTTTACCTAACCGAGCTAAGCCTGCCCATGTACAACCTGGCCCGCGAGCTGCTGTTCAAACTTTCCCCGGAAACTTCCCACGAACTGTCCATCGACATGATCGGTGCCGGCGGGCGGCTGGGGCTGAACGGCTTGCTCAACAAGTCGCCCGCCAGCTTGCCGGTCGAGGTCATGGGGTTGACGTTCCCCAATCCGGTCGGTCTGGCCGCCGGGCTGGACAAGAACGGCGATGCCATCGACGGTTTCGCCCAACTGGGTTTCGGCTTTATCGAGATCGGTACGGTAACGCCACGGGCGCAACCGGGGAACCCCAAGCCGCGTCTGTTCCGCTTGCCGGAGGCCGAGGCGATCATCAATCGCATGGGCTTCAACAACCATGGCGTCGAGCATTTGCTGGCGCGGGTGCGGGCGGCCAAGTTCAAAGGCGTGCTGGGCATCAATATCGGCAAGAACTTCGATACCCCGGTCGAGCGCGCCGTCGACGATTATCTGCTGTGCCTGGATAAGGTCTACGCCCACGCCAGCTACGTGACCGTCAATGTCAGTTCGCCGAACACCCCGGGCTTGCGCAGCCTGCAGTTCGGCGACTCGCTCAAGCAGTTGCTCGAAGCCCTGCGCCAGCGCCAGGAAGACCTTGCGCAAGTGCACGGCAAACGTGTGCCCCTGGCGATCAAGATCGCCCCTGATATGAGCGACGAGGAAACCGTGCAAGTGGCCGATGCGCTGGTGCAGGCCGGCATGGATGCGGTGATCGCCACCAATACCACGCTGAGCCGCGACGGGGTCAAGGGCCTGGAGCATGCGGACGAGGCGGGCGGCTTGTCCGGCGCGCCGGTGCGCGACAAGAGCACGCATATCGTCGAGGTGCTGGCGGCCGAGTTGGCCGGGCGTTTGCCGATCATCGCCGTGGGCGGGATTACCGAAGGCAAGCATGCGGCTGAGAAGATCGCAGCGGGTGCCAGCCTGGTACAGATTTATTCCGGATTCATTTACAAAGGGCCGGCGCTGATCCGCGAAGCGGTGGATGCGATTGCCGGTTTGCCGCGTAACGCTGGAGTTGGACGCTAATCGTCGGGCAATAAAAAGGGCTCCCTAAGGGAGCCCCCTGGGCTCGCGCCCGCCGCTCGAATGGAGCGGTCTCGATGAAGTCGGTAGGTTCCTGAATCAGCCGACAGCGTGAAGTTCGTTAAGTCGATGGATACCGGCGGTGCCAGTCAATCCGTCCCAGTTGTCGCCGCGACCCTCGCGCCAGCCGTTTAACCAGGCTTGACGAACCGAGGGGAGAGTGAATGGACAAAGTTCGCGGGATTTACCATGAATGCCGTATTGATAGCCGCGCAAGAAAGCTCTTTCTAACGGATCACGCTTAAGTCTTCTCATAGGGTGTTGCCCTCAATGTTGACTGTTATGTCCCTAAGACCTTGATGCAAGGTCGGGCAGAAATTCTGCCGTTGGAGTCCGCTGCCGGCGTCGCGGTTCTCCTGTGCCCTCACCGTTGCGGCGAAGGCCTAGGTAGATTTCTAGCGAATGCTAGAGGGCCTGTGAATGATCGATTTGTCATAAGGACTTAACACTTTTGTGGGCGGGGCGATAAGGCGAACGGAAACTTCGTCGGCGAAACGCAACGCACACCCCTAGCCTGTGGGTTGCATCCTTTATGCTGGTGTTGTGCTATCGCGAATTAGTTGCAGTTATTTTTTCTGCGCATTCCGATGAAATGCCCGTAATGCGACTTTTTGTCACCTAATTTTGGACGTGTCGATTTTCCGCACGCCGTTAATTGCCTCATCAGGCACTGGATATTTACATGTCGGATCGCTACGAACTCTTTCTCACCTGCCCGAAGGGCCTCGAAGGTTTGCTGCTCGAAGAAGCGGGCAACCTGGGGCTCGAGGAGGCGCGCGAGCACACTTCGGCCATTCGCGGCTTCGCCATGCTCGAGACCGCGTACCGCTTGTGCCTGTGGTCGCGTCTGGCCAACCGGGTGTTGCTGGTGCTCAAGCGCTTTCCGGTGCGCGACGCCGAGAGCCTTTACGAGGGCGTGCTGGAAGTCGATTGGTTCGAGCACCTGGAGCCCAGCGGCAGTCTGGCGGTGGAGTTCAGCGGCAACGGTTCGGGGATCGACAACACCCACTTCGGCGCCTTGAAGGTCAAGGATGCGATCGTCGATAAACTGCGTCAGGCCGACGGCACGCGGCCTTCGGTCGACAAGCTCAACCCGGACATGCGTGTGCATCTGCGCCTGGACCGCGGCGAGGTGATTCTCTCCCTAGACCTCTCCGGGCATAGCCTGCACCAGCGTGGCTACCGCCTGCAGCAAGGCGCTGCGCCGCTCAAGGAAAACCTCGCCGCCGCGGTGCTGATCCGCGCCGGCTGGCCGCGCATCGCCGCCGAGGGCGGCGCCCTGGCCGACCCGATGTGCGGGGTGGGGACCTTTCTGGTCGAGGCGGCGATGATCGCCGCCGATATCGCGCCCAACCTGAGCCGCGAACAATGGGGCTTCAGCAAATGGCTGGGGCATGTGCCGGCGCTGTGGAAGAAGCTGCAGGGCGAAGCCGAACAGCGCGCCGCCGAGGGCATGGCCAAACCGCCGCTGTGGATTCGCGGTTACGAGGCCGATCCACGCTTGATCCAGCCGGCGCGCAACAATATCGAGCGCGCCGGGCTGAGCCACTGGATCAAGGTGTATCAGGGCGAAGTGGCGACCTTCGAGCCGCGTCCTGACCAGAACCAGAAAGGCCTGGTGATCTGCAACCCGCCCTATGGCGAGCGCCTCGGCGATGAGGCCAGCCTGCTGTATCTCTATCAGAACCTCGGCGAGCGTCTGCGTCAGGCCTGCATGGGCTGGGAAGCGGCGGTGTTCACCGGCGCGCCGGACCTGGGTAAGCGCATGGGCATTCGCAGCCACAAGCAGTACGCGTTCTGGAACGGTGCCTTGCCGTGCAAGTTGCTGCTGATCAAGGTGCAGCCGGAGCAGTTCGTCACCGGCGAGCGGCGTACCCCGGAACAGCGCGAACGCGAGCGTGAACAGGCTGAAGCCGACAAGGCATCGCGCGAGCCGCAGGAGCGCCAGTACAACAAGAACGGCAACCCGATCAAGCCGGCGCCAGCGCCGGCGGTCGAGCAGGCGCGCCTCAGCGAAGGCGGGCAGATGTTCGCCAATCGTCTGCAAAAAAACCTGAAACAGCTGGGTAAGTGGGCGCGCAAAGAAGGCGTCGAATGCTACCGGCTATACGATGCCGATATGCCGGAATACTCGCTGGCCGTCGACCTGTACGAAGACTGGGTGCACGTGCAGGAATACGCCGCGCCTAAATCCATCGACCCGGAAAAAGCCCAGGCGCGTTTGTTCGATGCGCTGGCGGCGATTCCCCAGGCGCTGAACGTCGACAAGAGCAAAGTGGTGATCAAGCGCCGCGAACGCCAGAGCGGTACCAAGCAGTATCAACGGCAGAGCGCGCAAGGCCAGTTCATGGAGGTCGGTGAAGGCGGGGTGAGGTTGCTGGTCAACCTGACCGACTACCTCGATACCGGCCTGTTCCTCGATCATCGTCCGTTGCGCCTGCGCATCCAGCGCGAGGCCGCGGGCAAGCGCTTCCTCAACCTGTTCTGCTATACCGCCACCGCCACTGTGCATGCGGCCAAGGGCGGCGCGCGCAGCACCACCAGTGTCGACCTGTCGAAGACCTACCTGGATTGGGCGAGGCGCAATCTGTCGCTCAATGGCTTCTCGGACAAGAACCGCCTGGAGCAGGGCGACGTGATGACCTGGCTAGCGGAGGATCGCGGCGAATACGAGCTGATCTTCATCGATCCGCCGACCTTCTCCAACTCCAAGCGCATGGAAGGGGTGTTCGATATCCAGCGCGACCACGTGCAACTGCTCGACCTGGCCATGGCGCGTTTGGCGCCGGGCGGGGTGCTGTATTTCTCCAACAACTTCCGCAAGTTCCAGCTCGACGAGGGCCTGGGCGCGCGTTATGCGGTCGAGGAGATCAGCGCCTCGACGGTGGACCCGGACTTCGCCCGCAATCCGAAAATCCACCGCGCCTGGCGAATCAGCGCCAAGGCTTGAGCCCAACCCCTCTCCTGGCGAGAGGGGCGCATCGGCGCCCGCTTCGGGCGCCTATTTGAGCTTGGGCTGGCGATACAGGTCGATCAGTACCTGATCAAGGATCGCTGAGGCGCCCCAGGGTCTGGGGTCGTTGAGGATCGCCACCACGGCCCAGCTATTGCCGTTGCTGTCGCGGCTGTAACCGGCGATGGCGCGCACGTTGTTCAACGTACCGGTCTTGATCCGTGCCTCGCCGACCAGCGGGGTGCGATGCAGGCGCTTGCGCATGGTGCCGTCCATCGCCACCAACGGCAGCGAACTCATGAATTCGGCCGCATAGGGGCTTTTCCATGCGGCTTGCAGCATTTTCGCCAGCTCGTTGGCGCTGACCCGTTCGGCGCGCGACAGGCCGGAGCCGTTCTCCATCACCAGGTGCGGGGCGAGAATGTTCTTGCGCGCCAGCCAGGCGCGGATCACCCGCTGTGCGGCCTTGGCGTCGTCGCCATCGACTTCGTCGCGGAACTGCGCGCCGAGGCTGAGGAACAGCTGCCGGGCCATGGTGTTATTGCTGTACTTGTTGATGTCGCGAATGATCTCCACCAGGTCCGGGGAGAAGGCGCGCACCAGCAGGCGCGCATCCTTTGGCACCTCAGCGAGGCGATCCGTGCCCTGGATGCTGCCGTCCAGTTCCTGCCAGATCGCGCGGATCGCGCCCGCGGCGTAGCTGGGGTGGTCGAGCAGCGACAGGTAGGTCTGCGAGCTGCAGCCCTCGGCCAGCGAACCGCTGACGATCACGTTGGTGCCGTCGACCGTGGTTGTCGGGTTATAGCGCACGTCCGGCCAGCCTGGGCATTTACTCACCGCGGGCAGAACCTTGACCCGATTGTCGATGCGGATATTGGCAATCGGCGGTTCGATCGCCACCCGTACCTGGCCGCCTTCGGCGCGGGCGATGAAGCGCAGCGCCTTGAGGTTGACCAGCAAGGCATCCGGGGCGACCAGGAAGGGCTTGTTGGAGTCGCCGCCGTCGTCGTTGAACGAGGGCAGCGTCGGCTGTACGAAATGGCTGCGATCGAGCACCAGATCGCCGGTCACCTGGCGCACGCCGTTGGCGCGCAGATCGCGCAGCAGCAACCAGAGTTTCTCCATGTTGAGTTTGGGGTCGCCGCCGCCTTTGAGGTACAGGTTGCCGTGCAGGATGCCGTCTTTCAGCGGGCCGTCGGCGTAGAACTCGGTTTTCCACTGGTGGGTCGGGCCGAGCAGTTCGAGGGCCGCATAAGTGGTGACCAGCTTCATCGTCGAGGCCGGATTGACCGACACATCGGCGTTGAAAACCATGCTGTTACCCGGGCCGTTGAGCGGCAGGGCCACCAGCGACAAGGATTGCGTGCTGATCTTGTTGGCTTTCAGCGCGTGCTGCACTTTGCTGGGCAGGCTGTTGATGACTTCGGCATGGAGCGATAGGGCATAGGGCAGTAGCAGGCTGGCGACCGCCAGTTGACGCAGGGTTTTAAACATCGACTGAACAACCTTGGAACGGGCACGTAAGGGCGAATGAGCGCTCGCGAGATGGATGTCGCGAGTCGAGAGAGTATGCGCTAAGCCTAGAGCCTCTGCGACGCCACGTGAACCGGGGCGGGCGGTTTATTTCATGGACGGGGCAACTGGCGGTTGCCACACAGTCGGGCAAATTCGGCGTCAAGCTGCTAGAGTGCCGCGCGTTATCACTCTTGAGGATTGTTCCATGGCTACTAACCGTTCCCGCCGTCTGCGTAAAAAACTCTGCGTGGATGAATTCCAAGAGCTGGGTTTCGAGCTGAAGCTGAACTTCAAAGCGGACCTGGCCGATGAGGCCATCGACGGCTTTCTCGAGGCGTTTCTGCGCGATGCCATGACGGCCAACGGTCTGGGTTATGTCGGCGGCGACGATTTCGGTCTGGTTTGCCTGGCCAAGCGCGGCTGCGTCAGCGAAGAGCAACGCGCTTTGGTCGAAGCCTGGCTGAAAGGCCGCAGCGAGCTGGTCGACTTCACCGTCAGCCCGCTGATCGATGTCTGGTACCCGGAAAACGCGATCAATCCGGCCTGATGTGCGCTGGCCGGGCAGGCGTCAGCCATGCCCGGTCACTGTTTCTCCCTTCTGCTAGGCGCTCAGCCCGGCTCTGGCCAATACGGCCGCTTCATCGACCACATCGATTTGCCCCGCCTGCAGGAATTTATCGGCATAACGCTGATAGACCTTCTCACGCACGAACAAGGCGAACAGCTCGGCATCGATATGCGCGTTACTGCACATGCCAGCCATGATATTCAGCGATTCCGATAGCAGCTTACCCTTCTTGTAGGGGCGATCCACCGCGGTCAGCGCCTCGAAGATATCGGCAATCGCCATCATCCGCGCCGGCATGCTCATCTGTTCGCGGGTCAGGCGCTTCGGATAGCCGCTGCCATCCATTTTCTCGTGATGGCCGCCGGCGATCTCCGGGACGCTTTGCAGGTGCGCAGGGAAGGGCAGCTTGTCGAGCATCAGTATGGTTTGCACGATGTGATGGTTGATGATGTAGCGCTCTTCGTTCGTCAGGGTGCCGCGGCTGGTGCTCAGGTTATACAGCTCGCCGCGATTGAATTTATAGGCCGGCACATCCAGCTTGATGCCCCAGGGGTTGTCCGCGGGAATGATTTCGCTGGCGGCCCGTTCGATCAGGTGTTCCTGCTTGTTAGCCAGCAACGGCTCTTGCACCGGCAATGCGGGAGCGGGCTGGCGGTCCTGGCGCTGGCGCTCTTCCCAGGATACGCCTAGGCGATCGTCCAACGTGCGCGTCCAGGTGCGTTGGGCGACCTCTTGCAGGCGCGTCAGATCGTCTGCGGCCATGGCCTCGCCACCCAGGTTGCAGCGGGCGACCACGGCGAACTCCTCGTCCAGTTCGGCCAGCAACCGATCGCGCTGCGCGGCCAGTTCCCCGGCTTCGCCGCCCTGGGCGCAGCCTTGCCAGTAGTGGATCCAGGCATCGCGCTTGAGCACCTCGAAGCGGGTGCGCACTTCATGGATGCGGTCGTAGAGGGTTTCCAGTTTGGTGGCTTTATCCACCACGTATTCCGGGGTGGTGACCTTGCCGCAGTCGTGCAGCCAGGATGCGATATGCAGCGCTTCCCATTGATCCTCGTCGGGCTGGAAGTCGGCGAAGGCCGGCTGCTCACTGGCCGCCGCGGCGCGGGCGAGCATCAGGGTGATTTCCGGCACCCGCTGGCAGTGGCCACCGGTATAGGGGCTCTTGGCGTCGATCGCTCCGGCGAGCAATTGAATGAAGGCATCGAGCAGGTGTTTTTGCCGTTCGAGCAGGCGCTGGCTTTCGATGCACAGCGCCGCGACGCCCGACACCGCTTCGATGAACGCGACGCGCTCCGGGCTTTGCATCGCCAGGTCGGATTCGTCGCCGCGGTCGCAATGCAGCAGCACCAGAACGCCCAGCGTCACCCCTTGACGATTGTGTAAACCGGTCGCGACAAGATGCACGCGCGGGCTGTCGAAGGTTTGCAGCAGGCTCTTGTAAGCGCCGGCCTGGTCGAAACCGAGCGATGCGACCTTGCTCGCGCCGCCGCTGGCAGGCTGTTGCAACCATTCGGGAATGTTCTGTGCCGATTTGTCGTAGCCGGGTATGCCGTGCTTATCCAGGCTGTGCTGTTCGCCGCCGATAAACAGGCCGTGAGGTTCGAGGCGGCCGCTTTCGGCGTCGATCAGGTACAACAGCCCACCGTGGGCATCGCCGATGTCCACGGTTTCTTCCAGCACCCGCTTGAGCAGGGAATCGAAGCGGGTTTCGGCCGATAGACTGGAGGCGATTTCCAGGAAGCTGGAAATGGTCTCCTTCATCCGCGCCATGGACACCGCCAGTTGGTCGACCTCCAGCACCGGCGACCGGCCGCTGGCCGGGTAATCGAAATCGAAGCGGCGGATCGCTTCGGCTTCCAGCACCAGCGCGCGCAGCGGCCTGACGATCAGGCGCGAGGTCAACCAGCCGAGCGGCAAGCACAGCAGCAGCGTGGTCAGGGTCAGTAACGCGCCTTGCCAGCGGATACGGTAGGCATCGGCCAGCAATTCGTCCTCGGGTACCAGCATCGCCAGGTTCAGCCCTTGCGGGCCGCCTTCCTGCAACTGACGGCGTGAGACCACCCAGCGTCTGCTGTCGAGTTCGAGCACGCTCGAGTGTCGATCGGCCGAGCCGCTATCGAGCAGCGCCGCGAGCGCGGGGCTGAGGTCGCGGGCTTGGGCCAAACGGTTTTCGCCTTTCTGCACGACCACCCGACTGCTGTCCGGGTGGGCCACGACATTGCCGCGGGGGTCCATCAGCACGACTTCGCTATTGGCGGTGACTTTATGCTCGGCCAGGGTCGCGGACAGGTCATCGAGGGTCAGGTCGACCGCCAATACGGCGGTCAGCCCGGTACGCCGCGCCAGGGTGGTGCCGACCTCGGCCGTGGAGAAGAACACATAGGGCGCGGTGGTGATCTGTCCGCCGTCTTCCCGCGCGCTGCGGTACCAGCTGCGTTTACGCGGGTCGTACGCTTCTTCGCGGATCTGACGCCGGCTGATCGGGTTCAGCGAACCGTCGTAGAACAGGTAATCGCTGTCGGTGCCGGTGGCATGACGGTCGATCGACCAGACCTGGAAGGCGGCATTGTCCGGCGCGTCGAAATGTTGTTTCAGCGCCTCGCTGCGCAATGGCCGCAGCATGAAGAAGTCGCCGTCGTCGTAGCCCACATACAAGGAAGCCAGTTTGGGGTTGTCGCGTAGCGCCTGGGCGAATGGTTTGAGCAGGCGCAGACGGCTCTCCAGGTCGAGGGCCTGGGTGGCGTCGTTCAAGGCGAGCAAGCTGAGCAGATGGCGAATCGGTTGATAAGTGCGCTGCAGGTCCTGCTGCACATCCTGCTGGATGCGTTCGAACAGCTTGGCGCTACTCGAAAAGATGATCTGGCTGGTCTGGCGGTAGTTGAATACTCCCAGTACCACCCCGGTCAGGAGCAACAGCAGGGTAAACAGCACGCTGATATGCACGTGCAGAGGAAAGCGGCGTTGGCTGGGCTGCAGACGACGAGGCATAGCGCGACACTCCGTGATTGCGCTGACGGCTCGAAAAGCATAGTGAAGCGCGCGCGGGCGTGCCGACTAAAAACGATTTTGCATAAGCGCCCATTGAATTAGAGCCAGAAGCATCAGGGCAGCCTGCGGGCTGCGAAACCATTAAGGGCGTAGCCCGGATGCAATCCGGGGAAAGACTGGACATGCGCAATCGGTCCCCCGGATTTCATCCGGGCTACAGGGGCGCGCAATGTAGATGCCGGATTGGGCCAAGGCCTTCCGGGCTACAAGCGTTGGGTTGCGTTACTTCGGGTCTGCCGCGACTTGGCCCGCATGGCGCTGCAACAGCTGTCGCAGGCCGTGGATCAGCAAGGCGACGAACAGCGCCAGGACTACGCCGAACAAGGCGTTGAGCAGGCGTGGTTCGACCAGTTGCCAATCCTGGGCGAAGCTTTCGGCCAGGAGCAGGAAGCACACCGTGGTTTGCGCCATGAACAGGCCGTAGTGGTTGGCCTGCAAGGCGCGGCAAAGGGTGATCAGCACCAGCAGGATGGTCACCATCGTTGCCGGGCTGTGCACGCTATAGCCGAGCAGAATCAACAGGCCGGCCACGGCCAGGCTGCTGAGGCTGGCTTGCAGGGCGCGCACCAGGTTGCCCTGGAACTCGAGGTGCAGGGTCGCGGCGAGGGTCAGGGTCAGCCAGTAGCCGCGCTCCAGGCCGGCGAGGCTGACGGTCAGCCCGGCCAGCGCCATCGCCAGGGTGCAGCCCAGGGCGTGCAGGCGCCATTGTTGGCGTGGCAGGCGTCTGGCGTGGCGTCTGAGTACCTTGAAAATGCTGATGAAACGCGGCATGTAGGGCCACATGCGTAAGCCATGCAGGCCGCGCAAACCGAAGGCCAGCAGCATCACCCACAGCCCGCCGAGCACGAACAACATGGCGATGGCCGAAGGATTGTTGAAGTTACCCAAACCGTATTGACCCTGGCCCAGGCACAGGCAGGCGATCAAACCGATGCCCAGCTTGGCGGCTTCGCTACCGAAGCGTTGCAGCCAGGCGAGTAGAAGGCCGAACGCGGCGAACAGCCAGAAAGCGATCAGCGGGTTGCTCGCCGACCAGAAGCCCAGCGCCGCACTGAGTGCGCCGAGGCCGCACAGCGCCAACATGCGCAGCATGCCGAGGCGATGCAAGGGGTTGGCCTGGGCGGCCTGAAAGGCGCCCGCCGAGGCCCAGAGAAAACCCGGATGGGCACTGAGCAAACCGAGCAGCAGCGGCAGCGCGCAGCCGAACGCGGCGATCAGTGCGGGGCCTCTGGAGGGAGGACCGGCATGCCAGCTGAAGGTGCGTTTTAGGGCGGTTCTCATGCTTTATACCGGGCTCGAGCGGCCGGTCATTTCCCGGGCCATTTCAGTGGCGTAGCTGTCGGTCATGCCGGCGATGAAATCGATCATGCGCAGAAACGACTTATACAGCGGCCAGCTCGGATCCGGTGCGTTATTGCCGAGCAAATCGAGAATGCGCCGGTTCTTGAACGAGGGCGTGCGTCCACCTTGCTGTTCCAGGGCCGCGCCGCAAAAGGCGTTGAGCAGGATCTCCAGGGTGGTGTAGGCCCCGATCTCGTGCAGGGTCTTGCGTTTGTCCTGGAAGATTTTCTCCCGCGCCATTTCTTTTGCGTGCTGTACGCAGCGCTTGGCCGTGTCGTCCATGTGCTCGACCAGATCGCCGGACAAGCTGCCGCTGAGCAGCGCCGATTGCTGTTCGACGAACGCATGGGCGGCGGCGTTGGTCAGGTGTTCGATGGCTTTACCGCGCAGAATCGCCAGCTTGCGCCGCTTGGAGTCCTGCGGCCCGAGCTGGCGATAGGTTTCCGGTACGTCGTCGCCCACCAGGTCGAGCAGCAGGGCCTCGACTTCGCGGTAGTCGAGCAACTCCATTTCCAGGCCGTCCTCGAGATCGATCAGGCCGTAGCAAATGTCGTCGGCCGCCTCCATCAGATACACCAGCGGGTGCCGCGCCCAGCGCTGCTCTTCGAGTTGCGGCAGGCCGAGCTTGGTGGCGATCTGCTCGAGTAACGGCAGCTCGTTCTGGTAGCAACCGAACTTGTGCTTCTTATAGCCGAGGGCTTCGGCGTGACGCGCGGTCCAGGGGTATTTCAGGTAGGTGCCGAGGGTCGCGTAGGTCAGCCGGGTGCCGCCGTCGAACTGGTGGTATTCCAGTTGCGTGAGCACGCGAAAGCCCTGGGCGTTGCCTTCGAAACTGAGAAAGTCGCCGCGCTCGGCTTCGCTCATGCCGTCGAGCCAGCCGCGCCCAGCGGCCTGCTGGAACCAATGGCGAATCGCGTCCTCGCCGGAGTGGCCGAACGGTGGGTTACCGATGTCGTGGGCCAGGCAGGCCGACTGTACGACCATGCCCAGGTCGCTCGGCGCGCACCAGGCGGGCAGGGCGTCGCGGATCATCTCGCCGACGCGCATGCCCAGCGAGCGGCCGACGCAACTGACCTCCAGCGAATGGGTCAGGCGCGTATGGATATGGTCGTTGCTCGAGACCGGATGGACCTGGGTCTTGCGGCCCAAACGACGGAAGGCACCGGAAAAAATGATGCGGTCGTGATCCTTATGAAAGGGGCTGCGGCCCAATTCATCGGCACTGTGCGTCGGTTTACCGAGTCGTTCGCGAGTCAGCAGGGTTTGCCAATCCAAAGCCTATCCTCTCCATTGCATGACAGAAGCCTAGGGTCTGTTGCCGTTTCAGCGCAAGCCGCGTTGCCGCGAAAAATCTCGCCA
>NZ_CAMPHV010000032.1 GCF_946886105.1 uncultured Pseudomonas sp. | reverse complement strand
CCACGAAAGAGCGGCATACGACGAACCGTAGCCTGGGTTGAGCAACGCGATACCCAGGGCACATTCCAGGGTATTGCCACGCCCCCCAATGGCGGACAAGCCTTCGCCAGGTCCGCCCCACGGCAACCAATCAGCGCGGCGCTACGGGTTTCTTCGCCGGCTTCTTGCCTTTGCCCTTGGCGGCATCCGAGCGTTCCTTGGCGGCCTGCTGGTTGCGCGCCTGAGCGGCGGCCTTGGCCTGTTCGCGCTTGTCCCAGGGGTTACCGCCTGCGGCACCGGTGTCGCGCGGCGGCAAGCCGGTGTGCTGGGTCAGCAGTGGCCGACTCTTGCCGCCCGAATTGCGCGCGGCAGCACCGACCTTCTTGCTGCCGGCCGGCGTGGAGTTCTTGCGCCGCGCGCTCTGGTAGCTGTCGGTCGCCGGCTGGTGCAAGGGGATCAACTGGTGCTTGCCCGGACCGATCAGGTCGCTACGGCCCATGCGCTCCAGCGCTTCGCGCAGCATCGGCCAGCCCTTCGGGTCGTGGTAGCGCAGGAACGCCTTGTGCAGGCGGCGCTGCGCCTCGCTCTTGACGATATTCACGCCGTCGCTCTTGTAGGTGACCTTGCGCAGCGGGTTCTTGCCCGAGTGGTACATGGCCGTGGCGGTGGCCATCGGCGAGGGGTAGAAAGCCTGCACCTGGTCGGCGCGGAAGCCGTTGCTCTTCAGCCACAGGGCGAGGTTCATCATGTCCTCGTCGGTGGTGCCCGGGTGCGCGGCGATGAAGTACGGGATCAGGTACTGCTCTTTGCCCGCCTCTTTCGAGTACTTCTCGAACATCCGCTTGAACTTGTCGTAGCTGCCGATGCCCGGCTTCATCATCTTGTTGAGGGGGCCTTCCTCGGTGTGCTCCGGGGCGATCTTCAGGTAACCGCCGACATGGTGGGTCACCAGCTCCTTGACGTACTCCGGCGACTCGACGGCGAGGTCGTAGCGCAGCCCCGAAGCGATGAGGATTTTCTTCACCCCCGGCAGCGCCCGCGCCGAGCGGTACAGCTGGATCAGCGCCGAGTGGTCGGTATTGAGGTTCTCGCAGATACCGGGGAACACGCAGGACGGCTTGCGGCAGTGCTTCTCGATCTCCTCGCTCTTGCAGGCGATGCGATACATGTTCGCGGTCGGCCCGCCGAGGTCGGAAATCACCCCGGTGAAGCCCGGCACCTTGTCGCGGATCTCTTCGATCTCGCGAATGATCGATTCTTCCGAGCGGTTCTGGATGATCCGCCCTTCGTGCTCGGTAATCGAGCAGAAGGTACAGCCGCCAAAGCAGCCGCGCATGATATTGACCGAGAAACGGATCATTTCGTAGGCCGGGATCTTCGCCTTGCCATAGGCCGGGTGCGGCACGCGCGCATAGGGCATGCCGAACACGTAGTCCATTTCCTCGGTGGTCATCGGGATGGGTGGCGGGTTGAACCAGACGTCCACCTCGCCATGCTTCTGCACCAGCGCGCGAGCGTTGCCCGGGTTGGTTTCCAGGTGCAGCACGCGGTTGGCGTGGGCATAGAGCACGGCGTCGCCGCGCACCTTCTCGAACGACGGCAGACGGATCACCGTCTTCTCGCGCTCCAGCCGCGGGTGCGCCAACAACTGCACCACCTTGGCTTCGTTGGGGTCTTCGGCGGCCCCCCCCTTCTCCTGCTCGATGGCGCAGGCGGCGGTGTCCTGGGTATTCACATAGGGGTTGATGATCTTGTCGATCTTGCCCGGCCGGTCGATGCGCGTGGAGTCGATCTCGAACCAGCCCTCGGGCGTGTCGCGGCGGATAAAGGCGGTGCCGCGGATATCGTTGATCTCTTCGATCTTCTGCCCGTAGGCCAGGCGCTGGGCGATCTCCACCACGGCGCGTTCGGCGTTGCCGTAGAGCAGGATATCGGCGCAGGCGTCGATCAGGATCGAGTGGCGCACCTTGTCCTGCCAGTAATCGTAATGGGCAATGCGCCGCAACGAGGCTTCGATGCCGCCGAGGACGATCGGCACGTGCTTGTAGGCTTCCTTGCAGCGCTGGCTGTAGACCAGGCTGGCGCGATCCGGGCGCTTGCCGGCCAGGCCGCCGGGGGTGTAAGCATCGTCGGAGCGGATTTTCTTGTCCGCGGTGTAGCGGTTGATCATCGAGTCCATATTGCCGGCCGCGACGCCGAAGAACAGGTTCGGCTCACCGAGCTTCATGAAGTCGTCTTTGCTGGTCCAGTCCGGCTGGGCGATGATGCCGACGCGAAACCCCTGGGCTTCCAGCAAGCGGCCGATGATCGCCATGCCGAACGACGGGTGATCCACATAAGCGTCACCGGTGACGATGATGATGTCGCAGCTGTCCCAGCCGAGGCGATCCATCTCTTCCCGGCTCATCGGCAGGAAAGGCGCCGGCCCGAAGCATTCGGCCCAGTATTTTGGATAATCGAACAACGGCTTGACTGCTTGCATGGGGATGACCGGCGCTGGGTACGGGAACGAAAAATCGCGGGCGCGGAATATAGCACAAAATTTAACCAAACCCGACATGATCGCTGGGTTTTACCACCGCGCAACAGCAATGCACCAGGCGACCGGTGTTCATCGGCGCGCATGGGCTTATACTCATGGCAAAATGCCCTCAAGCACAGGAAGTATGTGGTGCGGCGCCTGATAACCCCGATGTTCCTGCTCCTGAGCGTGCTCTGCTGTGCCGGATCGGCCGGCGCCGAGCCTATTCCGCTGAGCGCCGAGCACAGCGGTCTCTCCCTCAATGAGCATATCGAGCTGCTGGAAGATGTCGGCGGGCGGCTGACGGTCGCCGACATGGCCGCCCCCGCCGTGCAAAGCCGCTTCCAACCGGCCAACGGGCGCGCCAGCGTCGGCCAGAGCCGCAACCCCTGGTGGGTGAAGATCCAACTGCAACGCGATGCTGACGGGCCCCGGCACTGGTGGCTGGAAGTCGGAGCGGTCACTCTGCACGACCTGCAGGTATTTCTGCCCGACGGCCACGGCGGTTGGCGCGAGCGGCAGGCTGGCGAGCTTGTGAGCTTCGCCGAAGGCCGCGACCATCCTTACCGGCGCGCGACCTTCGAGCTGCCGGCACTCGGCGAACAGCCGCTGACCCTTTACCTGCGTACTTACGACCCGGCCGGCAACTCTTTCCCGCTGCGCGCCTGGCAACGCCAGGACCTCGACTTGCTGGCCAGTCAGGAAAACCTCGGCCTGGGCCTGATCTACGGGGTGATCTTCGCCCTGCTGCTGTACAACCTGTTCATCCTCTTCAGCCTGCGTGACAGCGCTTATTTCTGGTACGTGCTGACCACCGCCTTCGCCCTGGTATTCATCATGAGCATGACTGGCCACGGCTTCCAATACCTGTGGCCGGGCGGCGCAGTGCCGTTCTGGCTGGACCGCATCACCCTGCCCTCGTTATGGGGTTTATGCGCCAGCCGCTTCACCCAGACGCTACTACAGACCCGCCACCACGTGCGCTGGGCCCATCATCTGCTGAGTATGGCCTGCCTGGTGTATGTCGCGGCGATCGCCCTGGAAGCCTTCGGCCAACGCAGCACGGCGGCCTGGATCATCGCCGTGCTGTCGCTGACCAGCATACCCGCGGCGCTCGGCAGCGCGCTGATCCGTTGGCGCCAGGGGTTCTTCCCGGCGCTACTGTATCTGTGCGGCTATGGCCTGGTGCTCGGCAGCATCGCCGTGTTGCTGCTACGCGCGACCGGCCTGCTGCAACCCTCGGCATACAACGCTTATGTTTTCCCGATTGCGGTGGCCGCTGAATCCATCCTGTTTTCCTTCGCCCTGGCCTACCGCATCCAGATCCTCAAACGGGAAAAATCCGCCGCCCTGGAGCAGGCCGACCGCGAAAAAAACGCGCGCCTGGCGCAGATGCAGGCCAGCGCCGACGAGTTGCAATGCTCGGTCGCACAGCGCACCGCGGAGCTGGCCGCCGCCAACGAACACCTGCTGCTACGCGAACAGGCGCTGCAGCATGCGGCTTTTCACGACCCCCTGACCGAGTTGCCCAACCGTCGTTATCTGGTCGAACACTGCGAATCGGCGTTGGACCATGCCAAACGGCATAACCAGGCGATCGCCCTGTTGCTGATCGACCTCGACCATTTCAAACCGATCAACGACCGTCATGGCCACGATGCCGGCGACCTGATGCTGCAAACCATCGCCCAGCGTCTGCGCGAGCATGTACGCGGCGGCGACACGGTGGCGCGCCTGGGCGGCGACGAGTTCGCCGTGCTGATTTGTGGCGCCGACGCCGAACAGCATGCCCGGGAAATCGCCGGCCGCTTGCTCGGCGAACTGGCCAAACCGGTGATGTACGGCGCCAACCGCCTGACAGTGACCATCAGCATCGGCGCGGCGCTGTACCCGCAACACGCATACAATTTCACCAGCCTGTACAAGGCCGCCGACGAGATGCTCTACAAGGTCAAGGCGCGTGGCCGCTCGGGGTCGGCGGTGTGCGGCGAGGATGGCGAGCTGAGCAGCAGCGCGCGTTTGCACCTGGATGTGCTCAACGTCCCCAGCGGGCTGAGCTGAGCCTGGCGCCCGGCCCCATAGGGGCAACGGGTGCGGGCTTGTCCATGGTCGTTTGCGAGCGACCGCCTGCCTGGGCATATACTCGGGCCCATAAGCCCTCGATTTCAGGATGTATGCAGTGCGGCGCTTAGTCCTCTCGTTCATTTTGCTGCTGAGCCTGACAAGTGCGGCCGGTGCGGCGCCGTTTCTGCTGACAGCGACCAGCAGCGGCGCGCCGCTGAACGGCCAGGTCGAATTGCTCGAAGACGTCGACGCCCGCCTGAGCATCGCCGATATGGCCGATCCCGCCGTACAAAGCCGCTTCCAGCCCGCCGCCGGGCGCACCAGCGTGGGCCAGAGCCGCAACCCCTGGTGGATCAAGGTCAGCCTGCAGCGCGATAACGCCGCACCCAGTCAGTGGTGGCTGGAGGTGGGCGCGGTCACCCTGCTGGATTTGCGGTTGTTTCTGCCCGACGGCCAAGACGGCTGGCAAATGCGTCAGGCCGGCGAGCGCGTCGGTTTCGCCGCAGGCCGCGATCACGACTACCGGCGCGCGGTATTCCGTCTGCCCGAACTGCAGGGAGAGGTCTTGACCTTCTACCTGCGCACCTTCGACCCGGCCGGCAACTCCTTCCCGCTACGCGCTTGGCAGCTCGCCGACCTCGACCGCCAGGCCAAGGGCGAGAACCTGGTCTTGGGCCTGATCTACGGCAGCATCTTCGCCCTGCTGCTGTACAACCTGTTCATCCTCCTGGCGCTGCGCGACCGCGCCTATTTCTGGTACGTGCTGACCATGGCGGCGTCGCTGCTGTTCATCGCCAGTATGAGCGGCCATGGCTTCCAATATCTCTGGCCCGACGACGCGGTACCGGTCTGGTTGGACCGCATCACCCTGCCGATTTTGGTCAGCATCGGCATTCTGCGTTTCGCCCAGGAACTGCTGTATACCCGGAAAAGCCTACGCCGCGCCCATTGGTTACTGAACTTCTGCCTGCTGATCTATCTCGTCAGCCTGGGCATCAATTTGGCGGGTTATCGCAGCGCCAGCGGCTTGGTGATCGGACTGATCCCGCTCCTGACCGTACCGACGCTGTTGCTCTGCGCGGCGATTCGTTGGAAGCAGGGTTTCACCCCGGCGCTGTTCTACCTGCTCGGTTACGGCACCCTGCTCTTGAGCTTCGTGATCCTGGTGTTGCGCGCCGCCGGTCTGGTGCAGCCCGGCGAATCGACCGCCTACCTGTTCCCCCTGGCCGTGGCCGCGGAAGCCATTCTGTTTTCCTTCGCCCTGGCTTATCGCATCCAGATTCTCAAACAGGAAAAGGCTGCGGCGCTGGAACAGGCCGACCGCGAGAAGACCGCACGCCTGGCGCTGGCGCAGGCCAATGCCGACGAACTGGGCAAAGCCGTGGAACAACGCACCGCGGAACTGGCGGCGGCCAACCAGCGTCTGCTGCAGCGCGAACAGGAATTGCAGCACGCCGCCTTCCACGACCCGCTGACCGAGCTGCCCAACCGCCGTTACCTGATCGAGCATTGCGAGTCGGCGCTGGCCAACGCCAAGCGGCATAACCAGGCGATCGCCCTGTTGCTGATCGACCTCGATCACTTCAAGCCGATCAACGATCACTATGGCCACGATGCCGGCGACCTGATGCTGCAAGCGATCGCCCAGCGCCTGCGCGAGCATGTGCGCGCAGGCGACACGGTCGCGCGCCTGGGCGGCGACGAATTCGCCGTACTCATTTGCGGCGAGGATGCCGAGCAACATGCCCGTGAAATCGCCGCCCGTCTGCTCGGCGAACTGGCGCAGCCGGTGATGTATGGCGCCGAGCGCCTGACCGTGACTATCAGCATCGGCGTGGCGCTGTACCCGCAGCACGCCGGCAACTTCGCCAGCCTGTACAAGGCGGCCGACGAGATGCTCTACAAGGTCAAGGCCCGCGGCCGTTCGGGCTCGGCGATCTGCGGCGAAGACGGCGAGCTGAGCAGCAGTGCGCGCCTGTATCTGGATGTGCTCAATATCCCCAGCGGCTTGCTCTAAGAGACTGTACCCGGCCTACCGCGAAGGCCGCGACGGCGCCGGGTATCGAGCGGGGCGCCGGGCGGCGCCCCGACAACGTCAAGCGGTGGTTTTGTTCGCCGCCGCGATCATGGTGTTGGCCATCACCCCGTAAGCGGTGGTCCAGGCTTGCTCCACCTCTTCGGTAAAAGCATCGCCCAGGCCCTGACCGAGGGTTTTCAGCAAGGCACCGCCGACGGTGGCGTAGTGGCTGTCTTCCACACCGTACTCGAGGTGCCGTTCGCCGAGGCGCTCCAGCACCGGCACCAGCACGTCCAGTTCGTTCAGCTTGCCCACGGCTACGCCAATCATCTGCATCAGCTTCTTGCCTTGCGCCTGCATATCGCCCTTGAACAAGGGTTTGAGGCTGGGATCGGCGCTGAACAGGTTGTGGTAGAACAGCGCCGCGGCCTCATCGGCAATCGGCGCCACCTGGGCGAAGCTGCCTTGCACCAGCTCTATCTGTTTGGGAGTCATCGTTTTCGTCCTCATCGTTTTTATAAACACATGCCCGTTATTGGCTTTGCGAGACCATGTACTTCACCGCGGCGGCCACCTCGCTATCGCTCAGCGCCGGATTGCCGCCGCGCGCCGGCATGCTGCCCTCGGCGCCGTCGAAACCGTTCAATGCGTGGGCGATCAGCACCTCCAGTCCTTGCTCGATACGCGGCGCCCAGACCTTGCGATTGCCCTTCGCCGGCGCGCCACCCAAGCCATTGAGGTGGCAGACCTTACAGGTGCCGTCCCATATTTGCTGGCCGAGCTTCAGCTCGGCCTGCTCCGGACTCTCGCCGCAACCGGCCAGCAGCAAGCAGCTGGCCAGCCCGGCCTTAACCGCCCAGCGGGACACGGATCACCACCCCGCCCAGAACGTCGCCGAGCTTGAAGTCGGTACGCGGGCTGTCTTTGTGTTCGTTGTGGCAGGAAGCGCACACCGGCGCGACGGCGGCGTCGGGATAGACGGCGGTGAAGTAGGTCTGCTCGCCGAGCTTTTCTTCGGTGTAATAGTTCTGTCCCGGGTTATCGATGATGAACTGCAGACCGATCTTCTCGGCCTCGGTGCGCGGCGCATTCTGCTTGTTGATCGGCCACAGCGACTGCAGCGAATAGCTGAAGGCATCGGTCTTGGCGGCCACTGCTTCGGCGCCGAAGCGGAACATCTGCGCCGGCAACGGCAGGGCCTTGTCGTCGATGAAGTGCTCGCTGGGTTTGATCACGCCTTCGTCCTTCAGGCGGTTGACCACCTGCTTGGTGTAGACGGCGCGGTCGGACTCCATCACCAGGTGCAACATGTCGGTGAGCTGTTGCGGGCTGAAGCCGCTCGGTTTGCTCTCCTGACAACCGGTGATAGTCAGCAGGCCCGCCGCAACGGCGACGGCGAGCAAGGGTCGTAAAGTCGTGTGCATGGTGTTCTCCCTATCAGTTTTTTCGAATTGGCAGAGGCATCGGTGGTGCTCATTGCCGGGCACGCTCCAGCGCCATGTCCACGCTGGGGACATGTTGCGCAGGCGCACCTCGGAAGTTGTTCTTCAGCAGTTGCGGGTCGGCCAGGGCGTCGAGGGCGAACGGCAAGCCATGACAGTCCAGGCAGACGCCGCGCAGCATCTTCTCGTTGGGACGCAGGTTGGCGTTCTGGTTGTGTTGCACCAGCCGCCGCTCCTGGCCGTGTACCTCGGCAGTCTCGCGCGGCAAGTGGCAACTGGCGCAGCTCACCCCGCTGCCCGCCGGCAGTTCGCCGCGCTGTTCGGCTTGCCACAGCTGCTGGTGCGGCGAGCCCTGATAGGCCATCGAGTGCTCGTCGGCATGACAACCGAGGCAGGCCTCGACCGCCGCCGCCACCCGATCGACCCGATGGGCGCCATGGCAGCTGGTGCAGCTCAACTCGTGCCCGGCGCTCTCGTCGGTAAACGCCAGCAAGCCGAGTTCCGGACGCATCGGCGCCAGCTCAACCGGTAGATCGGGGTTCAAGCGCATGCCGTGCTTACCGGCGAAAAAGCCCTGGGCTTCGCCCGCATGGCAGCCCTGACAGGTCTGCAGCGCCGGCTTGGCTTGCCAGGCGACGCCCTGGGGCTGATGACAGCCGCTGCAGTTGACCCCGGCTTCGGCATGGCCGCTGGCCAACCAATCGGCGACCGCTTCGGCGCTCAGTTGCTCGCTCGGGGCGTCGGGCTGCGGCAGCTCGGCCGGCTTCTGCCAATCCGGGTGTTTATCCGTCAGCGGCGCCGGCGCGGCGATGCGGGCGATGGCCTTCAGCAGCGGCTGGTCGGCGCCCTTGACCAGGAAGTCTTCGTAGAGCGCGCGGTTGTCGTGGTAGTTGTGGCAACCGGCGCTGGCGCAGGTATCGAAGGCCATGCCGCGGTGGCTGGGACGATCCTCGGCGATGTCGACATGGCAGTGCACGCAGAAATCGTCGGGCTGGGTCACCGCCATCGGTCGGGTGCGCTCGGGCACGTGCTCGACATGGCAGGCCAGGCAGTAGCGGGCGTCCAGATGGGCCAGGCGGTCGGCGTTACGCGGGTCGGTGAATTTGCTTTGCGGGTGGGCGTCGCGGGCGGCCTTGAGCTCGTCGCCATGACAATTGACGCAGGCCTTCTGCAACACCTCGCCGCCGCCCAGCGGGCTGACATGGCAGGCGCCGCAGGCCTGCTCCAACTGGTGATGACCGGCCGACAAGGGCCCCGGATTGAACACCTGCAAGTCTTCGCCGGCATACAGGCGATAGCCGTACCAGCCTCCCAGGGCCAGCAGGGTCGACAACCAGAGTGCCCAGATTGCGTGCTTCATGCGCGGCCCTTAAAAGTAATACACCGTCAGCACATGCACGGCGAGCAACGCCGGCCATGGCCAGACCGCGACAATGTGGCCCCACACCAGCAGCTGTCGGGCGCGCCGCGCCAGAGACGGCGGCAGGCGGTGTTCGGCGGCGAGCAACGCGGAGGCCAAGCCACCAACGGCGAGCAACAGAAGGAAATCGGCGAGCAGCCAGCGATTGAGGTTCTGCCCGCCATCCAACCCGGTGTGCAGCACCAGCAGCGCCAGGACCAGCACGCCGAGAGTCACGTGCAGCAGGCGCCAGTTGGCGAAGGCGCCGAGGGGCAACTTCGGCAGGCGCTTACGCAACGACATCAGCAGGCCGAGCAAGGCCAGAGCGAGCAGCGAGAAACCACTGAACTGACGCCAGAAGCCGTCCTGCCACAGCCAACTGAAGCCCGCCTGCGCCACCGAGGCCGGTGCGGCAAACGCCGGCAGTTGGGTAAAGGCCAGCGCCGCCGTCAACGCCAGGCCACCGCCCAACGCCAGCCCAGCGGCACCGCGCTCGGCCTGGCGCGGCGCGCTGTCGCCCAGCAGGTTTTGCAGCAACGGCTTGCAGCCGCCGCACACCGTGCCGGCGCCGCATTGCTCGCCGAGCGCGGCGATATCCGTCGCACCGGCGGCGATGCAGGCGCTGAGCCGGCCGCGCTCGACGCCCATGCATTGGCAGACCACGGTGGTGGCCGGCCATTGCCCGACCTGTTCGCTGGCCGCCGGCCACAAACGGCCCTCGCGACGAAAGCGCCAGAGCATCGACGGGCCGATGCGCCGGCTCTGCTGCAAGGCGTCCAGCCAACGCCGACTCTCCGCGCACTCGCCCACCGCCAGGGCGCCGAGCAGGCGGCCACGGTGCACCAGCAACTTGCGGTAACCGCCTTGCGCATCGGCATAGCGGTATTCGCGCTGGCGGATGCGCCCCAGCGGCTCGACCACTTCGCCGGCGCTGAATACCGGCAAGCCGGCGACCTTGAGCTGAGTGGCCTGCAACGAACCGCGATAGTGCGCCGCCTCGCCGGTGAGCCGCGCAGCCAACACCGCAGCCTGTTCGAAGCCCGGCGCGACCAGGCCATAGGTCAGACCACGGTGCTCGGCGCACTCGCCGATGGCGTGGATATCGGCCCGCGAGGTCAGCAGTTGATCGTCGACCACGATGCCGCGGCCGACCCGCAACTGCGCCGCCAGGGCCAGTTCGATGTTCGGATGAATGCCGGTGGCCAGCAGCACCGTATCGCAGGCCAGCTCGCGACCGTCGCGCAGCCGCACGCCGCTGACCCGGTCCGCCCCCAGCACCGCGCCCAGACCGGCGCCGAGCAACACCTCGATGCCCAGATCTTGAACGCGATGCCGCAACAACTCGGCCGCGGATTCGTCGAGTTGCCGGTTCATCAAACGCGGCGCCTGCTGCACCAGGGTCACCTGGGTATGGCCGCGTTGCATCGCCCGCGCCGCTTCCAGGCCAAGCAGCCCGCCACCGACCACCACGCAATGACGACTGCGCGCGGTACGGGCGAGCAACGCGACGGTATCGCCCAGATCGCGAAAGACGAACACCCCGGGCAGCGCCACACCGGGCACTTCGGGGATATGCGCCCGAGAACCGGTGGCGAGAATCAACCGCGAATAAGGGAAACACTGCCCCTGGGCGTCCTCCACATACTTGGCCTCGGGCTCGATGCGGTTTATCCGGCACCCCAGGTGCCGGCTCAACTGGCCCTCCAGGCCGGGGGTGGTGATGGCCTCCAGATCGACTTCGCCGGCCAGCAAGGCACTCAGGCGCACCCGATCATAGGGCGCCCAGGGTTCGTCGCCGAACAGCAAAATCTGCTCCGGATAACCGCGACGCAACAGTTCCAGGGCGCAGCGCACGCCCACCGGGCCGGCGCCGACGATAATCAAGGGCGCCACTGCGGGCAGCGCGACAGGCGACGCACGGGATGCAATGGCGGTGACACGATCGAGCAGCATCTGCTTCCTCCTCCGCGCACCGTCTGTACGGCAGGCGCGGGGTTGAGCCGAAAAAAAACGCCGTGGCCAGAGCGCAAGCGAATTTGCCTGCACCGGTCACGACGTCTTTGTCTGTCAACCCTGCACCGCCATTGGCACAGTCGTTGTGTTGCCAGCGCAAGTGCAAACTCTGCGCCAGCTGCCGAGATTCATTTATAAGCGATTGAAATAAATGATTTTAAGGTCCACGACATACAACATCCGGAACCCCTATGCGCCCCACCAACGAGCCATCGCAACGCAACCGTGCAGCAATCCGGAGCAGGCGGACACTACTGACACCAAGCTGTCAGTAGCCCTGGCTTAGAGTCGTCTCCGCAGGCCAGAACGCGCCAACGAAGGCGCTGGCCTGCTGACATCAGCCATTCCAAGGAGAGAGAAATGAACGCGATCAACTGGTTCGAACTGTTCGTCAGCGACTTCGAACGCGCCCGCCGCTTCTACGGGCAGGCGCTGGCAACCACGCTGGAGACGGTGGATAGCATGGGCGGGCGTATGGCCATGTTTCCCTGCGACCCGGAAAGCGGCGTAGGCGGCTGCCTGAGCGATTCGATGGAGCAACAGCCCGGTGCTGGCGGCACACGGGTCTACCTGAATGTCGAAGGCCAACTGGATGCGGTGCTGGAGCGCGTGCCCGCAGCCGGCGGCGAAATCGTGCAAAGCCGGATGGCCATCGCACCCCATGGCTTCATCGCCGTGATAAAAGACAGCGAGGGCAACGTGGTGGGCCTGCACAGCATGTCCTGAGTGGCATACACGCCGGGCGTCATTAGCGCCCGGCAGTTTTGGCATCGCCATCCCAGTCGTGAAAAAGGAATAGCCTATAAACAGCCAAGCCAGGGAGAGAGCATGAGACGCGCCGACCGCTTGTTTCAGATCGTCCAGTTCCTGCGCAGCCGCCGCCTGACCACCGCGCAGTGGTTAGCCGAGCGCTTGCAGGTCTCGGTGCGCACCATCTACCGCGATATCCAGGATCTGTCGCTCTCCGGCGTGCCACTGGAGGGCGAAGCCGGGGTCGGTTACGTGCTGCGCCAGCCCATGGACCTGCCGCCGTTGATGTTCGAGCGCGAGGAGATCGAGGCTCTGGTCGTCGGCGCACGCATGGTCAACGCCTGGGCCGACCCCGAGCTGCAACGGGCCGCCGAATCGGCGCTGGCGAAAATCCACAGCGTGCTACCCGCCGCATTGCGTGACGAACTCAACGGCAACCGCCTGTTCGCCCCCGAGGTGAATACCTACCCGGTGCATTGGCTCGGCCACCTGCGCCAGGCGATCCGCCAACGACGCAAACTGCAGCTGAGTTACCGCGACGAAAGCGGACAAGCCAGCGTGCGGTGCATCTGGCCATTGGGCTTGTTCTTCTGGGGGCAGACCTGGACATTGTGCAGTTGGTGCGAGTTGCGCAACGACTTCCGCAACTTCCGCATCGACCGGGTGGACAGCCTCGACGACCTCGACGAGACCTACCAGACCGGCCCCGGGCAGCGTCTGGAGGATTACCTAGCGCCCTATCGCTGCGACGACAGCATGGCGCCAGCCTACAAGTCGTGAATCACTCGTCGTCGAACTGGTAACTGCCCGGCGCCAGGTTCTCGAAGCGCGAGTATTTGCCGAGGAAGGCCAGGCGCGCCGTACCCAGCGGACCGTTACGCTGCTTGCCGATGATGATTTCGGCAACGCCCTTGTACTCGGTCTCCGGGTGATACACCTCGTCGCGGTAGACGAACATGATGATGTCGGCGTCCTGCTCGATCGCTCCGGACTCACGCAAGTCGGAGTTGATCGGGCGCTTGTTGGGGCGCTGTTCGAGGCCGCGGTTGAGCTGGGACAGGGCGATCACCGGGCAGTTGAATTCCTTGGCCAGGGCCTTGAGCGAGCGGGATATTTCGGAAATCTCATTGACCCGGCTGTCGCCGCTGGAACCGGGAATCTGCATCAGCTGCAGGTAGTCGACCATGATCAGGCCGATCTCGCCGTGCTCACGGGCCAAGCGTCGGGTCCGCGCGCGCATCTCGCTGGGCGAAATGCCGGCGGTATCGTCGATAAACAGCTTGCGGTCGTTGAGCAGATTGACCGCCGAGGTCAGGCGCGGCCAGTCGTCATCGTCCAGGCGACCGGCACGCACCTTGGTCTGGTCGATACGCCCGAGCGAGGCGAGCATACGAATGACGATGGATTCCGAGGGCATCTCCAGGGAGTACACCAGAATCGACTTGTCGCTGCGCATCAAGGCGTTTTCCACCAGGTTCATGGCGAAGGTGGTCTTCCCCATGGACGGGCGGCCGGCGACGATGATCATGTCGGCCGGCTGCAGGCCGCTGGTCAGGTCGTCCAGGTCACTGAAACCGGTGGACAGGCCGGTGATCGCATCGCCGTTGTTGAACAGCTCGTCGATGCGGTCGATGGCTTTGACCAGGATGTCGTTGATCCCCACCGGGCCACCGGTCTTCGGCCGCGCCTCGGCGATCTGGAAGATCAACCGCTCGGCCTCGTCGAGAATTTCCTCGCCGGTACGCCCTTCCGGGGCATAGGCGCTGTCGGCGATCTCGTTGCTGATGCCGATCAGCTTACGCAGGGTCGCTCGCTCGCGAATGATCTGCGCATAGGCCTTGATGTTGGCCACCGAGGGGGTGTTCTTCGCCAGTTCACCGAGGTAGGCCAGACCGCCAACCTGGGACAGCTGCCCCTCCTTGTCCAGTTGCTCGGACAGGGTCACCACGTCAAAGGGATGGTTGCGCTCGGCCAGCTTGTGCACGGCGCGGAAGATCAGGCGGTGGTCGTGCCGGTAGAAGTCGCCGTCGGAAACCTGATCGAGCACCCGCTCCCAGGCATTGTTGTCGAGCATCAAGCCCCCGAGCACGGCTTGCTCGGCCTCGATCGAGTGCGGCGGCACCTTCAGGGCGGAGGTTTGCAGGTCGTACTGTTCGGTAATGCTGATGTCGTTCATATGGCTCTGGGCAAAATTCTGTGTTCACAAAACAAAAGGCACGACATCGCTTGCGCAATGTCGTGCCTGATTGTTAGCGGGCCGGCACCGGAGTGCAAGCACACTTAGTCGCGCGCCTGTTAGGCTGCTACTACGACAACCTTGACGGTTGCTTCAACGTCGCTGTGCAGGTGCACGGCCACGTCGTATTCGCCAACCTGACGAATGGTGCCGTTCGGCAGACGCACTTCAGCTTTGGCCACTTCAACGCCGGAGGCGGTCAGGGCGTCGGCGATGTCGTGAGTACCGATGGAGCCGAACAGTTTGCCTTCATCGCCCGCGGTAGCGGTGATGGTGACTTCCAGTTCAGCCAACTGAGCAGCACGGGCTTCAGCGGATGCTTTCTTCTCGGCGGCCAGTTTTTCCAGCTCGGCGCGACGCGCTTCGAACGCGGCAACGTTAGCAGCGGTAGCAGCGGTGGCTTTGCCTTGCGGCAGCAGGAAGTTACGGCCGTAACCGGCCTTAACGTTCACTTTATCGCCCAGGTTGCCCAGGTTGGCGATTTTTTCCAGCAGGATCAGTTCCATTTGGTAATAACCTCTTAACTTTTAACCTTCACCGTTCGTGGAATCCGAGCCGGACTTGCGCTCGAAGCGACCACGAAAATCAAACAGACTGTCGACGATGGCCAAAACCACCAGTAACGGATAAGTCAGCTGCATAAACAGCAGCAGAGTGATGTACGTCCCGACCAGCCAGAACTTGGCGAGCCGCCCTTGCGCCACCAGCCCATGCAACAGGGCGATGCCGGAAAACACCAGCGGTACGCTGCATAACGGGGTCAGCATGGCCATTTGCGGACCCAGATTGGGCCCCAAGAGCATGCCACCCAACAGCAACATCGCCAGCGGGGTGGGCAGTCGCAAGACGTGAAACTCACGCCCGAAACCACCCGGGTTGTACAACAGCCCCTGCCAATAACGCCCAAGCATCAGGCTCAGCAGGCTGACTACCTGCAACAACGCCGCTATCAAACCGGTCAGCACCGGTGCAATCAGGCTATCCAGGCGCGCTCGCTCGTCCACCGACATCTGTTGGTGAACCCCTTCGAGCACTTGCGGCATAAGCTTCTGCAGCTCACCCGCCATCGCCTCGATGGGTTCGCGAAACACCGCACCCAAAACCAGCCCATACACCAGGCCCAACGCCACGCTGCACAGCAGCACACGGTCCCAGGACGAAGTGGCGCGTAACAACAACGCCAACCCCAGCGCACCGAGCAACACCAACAAGGTGCGCGGTTCGCCGAAATACCACCAGCCGATGGCCGGTAGCAGAGCCCAGGCGAGGATGCCCAAGGCATCGCTCAAACCGCGCCGTAGGAGCACAAGGCATCCAGCGGCGGCACTCAACCAGAACAACAGCGGCAATGCCGCGGAAACGACCACTACCAGAGTGGCCTGCATACGACCGCGCATAATGAACTCAGCGATGGCGCGCATGCGATTTATCCCTTACTTCTTGTCGACCTTCCGGTCTCAGCGGCCGTGGCTGTCGGTGTAGGGCAGCAGGGCCAGGAAGCGGGCGCGCTTGATAGCGGTAGCCAGCTGACGCTGATAACGAGCCTTGGTACCGGTGATACGGCTAGGAACGATCTTGCCGGTTTCCGAGATGTAGGCTTTCAGGGTGTTGAGATCTTTGAAATCGATCTCTTTCACGTCTTCAGCGGTGAAACGGCAGAATTTACGACGACGGAAGAAACGTGCCATGGGATTGGCTCCTCAATAGATCCGTGGATTACTCGTCAGCGTTATCGCTGTCATCGCTGTTGTCGCTGTCATCGCCATCGGCGGAGTCAGCGTTCTCAGGACGATCGCGACGCTCGCGACGCTCGCTGCGGTTTTCTTCCGCTTTAAGCATTTCGGACTGCTCGGTAACAGCCTCGTCGCGACGGATGACCAGGTTACGGATCACGGCATCGTTGTAACGGAAGTTGTCTTCCAGCTCAGCCAGGGCTTTGCCGGTGCACTCGACGTTGAGCATCACGTAGTGAGCTTTGTGGATGTTGTTGATGGCGTAAGCCAACTGACGACGCCCCCAATCTTCCAGACGATGGATTTTGCCGCCGTCTTCTTCGATCAGCTTGGTGTAACGCTCGACCATACCGCCGACTTGCTCGCTCTGGTCCGGGTGAACCAGAAAGATGATTTCGTAATGACGCATAAATGCTCCTTACGGGTTGTAGCCTGCCGCCAAATGCGGTCAGGCAAGGAGTGAATATCACTTGTGTGTCTTACCGAATCGGAGGGGCACGAAAGCGCCCGCCGTCGCGGCAAGGGGCGCCATTCTAGAGAAGCCCCCCGGCACAAGCAAGGTGAACTGGTGATTATTTGAACAACGTGTAGGACTACGGCTTGGCTTTGCTGCTGCGCTGGCGCAACGCCTCGAACAGACAGACCCCGGTCGCCACCGAGACATTGAGGCTGCTGACGCTGCCGGCCATCGGTAGCTTGACCAGGTAATCGCAGTGCTCGCGGGTCAGGCGGCGCATGCCCTTGCCTTCGGCGCCCATGATCAGCACGGTCGGCCCGGTCAGATCCTGCTGGTACAGCTCCTGTTCGGCCTCGCCGGCGGTGCCGACCACCCACAAGCCGCGCTGCTGGAGTTTCTCCAGACTGCGCGCCAGGTTGGTCACCGCCACCAGCGGAATCACTTCGGCCGCGCCGCAAGCGACCTTACGCACGGTGGCGTTGAGCGTGGCGGATTTGTCTTTCGGCACTATCACCGCCAACGCGCCCGCCGCATCGGCGGTGCGCAGGCAGGCGCCGAGGTTGTGCGGATCGGTCACGCCGTCCAACACCAGCAGCAATGGCGCCCCTTCGGCGCGATCGAGCAATTCATCGAGCATCGCCTCGCCCCACACTTGGCTGGGGCTGACCTCCGCAACCACGCCTTGATGCACGCCCTCGACCCAGGCATCCATCTCGCGACGCTCGCACTGCCCCACGGCAACCCGTGCATCGGCAGCCAGAGCCAACAGTGTTTGCACCCGCGGGTCGTTACGCCCTTCGGCCAGCCAGACCTGCTTGACCCGCTTCGGGTGATGACGCAGCAAAGCCTCCACGGCGTGCACGCCGTAAATTTTCTCCAACTGCATCATGGCTTCGCCTTACGCTTACGCGCACCGCTGGTCGAAGCAGAGCCCTTGGCAGGGCTCTTACGCGACTTGCCCTCGGCCGGCTTGCCACCGCGCCCCTTACCCGCGCTGCTCTTCGATTCGTTGAGCAACGCCTTCTTCAGCTCGCGGCTGCGCTGTACGTCGGTATTGCCGGCAGCCCCCTTGGTGCCCGACGGAGCACTGCGCCCCGCAGCCTCACGCTTACGCCCGAACGGCGAATCCAAGGTACTTTGGGCGATCTCGAAATCGATCTTGCGCTCGTCCAGGTCGACGCGCATGACTTTGACTTCGACGCTATCGCCGAGGCGGAAACTGCGCCCGCTGCGCTCGCCCGCCAGACGGTGGTGAACCGGATCGAAATGGTAGTAGTCGCCCGGCAAAGCGGTGACATGCACCAGCCCCTCGACATAGATATCGGTCAGCTCGACGAACAGACCGAAGCCGGTCACCGCGGTGATCACACCGGGGAAGGTTTCGCCGACGCGGTCTTTCATGAATTCGCACTTCAGCCAATTCACCACATCGCGGGTCGCTTCGTCGGCGCGCCGCTCGGACATCGAGCATTGCTCGCCGAGCTGCTCGAGCGCCGCCTCGTCGTACGGATAGATGCGCGCCTTGGGCATGCTCGCCGCGCCCGCTCGCTGGACGTGCGGGGTTTCGCGCTTGGAGCGGATCACACTGCGGATCGCCCGATGGATCAGCAGGTCCGGGTAACGGCGAATCGGCGAGGTGAAGTGGGCGTAGGCGTCGTAGTTCAGACCGAAGTGGCCCTGATTGTCGGCGCTGTACACCGCCTGACTCAGCGAACGCAGCATGACCGTCTGGATCAGGTGGTAATCCGGGCGCTCGCGGATGCTTTCCAATAGCGCCTGATAATCCTTGGGCGTCGGACCGTCCTTGGATTTACCGCGATGCAGCGACAGGCCGAGCTCGGCGAGGAACGCCTTGAGCTTTTCCACACGCTCCAACGGCGGGCCATCATGCACCCGGTACAACGCTGGGATTTCATGCTTCTGCATAAAGGCCGCGGTCGCCACGTTGGCGGCCAGCATGCACTCTTCGATCAGCTTGTGAGCATCGTTGCGCTGGGTCGGGCGAATTTCCGCAATCTTGCGCCCGGAGCCGAAGATGATGCGGGTTTCCTGGGTCTCGAAATCGATGGCGCCGCGCTCGTGACGCGCCGCCAGCAGCACTTGGTACAGCGAGTAAAGCTGGTTGAGATGCGGCAGCACCCCCTTGTACTCGCTGCGCAGGGCCTTGCCTTCGCTGGTTTTCGGCTGCTCGAGCATGGCGCTGACCTTGTTGTAGGTCAGCCGCGCATGGGAATGGATCACCGCTTCGTAGAACTGGTAGTCGGTCATCTTGCCGGTCTTGGAGATGCTGATCTCGCAGACCATGGCCAGACGATCGACATGGGGATTGAGCGAGCACAGACCGTTGGACAGTTCTTCCGGCAACATCGGAATCACCCGCTCGGGGAAATACACCGAGTTGCCGCGCACCTGCGCTTCCGCGTCCAGCGCCGAGTCGACCTTCACGTAATGGGAAACGTCGGCAATCGCCACATAGAGCTTCCAGCCACCGGAGAACAGCCGCCAGTTGCTGCCGTTCTTCTCGCAATAGACCGCGTCGTCGAAGTCGCGGGCGTCCTCGCCGTCGATAGTGACGAACGGCAGGTGGCGCAGGTCGACACGCTTCTCCTTGTCCTTCTCCTCGACTTCCGGCTTGAGCTTGTGCGCCTCCTTGATCACCGCCTCGGGCCAGACGTGGGGAATGTCGTAGCTACGCAGCGCGACATCGATCTCCATGCCCGGCGCCATGTAGTTGCCGACCACTTCGATCACATCGCCCTGCGGCTGGAAGCGCGGGGTCGGCCAGTGAGTGATCTTCACCTCGACGAATTGCCCCTGCTTGGCCCCGGCATTGCGCCCCGGCGTCACCAGCACTTCCTGCTGGATCTTCGGGTTATCGGCGACCACGAAACCGATGCCGCTTTCTTCGTAGTAGCGGCCGACGATGGATTCGTGGGCGCGGGAAATCACTTCGACGATGCCGCCTTCGCGGCGACCACGACGATCCAGCCCGGAAACGCGCGCCAAAGCGCGATCGCCATCGAACACCAGACGCATCTGCGCCGGACTTAAAAACAGGTCGTCACTGCCGTCGTCCGGGATCAGGAAGCCGAAGCCGTCGCGGTGACCGCTGATACGGCCAAGGACCAGATCCAGCTTATCGACGGGCGCGTAGGTACCGCGGCGGGTGTAGATCAGTTGACCGTCACGCTCCATCGCACGCAGACGGCGGCGCAGCGCTTCGATCTGCTCTTCGGTGGTCAGGCCGAACTCTTCGAGCAATTGCTCGCGATTGGCTGGCGACCCGCGGTCGGCGAGGTGCTGCAGAATCAATTCGCGGCTGGGGATGGGGTTTTCGTATTTTTCCGCTTCGCGAGCGGCCTCGGGATCGAGGGATTGCCAATCGGCCATTAGAGAGAATTCACCTTTTATATAAAATTTCGTTTTGCCATGCGTCTATTGAAGCGCGAAACCCCTGTCCGGGTCAGCCCGGCATGCAGAATAAAAATTTTCCGCAACAGGGGTTTACAAGCAAAAAGTCGATCCGTATTATGCGCGCCACAACGACGGCAAACGTAGTTGTAGTTGATAGCAAACGCACAATATTTGCAATCGACGCCCAGGTGGTGAAATTGGTAGACACGCCAGCTTCAGGTGCTGGTGACCTTACGGTCGTGGAAGTTCGAGTCTTCTCCTGGGCACCAATTCAAAAAAACCGAGCCAAGCGCTCGGTTTTTTATTGCCTGTATTTTCCTTCCCGGCGCAGACGGAAGCCCGCATCGAATACCCAGGCGGGGCCAAGCCCCGCCCGCCACCTAGAACCTAAACCCGGAACTGCCCGAGACTGGCCTTGAGCTGCGCGGCCAAACCATCCAGCACCCGACCGCTTTGCGCCGTCGCCGCCACCGCCTCGGCGGCCCGCTGCGCCTCGGAATGAATCACCTCGACCCGCCCGCGCACGGCATCCGCACCCTCGGCCTGATGCGCCGAGGCCGAAGTCGCCGCGTTGATCGCACCATGCACCTCCTCGACCGCAGCCTGCACCGACTCCTGCACCCGCTCGCTTTCATGCAGCGCGGAAAGCCCACGCGCGGCCTGCTCGCCCGCTTGGTTAATCGCCCCGACCGCCTCGCGCGCACCTTGCTGCAAGGCGCCGATATGCGCCTGGATATCGCCGGTCGACTGCTGGGTTTTGCTGGCCAGCGCACGCACTTCATCCGCCACCACGGCAAAGCCGCGCCCCATTTCGCCGGCCCGCGCCGCCTCGATCGCGGCGTTCAAGGCCAGCAGGTTGGTCTGCTCGGCGATGCCATGGATCACCGTCAGCACCACCTCGATCTGTTCGCTCTGCCTGGCCAGACGCTCGATCACCGCCGCCCCGGCCTCCACGCTACGCACCAACTCTTCGATAGCCCCGCCAACCCGCTTGGCGATCGCGACGTTGTCGTCGCTCGACTGGCGAATCGCTGCCACACGCCGCAACGCCTCCTGCATGGCCTGGCTTTCCGCCTGCGCCTCGTCGGCCATCTGCGCCAACGCCTGCAAGCTGCCGGCGACCTCGTCGCGCTGGCGCTCGGCCGCCGACTCCGCGGCCGCGCTACGCAATGCCAAGCTTTCGATTTCCTGACCGGTGCGTACCGCCACCTCACCCGCCTCGCGCACGATCGGCTGCAATTTGGCGACGAAACGGTTGACCGCATTCGCCATCTCACCCACCTCGTCGCGGCTGTTCAGCTCCACCCGACGGGTCAGGTCGCCCTCGCCCGCGGCCAGATCGTTCATCGCCGTGATCAACAAGCGCAGACGACTGAGCACACGCCAGCCGAGCACAAGGGCCACCACGAGCAACGCCAGCAACCCGACGACCAGCAAGCCAACGGCAATGCGCCAGCGCAAACTGTCCGCCGCCGAACGCACCGAAGCCAAACTATTCTGCGCCATGCCCTCGGCAGCCTGCTGCGCATCGCCCAACCGCCGCTGCAGCGTGACGGTACTGTCGCGCGCTGCGCCGACCAAACTGGCATCCACAAGCTCGCCCGCGTTATCCATCAGCGCCGCGAAACGCTGATCCAGCGCTTGCAACTCCTGATCCACGGACGCCATGGACAGTCCCAGTTGAATGCTGCCGATTTTCGCCCCCATGGGATTGATATCGGCCTCGGCGATATAGACTTGCGGATCGCGCGATGCCGCTTCGACCAATTTATCCAGCGGGGTTTCGCCCTGCCCCACCGCAACCAGTTCGCGGACCCGGGAATCGCTGCGATTGAAGCTGCGGGTCAGGCGCTTGCCCTGGGCATCGTAATAGACCGCAAAGAGCACGGCGGGATCGCGCTGCGCGATGCGCACGAAGGCCGTCAACGCCGGAACGTCGTTATCCCACACCGCCTTCGGCGCGACCCCCGCCAGCAGCAAGGCCAACGCGCTGCCCGACTGCTTGAGATTCTTTTCCAGCACACCGCGCAATTGCGCCTGCTCGGCCTGCAGCCGCTCCGACAACGCAGCGCCGAGACTCTGCCGGGTATTCGCGGACAACGCCGTCAAACCCTGCACGACTTCGCGCTCCGCCACGCCCAACTCATCGCCCAGACGCTGACTATCGCTCTGCAGTCGCGTCGCCAGGTCGGCCACTAGGTCATCCACCGTCGTTCGGGTCAACCACACCGACACCAGCACCTGGAGCACGATGGCGACCCCGAGCGCGATAAACACCGGACGCAGCAAGCGACTATGCAATAGAGAGAACAAGGCCCCACCCCTCGCGAACAGTATTACCAATACCTATGAATCGGCCGATATGCCCATAACTCTAGGCAACATTTATATTTAAAAACAAAGGGCGCACTAAAAACGAAAAAGGGCCGCCAATGGCGACCCCTCCTCGTTACCGCGCAGCCGTTCAGGCGAACGGGTGACGCAGCACGATGGTCTCGTTGCGATCCGGGCCGGTCGATATGATATCGACAGGCGCGCCGACCAACTCTTCCACACGCTTGATATATGCACGCGCATTAGCCGGCAGTTGCTCGAGGGTTTTGGCCCCCAGCGTCGACTCGCTCCAGCCCGGCATTTCTTCGTACACAGGCTGCAAGCCGAGGTAGCTGTCGGCATCGGTCGGCGCGTCCACCAGCACCTCGCCGTGCTGATCTTTATAGCCGACGCAGATGCGGATGCTTTCCAGGCCGTCGAGCACATCGAGCTTGGTCAGGCAGAGACCCGAGATGCTGTTGATCTCGATAGCGCGACGCAGAATGACCGCATCGAACCAGCCACAGCGACGGGCGCGGCCGGTGGTGGCACCGAACTCGTGGCCACGCTTGGCCAGGAAAGCGCCGACATCGTCGAACAACTCGGTAGGGAACGGACCGGAACCGACGCGAGTGGTATAGGCCTTGGTAATGCCGAGGATGTAATCCAGGTACATCGGACCGAAACCCGAACCGGTGGCGATGCCGCCCGCCGTGGTGTTGGAGCTGGTGACGTAGGGGTAGGTGCCATGGTCGATATCCAGCAACGAGCCCTGAGCGCCTTCGAACATGATGTCCTTGGATTCGCGGCGCAGGTCATGCAGCACCGCGGTGACGTCGGCCATCATCGGCTTCAGCAGCTCGGCGTATTCCATGCACTCGTCGAGGGTTTTCTGGAAGTCGATCGCCGGCTCTTTGTAATAGTTCTGCAGGACGAAATTGTGGTAATCCAGCAGCTCGCCGAGCTTGGCGGCGAAGCGTTCGCGGTGGAACAAGTCACCGATCCGCAGACCGCGACGCGCCACCTTGTCTTCATAAGCAGGGCCGATACCGCGACCGGTGGTGCCGATCTTGGCGTCTCCACGGGCTTTCTCCCGGGCCAGATCCAGGGCCACGTGATAGGGCAGGATCAGCGGGCACGACGGGCTGATACGCAGACGCTCGCGCACCGGCACACCCTTTTCTTCCAGCTTGATGATTTCACGCATCAGCGCATCCGGCGCGACCACCACGCCGTTGCCGATCAGGCATTGCACGTTCTCGCGCAGAATGCCGGAGGGGATCAGGTGCAGAACAGTTTTCTCGCCGTCGATCACCAGGGTATGACCGGCGTTATGGCCGCCCTGGTAACGCACGACGGCTGCAGCCTGTTCGGTCAGCAGGTCGACGATCTTGCCCTTGCCCTCATCGCCCCACTGGGTGCCCAGGACTACGACATTCTTACCCATAACACTAACCCTCTTCGCGCAAACTTGATGCCGGCCACGGCCAGCGGAAACGAAATTAGATCACCCGCCCAAACCCTTGTTCAGACAGGCTACAAAGAACGATCGGTCAGCCCGCCAGCGGCGTAACCTGCCAACGCCCCTCGCACAACGCCAACTGGCGGTCGCAACCCGCCTCGCGCGCATCGGCCTCCACCTGCCCGGGCAGCGCCTGCACCACGCGCGCGCCTTCGGCACGCAGCCGCCGTACCGCTTGCCACAGATACACATCATGGCTATCCGGCGCCCAAATACCCGCGGGCACATCGCCAAGCTGCATCTGGCCGAGACTGACCAGGGTTTTCAGATCGGTGGAGAATCCAGTCGCCGGTCGCGCGCGGCCGAAATCCGCACCGATATCGTCGTAGCGGCCGCCCTGGGCGATCGCATAGCCGACACCCGGCACGAAGGCGGCGAAGACCACCCCGGTGTGGTAACGATAGCCGCGCAATTCGCCCAGATCGAAATACAGCGGCAATTCCGGATAACGCAGACTCAGCGCATCGGCAATCGCCAGCAGTTCGTCGAGCGCGGCATGCACGTCGTCGGGCGCGTCGACCAGACAAGCCTGGGCCAGGTCCAGCACCTCGCGACCACCACAGAGTTCGGCCAGCGCTTGCAGCATCTTGCCGAGCGACGCTGGCAAGGTTTCGGTCAAGGTCGCTATCTCGTCCATCGCCTTACGCTGCATGGCGTCGAACAACTGCTGCTCCGCATCGCCCGACAAACCCGCGGCGCGGGCAAGACCGCGATAGATACCGACATGCCCGAGATCCATATGCACGTCCGGCACCTGGGCCAGCTCGAGGGTATCGACCAGCAGACTGATCACCTCGACATCGCTGGCCGGGCTGGCGTCGCCATACAGCTCCGCCCCCAGCTGAATCGGGCTGCGCGAAGTGGTCAGCGGCCGCGGCTGTGCGTGCAGCACGCTACCGGCATAGCACAAGCGACTCGGACCTTCGCGGCGCATGCTATGCGCATCGATCCGGGCGACCTGCGGCGTGATATCGGCGCGGAAACCCATTTGCCGACCCGATAACGGATCGATCACCTTGAACGTGCGCAAATCGAGATCCTGACCGGCGCCGGTCAACAGCGACTCCAGGTACTCGATATGCGGTGTCACCACGAATTCATAGCCCCAGCGCTGGAACAGATCCAGCACCTGACGGCGCGCCGTCTCGATGCGCGCCGCTTCGGGCGGCAGTACTTCTTCGATGCCATCTGGCAGGAGCCAGCGGTCTACCGTTGCCATTTCGCCATTCCCCTCTTGAACCGGGCGGCACCAGCCTTCAATGAAGCCAATAAAGGAAAGCTGTGCCCAGCAGCATGCTGGCCAACCCCATAAGGCGCAGCCGTCGATCCGACAGCTGCACCAACTGCAAAAGCGCGTCGCGCCACTGACGCGGACAAAGGAAGGGCAGGATGCCTTCGAGCACCAGCAATAAACAAAGTGCTATGCCCAATTCCTGCCACATGATTCCCACAGACGCAAAAAAGCCGGGATTTTCCCGGCTGCCGAATGATACCACGCTAAAAGCTTCAGGCCACAAGCGCCAAGCAACAAGTGCGCGCCAGGCGCTGACTTGCGGCTCGTAGCTTGCGGCCCGCAGCTGCCTTTACGGCTTGGATTTCTCCAGGTAGCGGAAGAAGTCGCTGCTCGGATCCAGCACCAGCACATCGCGCTTATCGGCGAAGCTCTCGCGATAAGCCCTCAGGCTGCGGTAGAACGAATAGAACTCCTGATCCTGCCCATACGCCTTGGAGTAAATCGCGGCCGCCTGGGCGTCGCCATCACCACGCAGCTCTTCCGCCTGACGGTAAGCATCGGCGAGCAACACGCGACGCTGACGGTCGGCATCGGCGCGAATACCTTCGGCCAACTCGCGGCCCTTGGCGCGATGCTCGCGGGCCTCGCGCTCGCGCTCGGAGCTCATCCGATCGAACACGCTGCGGTTGACCTCTTTCGGCAGATCGATGGCCTTGACCCGCACATCCACCACCTCGATACCCAACTCACGTTGCGCCGCGCGGTTCAGCGAAGCCGTTACGTCGGCCATCAGCGCGTCACGCTCACCGGACACCGACTCGTGCAGAGTGCGCTTGCCGAACTGGTCGCGTAGAGAAGCTTCCAGACGACGAGCCAGACGCTCATCGGCGATCTGCTTCATGCCCGAGGTCGCGGTGTAGAAGCGCTCGGCATCCAACACACGCCACTTGGCGTATGCGTCGACCATTAACGCCTTCTTTTCCAGGGTCAGGAAGCGCGAGCTGCTCGAATCCAGGGTCAATAAGCGCGCATCGAACTTGCGCACCTTGTTGACGTAAGGAATTTTCACATGCAGACCCGGCTGCACGTCCGGCTCGACGATACGACCGAACTGCAACAGCACGGCCCGTTCGGTCTGCGCCACGATATAGAAACTATTCCAGGCCACCAGCGCCAACACCACGCCAACAATCAGGGCGATCAGCGATTTATTGCTCATCAACGGCTCTCCCTTGTACGCAGCTCAACTTGGCGCGGGTCGATGCTCACGCGCGAGCTCGTATCGCTGGCGCCTGCACCACCTGAAATCGAGCTGGGCGTCGACGAGGAACCGCGGGCATCGATCATCTTGTCCAACGGCAGATACAGCAAATTATTCTGCCCCTTGTCGCCCGTCACCAGCACCTTGCTGGTGCTGCTCATCAGCTCCTGCATGGTGTCCAGATACAGACGCTCGCGGGTAACTTCCGGGGCCTTGCGGTATTCGGCGACCAAGGCGGTGAAGCGATCCGCCTCACCCTGAGCCCGCGAAACCACTTCGTCGCGATAACCGCTGGCGTCCTCGATCAAACGCTGAGCCTGACCACGAGCTTCCGGTACCACGCCATTGGCATAGGTTTCCGCCTGGTTCTTCTCACGCTGCTCGTCTTCACGGGCGCGGATCACGTCGTCGAAGGCTTCCTGCACTTCACGCGGCGCGGCCGCACTCTGCAGGTTGACCTGGGTAACGTTGATACCGGTACGGTAGTTGTCGAGGAAGCGCTGCAAGCGGTCCTTGACTTCGCTGGCCATCAGTTCGCGGCCTTCGGTCAGCACCTGATCCATCTCGGTGGACCCCACCACATGGCGCACCGCGCTGTCGGTGGCGTGCTGCAAACTGACTTCCGGCTGATCGACGTTGAGCACGAAGTCCTGCAGATTGCTGATTTTGTACTGCACGGTCAGCGGCACTTCGATGATGTTCTCGTCCTCGGTCAACATCTGCCCCTGCTTGCTGTAAGCCCGCTCGCGGGTGACGTTTTCCTGGAACTTACGGTCGATCGGCGGGAAATAGATATTCAGGCCCGGACCCACGGTTTCGTAGTACTTACCGAAACGCAGCACCACCGCCTGCTCTTGCTCGTCGACCACATAGATCGCGCTGTACAGCCAGACGACCGCCAGCAACGCCAGACCAATGAGCAGCAAGCCGAAACCGCCGCCCTTACCGGCAGCGCCGTCGTCGCCACCGCCTTTCTTACCGCCACCGAACAAGCCGTTGAGACTGTCCTGCAGCTTGCGGAAGGCTTCGTCGAGATCCGGTGGCCCTTTACGATCGCCGCCTTTGCGGCCACCCCACGGATCCTGATTATTCGAGTTGCCACCCGGCTCATTCCAAGCCATAGCGCTCTCCATCTGATAAAGCAAAGGCACGCCCACGGCGCGCCGGCTAATGCTACCGAATGCCGGCCATCAGCGGCAAAGCCACTGCGGCAGGCTTTATTGCAAAGTGTGTTGCTCGAGAAACTCCACGGGCAATAACCCCGCCCGGCTTACCAACCGATTCAACTCGATCCGCGGCAGGCGAACCGCCAACAGGCTACTGCCGTCGTCGGCATGGTTTTCGCTCTGTACCGCCCCAAGCGCGAAGAACTGCGCACGCAACCGCGCCAGATCTTGCGGCAAATGCAGGGTACCGACAAATAAATCGTCGCCCAGCAATTCGGCTATGGCCTGCTTGAGCAATGGCAAACCGCGCCCATCGCGAGCCGAAAGCCAGACCCGCTGGGGCTTGCCGTCGGCATTGCGCTGAATTTGCGGCTCGACGCCTTCGAGCAGGTCGAGCTTGTTGTACACCTCGAGCATCGGCAACTCATGCGCGCCAATCTCGCCCAGCACCGCCATGACCTGTTCGATTTGCTGGTCGCGCTCGGGCTCATGAGAGTCGATCACATGCAACAGCAAGTCGGAGTTGCTCGACTCCTCGAGCGTCGCACGAAAAGCCTCGACCAGCTTGTGCGGCAGGTGCCGGATAAAACCCACGGTATCGGCCAATACCACCGGCCCCAGGTCGTCCAGCGCCAGCCGCCGCAAGGTCGGGTCGAGCGTGGCGAACAATTGGTCGGCGGCATAGACCTCGGATTCGGTCAGGGCGTTGAACAGCGTCGATTTGCCGGCGTTGGTATAGCCGACCAAGGATACCGAGGGAATATCGGCGCGCTGCCGCCCACGTCGAGCCTGCTCGCGCTGGCTGCGCACCTTATCGAGTTTCTGCTTGATTTGACGAATCCGTACCCGCAGCAAACGGCGGTCGGTTTCCAGCTGGGTTTCACCCGGGCCGCGTAGGCCGATACCGCCCTTCTGCCGCTCCAAGTGGGTCCAGCCACGCACCAGGCGCGTGCTCAGATGATCCAGCTGAGCCAGCTCGACCTGCAGCTTGCCTTCATGGGTACGCGCGCGCTGGGCGAAGATATCCAGGATCAGCCCGGTACGATCGAGCACCCGGCATTCGAATACTCGCTCGAGGTTACGTTCCTGACTGGGCGTCAAAACATGATTGAAGATAACCAGGTCGGCCTCGACGGCCTTGACCTGATCACGCAACTCCTCAACCTTGCCACTGCCGATCAGGTACTTGGCAGTCAGCCGATTGCTCGGCACGCGGAAAAAAGCCACGGTATCGGCGCCAGCCGAAAGGGCCAGCTCCTGAAACTCCTGGGGATCTTCGCGCGCCTCGGAGTCTTGACCGTCCAGATGAACCAGGATGGCCCGCTCACCCCCTTGATGGCGCTCGAAGAACAATACAGCCTCCTAAATCAGGCGTTGCCGGGTTCGGCATCAGCCTGCTCGGTTTCGGCTGCGCTCGGCAGACGTACCGGACGGCTAGGCACAACGGTCGAGATAGCGTGCTTGTAGACCATCTGGCTGACAGTGTTCTTCAGCAAAATCACGAACTGGTCGAAAGACTCGATTTGGCCTTGCAGCTTGATACCGTTTACTAGGTAGATGGAAACAGGTACGCGTTCCTTACGCAGGGTATTGAGGTAAGGGTCTTGTAGCGAATGCCCTTTTGACATGTGCCGCACTCCTTCAAAGGTCGATAATCGATAATTTTTAGTGAATCGCAAATAATTTTTAGCCGACCACCCCCAAGGATAGACGGCTAATTGCAAGGTCTCAGGCCAATATGGAGACCGCCGCCAGGTATTTCAAGGCGCGCGTCAGATTGTCGCAGGCCAGACTGTCCAACCATTCGATATCAGCCCAACCGCGCAACCAGGTGAATTGTCGTTTTGCCAGCTGGCGTGTAGCGATAATGCCCCGCTCACGCATCTGCGCCTCGTTGACGCTTCCTCCCAGATAATCCCATACCTGGCGATAGCCCACAGCCCGTATAGACGGCAAGCCCGGGTGCAAGTCACTTCTTTGGCGCAGGCGTTCGACCTCGGCGACAAAGCCCTGTTCCAACATAGTGTCGAATCGTTGCGCAATCCGCTCATGCAACACCTGGCGCTGCGCCGGAGCTATCGCCAATTGCGCCACAGTATAGGGGAATTGCCCGCCACCGGGCGCACCGCCGCCGGGATTTTGCGCCGCTTGGCGCTCACGGTGTGCGGTCATCGTCAAACCGCTCACCCGGTAGACCTCCAATGCGCGGATCAGGCGCTGGGGGTCGTTGGGGTGAATGCGCGCCGCCGACTGCGGATCAACCGTCATCAGCTCGCGATGCAGCGCTTGCCAGCCTTCGCTCTCGGCGCGCGCCTGCAATTCGGCGCGCACCTGCGGATCGGCGCTGGGCATATCCGCCAAACCTTCCAGCAGCGCTTTGAAATACAGCATGGTGCCGCCCACCAGCAGCGGGATCCGACCGCGCGCGGTGATCTCGGCCATAGCCGCCAGGGCATCGGCACGAAATTCGGCGGCCGAATAGCTCTCGGCGGGATCGCGGATATCGATCAAACGATGGGGAAATTCGGCCAGGGTGGCGCGGTCCGGCTTGGCGGTACCGATATCCATTCCGCGATAGACCAACGCCGAATCGACGCTGATCAGCTCGCACGGCAGCGTCCGCGCCAATTCCAGGGCCAGGTCGGTCTTGCCGGCGGCCGTAGGGCCCATCAGGAAAATCGCCGGAGGCAGCTGTTCAGACATATTCAACGCCCCGCGCTCGCGCGCTCAACGGCCACGCAGGAACAGCTTATCGAGGTCGTCCATGCCCATCTGCGTCCAGGTCGGACGCCCGTGATTGCACTGGCCACTGCGCTCGGTGTGCTCCATGTCGCGCAGCAGCGCGTTCATCTCAGGCAGGGTCAGGCGCCGATTGGCACGCACCGCGCCGTGGCAGGCCATGGTGCCGAGCAGCTCGTTGAGATGGGCCTGGATACGGTCGGTGGTGCCGTATTCCAGCAGATCGGCGAGCACGTCCTGCACCAGGCGGGTCGCCTCGGCCTGCTTGAGCAGTGCGGGGATCTGCCGGATCGCCAGGCTTTCCGGGCCCAGGCGCTGCAACTCGAAGCCTAGGCGCTGAAACCAGTCGGCATGTTCCTCGGCGCAATCGGCCTCGCGCTGGCTGACCGCGATGGACTCCGGCACCAGCAATGGCTGGCCACGCAGCCCTTCGCTAGCCATAGCGACTTTCAGCCGCTCATAGGTAATGCGCTCATGGGCCGCGTGCATATCCACCACGACCAAGCCTTGCACGTTCTCCGCGAGGATATAGATACCCTTCAACTGGGCGATCGCATAACCGAGCGGCGGCACATCGCCCTGGGCTTCGGGTAGGCTCGCAGGCGTACCCGGCAGCGGCGAGAAGAACTCCCGATAAGCGCCCTGCGCTTCGGCGGTGGGCATTGTCGGGCCCGGCCGCGCGCCCTGATAGCCGGCACCTGGCGAACGCCAGACCGACGCCGCGGGCTGAGGTTCGAGCAAACTGGCTGCCAAGCCTATCTCGCCTTGCGGGCCGAACTCGCCGGCGGCCTGTCCGGTCGGCGCGAGCATCCCGGCCACGGCGGCCGGCGCCGCCAGCTGATCCTCCGGACGCACTTCGCCCAAGGCGCGGTGCAAGGTGCCATAGAGGAAATCGTGGACCATGCGCCCATCGCGAAAACGCACTTCGTGCTTGGTCGGATGCACGTTGACGTCGACCACCGAGGGATCGATTTCCAGGAACAGCACGAAAGTCGGGTGACGGCCGTTGAACAACACGTCGCGGTATGCCTGACGCACCGCATGGGCGACCAATTTGTCGCGCACCGTGCGGCCATTCACATAGAAATACTGCAAATCGGCCTGACTACGGGAGAATGTCGGCAATCCCACCCAACCCCATAAACGCAGGCCGTTGCGTTCGATTTCGATGGGCAGCGCCTGCTCGAGAAAGGCCGAACCGCAGACCGAGGCGACACGCCGGGCGCGACTGACGTCGTCGCCGGCTTCGTGCAACGACAGCACGGCCTTGCCGTTATGGCGCAGATGAAAGCCGACATCGAAGCGCGCGAGAGCCAGGCGTTTGATGACTTCCTGCAGATGATCGAATTCGGTTTTCTCGGCCTTGAGGAACTTGCGCCGCGCCGGGGTATTGAAAAACAGGTCGCGCACTTCCACAGAAGTGCCCACCGGGTGCGCCGCTGGCTGCACGCGCGGCTGCATGTCGCGGCCTTCGGTTTCCACCTGCCAGGCCTGCTCGGCATCGGCGGTGCGCGAGGTCAGGGTCAGGCGCGCGACCGAGCTGATCGAGGCCAATGCCTCGCCACGAAAACCCAGACTCATGACCTGTTCGAGGTCTTCCAGCTCGCGAATCTTGCTGGTGGCGTGGCGCGCCAAGGCCAGCGGCAAGTCGTCCGAGGGGATGCCGCTACCGTCGTCGCGCACGCGCAGCAGCTTGACGCCGCCCTGTTCGACATCCACTTCGATGCGTTTGGCGCCGGAATCCAGGCTGTTTTCCAATAGCTCCTTGATCACCGAAGCGGGTCGCTCGACCACTTCACCGGCGGCGATCTGGTTGGCCAGGCGCGGGCTCAGCAGCTGGATGCGGGTCGGCTCGCTCATGGCTGCGACGCCAGAGCGGTGGCCGGGATCTGTAGTTTCTGCCCCACCTTGATCACGTCCGAGTTCAGCGAGTTGGCGCTGCGCAACACACCCAGGCTGATCTGATAACGCTGGGCGATCAGCGCCAGGCTCTCGCCCGAGCTGACCACATGCTCGCGGGGGCCGACGGCGATCTTGCCGTTATCGCGCATCCAGGCGATATAACTGCCGGGCGGCGGGTTTTCATGGAAGAACTGCCGCACTCCGCTGGTGATCGAGCGCGCCAAGGCTTGCTGGTGGGCCGACGAAGCCAGCTTTCGTGCCTCGTTGGGGTTGGAGATGAAGCCGGTCTCAACCAGGATCGAGGGGATATCCGGCGACTTCAGCACCATAAAGCCGGCCTGCTCGACCCGGCGCTTATGCAAGGGTGTGATGCGCCCCATATTGCCCAAGACCTTGTTGCCGACATTCAGGCTGGACGACAGCGAGGCGGTCATCGACAGGTCCAGCAGCACCCCGGCGAGCATGCGGTCCTTATCATCCAGACTGACGTTGCCGGCGCCGCCGATCAGGTCCGACTGGTTTTCCGAATCGGCCAGCCAGCGCGCGGTTTCCGAAGTCGCACCGCGATCCGACAGGGCGTACACCGAGGCGCCGAAGGCCGCAGCCCGCGGCGCCGCGTCGGCATGAATGGAGACGAACAGGTCGGCGCCTTTTTTACGGGCGATATCGGTGCGTTTGCGCAGCGGAATGAAGTAATCGCCAGTGCGCACCAGCTCGCCGCGAAAGCCTTTCTCGGCATTGATCTGGCGCTGCAACTCCTTGGCGATCGCCAGGGTCACGTGCTTTTCGAACTGGCCCTTGACCGGCGACAACGCGCCTGGGTCTTCACCGCCGTGCCCGGCATCAATGGCGATGACGATATCGCGCTTGCCGCCGGCCGGTGTCGCCCGGGGTGGCGCCTGGGTCGGCGTTACCGGCACCGGCGGGGTGCTGGCGGTCGATGTGCTGGGCAACTCGGGGGCCGCCGCGGCCTCGCTGTCGAACAGATCGACCACCAGGCGATGACCGTATTGCTGATTGGGCGCCAGGGTAAAGCTCTTCGGGGTAACCGCTGCCGATAGATCGATCACCACCCGCAACTCTTCCGGGCTGCGTTGCGCCGAGCGCACGCCGGTGATCGGGGTATTACTCAATGGCAAATTATCCAGCGGGGTGACCAACTTGGCGCCACTGACATCGATGACGATACGATCCGGCGAGCCCAGGGTGAACACCGAGTGTTTCACCGGGCCGGACAGGTCGAAGACCAGGCGCGTGTTATCCGGCGCGCGCCACAGCCGCACGCTGCGCACATCCGATGCAGCCGACACTTCGGCGGCGAACGCCACCAATCCCACTGCAACCGCGATGAAAACTGCGCCGATGCGCATAGCCAACCCCATTATTTTGATCATGCCCCGATGGCCAGAGCGGCACACCAGGCTTCGCCGCGTGCGCCTTGCGCCTGCAAGCGCAAGGACCGACCGGCCGCTTTTGCCGCAATGGTAATGTCCAGGTCGGCCTTTGGCAAAACGCCTGCTCCGCGCTCGGGCCACTCGACCAGGCACAAGGCCTCGCCGGCGAAATAATCGCGGATACCGAGAAACTCCAACTCCTCGGGGTCGAGCAGCCGATAGAGATCGAAATGGAACGCCTGGATAGCGCCTATTTCGTAGGGCTCGACCAGGGTGAAGGTCGGGCTCTTCACCGCCCCGACATAGCCCAGGCCACGAATGATGCCGCGCGACAAGGTGGTCTTGCCGGCGCCCAAATCGCCATGCAGATAGATCACCCCGACACCACCGGTCGCCTTGGCGATTCGTGCGCCCAGCGCCAGCATCGCCTCTTCGTCGGCGGCATATAGTTCTAGTTCAGACAAACCGAGTGCTCCCGCAATAACTGGCGAATAGCCGCGCATAGATCGCTCGCGGCTAGCCCAACCCCTTGTTCCGCCAGCCGTTCGCCGGCCCGCGCATGCAACCAAACACCGAGACTGGCCGCCGCCATGGACGCCAGCCCCTGCGCCATCAAGGCGCCGATCAGCCCGGCGAGCACGTCGCCCAAACCGGCGCCCGCCATCGCCGGATGACCGCGATCGCACAGCAGCAACGACCCCTCGGGGTCGGCAATCAGGCTGCCCGCGCCCTTCAATACGCACACCACCCCATACCGTTTGGCCAGGGCGCGGGCTGCGGCGGGACGATCGGCCTGCACCTGCGCTGTCGATATGCCCAGCAGGCGGCCGGCCTCGCCCGGATGCGGAGTGATCACGCCACCTTGCGGCATCTGGACCGCACCGAGCGCCAACAGATTCAGCGCATCGGCATCCCACACCTGGGGCGCGTCGCTGATCGCCGCGGCCGACAACAGGCTACGCCCCCAGGCCTGCTGCCCCAGCCCCGGACCGACCACCCAGACGCTGGCGTGCGCGCCCAGCGCCAACAGCTGATTGGACGAGGCCAGCGCCGCGCTCATCACTTCCGGCAAGCGCGCTTGCGCGGCCGCCAGGTGCTCGGCCCGCGTGGCCAGGGACACCAAGCCGGCGCCGGCGCGCAACGCGCTTTGCGCGGAAAGCAGGGCCGCGCCGGCCAGACCGCGGTCGCCGCCGACCACCAGCACATGACCCAACTGCCCTTTATGTACGGTGCGCGCCCGCCCGGGCATGCGCGACACATTCGCCAGGGCCAGACGCTGCGCGCTGAATGCCTGCCCGGCAACCTGGCCTGCCTCGGCCTGCAGATCGTCGAATAGCAATTCGCCGATAAAGTCCGCCGCCACGCCGGTGAACAGCCCCAACTTCAAGCCGATAAAGGTCACCGTCAGCTCCGCCTGTACGGCAACGCCGAGCACTTGGCCGTTATCGGCCGACAACCCCGAGGGGATGTCCACCGCCAGCACCGGCAAACCGCTGGCATTCAACTGACGGATGGCCTGGGCATAGGGTTCGCGCACATCGCCGGCCAGGCCGGTGCCGAGCAGCGCATCGACCACCACGCCCTGTAGCTCCGCCTGCTCGCGCCAAGGCGTAACGGCGACGCCCGCGGCCAGCGCCTCGTCGCGCGCCGAGGCGGCATCGCCCTGCAGCTGCGCCGGATCGCCGACCGCCAGCACCCGCACCCGCCAACCGGCGCGTAGCGCCAGGGCCGCGACCAGATAGCCGTCGCCCGCATTGTTGCCGCGCCCGGCCAACACCGTGATTTCGCTGGCATCCGGCCAGCGCCGACGCAAGGCGCGCCAGCAGGCACGGGCGGCGCGGCTCATCAGTTCGAAACCCGACGTACCGGCGGCGATCAGCCGTGCGTCGAGTTCGCGCACCTGGGCGGCGCTATACAGGGCGAGGGGAAGATTGTCTGGCGATTGCGGCATGCGTCAGCTCCGATGTCTGGCAGAATTATACCCACCTCCGCCCTGGCGTCCCGCTCAGCATGACCACCGATTCACTCGATCTCGATGCCCTCGCCCAATCGATCAAGGATTGGGGCCGCGAATTGGGCTTTCAGCAAGTCGGCATCGCCGGGCTGCAGCTGGGCGAACACGAGGCGCACCTGCAACGCTGGCTGGACGCCGGTTACCAGGGCGAGATGGACTACATGGCCGCTCACGGCAGCAAACGTTCTCACCCCGACCAACTGGTGCCGGGCACCTTGCGTGTGGTTTCGCTGCGTATGGACTACCTGCCCGGCGATACGCAAATGGCCAAACGTCTCGGTGAGCCGGAAAAAGCCTACATCTCCCGTTACGCCCTGGGCCGCGACTACCACAAACTGATCCGCAAACGCCTGCAACAACTCGCCGAACGCATTCAGCAGCAGATCGGCCCCTTCGGCTTTCGCGCCTTCGTCGACAGCGCCCCGGTGCTGGAAAAGGCCATCGCCGAACAAGCCGGCCTCGGCTGGATCGGCAAAAACACTCTGGTGCTCAATCGCAAGGCCGGCAGCTATTTCTTTCTCGGCGAATTGTTCGTCGACCTACCGCTGCCGGTGGATCCGCCCCACGCCACGGAGCATTGCGGGCGCTGCACGGCCTGTATGGATATCTGCCCCACCGCAGCCTTCGTCGGGCCTTATGTACTGGATGCGCGGCGCTGCATTTCCTACCTGACCATCGAACTGAAAGGCTCGATTCCAGTCGAGCTGCGGGCCCCGATCGGCAATCGGGTATTCGGCTGCGACGACTGCCAGATGGTCTGCCCGTGGAACCGCTTCGCCAAGCCGACGGAGCAGAGCGACTTCCAGCCGCGCCACCAGCTCGACAATGCCGAGCTGGCGCAGCTGTTCCGCTGGAGCGAAGAGGAATTTCTCAGCCGTACCGAAGGCTCGCCGCTACGTCGCGCCGGTTACGAGCGATGGCTGCGCAACCTGGCCGTGGGTCTGGGCAACGCGCCCTCGAGCATCCCGGTGCTAGAAGCCTTGGAAGCGCGCCGCGAACACCCCTCGGAGCTGGTGCGCGAGCATGTGCAGTGGGCGCTGGCGCAGCATCGAAGCCCCAAGCCTGGTTGACCGGTAGGCTGGGCTGAGTTCCGCGAAGCCCAACACAGCGAAGTGGTAGTCCCCGTTGGGCTTCGCAAGCTCAGCGCCAACCTACGCAATCTTGTAGCCCGGATGCAATCCGGGAGCGATTTCGCGCCAAGCATCGTCCCCGGATTGCATCCTGGCTACGGTTTTTTGCCGCACCTCAAACCTTAAGCAGGTGCTCGCGGTAGTACTTGAGCTCGGCAATCGATTCGCGGATATCGTCCAGCGCCTGGTGGCTGGCTTTTTTCACGAAACCGTCCTTGACCTGCGGCGCCCAGCGCTCGGCCAGGATCTTCAGGGTCGAGACGTCCAGATAGCGGTAATGGAAATAGGCTTCCAGATTCGGCATATAGCGGTACAGAAAGCGCCGATCCTGGCCGATGCTGTTGCCACAAATCGGCGATTTGCCCTTGGGCACCCACTGTTCCAGAAAAGCGATGGTCAGCGCTTCGGCTTCGGCCGGGCCGATCTTGCTTTCGCGTACGCGCTGGGTCAGGCCGCTCTGGCCATGGGTGCGGGTATTCCACTCATCCATGCCGGCGAGCAGCTCATCGCTCTGGTGCACGGCAATCACCGGGCCCTCGGCGAGCACATTCAGCTCGCTGTCGGTGACGATGGTCGCCATCTCGATAATCACGTCTCTGTCCGGCTCCAGCCCGGTCATTTCCAGGTCGATCCAGATAAGGTTCAGCGGGTTCTGCATGGTGTGCTCCTTGGCTTAGGCGACAAGTCTAACAGGCCGTTGAAAAATGTAGGCGAGGCAGCCGAGACAAGGCCGATGGCGGCCCCGCAAAAACAGGCAAGGAAGCGACTGGGGTCGCACTCAACTTTACGGGCTGTAAATGAGCATTGCTCGCTCTGCTCGCCCTACGGGCCGCGCTGAAGCGCGTTAGCCGCAAGCGGCTTGCCGAGCCGGTTTTTAACGCCCCTCTCTTTTATCAAGAGGGGCAACGCAGGTAGTTTTTCAACAGTCTGTTTGCGGATAAATCAGCCGGGCATATGCCACACCAACAGCCGCGAGCGTCGCCAATCGTGCAGCTCGATCTGCTCGTCGGCCGGCACGCCCGGGATCTCGAACGTATTGCTGACCAACAGCGCCCCAGCCGGCAACTGCGCCCTGGCTTTTTCCCAGAGCGCGGCCATCGGTGCCGGCGAGAGAAAGCAATAGGCCAGATCGAATCCCGATAGGTCGCAGCGCCAGAGATTCTCATAGCGAATCTCGCAATTGGTTTGCCGCCAACAGCGCAGCCAGGCAATGGCGAATGGCAAGGGAGCGGTTTCGACGCCGACGAAGCGCCCTTGCGGAAACTGGCGCGCCAACCGCGACAAAGCGCCGGCCGGCCCGCAGCCGAGGTCGACGAATCGGAAACCGGCGGGTTGACGAGCGAGCAACGCGGCCAGCTGCCGACGACTATTCGCCCCGGTCAGGTAGAGCGGTACGCGCTCGCCGAAGCTGTTCCAGTTCACCAGCAGCAGCAGGGCAAAGCCCAGCAGAAACACCCAGGACGGCAGCGCCGCACCGCTGAGCAGGAGCACGGCGGGCACGAAGGCCAGATTCAGCCACCACCACCAACGCGACAGCCCCAACCATTGCCCCAGGCTTGCGGCCAACAGCCCCTGCGCCAGCCCGGCGGCCAGTGCGCTCGGACGCCACGCGGACAGTTGCGCCAGCAGATAGACCACAACGGCGACCGATAGCAACGCGAACACTTGCACCAGCAAGGCCAATAACGCCGGGTAGCGGCTCAACCATTGTCGCGCTCTATCCACCTGCATACCCCCAACACGCCAAAGTCCGGCAAGTCTAACCGCCGCCGATCAACAATGTCCGCTGGGCCGCGCGTGCTAGACTCGCAACGCTTTCATCGCTCTTCAACTCTCGGAACCTTCATGGCCAAACGCCAACTCAACCGCCGGCAAAACTGGCGTATCGAAAAGATCCAGGGCGAACGCGCCGCCCGCGCCGCCAAACGCGAATCGCAAGCCGTACAGACTCTCGAAGGCGGCGACCTGGGCCCCGAACAAGTGGGTCTGGTCATAGCCCACTTCGGCGTGCAGGTCGAGGTCGAGGCCCTGGATGGCGACCTGGCCGGCCAGGTCTTTCGCTGCCACTTGCGCGCCAACCTGCCGACCATGGTCACCGGCGACCGCGTGGTGTGGCGCGCCGGCAACCAGGGCATCGGCGTGATAGTCGCGCAGCTGCCACGCAGCACCGAACTGTGCCGCCCGGACACCCGCGGCCAGTTGAAACCCGTGGCGGCCAACGTCGACCAGATCGTCATCGTCTTCGCGCCGCTGCCAGAGCCCCACGCCAACCTGATCGACCGCTACCTGGTGGCCGCCGAACACGCCGGCATCCGGCCCTTGCTGCTGCTGAACAAAACCGACCTGCTCGACGAGCAGAACGCCGTGGCGCTGAATGCCATGCTCGGCGTCTACCGCCAACTCGGCTACCCGCTGCTGGAAGTTTCCGCCCACGACGGCGACGGTATGACGCAGCTGCAAAAACGCCTGGACGGGCACGTCAGCGTCTTCGTCGGTCAGTCCGGGGTGGGCAAGTCGTCACTGGTCAACAGCCTGCTGCCGGAAGTCGATACCCGAGTCGGCGCGCTGTCCGAGCTGACCGGCAAAGGCACCCACACCACCACCACGGCGCGGCTGTTCCACTTCCCCGGCGGCGGCGAGTTGATCGACTCGCCGGGTATCCGCGAATTCGGCCTGGTACATGTGAGTCGCGACGACGTCGAAGCGGGTTTCATCGAGTTCCACGAGCTGATCGGCCAATGCCGCTTCCGCGATTGCAAACACGACCGCGAGCCCGGCTGCGCGCTGCTCAAGGCCCTCGAAGAAGGCCGCGTGCATCCGCAGCGCATGGCCAGCTATCGGCATATCCTGGCCAGCCTGCCGGAGCCGGATTACTGAAACGGCTAAGGCTGGATACGACAAGGCCGCGAACGATCGCGGCCTTGTCGTATCGGCGAGACGCGTTAATCGGCCTGCTCATCGAGCTGCAAGGCGCCTTCGTCGAAGATATTCAAGCGTCCCGGCTCCGCTGCCGGCGCGTCACCGGTTTCGGCGGCAGGCGCCGGGCTTGCGCCTTCGGCAGGCGCCGAGTCGGGCGCAGGCTCGGCGCCCTGCTCACCCTCGATCTCGCGCTGGGCCTTCTTGGTCAGCACCACTATATCGATCCGCCGGTTGATCGGATTCAGCGGATCGTCGCGGTCGAACAGTGCCGAAGAGGCATATCCCACGACCCGGGCCACCCGGTCCTCGTCGTAACCGCCGGCGACCAGCGCGCGACGAGCCGAGTTGGCACGGTCGGCGGAGAGCTCCCAGTTGCCGAAATCGCCGTGACCGACAAAGGGCTTGGCATCGGTATGGCCGCTGACGCTGATCTTGTTCGGTACCGCCTTGATGGTGTCGGCCATGGCCAGCAGGATATCTTCGAAGTAGGGTTGCAGGCGCGCGCTGCCGAGATCGAACATCGGCCGGTTCTCCGCATCGGTGATCTGGATGCGCAAACCGTCCTGGGTGATCTCGAACAGGATCTGGTCCTTGAAACGCTGCAATTCCGGATTTTCTTCGACCTTGTTCTGCAACTCCTGGAGCAGAAGTTCGAGGCGTTCGCGCTCCGCCTCTTCGGCGATGCTTTCGGCCTGTTCAGGGTCGATATCGGTCTGACCGCTGTCCTGCCGCTCTTGCGGTTCGGGGTTGAGCGTGCGATCGGGCGCTGGGGTCGGCGAACCGCCCAAATCGATGACGTAAGGGCTGGCGCTTTCGGAGAAGCCGATCGGGTCTTTGAAGTATCCGGAGATCAGCTTCTTCTGTTCGGGGGTGGCCACGGACATCAGCCACATCACCAGAAAGAACGCCATCATCGCCGTGGCGAAGTCGGCGAAGGCAATTTTCCAGGCGCCGCCGTGATGGCCACCGGCGACCTTCTTGACCCGTTTGACGATAATCGGCTGATTGTTTTCCATGGCTCAGCCGTCAGCCCCCGCGCATCGCCTGCTCGAGCTCGATAAAGCTCGGGCGATGGGCCGGGTAGAGCACCTTACGGGCGAATTCGACGGCCAGCGAAGGCGGCATGCCGGATGCCGACGCCACCAGGCCGGCCTTGATCGCCTCGTAGACGTTCAATTCTTCCTTGGCATCGTGCTCCAGCGCGTTCGACAACGGACCGAAGAAACCGTAGGACGCGAGAATCCCGAGGAAAGTACCGACCAATGCGGTCCCAACCTTATGGCCGATTTCGGCGTTGTCCGCCTCGGCCAGCACCGACATGGTGATCACGATGCCCAACACCGCCGCGACGATACCCATGGCCGGCATGCCGTCCGCGACCTTCGCCACGGCGTGCGCGGGATGGTCGAGTTCTTCCTTGAGGCTGGTTATTTCCATGTCGAACAAGGCTTCCAGCTCGTGCGGAGCCATATTGCCCGACGACATGATGCGCAGATAATCGCAGATATAAGCGGTCATCCGCTGGTCTTTGAGAATCCCCGGGTATTTGCTGAAAATCGGGCTGGCCGCCGGCTCCTCGACATCGCTCTCGATGGCCATCATGCCTTCGCGGCGGCTTTTGTTGAGAATCTCGTAAATCAGCTTCAGCACATCCAGGTAGTAACCATGGGTGTAGCGGGAACTGAACATGCTCAAGGACTTCTTGAACACGTGCATGAACATATGGCCGGGGTTGGCCTGCAGGAAAGCGCCTAACGCGGCACCACCGATGATCAAAACTTCGAAAGGGTGCACCAGTGCCATGAAGTGACCGCCGGAAAGGATGAAACCTCCCAACACACAGGCAAGCACCACAATAATGCCGATGATTTTTACCATAGAAACAACGTGCCAAAGCCAAGGAAGTGAGGGCAGCGCAAAACAACCCTTCTATTTATCGGAAGTTATGCGCGAGACTATAGCCAGTTAAGGCTAAAAGCCAGCTTGGCTCAACCCGCATGCCCATACCTCAACCGCTACCTCGCACCCTCGACGCCTGGCTCAAACAGCTGGACGGCTCGCCATTACCCGTGTCCGCAGAGAACCTGCTGAAGGTGCAGCGAATGCTCGCCGACAGCCGTCGGTCGCTGCGCGAGATCGCCGACTCGATGGGTGACAGCCCGGCTATCGCCCTGAGCGTACTGCGCGAAGCCAACCGTTCGGGCCAAGGGCAGAACGAACCATTGGAGAGCCTGGAAAGCGCGTTGACCCGCCTGGGTCTGAAGCGCACCGAAGAGCTGCTCAAACGCCAATCCGCTCTGCCAGAGGCGCAAATCCCCCGCGGCTTAAGGCAGATGCAATTGATCAGCGAGCACGCCGCGCAGCAGGCCAGCGGCCTGTTTGCCGGACGTCTGGCGCGCCTTTGGCAGGAAATCCATTGGGGCAGCCTGCTATTTTTCGCGCCGATATGGGCGTTGCTCAGCGCCCGCCCCGAACTGTTCGATGCCTGGGAGCAGCGTGTGCTGCTCAAGGGCGAGCCGGCGAGCAAGGTCGAACAGGAGCTGCTCGGCGTTCCGCTGCTGCGCATCTGCCTGGCGCTGGCAGAACGCTGGCGCTTGCCGGAGTGGATAGTGTCCGGTTACCGCCTGCTGCTCAACGACCGGCGCCTGCTGGTCAAAGCGTTGCATATCGCCCGAGACAACGAGCATCCGATCCATCAGCGGCAAATGCTCGACGACGACCCCGCTCTGCGCCGCTGGCTGACCCAGCCGGCCAACTGCATCCTGCTGGCCAACGGCCTGACGCTCAGCGCCCATTTCGCCTGGAATGATTCGCACAACCTGCGCTGGCAACGCCTGACCGGTCTTTACCTGCAACTGCCGGTGGATGAGGTGCAGCAGCAAGTCCACCGCAACGCCGTACAGCATGCCCAGCAGCAACCGCCGCAGGACCTCTGGCATCCCGCCGTGGCGCTGATCTGGCCCTGGCATGCGCGGCATCTGCGGGCGACGCCGGCCGCTGCACCCCTTCCCAAGCCGAACCCATGGCGCGAAGCGTGCGCGCAACTGCTGGCGCAGCCCAGCCCATTCGGCAATGTCGTGCAACTCACCACCTGCATGCGCGACGCCATCCAAGCCTGCGGCATGCAGCGCGTACTGCTGCTGATCGCCGACCGTAACCACAGCCGCCTGCTGGCCCAGCAACATGCCGGCCTGGACAAGTCGGCGGGCGCCTTGTCACTCGACCCGCAACAAAGCCAGGTGCTCAAGCGCCTACTCAAGGAGCCGGGGCAACTGCGCCTGTCGCCGGCCAATATCGCGCAATTTTCCGCCTTGCTCCCCGGCGCGCTGAAAAGCCTGTTCCCCGGCGAGCATCTACTTATCCGCTCGCTCGCCAGCAACGGCCGGGTGGCACTGATCGCCTTTGCCGACCAAGGCGGTGCGGCGCTCGACGATGCCAGCGTGCAAGCCTTCGCTAAAACCGCGCAATGCATCGAACGCGCGCTCGGTAACTTCGCCAGCCGCGGGCGCCAAGCGGATCGGCGACCACAACCTTAAATCAACAGCGCCGTGCCTTTCCGCTACAATCCACCCCCTTTAATTCTTTTAAGGGACCCGCATGAACGCTTTCGCCGCGCTGCCGTTGGTGATCGAACCGCGCGACCTGGCCAGCCGCCTGGAAGCCGACGAGTTGATCCTGGTCGACCTGAGTAGCGCACAGCGCTACGCCGCCGGACATATTCCTAGAGCGCGCTTCGTCGATCCGAAACGCACCCAGCTCGGCCAGCCGCCCGCACCCGGCCTGTTGCCGGAAAAGGCGCAGCTGGAGCAGTTGTTCGCCGAGCTCGGCCATCGTCCGGATGCGGTCTACGTGGTGTATGACGACGAGGGCGGCGGTTGGGCCGGGCGCTTTATCTGGCTGCTCGATGCCATCGGCCATCAGCGCTATCACTACCTGGACGGCGGCCTGCACGCCTGGCAAGCCGAAGGCCTTCCGCTCAGCGAAGAGGTGCCGGCGCCGCTTGCCGGCACGCTCAAGCTGACCCTGCACGATGCCCCGACCGCGACCCGCGCCTATCTGCAAAGCCGCTTGGGCGCGGACGATCTGGCTATTTGGGATGCACGCTCGCCAGCCGAATACCGCGGCGAAAAAGCCTTGGCCAGCAAAGCCGGGCATATTCCGGGCGCGGTCAATTTCGAATGGACCGCCGGCATGGATCAGGCCCGCGCGCTACGTATTCGCCAGGACATGCCGAGCGTGCTGAACCAACTCGGCATCACCCCGGACAAAGAAATCATCACCCACTGCCAGACCCACCACCGTTCCGGCTTCACTTACCTGGTGGCCAAAGCGCTCGGTTACCCGCGCGTCAAAGCCTATGCCGGTTCCTGGGGCGAATGGGGCAATCATCCAGACACGCCCGTCGAGCGCTGAGCCTGACCGTTGCGCATCGGTCGCCCGTCGCCCACTCTCAAAGGATCACCATGAAACAACGCCTGTTCATCCTCAGCCAATATCTGCTGCCGCACCATCTGCTGTCGCGCCTGATCGGCTACGCCGCTGACTGCCGCGCCGCCTGGTTCAAGAATCGTCTGATCGGCTGGTTCGCCAAGCAGTACCAGGTCGATATGAGCGAAGCGCAGGTCGAAGACCTCGAAGCCTTCGAGCACTTCAATGCCTTCTTCACCCGCGCCCTGAAGCCGGGTGCCCGCCCGCTGGCGCAGGGGCCGGACGCGGTACTCTGCCCCGCCGACGGCGCCGTCAGCCAATTGGGCAAGATCGAACACGGCAGGATTTTCCAGGCCAAAGGCCATAGCTTCAGCCTGGTCGAACTGCTCGGCGGCGACACCGAGCGCGCCAATCCCTTTATGGGCGGCGTGTTCGCCACCATCTACCTGTCGCCCAAGGATTATCACCGCGTGCACATGCCGCTGGCCGGCACCTTGAAGGAAATGGTCTACGTGCCGGGCCGCCTGTTCTCGGTCAACCAAAGCACCGCGGAGAACGTTCCCGAATTGTTCGCGCGCAACGAGCGGGTGGTCTGCCTGTTCGATACCGAGCGCGGCCCGATGGCCGTGGTGCTGGTCGGCGCAATGATAGTGGCCTCGATCGAAACCGTATGGGCCGGCCTGGTGACACCGCCCAAGCGCAGCCTGAAAACCTTCCGCTACGACGAAGCCGCACGGGTGCCAATCGTTCTCGACAAAGGCGCGGAACTGGGCCGCTTCAAGCTTGGCTCCACCGCCATCGTGCTGTTCGGAGCCGATCAGGTGCAATGGGCGCAAGAGCTGGCGGCCGGCAGCCCGGTGCAGATGGGGCAATTGCTCGGCGGCGCGCAAGCGCTCTGACCGCCGCCGCTGGGGCACACATCCTCGTGCCCCGGCGGGCGAACGCAACACACTGAACCCCGAAGGCCGGCGCCGTTCTAATTCTTGTCGCCGCCCGGCGTGACACCATTCGCACCCTCGCATATGCGAAGCCAAACGCTCTGCGATCGGGCTGCGACCGCAGGAAGATGCTGCTAGAGTTGCAAGCAGCACGACAGCACGAGCTGCCCGCCGGCATTGGGAGTGTCCGAGTTAGATGGATAAACAGAGTCACCACCTACAACTCCGCGTACCTACGCCCCATAAGCAGAGCCTGTCTTTCTGCGATGCCACCCCGCGCGGCCTCAAGCGCTGGCTCGAAGCGCTGCCAAAAGCCAATATCGGCGAAACCGCTCGCCAGCTGTACCAAGCCCTGATCGAACTCAACCAACTGGTGACTCCCTCGGATGTTCGTCTGCAACTGCTGGAGTTGCTGCGTCCGGAGCTGTACTTCGTGTGCCAGCAACTGGAGCGGCACTTCCTCAACCAGGCGATAGTCCTCGACGAGCGACCGCGCAAAGTCGCCAACCTCTGCCAGGCCCTGCAAAATCATCTGGCCGTCGGCTACAAACTGATCATCGTGCGTCTGGCGCCACAACAGAACCTTGAGCGTAACCAGTTGCTGGCGACCGCCCTGCAGCGCGCCACCTACAGCCTCTGTGGCCCGCTGGTGCGCGCCAGCCAGTTGTATTGCCCGGTGCCGGAAGGGCTTTGGCTGGAACTGCATCAGCTCTATCAGATCGCCGTGGAGCGCGACCTGCACAGACGGGTGATTCGCGATCCGCAAACCCGGCACACCCATGATTTGAGTATCGAGCAGAGTTACCTGGTGGCCTTGCTGCTCGGCTGCGCGCGCTGCAACCAGATGCGCCAAGGCGCCATCGCGCGTCTCGCGGAAGCACTCGAGTCCTGGAGTATGCTGGTCAAATTGCAAGCCGGAGACGCCCCTTCGAGCCTGTTTGCCGTGGCCCAAAGCGTGGACGGCCCGCCACGCTATACCTCACTACTGCAAAGTAGCGAGCTGCCCCACGCACTGGGTATCGACCCGCAGCCGCTGGTCGATGCACTCACCGAGTATTCGCGCTTACCCGCCGATAAACTCGACCAGGCCAGCCTGCCAGTGCCCGAGGGATTCACTCAGGATATGCTGCAACATCTCTGCGCCGCCTGGGGCGACATTTCCGAGCGCAGCTTTCAGCGCAACCAAGGCCAGGGCTCGCTGACCCTGTGCATCGGCATGAGCGCGCTGCACTTCTTTCTGGCGAAAAAACGGCCATTCAACGAAGTGCTGAAACGCCCCAGCGAAAGCGGTAACGCGGTCTTCGAAGTCCCCAGCGGCACGCCGGATATCTGGGCCAACGCCTTCGATGCGCCGAAAGTCAAAGAGTGGGGGCAAAATCTGCCCATGGAGAATATCGAATACCAACGGACACACTCGAGCGACACGGACCGCGCAGCCACGACCGGCGAAGACTATCCGACCTTCACCTTGTCGATCATCAATCACAGCCCCGGCGGCTATTGCATGTCCTGGCCGAAAGAGGTGCCGAGCCAACTGCAAGCGGGCGAGATCATCGGTCTGCAGGACTCGCCGGAGCACGACTGGAGCGTCGCGGTGGTGCGCTGGATTCGCCAAGTCCGCGGCGGCGGCACGCAAATGGGCATCGAACTGATAGCCCCGCATGCCGAGCCCTGCGGGTTGCAACTGGTACGCAAAACCGAACAGAACAGCCAATACTTGCGCGCGTTCTTACTGCCCGGCATCAGCGCAATTTCCCGCCCTGCCACCTTAATCACACCTCGCCTACCCTTCCAGGAGGGCAACAAGGTCCGGATCAATCGCAACGGCATCGAGCACTCCGCCTTGCTCAGCCGCCGGCAGACCAGCACAGGTAGCTTCAGCCAATTCGAATACCGCGAGATAGAGCAAGCGCCGACCGATCGAGGGAAACCCGTCACAGCGCAGAAAAGCCATGGCCCGAGCGGGGAGGAAGACTTTGACTCACTCTGGAAGTCTCTGTAGATTGCCGACTCTCGACCTTTTGTCGCCTTTTCGCACCCGTTCGGCGCAGACTTGATCTCAGCTATGGCCATCGAAAAAAAAACTATTCGGCTCCTTATTCTCGAAGACTCGCAAAACGAGGCGGAACGGCTTGTCAGCCTGTTTCGTAATGCCGGGCGCGCGACCCGCGTGCATCGCCTGACCTCGAGCGAGGATCTGGCCGAAGCACTGCAGCAAAGCTGGGACTTGCTGATCTGCTCCCCGACCAGCGAACACCTCGACCCGCACGAAGCCATCAGCGCCATTCGCCGCCAGGCCAAGGATATTCCGGTCATCCAGCTGCTCGCCGACAACGACTCCGACAGCGTCACCGAAGCGCTGTCGATCGGCGCCCAGGACGCTTTGCCCCAAGGTGAGGATGAGCGCCTGGTGCTGGTTGCCAAGCGCGAACTGAGCAACCTCGAAGAGCGGCGCGCCCGTCGTGCAGCGGAAGTCGCCCTGCGCGAAGCGGAAAAGCGCTGCCAGTTGCTGCTCGACAGCTCGGTGGATGCGATCACCTACGTGCACGACGGCATGCACATCTATGCCAACCGCGCCTACCTCGAACTCTTCGACTATCAGGATGCCGACGAACTCGAAGGCATGCCGATGATCGACCTGATCGCCAGTGGCGATCAAAGCAATTTCAAAGACTTCCTGAAGAACTACCAGAGCGCCGAAGGCGTTGCCGAACTGGCCTGCAACGGGGTCAAGGCGGACGGCAAGAGCTTCGCCGCCCGGATGAATTTCTCGCCCGCCACCTACGACGGCGAGCCGTGCATCCAGGTGGTGATCCGCGCCGAATCGAGCAATGCCGAGCTGGAAGAGAAGCTGCGCGAAATCAGCAGCCAGGACCTGGTCACCGGCCTGTTCAACCGCAGCTATTTCCTCGAACTCATGGACACCGCCGTCGAGCGTGCGGTGAATGCCGGACAGCCAGCCAACCTGGCGTATATCCGTCTGGACCAGTACTCCACCTTGCTGGCCGAGGTCGGCCTGGCCGGCATCGATCTGCTGCTCACCGACCTGACTACGGTGCTGCGCGCGCATTTCCCCGGGGAAACGCAATTGGCGCGCTTTGGCGACGACGTGTTCGCCGCCTTGCAACCAGGGCTTCCGGAGCAGTCGGAAAACCTCCTCAATGCGCTGCTGAAAAAAGTCGAAGGCCATTTATTCGATGTCAGCGGCCGTACCGTACAAACCACCTTGTCAATCGGCGTCGCCGGACTCAACGAGAAAACCGCCAGAGCCCAGGATGTGGTCGACCGCGCCCACCGCTGTGCGGACGAGCTCGACGGCAATGCACTGAAGATATTCAACCCCGCCGACGAGCTGGCAGCCGCCGCCAATCGCGGCGACTTGCTGGCATTGGTCAAGCAAGCGCTGGAAAACAACAGTTTCCGCCTGCTGTTCCAACCGATCATCAGCCTGCGTGGCGATAGCCATGAGCATTACGAAGTGCTGCTGCGCCTGCTCAACGCCAAGGGCGAGGAAGTACCGCCGCATGATTTCCTGAATGCCGCCAAAGAGGCCGGCCTGGGCGAGAAGATCGACCGTTGGGTAATACTCAGCTCGATCAAGCTGCTCGCCGACCACCGCAGCAAGGGCCACAGCACCCGCCTGTTCGTGCACTTGTCGAGCGCCAGCCTGCAAGACAAAACCCTGCTGCCCTGGCTCAGCGTAGCCTTGAAAGCCGCTCGCCTGCCCTCGGACTCGCTGGTCTTCCAGATCAGCGAACCCGATGCGATCGCCGGCCTGAAACAAGCCAAGACACTGACCCAAGGCCTGCACGAACTGCACTGCAAGGTCGGCCTCAGCCAATTCGGCTGTGCGATCAATCCGTTCAATACGCTGAAACACCTGAATATCGACTTCGTTAAAGTCGACGGCTCCTACTCCCAGGATCTGAGCCAGGCGGAAAGCCAGGAAGCACTGAAAACCCTACTGGCCAGCCTGCATGCGCAAGCCAAATTGACCATCGTGCCCTTCGTCGAAAGCGCCACCGTACTGGCCACGCTGTGGCAGGCCGGGGTCAATTACATTCAGGGCTACTACCTGCAAGGCCCCAGCCAGTCGATGGATTACGACTTCTCGGCGGGCGACGAATAACGGTCTAGCGCATAAAAAAGCCGACGCATGCGTCGGCTTTTTTATGCCTGCCGCCCTATTCCAAACCGTCGCGATCGCGAAACCCCAGCAAATAGAGAATGCCATCCAGGCCAAGGGTCGAAATCGCCTGCTTGGCCGACTGCTTGACCAGTGGCTTGGCGCGGAAGGCCACGCCCAGGCCGGCAATCGCCAGCATCGGCAGGTCGTTGGCGCCATCGCCCACGGCAATCGTCTGCTCCAAGCGCAAGCCTTCCTTCTGCGCCAGCTCGCGCAGCAGATCGGCTTTGCGCTGGGCATCGACGATCGGTTCGACCGCCACCCCGGTAACCAGACCGTCGACGATTTGCAGTTCGTTGGCGAATACGTAGTCGATGCCCAGCTTGGCCTGCAACTGCTTGGCGAAATAGCTGAACCCGCCGGACAGAATCGCGGTTTTGTAGCCCAACCGGCGCAGCTCGCTGAACAGCGTTTCGGCGCCCTCGGTCAGGCGCAGCGAGGCGCCGATATCGCTTAGTACATCTTCCGGCAAGCCTTTGAGCAGCGCCAAACGCTCCCTGAAGCTGGCGGCGAAATCCAACTCGCCGCGCATCGCACGCTCGGTGATCTCGGAAACTTTTTCCCCGACCCCGGCAGCCTTGGCCAACTCGTCGATCACCTCGGCCTCGATCAGTGTCGAATCCATGTCGAACACCGCCAGGCGGCGATTGCGGCGGAACAGCGAGTCGCGCTGGAAGGCGATATCGACATTCAGCTCCTGGGCCACGCTGAGAAACTCGGCGCGCAAGCCCGCAGGATCGGCCGGTTCGCCGCGCACGGAAAACTCGATGCAGCCCTTGCCCTGATCCACCGGCGTATCGAGCGGCATGCGCCCGGACAAGCGGTCGATATGGTCGATATTCAACCCATATTTGGCGGTGATGGCGCTGACGCGCTGCAATTGCTCGGCCGTGACCTTGCGGGTCAACAAGGTGACGATGTGCCGGGCCTTGCCCTGACCGCTGACCCACTGCTGGTAGTCCACCTCGGAGACAGGCGTGAAGCGCACCTGTTGGTCGAGCTTATAAGCGGTGAACAGCACATCCTTGAGCACCGACGAAGCGCGCTCGGTATCGGGAATTTCGACCAGGATGCCGAACGACAAAGTGTCGTGGATGACCGCTTGGCCGATATCCAGAATGCTCACCCCACCGTGAGCCAGCACGCCCGTGATGGCAGCGGTCAAGCCGGGACGATCTTCACCGGTGATATTGATCAGGACGATTTCGCGCAAGGCGCACTCTCCAGGGCTGGTTGGCGACCCACATCTGCCATGCGGGCCTGGGAAAAGGCGCTCATTCTACCCATTTTCGCCGCGATCAGACCCTTGAAAATGTAGCGGCGGCCGGGCCGGCGCGCACAAATAGGTGAAATCGGCCAAGGAAGCGGACTGGGCACGCCCGCCGCTTTGACCTGCGCAGGCCGACCGTTATACTGCGCGGCACTTAAGTCGACATGAGCCGAGCTCTGTGAACCGGCCCTCCCCCGTAAAATCCGATAATTTCTTCCTGCTGCTGTTCCAAGCATTGCGCCAACGCCGCGTGCCCCTGGCACTGCGCATCGCCAGCCATAGCCTGTTGCTGGTGGCGCTGGCGCTGGTGATCTATGCCTGGGTGATCGGCATGCAGTTCAAACAGGCCATGCAACAACAGGCGAACGCCATCGGCCAAAGCCTGATCGAGCAGACGGCTGCCTCGGCCAAAGAACCGCTGGTGTCCAACGACGCCCTCAGCCTCAACGTGCTGCTCAACGAACTGGTGAAAAACCCGCTGGTGGCCCATGCGGTCATCTACAGCGTGGACAACCGCATTCTCGCCGAGTCCGGCTCGCGCCCGGTCCAGGGCCTGCTCGGCGATACCGACGGCATCTATTCGGTGCCCATCACCTTCCAGGAAGTGATCGCCGGGCAGCTGCGCATCAGCCTCGATATGCGCCAGTTCCAACAGCCGATGACCATCAGCCTGCAAAGCATGGGCATTCTCAGCCTGATTCTGTTGGCCTTGGCGCTATCGCTGAGCATGCGCCTGGGCCGGCATATCTCCACCCCGCTGCTACAACTGCGGGTATGGCTGCGCGACCCCGACGATCCCGCTCCGGGCTCGGCGCGCCAGGATGAAATCGGCGACCTGGCGCGGCAACTGCAGGCTCGCCTGGTACCGGAAAAACCGCAACCCGAGCCGGAGGCTTTCGACGATGAACCGAACGAGGAAGCCGACGAATACTTCGACGACGAGCAGGACCCGGCATTCGAAGTGCGCGACCTGCGCGACGAACGCTTCGACGATCTGGACGACGCCCCGGCGCCTGAGGAGGAACCCGGCGAAAGCGAGGATCCGTTCAGCGAATTGAGCGATGAATTCGAGACCGATCCGCCGACGCCCGCACCCGACCCCGAACAACCGCCGCAGAGCGCTGTGCTGGCCATTCAGCTGGGAGCCCAGGAACAACTGCGCAGACTGCCGCGGGCGCGCTTGCTGGACTTGTTGCAACGCTACCGCGATTGCCTGGGCCAGGCTGCGGACCTGTATCAGGGCGAGCTGCACACCCTGAGCGACGGCAGCAGCCTGATGCTGTTCCATCAGCGCGACAGCGGCGAAGATTATTTGACCCATGCGATCTGTTGCGGCGAGCTGATGCGAGCCCTGGGCCATGCCCTGCAGATCGAGGTGGCCGACAGCGGCATCACCCTGCAGCTGCAACTGGCGCTGACCCAGGGCGAAGGCCTGCTCGGTTTGAGCCAGGGCGATCTGTTGCTCAGCGAAACCGCTCAGGATGCCTTGGCGCTGTCCCAGCACAGCCGCAACCTACTGCTACTCGACCGCCGCGTCGGCGACGACGACCTGGTCCGTCAACATGCGCGCATCCGCGCCATCGCCAGCCCCGAAGGCACCTATTGCGTGGAACGACTGCTGGAGCCTTACCCGGCACTGCTCGAGCGCCAGCTAGAGCGCATGCACGAGCGCGACTGAAAAGACCATAGAAGCCTAGGCGGGGCGACGGCAGCGGATCTTCCGCCACCTTCATCTCCGGAGGTGTCGGCGGGCAACCCACTGGCGCCGCCCCTTCCCTTTTAGAAGCGGAACACATCCATCTGCGTGGCCGGCTCGATTACCGGCATCTGCGGGCCATTGGCGGGGCGCTTTTCAGGCACCGGCGGCTTGGGTTTAGGCAGTGCAACGGGTTCGGCCTGTGGCATGTTATTGATCGCCGCGGTCAACTGATCGGCCAACCGCTGCATCAACAGGCTTTGTGCGCGTACCTGCGCAGCGGGGCTACCCTGATGTTCCTCTTGCAGACGCACCAGGCGGCTGCCGCGCAGCACGCCCTTACCATCCAGCAAACGCCATTGCGCTTCCAGCACCGCCGGGCGCTGCGCCCCCGAATCGAGCCGACTGATATGCAACAACACCTGAACTTCACTGTCGAAACCGACGCGATCCGGGTAGAGCGCGATACGGCTGGTGTTCAACTGCCCGGCCAGTTGGCGCAACATCAGCTGGCCGACATCGTTTTGCAGACTCCCGGCCCAGCGCGCCTGCTGGCTGATGCTCAGGCTGTCGTCGGGTTCGCGCTGCACCAGGTTCTCGCGTTGCAGGTAATCGGCCAGCGTTAGCGGCCCGAGCAGGACAGCCGGCCCTTTGTCGTCCTTCGGTAGCTCCGGTCCGCCATGCTCCAACTGATAGAACTGCGTCTGCGGCGCCAACAACTGTGCGCAGCCCGACAGGGCCAGCACTGCGCAAAGCAGCATGAGCGGCGAAGAGAAACGCGACAAACTCATTGAAAGATCACCTTGATTTACCAAACATGAGTGACTATTTACCAAAAATAAGCGACTGGGGCTGCTGATCCAGCCCTTCCAGCGTTCGCTGCATCGCCTTGCTCGCGCGGTTCAGCTCCTGCAATGCCTGCAGCAATTCGTATTGTATTTCCGATTTCGGCCCCAGACTGCGACGAGTCTCGACAGCCAGCGCGTTGACCTGTTCGAGGGCCTGCGCGGTGGTTTGCGCAGCGCTACGAATATCCGCAACCGCAATCCGTAAATCAACACTGCTTTGCTGCACATTATCCATGATTGGCGGCAATTGTTGTTCTAACTTGCCACTCAAACGGTCCAATTTTGCCAACAATTGGCTCATGCTCTGCAATCCTTGCTGCAGTTCCGCGGAGTTCGTCAGCTTTTCCATGGCCTCCAGCGTTCTCTGCGCCGACACGGCCATTTCTTGCAAGGGTAACTGACGCAGGCTGGCGGCCAGCTCTCGCAATACATCGGCGATCTGATCGATGCGCGACGGCACGCTGGGAATAGTCGGTAGATCGAGGTCGTGCGGAGCCCGCACGTAGCCGGATTCGCGCGGGAACATATCGAGCGCGACTATGGCCTTGCCGGTGAGCAGGCTCGGGGTTTGCAGCTGGGCGCGCAAACCGCGTTCGACCAATTGGCCGATGAACTGATCGAACCCCCGTTTGCCCTCACTCTTGCCGTTCGGACTGTCGATGCGCACCACCACCGGCATCACCACATCCTTGAGCTGGCGATCGTAGGACAGGCGAATTTCACGCACGGTACCGACCTTGACGCCACGGTAGGTGACATCGGCGCCGACGTCCAGGCCATCCAACGAGCCGGTGAAGTACACCACGTACTCGCTCGGCTGGGCGAACCAACTGTCGCGCGACAACAGCATGATGCCGGCCACCAGCAGCACCAGGCCGCCCAGCAGAAAAGCCCCGATCATAAAAGGTTTGCGCGCCTCGCTCATTCGGCCTCCGTCGTCTGCCCGCGCTCGCCACGTCGCAAAAAGCGCTGCACCTTGTCCGGCGCCTCATCGAGCAACTGCTGCACGGAGCCGAGGGCGATTTGCGTGCGCGCCTCGGCGTCTAAAAATAAGCAGGTATCGGCTACCGCATGGATACTCGGCAATTCATGAGTCACCAACACGATGCTCGCCCCCAGGCTGTCACGCAACTGCAGGATCAGCTCGTCAAGGGCCAGGGAGCTGATCGGGTCGAGGCCCGCCGAGGGCTCATCGAAGAACAATACCTGCGGATCGAGCGCCAGCGCCCGGGCCAATGCGGCGCGTTTGCGCATGCCGCCGGACAACTGCGAGGGATAGAGTTCGTCGCAGCCAGCCAGGCCGACCAGCCCAAGTTTCAGCGCCGCCAGTTCGTTCAGCTCGGCCTCGCGCAACATCGGTCGGTAAGCCGCCAGAGGTAGGCAGATATTCTCGCGCAGGGTCATCGCCCCCCATAAGGCGCCGTTCTGGTAGAGCACGCCGAAGTGCTGCTGCAACGCCGCGCGGCTGTCCTCGTCGTGCGCCCAGAAGTCTTCGCCATCGAACAGCACCCGCCCGGCCAGCGGCGCCTGTAAACCGATCAGGTGACGCAATAGCGTGCTCTTGCCACAACCGCTGCCGCCCATGATGACGAAGATCTCGCCACGGCGGATGGCGAAATTCAGATCGCGCTGGATCACCAGCTTGCCATAGCCGGCGCTGAGATCTTTGGCGACCAGGATCGCTTCGCTCATCTCAGATCCCCAGGCGGGTGAATATCAGGGTGATCAGCGCATCGCTCACCACTAGCGCCACCAGGATGCTGACCACCGCGCCGGTGGCCGCCTGACCGACGGCCTGGGCGTTACGACCGCTGACCAGCCCGTAATAACAGCCGATCAGGCCGATCAGCACGGCAAACACCAGGCTCTTGAAAATTCCCACGAGAAAATCGGTGAGGCTGAGCATCGCCAGGCTTTGCGACAGGTAAAGCGCCGCGGAAATATCGAACAAACCGGCGCCGATAATGAAGCCGCCGAGAATTCCCAGCGCATCGGCGAAGGCGCACAGCAGCGGCATGCTCACCAACAGCGCCAACACGCGCGGCAATACCAGGAACTCCAGCGGCGGGAAGCCGAAGGTCTTCAATGCGTCGATCTCTTCGTTGGCCTGCATGCTGCCAAGCTCGGCGGCATAGGCGGCACCGGTGCGCCCGGCCATGATCACCGCGGTCATCAGGGCGCCCATCTCGCGGGTCATGCCGATGGCCACCATATTGGCGATATACAGCTGAGCGCCGAAGGCTTCGAGCTGGGCCGCGCCGACGAACGCGAGAATCAAGCCCACCAGGGTGGCGATCAGCGCGACTATCGGCAGAGCGCCGGGCCCGCACTGCTGCAAGGCCAGCCAGAAGTCACCGGCGCGCATGCGCCCGCGCCCGCTCAGTTGCCGCCCCAGCGCCAACACCACTTCGCCGAGAAAGCTGCAGGCCTTGTCGATAGACGCCAATACGGCGAGCGCCAGCAGGCCCAAGCGTGATACCGGGCCGAAACGTACATGCGGCTCGCCCTGCGCCTGGGTGGATGGCGTCGCGGCCATTTGCAGCATCCGCGCCGCGCCGTCGGGCAGGTTCTGCCAGCGCAGCTCCACGCCCGCGGCGCTGGCCAAGCGCTGCAACCGACGCAGCAGCGCCAGCAGGCTGCTGTCCCAGGCCGTGACCGTCACGTCCACCGGCAGCTGCGCCGGCAGGTCAGGCTGGCTGCGCCACACGGCGTCGAGGTCGGGTTTGCCGACATTCAGCAGCCAGGCGCCACCCACGTTCAGGCGCAGTTGCTGACCGCCCTGCCCCGACCATTGCAAACTGGCCTGCTGCCTCTCGTCGCTCATTCGGCCTCCATTGGCAGGTCGTTGAATAACCACAGGGGTTTTCAACAACCTGCTAGCGCCATCGAAGCGGCACGGGACGCCGCTTCGCGATTCCTACCTAGCCGAGCGCCTCCACCAACAGCGCGTCGACGCGCTGGAAACCGCGCGGCAGCTTGTTGCCGCGGCGCCCGCGTTCACCCTTGTAATGCTCCAGGTCGTCGGCCTTGAGCGACAGGGTACGCTTACCCGCCTGCAATACCAGAGTCGCCCCCGCCGGCAACACGGCCAAGTCGGTCAGGTACTCCTCGCGGCTGGCGACCCGCTCGCCGGGAATACCGATGATCTTGTTGCCTTTGCCTTTACCCAGTTGCGGCAAATCGCGCACCGGGAACAGCAGCAAGCGGCCCTCGGTGGTGACGGCAGCGAGCCAGTCCTCTTCGCGGTTGGCCAGCAGCTTGGGCGGCACCACCAGCGCGCCGTTGGGCAAGCTGAGCAGCGTCTTGCCGGCCTTGTTCTTGGCCTGCAGATCCTCGCCTTTGACCACGAAACCGTAACCGGCGTCGGATGCGATCACATAGAGGGCGTTGTCGTCCGGCAACAGCACGCACTCGAAGGTCGCCCCCGGTGGCGGCTGCAAGCGGCCGGTCAAGGGTTCGCCCTGGCCCCGCGCCGAAGGCAGCGAATGGGCGGGCAACGAGTAGCTGCGCCCGGTCGAGTCGATAAACACCGCGTACTGATTGGAGCGCCCCGGCGCGGCGACCTTGAAGCCATCGCCGGCCTTGTACGAAAGACCGGTGGCATCGATATCGTGGCCCTTGGCGCAGCGTACCCAGCCCTTCTCGGACACCACCACCGTGACCGGTTCGGTCGGCAGCAGCTCGGTTTCAGACAGCGCACGGGCTTCGGCGCGAGCGACGATCGGCGAGCGGCGGTCGTCGCCGTAGGTCTCGGCGTCCTTGATGATCTCGTCGCGCACCAGCCTCTTCAGCTTGGCTTCGCTGCCGAGCAGGGCCTGCAATTTGGCGCGCTCCTTGGCCAGGGCTTCCTGCTCGCCGCGGATTTGCATTTCTTCCAGCCGCGCCAACTGGCGCAGGCGGGTTTCCAGAATGTATTCGGCCTGCACATCGGTCAGCCCGAAGCGCGCCATCAACACCGGCTTGGGCTGATCCTCGGTGCGGATGATATGGATCACTTCATCCAGGTTGAGGAAGGCGATCAGGCGGCCTTCCAACAGGTGCAGGCGGTGCTCGACCTTGTCCAGGCGGAACTGCAGACGCCGGCGCACGGTGCCGACGCGATACTCCAGCCATTCGCGCAGCATCTGCCGCAGGTTCTTCACCTGCGGTTTGCCGTCGAGGCCGATGACGTTGGTGTTGACCCGGTAGCTGGACTCCAGCTCGGTGGTGGCGAACAGGTGCTGCATCAGCTCGTCGGCATCGACCCGGTTGGAGCGCGGAATGATCACGATGCGGCACGGGTGCTCATGGTCCGATTCGTCGCGCAGGTCGGCGACCATCGGCAACTTTTTCGCCTGCATCTGCCCGGCGATCTGCTCCAGCACCTTGGAGCCGGAGACCTGATGGGGCAGCGCGGTGACCACGATATCGCCGTCTTCGATGCGGTAAACGGCGCGCATGCGCACCGAGCCGCGACCGGTTTCGTAGATTTTCAACAAGTCCGCACGGGGCGTGATGATCTCCGCCTCGGTCGGATAATCCGGACCCAGCACGTGCTCGCACAACTGCTCGACCGTGGCGTCTGGCTGGTCGAGCAGACGGATGCAGGCCGCGGCGACCTCGCGCAGGTTATGCGGCGGCACGTCGGTGGCCATCCCCACGGCGATGCCGGTGGTGCCGTTCAGCAGGATATTCGGCAGCCGTGCCGGCAAGGTCGCCGGCTCGTCGAGCGTGCCGTCGAAGTTCGGCACCCAATCCACGGTGCCCTGGCCCAGCTCGCTCAGCAGCACTTCCGAGTAACGCGACAGACGCGCCTCGGTGTAGCGCATGGCGGCGAAAGATTTCGGATCGTCCGGCGCGCCCCAGTTGCCCTGGCCGTCGACCAGGGTGTAACGGTAGCTGAACGGCTGCGCCATCAGCACCATGGCCTCGTAGCAGGCCGAGTCGCCATGCGGATGGAACTTGCCGAGCACGTCGCCGACGGTGCGCGCCGACTTCTTGTGCTTGGCGTCGGCATCCAGGCCGAGTTCGCTCATGGCGTAGACGATACGTCGCTGCACCGGCTTCAAACCGTCGCCGATATGCGGCAATGCGCGGTCCATGATCACGTACATCGAATAGTTGAGATAAGCCTGCTCGGTGAAATCAGCAAGGGAACGGCGTTCGACGCCGTCCAGGCTCAAATCGAGGGATTCGCTCATGCGGGCCTCATTGCAAAGTGGATTGGCGCAGCACCAGGGTGCCGCCCTTCTGAGTGAATTCGAGTTGTTTCAGGGCGCTCATGCCCAGGAGCACTTCCTCGCCGTCCATGCCCGGGGTAACCAGGGCGGCGACGTCGTATAAACGGATCTCGCCCAGCTCCAGGCTGTTCAAGCGCGTGCGGTAGCCGGTAGCGGTGCCGTTGGCGGTTCTTACTTGCACCGGCGCGCCGCGCGCTAAACCCAGGCGCTCGGCCAACGCGGCGGGTATCGCGACCGCAGTGGCGCCGGTATCGAGCAGCAAGGTGACGGTCGTCCCGTCGATCTTGCCATCCAACAGGTAATGGCCGCCGCGACTGCTCAGCAGTTGTACTTCGATATAGCCGTCGCCGTGCACCGACTTGGGCGCCTGATTGGGGTTATCGCGACGTGTTTCCCATTGCCCGAAAAAGTGCGTGGCCAGCGCCAGGGCGGCAACCCAGGCCATAATCAGCATGACCCGTCCGGCGCGCTGGCCAGGCGCAGGCGTGCTCACTTGACCTGCCCCCAGCCACCCGCGGGTGCGGCGAAACGCCAGACGATCGGCCGCTGCTCGCCATCGGCGCGGTCGTAGCCGCCGTTATCGACACCAATCCAGGCGCCCTCGGCATCGATCCAGAGCGCTTCGGCCATGCCATGGGACGGCGGATAACGCCGCTCCGCTGTCAGCGCCTCGGCGGCGAACGACCAACAGCGTTCGACTTCCCCCGAACTCGGCTTACGCCGGCAAATACGGTGCGCCTGGCGTTCGAGGGTGAAGAGCTTGTCGGCGAAAAAGGCGAGGCCGGAATAATCCACGGGGGCGGACTCGTCGCTCAACTGCGCCGGCGACGGCTCGCTGCCGCCTTCGCTCTGCAATACGCAGCCGCCGGTGCAGCGCCAGCTCGAGCGCTGCTTATGCAACACCAGCAGACCACGGCGCTGCGCTTCGGCCGCCAACCACAGGCGCGCGCCCTCGGCATCCACGGCGATGCCCTCGAATAACGAATTGAAGTGCAGCAACATGCCGCTGGCCCGCGCCTGGCGCACCAGGCCATCGGGCAATGTCAGCCATTGCGGGGCGCCAGCCATGGGCAGCAGCAATACCGCGGCCTGGCTTTCGCTGACCAGATAGCGGTTGCCCAGGGCGTCGCACGACAGCCCCTCGAAATCCAGTTCGCCACCACGCGCCGCGCCCGAGATCCAACTGCGCATGCGCAAGCCCCATGGCAATGCGGCTTGTGGCGCAGGCGGAACGACGAAAGCCTCGGCTTCGGCGCGCCACACCGGCTCGCGCGCATCCAGGCGATACACCCGGTCATCGTCGCGATCGGAGACCGCCCAGAGCGCATCGCCACACCAGGCCAGACCGGACAGATTGCCACCGACTATGCCTTCGATCGGATGTTCGCTGAGCAACTTCAGCTCGGCGGGCGCTGGCATATCGGCCAGAACCGGGGTGACCGCGAGCAACACAAGGGCGCACAAACGCCGCATCAGAGCAACACCTCGGCCAGGTTGCCCTTGGACTCCAGCCAGGATTTACGATCGCCGGCGCGCTTTTTCGCCAGCAGCATGTCCATGATTTCCTGGGTGCCGGGATAGTCGTCCAATGTCAGTTGCACCAGGCGCCGGGTATTGGGGTCCATGGTGGTTTCGCGTAGTTGCGGCGGGTTCATCTCGCCAAGGCCCTTGAAGCGGGTGACCTGCGGCTTGCCGCGGCGCTTCTCGGCGACCAGGCGATCGAGAATGCCGTCGCGCTCGGCCTCGTCCAGGGCGTAGAAGATCTCCTTGCCCAGGTCGATGCGGTACAGCGGCGGCATCGCCACATAGACGTGCCCCGCATCCACCAGCGCGCGGAAATGGCGAACGAACAGAGCGCAGAGCAAGGTGGCGATATGCAGACCGTCGGAGTCGGCGTCGGCGAGAATGCAGATTTTTCCGTAACGCAGCTGCGCCAGGTCGTTGGAGCCGGGATCGATGCCGATGGCCACGGCGATGTCGTGCACTTCCTGGGATGCCAGCACCTCGCTGCCATCCACCTCCCAGGTATTCAGGATCTTGCCACGCAGCGGCATGATCGCCTGGAACTCCTTGTCCCGCGCCTGCTTGGCCGAACCGCCGGCGGAGTCGCCTTCGACCAGGAACAATTCGGAGCGCATCGGGTCCTGCCCGGCGCAATCAGCCAGTTTGCCGGGCAATGCCGGGCCCTGGGTGATGCGTTTGCGCTCGACCTTCTTACCCGCCTTGAGGCGACGGTTGGCATTGCTGATCGCCAGCTCGGCGAGCTGCTGACCGACCTCCGGGTGGGCATTGAGCCAGAGGCTGAAGGCATCCTTGACCACGCCTGCGACGAAGGCCGAAGCCTCGCGCGAGGACAGGCGCTCCTTGGTCTGGCCGGAGAATTGCGCATCCTGCATCTTCATCGACAGGACGAAGGCGATGCGCTCCCAGATATCTTCGGGCGCCAGCTTCACCCCACGCGGCAACAAGCTGCGGAACTCGCAGAACTCGCGCATGGCGTCCAGCAAGCCTTGGCGCAGACCATTGACGTGGGTGCCGCCCTGAGCCGTGGGGATCAGGTTGACGTAGCTTTCCTGCAGCGTCTCGCCGCCTTCCGGCAGCCACAGCAAAGCCCAGTCGACAGCCTCTTTATTACCGGCCAAGGCGCCACAGAAGGGCTCATTGGGCAGACGCTCGAATTCGCTGACCGCATCCACCAGATAGGAACGCAGGCCGTCCTCATACAGCCATTCGACACGCTCGCCGCTGGCCTTGTCCTCGAAGCTGACATTCAGGCCGGGACAGAGCACAGCCTTGGCCTTGAGCACGTGCTTGAGGCGGCTGACCGAGAACTTCGGCGAGTCGAAATATTTGCCATCCGGCCAGAAATGCACGCTGGTGCCGGTGTTGCGTTTGCCGACCGTGCCCAGTACCTCCAGATCACTAGCTTTATAGCCATCGGCGAAGGTCATGCCATATTCGTTGCCGTCGCGCTTGACGCGCACCGCGACCCGGGTCGACAGGGCGTTGACCACCGAGATGCCGACGCCGTGCAAACCACCGGAGAACTGGTAGTTCTTGTTGGAGAATTTACCGCCGGCGTGCAGCTTGGTGAGAATCAGCTCGACCCCCGGCACCCCCTCTTCCGGGTGGATGTCCACCGGCATGCCGCGACCGTCGTCGAGCACTTCCAGGGAATTGTCCTCGTGCAGGATCACCTGGATCGAGGAGGCATGGCCGGCCAGGGCCTCGTCGACGCTGTTGTCGATGACTTCCTGGGCCAAATGGTTGGGCCGGCTGGTGTCGGTGTACATGCCCGGGCGCTTGCGCACCGGGTCCAGGCCGGAAAGGACTTCGATGGCGTCGGCGTTATAGGCGTTCTGTTGAGCCATGGGGTCTCTTGTGGTCAATTGAGAGCGGAAAAGTCGATATCCTGCCATAAATGGCGGGGAATACCGGCGAAAGCGAAGAGCATCGGCAGACGCTCGGCAAAACCCTGAAAACCATGATCGCCACCGGCCTGGATGCGCAACGCACAGGCGCGGTAATAGGCCTGGGCGTCGCGATAATCGAGGGTTTCGTCGGCGGTCTGCAACCATACCTGATAACGCGCGGGATCGTGCGGCGGCGGCACGTCCAGTTCGGCCAGGGCCGTCACATGATCGGCGGTCAATTCCCAGGTTTCGTCGCTGTAGTAGTTTTTCTGCGGCCCCAGGTAACCATCGAAACGCAGATGCGGGCGCACCGCCGGATTGATCAGCAGTGCACGCAAACCGTGGCGCTCGGCCAAGTGGGTCGCATAGTAGCCGCCCAGCGAACTGCCGACCAACAGGGGCCGATCGAGTTCGAGGATCAGCCGCTCGAGCTGGGCAATGGCCTGACGCGGATGGTGATGCAGGGCCGGCACCCGCAACCGGTCGGCCAGGCCCATCTGCGCCATGGCTCGCACCAGTTGGCTAGCCTTCAGCGAAGCGGGCGAGCTGTTGAGGCCATGGAGATAAAGGATAGTTACGGTGTTTTCAGTCATGGGGCGGGAGGCTACTAGGACAGCGGATAGCACTGCAAGCCGCAAGTGCGTGCGGTTCGGCAGGCTGCACTTAGCGACCGATGAAGGCTGGGTATTTCACCAGCCTTCGCCATATATACCGACAACCTTGAAGATGAAACACCGTCAAGTGCCATCACTCAAGCGTTAGATCCCCAAACAACACCTCGGTATCAAGGCATAACCCAAGCCTGTACCAATGCTTCATCGAGGCGTGCCTGATCCTCCGGTGTGCGCCCGCTGGGATACT
>NZ_CAMPHV010000031.1 GCF_946886105.1 uncultured Pseudomonas sp. | reverse complement strand
TCGCGCTAAAACAGGCTCCGGCGCGGTCGCGATGAAACGGCAACAGACCCTAGGGGTCGTTGGATGTATATATCAGCATAAGGTTCGTGGTCAGGCGTTGGCGGATTGCAGAGCATGGGCACGGGCGGGCGTCTACTGGGTGAACTGCATGGGCGCCGCGGGTATACTCGCGGGCTTACTTAACGAGGGCTCGGCTGCGCTGGCAAGCGCGACCGACCAAGTGCTGATTCGCGGAGTGTCTCGCCAATGTCCGGCAATACCTACGGCAAGTTGTTCACCGTCACCACGGCCGGCGAAAGCCATGGTCCGGCCCTGGTCGCCATCGTCGACGGTTGCCCGCCAGGGCTGGAATTGTCGTTGGAAGACATGCAACGCGACCTCGACCGGCGTAAGCCGGGCACCAGCCGGCACACCACTCAGCGTCAGGAAGACGATGTGGTGGAAATTCTCGCCGGGGTTTTCGAAGGCAAGACCACCGGCTGTTCGATCGGCCTGCTGATCCGCAATACCGATCAGAAATCCAAGGATTATTCGGCGATCAAGGACTCGTTCCGCCCGGCTCATGCCGATTACAGCTACCACCATAAATACGGCATCCGCGACTACCGTGGCGGTGGCCGCAGCTCGGCCCGCGAGACCGCCATGCGTGTGGCCGCCGGCGCCATCGCGAAGAAATACCTGGCCACCCAGGGCATCGTCATCCGCGGCTATATGAGCCAGCTCGGGCCCATCGAGATTCCGTTCAAGAGCTGGGACAGCGTCGAGCAGAACGCCTTTTTCAGCCCCAATCCGGACAAAGTGCCGGAGTTGGAAGCCTATATGGACCAATTGCGCCGCGACCAGGACTCGGTCGGGGCGAAGATCACCGTGGTCGCCGAAGGCGTGATGCCAGGCCTGGGCGAGCCGATCTTCGACCGCCTGGATGCCGAACTGGCCCATGCGCTGATGAGCATCAACGCGGTCAAGGGTGTGGAAATCGGCGCCGGTTTCGCCTCGGTGGCCCAGCGTGGCACCGAGCACCGCGACGAGATGACGCCTGAGGGCTTTCTCTCGAACAACGCCGGCGGCATCCTCGGCGGGATTTCCTCCGGCCAGCCGATCGTCGCCCACCTGGCGCTCAAGCCGACGTCCAGCATCACCACGCCGGGCCGCTCGATCGATATCCACGGCCAGCCGGTGGACATCATCACCAAGGGCCGTCACGACCCTTGCGTCGGCATCCGCGCCACGCCCATCGCCGAGGCGATGATGGCCATCGTGCTGATGGACCACCTGTTGCGCCATCGCGCGCAGAATGCCGAGGTGCGGGTTGCTACGCCGGTGTTGCCACAGCTATGAAGGTTGTAGGTTGGGTTGAGCGCAGCGATACCCAACAACGGTTGCCCCGGGTATCGCTGCGCTCAACCCGGGCTACGACCAGGCCATGACCCCCGCACTGCCTTATTGGCGCCTGTCTGGCTTCTACTTCTTCTACTTCTCGCTGCTCGGCGCCACGGCGCCATTTCTGGCGCTGTATTTCGACCACCTGGGTTTTTCCGCGGCACGCATCGGCGAATTGGTCGCGATTCCCATGCTGATGCGCTGCGTCGCGCCGAATATCTGGGGCTGGCTGGGCGACACCACCGGCAGGCGTCTGGCGATCGTGCGTTTCGGCGCGTTCTGCACCCTGGTGTGTTTTGCCGGCATCTTTATCAGCCAGAGTTACGCCTGGCTGGCGCTGATCATGGCTTCGCACGCGTTCTTCTGGCATGCGGTGCTGCCGCAGTTCGAGGTGATCACCCTGGCGCATCTGCGCGAGCAGGCCGCGCGCTACAGTCAGATTCGCCTGTGGGGCAGCATCGGCTTCATCGTCGCGGTGGTGGGCTTGGGCAAGCTGTTCGATTCGCTGAGCCTGGCCGCTTACCCCTGGGCATTGGTGCTGATCATGGCCGGCATCGTCCTGAGCAGCTGGTGGGTGCCCAATGCCGAACCGCAATTGCGGCCGAATACCTTGGGCGAGGGCGGTTTCATCCGACAATTGCGCCGGCCGGGGATTCTCGCCTTTTACCTAAGCGTCGGTTTGATGCAATTGAGCAACGGGCCTTACTACACCTTCCTCAGCCTGCACCTGGAAAGCCTCGGTTATTCGCGCGGCTTGATCGGCCAACTATGGGCGCTCGGCGTGGTGGCGGAAATCGTGCTGTTCCTGGTGATGGCCAAGCTGCTGGCGCGCTATTCGCTGCGCACTGTGCTTTTGGCGAGCTTTCTGATCACCGCGGTACGCTGGCTGCTGCTCGGCAATCTGGCCCATCACCTACCGGTGCTGCTGTTCGCCCAACTGATGCACGCGGCGACGTTCGGCAGCTTCCATGCCGCGGCGATTCATTTCGTGCAGCGCAGCTTCGCCGACCGCCAGCAAGGCCAGGGGCAGGCGCTGTACGCCGCCTTGGCCGGGGTAGGCGGCGCCTTGGGCGCGCTCTATTCGGGCTACAGTTGGAATACCCTGGGCCCGGCCTGGACCTTCGCCATCGCCAGCCTGGTGGTGCTGATCGCCGCATTTATCACCTATACCCGGATCAGCGACGAGCAGCCCGCCAGCTGCGTCGCCGATCGCGTTACCGACAACACGAGAGCCTGAACATGAGCAGCTTGAGCGTTTACCACCAGACTTCTGCCAACCTGCCGAACAAGGTGTTGACCCATCTCGAAGACATCGCCAGCACTCTGGCCGAGCTCGGCGTACGCTTCGAGCGCTGGCAGGCGGCCGCGCCTTTGGCGCCCGACGCCGACCAGGACGAACTGATCGGCGCCTATCGCACGCCACTCGATGGCCTGATGGCCGAGCGGGGGTTGGCCCAGGTCGAGGTCGTGCGCATGGACAACCGTCACCCGCAGCCGGCCGAACTGCGTGCTGAACGGCTGGAAGAACACAGCTACGATGAGGACGAGGTGTGTTTGTTCGTCGCCGGTCGTGGCCTGTTCGGCCTGCATGTCGACGATTATCTGTACGCGGTGCTGTGCGAGAAGAACGACCTGATCGTCATCCCGGCTGGGATGAAGCGCTGGTTCGATATGGGCGAGCACCCGCATTTCGTGGTGATTCGCCCGTTCAATGCACCGCAAGCGGCCGCGCACTTCACCGGCGACCCCATCGCCAGCGCATTTCCCGGGCTGGACGATTGATGCCGGTATGCGTGTGAAAGGAACCAAGGCTTAATCCTGGCTATCTGACGCCTTGATGGGCACCCGCGGCGCAAGCCATTTATGCAGTGAGCAAAGGAGTATCACCATGGATTTATTTGGCGGTCTATTCGGCCTGATCATTTTGGCGCTGGATATCTGGGCCATTCTCAACGTGGTCAACAGCAATAGCGACGTCGGTAAGAAGGTTCTCTGGGTGTTGTTGATCCTGTTCCTGCCGGTTCTGGGGCTGATCGTCTGGGCCCTGATCGGGCCGCGGGGCAATTTGAGGGGCTGACCTCAGAGCGCAAGCTCCGCTTGCCGCGGCAGCTGCGCGCCCTCGAGTTGGAGCAGCAAGGCCTTGCGCGTGAGGCCGCCGGCATAGCCGGTGAGGCTGCCGTCGCGGCCGATCACCCGATGGCAGGGGATGATCACGGCAATCGGGTTGGCGCCATTGGCGGCGCCCACCGCACGCATGGCGCTCGGTCGGCCGATCTGTGCGGCCAGGGTGCTGTAACTGCTGGTCTTACCGAACGGGATGCTCAGCAACGCCTGCCAGACGGCCTGTTGAAAGGCCGTACCCCGAGGGGCGAGGCGTAGGTCGAAGGTTTGGCGCCGGCCGGCGAAGTAAGCATCCAGTTGCCGGCAGACTTCGTCCAGTTCGGTGTCGGCGTTACGCCAAGTCGGTTCGAGGCGCCAGGGTTTGCCGTCGATATCCATCGATACTTGCTGCAATCCGGCATGATCGCCGACCAGCAGCAGGCGCCCCAGCGGGCTATCGTGATAGCGGTAATGCACCTGAATCTCCTGTCGAGTCGGCATCTGGTATGCCGCCTATTCTAGGGTCTGTTGCCGTTTCATCGCGACCGCGCCGGAGCCTGTTTTAGCGCGGGGCAAGGCACGAGACGCGAAGTTTGGTCGTTCCAAATGAGCGTCGAGAAACGCAGCATCGCGCTAAAACAGGCCCGGCCCTGCGGGTTGCGCGGAAAATCTCGCCATGCGTTGTTGTAGGACTTGGCAAGGGAACGACCATTACCGGCGTCCTACGCCTAGCCTGGCGAGATTTTTCGCGGCAACGCGGCTTGCGCTGAAACGGCAACAGACCCTAGCCTCACTCGAGCACCTTCCAGATTTCCCGGGCGTATTCGGCAATGGTGCGGTCGGAGGAAAACCATCCCGAGCGTGCGCAGTTCAGCACCGCCGAGCGCCACCACAGTTCCGGCGTGCGCCAATAGGTGGCGACGCGGCGATGGGTCTGCCAATACGCATCGAAATCGGCACAGACGAAATAGGTGTCATGGGCGATCAGCTCGTCCACCAGCGCCCTATAGCGGTTGGGGTCATCGGGGGAGAATACGCCGTTGCGGATTGCCAGCAGCACTTCATGCAAGCGCGGCGAGCCTTCGACTATGGCTTCGGCGTTGTAGGCGCCGGCACGCTTGCGCGCTTGCACCTGCGCCGCGCTCATGCCGAAGATGAACATGTGCTCGGCGCCGATCAACTCGGCCATTTCCACATTGGCGCCGTCGAGGGTGCCGATGGTCAGCGCGCCATTGAGGGCGAATTTCATATTGCTGGTGCCCGAGGCTTCCAACCCGGCGGTGGAGATCTGCTCGGAGAGATCGGCGGCGGGAATGATGGTTTCCGCCAGGCTGACGTTGTAATTGGGCAGAAACACCACTTTCAGGCGATCGCGCACGGTCGGATCGACATTCACGGTGCGGGCGATGTCGTTGGCCAGTTTGATGATCAGCTTGGCCTGGTGATAGCTGGCGGCCGCCTTGCCGGCGAAGATTTTCACCCGCGGCACCCAGTCGACCGTGGGTTCGTCGCGCATTGCCTGATACAGCGCCACCGTGTGCAGCAGGTTGAGCAATTGGCGTTTGTACTCGTGGATGCGCTTGATCTGCACGTCGAACAGCGCCTCGGGGTCGAGGTGGATGTTCAGACGCTCGTCGACCCAGCGCACCAGGGCGCGTTTTTTCAGCTGCCGCTGCTCGGCGAAGCGCTTGCGGAAGGCCGGTTTGTCGGCCCAGGCTTCGACCGTGCGCAACAGGTGTTGCGGGTCGTCGAGCAAGCTCTCGCCGACGTGTTCGACCAGCAGGGCGGTGAGCTCCGGGTTGGTTTGGTAGAGCCAGCGGCGGAAGGTAATGCCGTTGGTCTTGTTGTTGATGCGTTCGGGGTAGAGCGAATGCAGGTGGGCGAAAACGGTTTTGCGCATCAACTCGGTGTGCAGCCCGGACACCCCGTTGATGCTGTGCGAGCCGAGAAACGCCAGGTTGCCCATGCGCACCCGGCGGCCGTTGTCTTCCTCGATCAACGAGACCGAGCGCAGCAGTTCGAAATCATGGATGTCGCGCGCCCGCAGCGCATCGATGTGGTAGGCATTGATCAGGTAAATGATCTGCATATGCCGCGGCAGCAAACGCTCCATCAGCCCTACCGACCAGGTTTCCAGGGCCTCGGGCAGCAGCGTGTGGTTGGTGTAGGAGAGGGTCGCGACGGTGATCTCCCAGGCTTTGTCCCAAGGTTGATCGTGCACGTCGACCAGCAGGCGCATCAGCTCGGCGACGGCGATCGCCGGGTGCGTGTCGTTGAGCTGGATGGCCGCGTACTCGGGCAGGCTGGTCACATCGCCGTGCTGATTGAGATGGCGGCGCAGCAAATCCTGCAGCGAGGCGGCGACGAAGAAGTACTCCTGGCGCAAGCGCAGCTCCTGGCCGGCTTCGGTGCTGTCGGCCGGATAGAGCACCCGCGAGATGCGCTCGGCGCGCGCCTCCTCGGCCACCGCACCGATGTGGTCGCCGGCATTGAAGCGTTCCAGATGGAAGTCGCTTTCGGCCCGGGCGCGCCACAGGCGCAGGGTGTTGACGCCGGTACCGCGCCAGCCGGCGATCGGGGTGTCGTAGGCGATGGCGCGGATACCTTCGGCCCAATTCCAATATTGCTTGGGTTCGTCGCGGGTCGTCGGCGAGGCCGCCACGCCACCGCCGAAACCGATCAGGTAGCTGACTTCGGGGCGCTCGAATTCCCAGGGGTTGCCGAAGTCCAGCCAGATTTCGGTTTGCTCGAGCTGCCAGCCATCGACGATCGATTGACGGAAAAGACCATGCTCGTAGCGAATGCCGTAGCCGTGGGCGGCGAGTCCCAGTGTCGCCATGCTTTCCATAAAGCAGGCGGCCAACCGCCCGAGGCCGCCGTTGCCGAGGGCGGCATCGGCTTCCAGGCCACGGATGCGCTCGAGGTCGACCCCCAGATCGTCCATCGCCGCGCGGGCGATGTCCTGCAGGCCGAGGTTGCACAGATTGTCGTAAAGCAGGCGGCCGATGAGGAATTCCAGGGACAGGTAATAGACGCGCTTTTTACCTTCGCGGTAGATCTTGCGCGTGTGATCCATCCATTTCTCGACCAGACGATCGCGGGTGGCCAGGGCAATGGCCTCGAACCAGTCGTGATCGAAGGCGTGCTCGGGGTCCTTGCCCACGGCGTAGGTCAACTTCGCGAGGACATTGGCGCGAAAAGCGGCGACTTCATCGGCATCGACGGTTGGGGTGGGCTCCTCGGACATTTACGGCATCCTTAGCAGGTGGCGGGACACAGGACAACAAAGGCTCCTAGGTTGTGACCTTGCGCATCGCTTCAGGGTTCGCCTAACAGGCTGTTGAAAAACTACCTGCGTTGACATCGCGGCGTTAAAAACAGGCTCGTGCGCGAGTCCGGGCTAGGCGCCCCCATCAAAATGCTCATTTACAACACGTAAACTCGCGTGCGAGCCCAGTCCTTTTTTCGCCTGTTTTTGTGGGGACGCCTAGTCCTTACGCTGTCTGCCTCGCCTACGTTTTTCAACGGCCTGCTAAGCGTTTATCTACCCGACCCGTATGCCAGATCCGCATGATGGTGAATCAGCTGCTGTGCCAAAGATGCACCGCGGCATAGGCGCGCCAAGGCCGCCAGGCTTCGGCGCGGGCGCCGAGCTGTTTGGCGCTGATGCCGCCGGCGCCCCAGAGCGGCGACTTGAGCAACCCCAGGTCGCTGCTGGGAAACGCATCGGCCTCGCCGAAGGCGCGCAGGGCGATGTACTGCGCGGTCCAAGGGCCGATGCCGGGCAGGGCGCAAAGGCGTTCGACCAACGCCTGACTGCCCTCGTCGATATCCAGGCGCAAGGCGCCGCTGGCGATCTGCGCGGCGAAGTGCTGCAGGCATTGCACCCGCTTGCCCGGCATGCCGATGCCTTCCAGGTTGGCGCTGGCAATCGCCGCGGGGCTGGGAAACAGGCGTTGAGGCGCCTGCGGATCGGCATCGAGCAGGGGCTCGCCGAGGCGATCGACCAAGCGTGCGCTGATGGTGACCGCGGCTTTCACCGTAATCTGCTGGCCGACTATGGCGCGCACCGCTTGTTCGAACGGGTCGAAGGCGGTGGGCAGGCGCAAGTTCGGCTGGCGCGCGAACGAGGCGCCCAGGTGCGGGTCGTTGGCGAAATGCGCGGCAATGCGCAGCGGCTCGGCGTCGAGGTCGAACATGCGCCGAACCCGCTGAATCAACGCCGGCAAACAAGCATCGGCAGAGCGGCTGTGGCGCAGCAGCAGGACGTTCTGCGCCTCCATGGGCTGCACGCTGAACCAGCCGCTGACGCCGTCGAGTTGAAAGCTGCGGCAGTAGCCGTCCGCACTCAGCCGTTCCACGTCCGTCAGGGCGCGTAAGGCGAAATGATCGTGGAATTGCTGCCAGCGCCAGGGTGGCCGATAGGCGAGCGGAATGGGTGGGGAGCTGTGCATGGCTGGACGATAGCCGGCGCGCGCCTTCTTGTCAGGGCGAAACTGACTTTCAAAGTGCCGGTGATCGGGCCGGCCGGTTGGGATTCATGCAAAGAGTTGTGTTTTTCGTAGGCAAAGCAGCCGCGATGGCGCTAGTCTGCAAATGACGGTTCTGGGTTTTTCATTCTGTAATGGCCCACCGGCAACCAGTCCTGATTTCAGGCCTGGCCTACATCAAGCAGTTGCTTGCTTGATTCTCGGGCGGCGCAGTTGCTATGTGCCGCGACACCGCCGAGGCAGTGGCGGTTGCAATGGGAACACGATCAAGGGGTCACTCGGGACGCCGGTCGCTACCGGTTATGCAGTTCGCGCCTCAGTGACCCATCAGTTCATCCATCGCCTGAGGAGGTCACTTCATGAGCACAGCCTTGCACGATGATGTCAGTAATGGGGTTCTACGGCGGATGAAGGAGGGCGGTTTCGACTTTGCCAGCGTTCATCCAATCGAGTTCTACGCCATTTTTCCCGATGAGGAACGGGCGCGTATGGCGACCAGAAATTTTCGCGGCGAATCCTTGCATGCCCTGGTGACCGAGCGTGATGACGGCGCCTGGCATCTGCAGGTAAGCAAGGTGATGTATGCCACCCACGCCGGCATTGGCGATTTCGAGCACGACATGGCGTCGGTGGTGGTTCCGCTCGGCGGTACGCTCGATGGTTGGGGCGTGACCCAGGAGGTCAAGGCTCAACGTCCTTGAAACCACGCTAAGCAACAGACATCGACCAGCTGCGGCTGGTCGATGCGTTTATCCCCTTCTCGAATTCACCCAGACGCCTGCCGCTCGCGGCCCGCCGCGCCGCAAAATGAAGCCACGGGCAGTCAAGCCCGAGCACCTTGCGCCAAAACGGTGCATTGGTTTCGTCTTAAATTGCTAACTAATTGAAATATAAGATGTAAATCTACTGGCTCGGGCCTTGCAGTACTTCCCTGCGCTTGGGTGAACAGGAGTACGGCATGACCCGCACTTTTTATGACGAGATGTACCAGGCGAGCGGCGAGTGCCGCCCGCACTATCAGGCATTCGCCCGTTGGCTGGCCGAGACACCGAAGGAGTTGCTGGCGCAGCGCCGGCGCGAAGCCGATTTATTATTCCACCGTGCCGGCATCACCTTCACCCTGTATGGCGACGAGCAGGGCACCGAACGGCTGATCCCCTTCGACACCATCCCGCGCAGTATCCCCGCCAGCGAGTGGCGGGTGGTGGAACGCGGCTGCATCCAGCGGGTGCAGGCGCTGAACCTGTTTCTCGCTGACCTCTACCACGAACAACGGATTATCAAGGCCGGAGTGATTCCCGCCCAGCAGGTGCTGGCCAACGAGGGTTACCAGATCGCCATGCAGGGCCTGAACCTGCACCGCGACCTCTACGCGCACATCGCCGGCGTCGACCTGGTGCGCGACGGCGACGGCAGCTACTACGTGCTCGAGGACAACCTGCGCACGCCGAGCGGCGTCAGCTATATGCTCGAAGACCGCAAAATGATGATGCGTCTGTTCCCCGAGCTGTTCGCCGCGCAGCGCATCGCACCTATCGATCACTACCCGAACCTGCTGCTGGAAACCCTGAAATCCTCCAGCCCGCTGGACAATCCCAACGTCGTGGTACTGACGCCGGGGCGTTTCAACAGCGCTTATTTCGAGCATGCCTTTTTGTCCCGCGAGATGGGCGTGGAGCTGGTCGAGGGCGCGGATCTGTTCGTGCGCGACGACAAGGTTCATATGCGCACCACGGCCGGGGCCAAGCAGGTCGACGTGATTTATCGCCGCCTCGACGACGATTTCCTCGATCCGCTGGCCTTCAATCCCGACTCCATGCTCGGCGTGCCCGGTCTGCTATCGGCCTATCGCTCGGGCAATGTGGTGCTGGCCAATGCGATCGGCACCGGGGTGGCGGACGACAAGTCGATCTACCCCTATGTCGGCGACATGATCCGCTTCTATCTGGACGAAGAGCCGATCCTGAAAAACGTACCGACCTGGCAATGTCGCAAACCGGCCGAGCTGTCCCATGTGCTGGCCAATCTGGGCGAGCTGGTGGTCAAGGAAACCCAGGGCTCGGGCGGCTACGGCATGCTGGTCGGGCCGGCGGCGAGCCAGGCGGAAATCGAAGCCTTCCGCCTGCGCCTGCTGGCCAAGCCCGAGGCCTATATCGCCCAGCCGACGCTGTGCTTGTCGACTTGCCCGACCTTCGTCGAAAACGGTATCGCGCCGCGGCATATCGACCTGCGCCCATTCGTCCTGTCCGGGCGGGAAGTACGCCTGGTACCGGGCGGTCTGACCCGCGTGGCGCTGCGCGAAGGCTCGCTGGTGGTCAACTCGTCGCAAGGCGGCGGCACCAAAGACACCTGGGTGGTGGAGGACTAACCATGCTTTCAAGAACTGCCTCCGATCTGTACTGGATGTCGCGCTATCTGGAGCGCGCGGAAAACCTCGCGCGCATGCTCGATGTCAGCTATTCCCTCTCGCTGATGCCCCAGGACGGCCGCTCCGACGGCCTGGACGAACTGGCCATGCCGTTGCTGATCACCGGCACGCTGGACGAATACCGGGCGCGCCACGGCCAATTGCACGCCGAACGCATGCTGCATTTCTTCGCCCTGGATGCGGAAAACCCGGCCAGCCTCTATTGCTGCCTGGGCGCGGCGCGCAGCAACGCCCATGCGGTGCGCGGCTGCATCACCGCCGACATGTGGGAGAACATCAACGCCACCTGGCTGGAAATCCGCGGCATCGCTGAGCAAGGCCTGGGGCGTTACGGCATCAGCCGCTTCTGCGAATGGGTCAAGGAGCGCTCGCACCTGTTCCGTGGCGCCACCTTCGGCACCATCAGGCGCGGCGATCCCTATCGCTTTATCCGTCTCGGCACCTTTATCGAGCGCGCCGACAACACCCTGCGTCTGCTCGATGCGCGCTACGAGATGCTCGGCGAGGACATCGACGAGGTCGACGGTCGCCCGGCGCGCAGTTACTACCAGTGGAACGCCTTGCTCCGCGCGCTTTCCTCGTTCGAGGCCTTCGCCGAGATCTACCGCGGCTCGCCCGGCACGCGCAAAGTCGCCGAACTCCTGTTGCTGCGCCCGGACATCCCGCGCTCGCTGCGCGCCTGCATGGACGAACTCAACCTGATGCTCGCCAGCCTGCCCGGGGAAAACGGCCGGCCGGCGCAACGCCTGGCGGCGGAGCTGGAGGCGCGGCTGCGCTACACCAGCATCAACGAAGTTCTCGACGAGGGCCTGCATGCCTGGTTGACCGACTTGATCCTGTCGGTGCGCCAGCTTGGCCAAGCCATTCAAAGTTCCTATCTGGAGGTCGCATGAGACTCTCGATCAGCCATGACACCACCTACCACTACGAAGATCAGGTGCGCACCAGCATCCAGTACCTGCGCATGACGCCTCACGACAACCAGCGCCAGCAGGTGCTCAGCTGGCAGCTCAACCTGCCCAAGCCGGTACGCGCCCAGCTCGACCCCTACGGCAATATCCTCCATGTGCTGACCCTGGAAGAGCCGCACGAGTCCATCGTCCTGGGCGCCAGCGGCGAAGTGCAGATCGATGTCGAGCGCGAGACCGAGCACGACAGCCAGTCGCCACTGCCGTTTCTACGTTGCACCCGGCTGACCGAGGCGGACGAAGCGCTGCGCGACTTCGCCCACGCGCACTGCCAGGAGCGCCGTGATCGCGCCGCGCTGATCGAATTGATGCATGGCTTGCACGGGCACATCGCCTACCAACCGGGTGCCACGGCGGTGCAAACCAGCGCCAGCGAAGCCTTCGGCGGCGGCCAGGGGGTGTGCCAGGACCATGCCCATGCGTTTCTCGCCTGCGCGCGCAGCCTGGGGATTCCGGCGCGCTATGTGTCCGGCTATCTGTACACCGACAGCAGCGAACACCTGGCCAGCCACGCCTGGGCCGAGGCCTGGCTGGACGACGCCTGGTACAGCTTCGACGTGACCAATTGCCTGGCGAGGCCCGAGCGTCATCTGAAGCTGGCGATCGGTCTGGATTACCTGGATGCCTGCCCGGTGCGCGGCATGCGTCGTGGCGGCGGGACGGAGCAGATGCACGCGCAGGTGGAAGTTTCTCCGCTGTTGCGCGTGCAACAGCAGTAGAATTGCGCGCTCCAGTGCCCGACGCAGTGTGTTCGGGCGTATCCGTTCACAGGTGAAGCATGACTTATTGCGTTGCCATGAACCTGGCCGAAGGGCTGGTGTTCGTCTCCGATTCGCGCACCAATGCGGGGGTCGACAATATTGCGACCTTCCGCAAGCTCCATGTCTTCGGCGTACCCGGCGAGCGCCTGATCGTGCTGCAAAGCGCCGGCAACCTGGCCACCTCGCAATCGGTGGTCAGCCTGCTGCGTCAGCGTCTGGATAGCGCTGGTCAGCATTTGCACAATGTCGCCAGCCTGTTCGATGCCGCCACCCTGGTCGGCGATACCATCCGCGAAGTGCTCACCCGCGACAGCGGCGCGACCCTGAGCCAGGGCGTCGAATTGGGTTGTTCGATTCTTCTCGGCGGGCAGATCCGCGGCGCCGCGCCGGCGTTGTACAACCTCTATCCCCAGGGCAACTTCATCGCAGCAACCGAGGACACACCGTACTTCCAGATCGGCGAAAGCAAATACGGCAAGCCGATTCTCGACCGCGCGCTGAACTATCGCACGCCGCTGCAGCAGGCGCTGCGCTGCTCGCTGATCTCCTTCGACTCGACCATCCGCAGCAACCTCTCGGTGGGTATGCCGCTGGATCTGTTGGTGTACCGCGCCGACAGCCTGGAAGTGCCGGCGGGGTTTCGCATTCAGGAAGGCGACGCCTACTTCGAAGGCATCCGCCAGCAATGGTGCGCCGGTCTGCGCGAGTTGCTGACCCAGTTGCCGGCGCCGCCCGGCGAATACTGGGGGTAGGCCGGCGGGCTCTCAGCTCGATTCGGTCGAGGCGGCGCGGCGCTCCGCGTTGCTCGAGGTCGTCTGGGGAATGCCGGCCACCTGCAACTCGGGAAAGGCGCCGCCGATAAATTCCACGCTGCGGGTCGGGAAGGCGAACTGCACGTTCAGGTCGCGCAGGCCCTGCAGCAGCCCCAGGTTGATTTCCTGCTGAATGTCCATGTACTTGTTGTAGTCCGAGCTCAGCACGAAATACACCACCTCGAATGTCAGCTGGTACTCGCCGAAGGCCTGGAAGTGCGCGCGGTCGAAGCGCGTGTCCGGTACCGCCGCGATAATCCGCTCGACCAGGCGGCCGATCTCGCGGACTTTCTCGGTCGGGGTGTCGTAGGTGACGCCGAACTTGAACAGAATCCGCCGGGTTTCCATGCGTTTGTAGTTGTGCAGCGTCTGGCGCAACAGGTCGGCATTCGAGCAGACGATCTGCTCGCCGCTGAGGCTGCGGATGCGCGTGGTTTTCAAACCGATGTGCTCGATATTGCCGGCGATGCTGCCGAACACCACGAAATCGCCGATCTCGAACGGTTTGTCGACGCCAATGGACAACGAGGCGAAAAGGTCGCTGAGCAGCGTTTGCACCGCCAGCGCCACGGCGATACCGCCGACCCCGAGGCTGGCGACCAGCGCGGTGATATCCACGCCGAGGTTGGCCAGAATCGACAACAACATCACCGACCAGACAAGCAGGCGCAGCATGATCGCGATAATGGTCGTGGTCACCGGGTTGCGCGTCGTGCCGTCGGCATGCACCACCGGGGTGGCGGCCCACAGGCGTATGCCGATTTCCAGCCATAGAGCGATTTGCAAGGCCAGGGCGACGAACCAGCCATGGCTCAGGGTGCTCTCCCACTGCGCGGGTAGATCCACCAGTTTCAGGGCCATGAGCACGGAAAGGGCCAGGAGCAGGAAGCGGCTGGTTTGCCGAAAGATTTCCGCGACCAATTTGTAGCGCAACTCGTGCTGCTTTTCCGCCCAGGCGGCGACATGCGTGCTCAGGCGACTGATGAGGGTGCGCAAAATGACGAAGAGCGCCAGGCTGATCGCCATGACGATGGCGATATTCAGCCAGAGGGTTTGGTTGAACCAGAAGTCCCAATTCTGCATGGGCTTTATGACCTCCTATGCAAATAAACCGGGCGGCGCGACTGCGCCGCTAATTTATTCGGTAGAGGCTGAGGGCGATAGTTCAGCCCATGTGCGTTTGCCTGGCTTCAAAGAGCCGCGTCGGGCTGTTTGCGCGTCGCCATGTGTCGCAGGTAACCGAGCAATTGCTGTAGCTCGGCCTCGCTCAACACCGTCTCGCTGAAGCCGGGCATCTTGCCTTGCGGCCAGCGCCGCAGGCTTTGCGGGTTGCGGATATAAGCGGCGAGGAAGCCTTCGGCAAAATACTCGGTCGGGTTATGCGGGATGTTCAGGTCCGGGCCGAAGGCCGAATCGCCCGCCGCATTCAGCCGGTGACAGGCCATGCAGTGTTTCTGATAAAGGGCGAAGCCAGCCTGGGTACTGGCGTCGGCATCGGCGGCGGGGAGCAGTGCGGGGAAGCGTTCGGCCACCGGCGCCAGCTTGCGGATGGCCGCCACCTGATAGGGCCATTGCTCGGGGCCAACCTGGCTGGCCTCGGGATTTTGCCACACCAGGTAGAAGGGCCCGGCGCTGGGTTTGCCGGCGGCCAAGGCCGGCCAGGGTTGGGCCGGGTCTTCGACCGCCAGCCAGGCTTGCGCGCCGCTCTGGGCCAGCAATAAGGCGGCCGGCAATTCGGCGGCGAAACCATCCAGGGCTACCGCCTGCAAGTGATCGCCCGGTTGTACGCCGCTGAGCAGGGCGGCCAGCGGTACCGCGCGATAGCGCATGGCGCGCTTGTAGCTGACGTCTTCGGCGATTTCGATTTGCTGCGCCTGCGGATGCGCGAGCAACTCGGCGCTCTGCCAACTGCGGCTTGCCGGGCCGATATCCAATTCGAGTTCGGCGGCCTGCGCCGTGGCGCTCAGGGGTAACAAGGCCGCTAGCGTTAGCGTTGCGAATAATTTCAAGGTTGCTGCTCCATTGGCGTTTGAATGCAGTATCGAGGCATGGGCCGCGAGCATGCCATGGTAAGGAAACGGACCGCCCGATGCTGCCCGATCACCGCCTGGGCTTCAATGCCGCTGCCGATCTGGCTGCCGGATCAGCGCCGTGCTGGTGCTTGGCGTGTTGGTCCGCAATCGACGCCCGCACGCGCAGATACCGAAGCGCAAGCACGGCAAAACGCTCGAGGTTGAAGGGAGAGGAGGGGGTAGAACGCCCGCACTGCATTACCGCTCACGCACGGTAACGCAGCGACGGCGTATGGACGTTCAGCTGACCAGTCGGGTCAAGTTCGGGACGATTAAAATCAGCGTGGTGGCAAACAGGATAAGACTCGCTTGCCGGATCTTTGGCTGTCTAAACATGGCTACCTGCCTATTCTTCTTGTTGGTGTGGCGGCATCCGCCGCTCACATGGCTCTCCGCTATTGCGTCGAGGCCGGGGCTGAAGCCGTCCCGGCAAAACCCGGCGATGGCTTATTTTTCTTTCCCACTATTTCTATTACGTCTGCCTTAGTAACTCTAGGGTGGCGCGGCCATGTGGATAGAAGTCTTGGCAGTTAGATATCCATGGCTTGAAGCGGCTGGTTATGACAGGCACCGGCGATTCTCCCGCGGCCTTGTACTAGAGCGGCCATGCATTCGCGCGCCCGCGCAGACCGTTCGTCTGAGCTGAGCGGTCAATAGCCCTGAGCGCTTCGGTCATTGAGGCGGATATGCCCGGGCGTATGTAATGCCGGCAGGCTGCCGAGAAGCCGCGACGCGGATATCCAGTGGATGCCAAGCGCATTGCTTGGTCACCGGAGCCCGCCCGCCAGGTTTTCCCAGCCTGCGCGATAGGCGCAATCGCCGATATGCGCCGCCAGTCACTCATCCACCGGCTGTACGAGGACGCCATGACCGAAGCATTTATTTTCGATGCACTGCGCACGCCCCGCGGCAAAGGCAAGAAGGACGGCGCGCTGTACAGCGTCAAACCGGTCGACTTGGTCGCCGGCTTGCTCAGGGCGCTGCAAGCACGCAATAACCTGGACACCAGCCAGGTCGACGACATCGTGCTCGGCTGCGTGACCCCGGTGGGCGATCAGGGCGCGGATATCGCCAAGACCGCCGCCATGGTCGCCGATTGGGATGTCAGCGTTTCCGGCGTGCAGCTCAATCGCTTCTGCGCCTCCGGCCTGGAGGCGGTCAATCTCGGGGCGATGAAAGTGCGTTCCGGTTTCGAGGACCTAGTGGTGGTCGGTGGCGTGGAGTCCATGTCGCGGGTGCCCATGGGTTCCGATGGCGGTGCCTGGGTGATGGACCCGGCGACCAATATGCACAGCCATTTCACCCCCCAGGGCATCGGCGCCGACCTGATCGCCACGCTGGAGGGCTTCAGTCGCGCCGATGTCGACGCCTTCGCGCTGCGTTCGCAGCAAAAAGCCGCCCGTGCCAGCGCCGACGGCTCATTCGACAAATCCTTGGTTGCGGTGACCGATCAGAACGGCATCGTGCTGCTCGACCACGACGAATTCATTCGCGGCGATTCCACCCTCGACGGTTTGGGCCAGCTCAAGCCGAGTTTCGAGATGATGGGCCAAATGGGCTTCGACGGCACCGCGCTGCGGGTCTATAGCCACGTCGAACGGATCGAGCACGTGCACACCCCGGGCAACAGCTCGGGAATCGTCGACGGCTCCGCTTTGATGCTGATCGGTAGCGCCGCCAAGGGCAAGGAACTGGGCCTGAAACCGCGGGCGCGAATCGTCGCCACCGCGGTAACCGGCACCGATCCGACCATCATGCTCACCGGCCCCGCGCCGGCCACGCGCAAAGCGCTGGCCAAGGCCGGCCTGGACATCGCCGATATCGACCTGTTCGAAGTCAACGAAGCCTTCGCCTCGGTGGTGATGAAGTTCATGAAGGACATGGGCGTGGCCGAGGACAAGGTCAACGTCAACGGCGGCTCCATCGCCATGGGCCACCCGCTGGGCGCCACCGGCTGCGCGATCCTCGGCACCTTGCTCGACGAGCTGGAGAAGCGCCAGTTGCGTTATGGCCTGGCCACGCTCTGCGTCGGCGGCGGCATGGGTATAGCCACCATCATTGAGCGCATCTAAGGAGCTTTCAGAGACTACTGCGCTCGACCATGCTGCGTTGGAAATCGTCCGGGAATGCTCATTTGCAACAGCAAACTCCGCTTCCCAAACGATTTCCGCCTTGCCTGCCCTTCGCTCGCGACGTCTCTGAAGAGCTCCCCCATTTTTAGGGGATAGGAAACGAAATGACTGACGCCATCCGTTACGAAAAAGGCCAGGACAATATTGTTGTGCTGACCATGGACATGCCCGGCCAGAGCGCCAATACCATGAACGCGGTGTACCGCGAAGCCATGGGCGGGATCGTCGAGCGCCTGGAGCGCGAGAAAGATGAAATCGCCGGGGTGATAGTCACCTCGGCGAAGAAAACCTTCTTCGCCGGCGGCGACCTCAACGAACTGATCAAGGTCACCAAGGCCGACGCCAAACCCTTCTACGAGATGATCCTGAAGATCAAGGGCCAGCTGCGTCGCCTGGAAACCCTGGGCAAACCGGTGGTGGCGGCGATCAACGGCGCCGCCTTGGGCGGCGGCTGGGAAATCGCACTGGCCTGTCATCACCGCATCGCCCTCGACAGTTCCAGCGTGCAGATAGGCCTGCCGGAAGTGACCCTCGGCCTGCTGCCGGGCGGCGGCGGGGTGGTGCGCATGGTGCGCCTGCTCGGCCTGGAAAAAGCCCTGCCGTATCTCGCCGAGGGCAAGAAGGTGCGCCCGGCCGCGGCGCTCAAGGCCGGATTGATCGATCAACTGGCCAGCGACAAAGAGGATCTGCTGGCCAAGGCGCGCGCCTGGATCGCCGCCAATCCTTCGCCGAAACAGCCGTGGGACGAAGCCGGCTACAAGATACCCGGCGGCACGCCGGCAAGCCCGAGTGTCGCGCAAATGCTGGCGATCGCCCCGAGCGTGCTGCGCGACAAGACCAAGGGCTGTTTCCCCGCCCCGGAGAAAATCCTCTGCGCCGCGGTCGAGGGCGCCCAGGTCGATTTCGACACCGCGCAGCTCATCGAGGCGCGCTACTTCACCGAGCTGACCACCGGGCAGGTGGCGAAGAACATGATCGGTACCTTCTGGTTCCAGCTCAATGAAATCAACGCCGGCGGCTCGCGGCCCGAAGGCTTCGCGCCTTATGTGACGAAGAAAGTCGGTGTGCTCGGCGCCGGCATGATGGGCGCGGGCATCGCCTATGTTTCCGCCGTGACGGGGATCGAGGTAGTGCTCAAGGACGTCTCCATCGACGCGGCCGAGAAGGGCAAGAGCTACTCGGCCAAACTGCTGGAGAAGAAAGTCAGCCGTGGCCAGATGAGCGTGGAAAAACGTGATGCCATCCTGGCGCGCATCACCGCCACCGATAAAGAGGCCGACTTCGCTGGATGCGACCTGGTGATCGAAGCGGTGTTCGAAGACCGTGACCTCAAGGCCACGGTCACGGCGGCCGCCGAGCGCGCCGCCGCGAGCGATGCGCTGATCGCCTCCAACACCTCGACGTTGCCGATCACCGGCTTGGCCGCCGCGGTGCGCAACCAGGACAGATTCATCGGCCTGCACTTCTTCAGCCCGGTGGACAAGATGCCGCTGGTGGAGATCATCCGTGGCGCGCGCACCAGCGACGCAAGCCTGGCGCGCGGTTTCGACTACGTGATGCAGATCAACAAGACCCCGATCGTGGTCGAGGACAGCCGCGGCTTCTTCACCTCGCGGGTGTTCGGCACCTTCACCAACGAAGGCATCGCCATGCTCGGCGAAGGCATCAGCGCGGCGATGATCGAAACCGAGGCGCGCAAGGCCGGCATGCCGGTGGGACCGCTGGCGATCAGCGATGAAGTGTCGCTGAGCCTGATGAACCATATCCGCCAGCAGACCATCAAGGACCTGGCCGCCGAGGGCAAGCAGATCCCCGAACACCCGGCGTTCGCGGTGATCGACCTGATGCTGAACGAGTACAAGCGGCCGGGCAAAGCCGCTGGCGGCGGTTTCTACGAGTACCCGCAGGCGGGCAAGAAGCAGCTGTGGTCCGACCTCAAGGCGCGCTTCGAGAAACCTGACGCGCAAATATCCCAGGAGGACGTGCGCGACCGCATTCTGTTCATTCAGGCCATCGAAACCGTGCGCTGCCTGGAGGAGGGTGTGCTGAAATCGGTCGCCGACGCCAATATCGGCTCAATCTTCGGCATCGGCTTCGCTGCCTGGACCGGCGGTGCGCTGCAGTTCATCAATCAATACGGGATCAAGGATTTCGTTGCCCGCGCGCATTACCTGGCCGAGCAATATGGCGAACGCTTCGAGCCGCCGGCGTTGCTGCGGGACAAGGCCGCCAGGGGCGAAACCTTCTGACCGCGAGTTTTGCGCTGACGGAACCGGCTCCCATGAGCCGGTTTTTTATTGCCCGCGGTATTTACCCGCACCCCCTGGGGTAATTGCTGTCCATCGTTTTGGGGGGCAAGCGTGGGAGAACCGCCATGAAAACATTTCTGTTGTCGTTATTGCTGTTGGCTGGACCCTTGACAAGCGTAGCCCAGGGCGACGAGGTGGAAGGGCTGACGACCATCGAGCAGGAGCGCGAGTTGAGTGGCCGGCAGATGGAGCTGGAGCGTGAGCGCGGGGATGCGGCTGCGGAGCATTTCGGCGATGAGGTGGAGGACGAACTGCGGGACGCGCCAACCCTCGACCCGGGCGCCGGGGCCACGGACATGGATCCGGTGCCACCGCTGACGTCGCCCGGTTCGCCGACAATCGCGCCTACTCCATCGCCGGTTCCCGCGCCGCGCCTACCGGGCGAGTCCGAGCGCGACACGCTGATCCCGGGCAGCGGCAATTGATCCGGGCCTGAGCCGGTGCCGAGCCGTAGCGAGCAAACGCGGCGCGCCGTCGATCGCCAGCGCTGGCGTTTGCTGCGTCAAACCGAGGCGTGGCTGGAGGCGCCGATGGTGGCGCTGGGTTTCATCTGGCTGGCGCTGCTGATCGTCGAATTGGTGCGCGGCGACTCGCCGCTCCTGTCACTGATCGGTCGCGGCATCTGGCTGATTTTCATCGCCGACTTTCTGCTGCGCTTCAGCCTGGCGCCGCAGAAGCGCACCTACCTGAAGCGCAACCTGCTGACCTTGCTCGCCCTGCTGCTACCGGCGCTGCGTACCCTGCGCGTGCTGCGCATGGCCCGTATCCTGAGCGCCAGCCGGGGTTTGAATCTGCTGCGCATCCTCACCTCGATCAATCGCGGGATGAAAGCGCTGCGCCGCACCATGTATAGACGCGGTTTCGGCTATGTGGTGGCGGCGACGGTATTGGTGATTCTCGCAGGCGCCGCCGGCATCTACGCCTTCGAAGGCGGCCGGCCGGGGTTCGCCAGCTACGGCGAATCGCTCTGGTGGACGGCCATGCTGATCACCAGCCTCGGCTCGGAAGCCTGGCCGCATACGCCGGAAGGGCGGTTGCTGTGTTTCCTGATCGGCCTCTATGGCTTTGCCGTGTTCGGCTATCTGACCGCGACCCTGGCGTCCTTTTTCGTCGATCGCGATGCGGCGGACAAGCAGTCGGCCATCGCCGGGCAGGCTTCCATCGAGGCGCTGCGTGCGGAGATTCGCCAATTGCGCGAAGACCTCCGTCGTCAGGCGCCGCCGGGTTAAACCCTCAGGCGACCTGGCACCAACCATTGCGCACGCAGAGCTCATGATGAATCGCCAGGCGCTCGCTTTGCCGGGTCGGCATCGGCAGGCTCAATAAAGCCCCGTCGTCGAGGTGAATGGCCAGTTCCGATTCGAAAAATAGACCGTTGTCGTCGAGGGTCACGTAGGTGATGCCATAGCCGTTCAGCGGCAGGGCGGCGGCAGTGCTCATGGTCGGGCTCCGGGTTGGCGTTGGTCGTGCCGCATCATTGCCGAGCCGCCCGAACGCCGGAAGTGAATGCCCTTTATGGTGAATATCGAGCGGGCTGATAGGCAGCTCTGCCGGTACGTCGCCGTCTATGCTACAAAGTGCGGGCCCGCTCCGTTTGTTTATTCAGGACCCCCCATGTCGCTACGCATTTGCATTCTCGAGACCGATATCCTGCGCCCCGAGTTGATTGAGCAGTACCAAAGCTACGGCCATATGTTCGAGCGGTTGTTCGCTCGGCAGCCGATTGCGGCGAGTTTCGAGGTATTCAATGTGGTGGAGGGCAATTATCCGCCGGACGAGCAGCGCTACGACGCTTATCTGGTGACCGGCAGCAAGGCCGACTCCTTCGGCCCCGAACCCTGGATTCAAACGCTCAGACTCTACCTGCTGGAGCGCTACCGGCATGGCGACAAGATTCTCGGTATCTGTTTCGGCCATCAATTGCTGGCATTGCTGTTCGGCGGTCACGCCGAGCGCGCCGAGCGCGGGTGGGGAGTGGGCATACACCGTTACGAGGTCAAGCATCAACCGACCTGGATGATGCCGCCGCTGGAAGAGTTGACCTTGCTGATCAGCCACCAGGATCAGGTCACCAAATTACCCGAGAACGCCACTTTGCTGGCCTCCAGCGAGTTCTGTCCGATCGCCGCCTACTGTATCGGCGATCAGGTGCTGTGCTTCCAGGGCCACCCGGAGTTCATTCACGACTACTCCAAGGCGCTGTTGGAAATCCGCCAGCAACATATCGGCGAACCGGCCTACACCCAGGGTATGAGCAGCTTGGAGCACGAGCATCAGGGGCACACGGTCGCGGAATGGATGATGCGCTTCGTCGCCCATGGGCGAACCGGGCTGGACGATTGAGCCGCGGCTACCCGTTTCGCTATAGCCAACCGTAATGCTTGAAGCTGGCGTACAGGCCGGCGCACCCGGTGGCGATAAAGCCGAGGACGCCGAAGTAGCCGAATTGCCACGTCAGCTCCGGCATATTCTCGAAATTCATCCCGTAAATCCCCGCTACCGCAGTGGGGAAGGCCAGAATCGCCGCCCAGGCGGCGAACTTGCGTTGGGTGATGCTCTGTCGCGAAGACTCCAGTAATAGGCCGATCTCGATCGCGTGGTCGGCCATTTCGCGTAAGGCGGCCAAATCTTCGAGCAGGCGGTTCACATGGATTGCCACGTCGCGAAAGTACGGGCGCATGTGTTTATCGATAAACGGGAAGTCCAGGCTTTGCAGCTCTTGGCAGATCTCCGCCAGCGGGCCGATGTAACGACGCAAGCGCAACAGGTTGCGCCGCAGGCATTGGATACGCTCGACGTCGGCCTGGGCCAGCGTGCGCTTGAACGCCACTCGCTCGATCTCCTCCAACTCTTCGTAATAGTCATCCATCATCGGGCGGTAATTCTCGATGACGAAATTGAGCAGGGCATAGAGCACGAAATCTTCGCCGTGTTCGAGCAATAGCGGTCGCGCTTCGCAGCGTTGACGAACCTGCGAGTAAGGTGCCGATTCGCCGTAACGCGCGCTGATGACGTAGCCCGTGCCGGCGAACAGCTGAGTTTCGATGAACTCCAGTTCGCCATCGACCAGGACCGGCGAATAGAGCACCAGAAACAGCGCGTCGCCGAATGTCTCCAGCTTGGGGCGGGTATGCCGCTGTAGGGCATCCTCCAGGGCCAGCTCATGCAGGTTGTACTGGCGCTGCAGATTGGTCAGCTCCTCGGCGCCGGGGTCGTGCAGACCGATCCAGACGAAGTGGCCGGGCTTTTTCGACCACGACAGCCCTTCGTCGAGCGTTATATCGGTGACTCTCTTGCCCTTGTAATAGACGGCGGCGGCGACGACTTGACCCATTTCGACTCCTCGGTGGCTGTGGCGCAGAGGCCCCGGCTGCGTATGCGTCGCTCAGAATAGCGGTTGTTGCCAGGATGCGAACGCAAGGCGGCGCAATGAGTCGGTATGTTCAGTCGTCTTTGCGGCGAATTCGACAGTCTGCGATCAGCTGGCCTGGGCCAGCTGCCGATCCATCATGTCGATGCATTGCGCCATTTGCGTTCGGCAATCGTCGATCAGCTTCGGCAAATCGTCCAGGCTCAGCCCGGCGGTCGGGATCGCCGGCAGCGAGCGGATCATGATCTTGCCGCTGCTCCAGCTATTCATCTTCAGGCGTTTGGCATAGCTGCTGACGCATACCGGGATGATCGGCACGCCCGCGGCGATGGCCATCTGGAACGCCCCTTTCTTGAACGGCAACAAACCCTTGCCGAGGTTGCGCGTGCCCTCGGGGAATACCCAGATCGAGGTGTCTTTATGCTTGAGCGTGTCGGTGGTGGTGAGCATCGCCCGCTTGGCGCTTATGGCGTTGCCGCGATCGAGCAGCACATTGCCGGCCAACCAATACAATTGCCCGAAAAACGGCACCCAGCGCAGGCTTTTCTTGCCGATGCTCACGGTCCGCTTGGGCACGACCCGGCCCAGGACATAGAGGTCGTAGTTGGATTGATGATTGGCGACTATGACGTAGGAACGCTTGTGCTCGAGCAGCGCCTGCACCTCGGCGCTCAGCTTCAGACGCAGCAGCCAGAGCGCCGGTAACGAATAGAGGCGGGCGCAGAGGCGGCTGTTGTCGGGGTTGAACGGGCGGCACAGCCCCAGCAGCAATCCCAGGGTACCGGCGAGAATGAAGTGCACGCCCATCGCCAACATGCGCAGAAGAAAAAGCATCTGGTACATCCGTCATAGGAAAAAGGCGCGCAGTGTACGGGCGTGCACTCTGGTCGGCAATCGCTGCCGATCAGAGGTAATTGGCGGGAGATGGTGGGCTGTTATCCGTTGTTCGTTGCCGTAGGGTGCCTCGAATAAAAAAGCCCGGCTGTCGGGGCCGGGCTTGTGTCGTTGCGGGGCGCTGTCAGAGCAATTGCTGTTTATCCAGCTCCACGGCGCGATCCAGGGCTTCGAGCAAGCCCTTGCGCACTTTCAGCTTGGTGTTCTTGTGCGCGGTCATATTGATCTTCTTCATCTGCTGGGCGACGGCCTGTGCGCTGGCCAGCAGCTGCTCGGGCGCCACCACCTTGTCGAGGAAGCCGGCATCCACGGCGCCCTGCGGGTCGAACATCTCGCCGTTGATCACCGAGCGGTGGAACGCCGATTTGCGCAGGCGATCTCGGGCCAGCTCGATACCGGCGTGGTGCATGGTCATGCCGATCTGCACCTCGTTCAGGCCGATACTGAAGGCGCCTTCGACGCCGATGCGGTAGTCGGCCGACAGCAGAATGAACGCGCCCTTGGCCACGGCGTGGCCGGGGCAGGCGACGATGATCGGGAAGGGGTGGGCCAGCATGCGGCGCGCCAGGGTCGATCCGGAGGCAACGAGATCGATCGCGTTCTGTGGGCCGGAGGTCATCACCTTCAAGTCGTAGCCGCCGGACAGAATGCCCGGTTGGCCGGTGATGATCACGATGGCCTTGTCCTGCTCGGCGCGGTCCAGGGCGGCGTTGAAGGCGACGATGACGTCCGGGGAAATGGCGTTCACCTTGCCATTGCAGAGCGTCAGGGTGGCGATACCGTCTTCGAATTGATAGCTGATCAGGTCGCTCATGGCGGATTCCTTGTACTGAAGTGCACGAAACGTTACCCACCCGCATCGTCCAGGTAAAGCGCCATGACTGACTGGTGAGTCAGCGCGGTGAACTTATTCGGCCGTGGGCGCCTCTCATTTCCTATCAAGACAATTGCCATCGGCAATTGGCGATGCGAAATCGCAGGCATTAGCGTGCGGCATCTTGGAACGACACAGGAGCCGCTTATGCCTACCTCCGGATGGACCACCATCATCTGCCGCGCGGCTCTGATATTGGGCTTGATGCTCGGGCTATTGGTACTTGCCGACAACGCACGGAGCCAGAGCCCGCTCGGCGTGCTCGGCCTGTTCTGTTTCAGCCTGTTCGTTTCTCTGGGCTTCCTGCTGTTCGGCCAGCAACGCTTCCCATCCGACCCGGCGCCACGCCAGACGGACGACGAACACCTGGCTTAAGCACATGAATATTCTGAAAAAATATTTTGCCTTTAGGCGACTGTTCGGCTAGATTAGCGCGCCTCGACAGACAGCAGTGTCCGCCGAGATCCGGTGAAGTGTCCGAGCGGTTGAAGGAGCACGCCTGGAAAGTGTGTATACGAGAAATCGTATCAAGGGTTCGAATCCCTTCTTCACCGCCACTTTCGAAATACTAAAGCCCTGATAACTAACAAGTTTTCGGGGCTTTTTGTTTTCTGGCTTTCGGTGGTGTCGAAGAAGTGTCGAAAGCCTGTATCAGTCGTAGTGCGACCAGAGCCGTAGAACCTTCACCACCTGTTCATCCTGCAACACCTGATAGACCAGCCGGTGTTGGATGTTGATGCGGCGTGAGTAGGCCCCGGCGAGATCCCCCACCAGTTTTTCATAGGGGGGAGGGGTCTGATACGGGTTTTCCTGTATGACTGCTAGCAGGGCTTTAGCTTTGTCCTTCAAGCCAGCCGCAGCCAGTTTCTGTGCGTCCTTCTGAGCTTGCTTTGTGTAGACGAGCCGCCAACTCACCAATCCAGTTCCTTGGCGCATTCCTCGACCGACTCGGCCATGCCTTCTTTGATCGACTCACGCATGCCAGGAACAGACAGCAGATAAAGAGTCTCTTGAATCGCTTCCCAGTCTTCGGCAGACACTAGAACGGAGTTGGTGCGTTTGCCCGAAATCAGGATGGGTTGATGCGATTCGGCAGATTGGTCCATCAGCCGGTACAGGTTTGTGCGTGCTTCACTTGCGGTTAGGGTTTGCATGGGGCTTTGCCTCCTATGTCGTTATGGGTAGCGTACGGCAAAACGTACGTTTTGTTAACGTCATTTGTCGGCAAGCGGATTCAAGGTCAAAGCATCCTGCAGGTGTTCGGGTGCGAGGTGTGCATAGCGCATGGTCATCGCCAGGCTTGTGTGGCCCAGGATCTTTTGCAGCACCAGGATGTTGCCGCCACGCATAACGAAGTGGCTGGCGAAGGTGTGCCGCAGTACATGGGTAGCCTGTCCGGTCGGCAGCTTGATCGAGGTTGTCGCCAGTACCCGGCTAAAGGTCAGCATGCAGTTACTGAACAGGCCGTGTTGTTTGAAGTGAGCCCGCAGTTGCTGTTCCAAAGCGCTGCCAATAGGGATGCTACGTGTTCGCCGCGACTTGCCCCCATTTTTCACCCGCTCAGGCGTCAGGGCTTGGGCTTCACCCCATCGAGCACCTGTTACTAGGCATACACGCGCTATAAGGCCAATTCCCGGCGTTGTGCTGCGTGCATCGAGTGCATCTAGCACTTCTTGGATCTGCTGTTCTGACAGGAAGGAAAAGCCCCGATAACTGAGAAGTTGTCGGGGCTTTTGGCTTTCTGGCGTTTGCCTGCGGCGAAACAAGCTGCGTGCTTATCAGGAAAATACCGGGCGAAAGAAGCTGCGTTCGTAGCTGACGATACAGCGGGTGTCTTGCGCGTACTGGAAGGCGGCCTGGCAGTCGGGGTCGGTCGCCGATCGGCTGCGGTAGTCTTCATACAGCGCCAAACTTGGAAAGCTGAACAGGGCAAGGGCCACGTTGTTCGCGCCTTCCGACGGCAGGAAGTAGCCGTGGTGATTGCCGCCGAATTGTTCGACCAGCGGAATCCACAGCTTGGCGTAGTGCTCGAATTCCTCGAGCTTGAAGGGATCGACGATATAGCGCAGGTAGCAGGTGATCATGGTGTCCTCGCTGGCAGGGTATGGTGTGTCGGTAGTGCAGCTCGATTCTGTAGCCTTGCCTCTGGCCTTGGCTATGTTTTTAGCGGCCTGCTAATGCTTCAGGTTGTTGGGAGCGGGCCTGCAGTTCGATGAGTTTTGCTTCATCCATTTGGTAGGCGATCCATTTCCTTACCCGTTGGCCCCCATGCCGCTGGTAGAAGCGCTCGGCATGCTGGTTGCCCGTCAGCACATCCCAATGCAGGCGGCCGGCGCCTTTGCTCAGCGCCCAGGTGGCAACGCTTTCGAGCAAGCGCGTCCCGGTCCCCGCGCTGCGATCTGTGGTGCGCACATAGAGCTCCTTGAGGATGATCGTTGGGCGTAGGTCGTAGGTGAACGGGATCTCCAGCGCTACCGCATAGCCGGCGAGCGTTCCGGCCCGTTCGGCAACGAAAATCCGGCATTGTGCTCCGGGCCCGAAGGCCCGTGAGTTCAGTTCGCCAAGGTCGACGGCGAATGTGTCGAGGTAATCTTCGAATGCCGCAAGGTCGCGCATCAGTTCCAGTACTTGCGGCAGGTCGGCCGGGGTTGCGGTGCGGATCTTGACCATCTTGCTCAGCATTCGCAGGCTATGGTCGTTGCCGAGGCAGGCGTCACTTCGGCGCTCAGTTGGAAGCCCTCATCGAGCCAGCCGGTAATACCTCCGAGCATTTCCTTAACCGGGTATCCCAGCGCAGCCAGTTTGATCGCTGCGCGATTGGCGCCGTTACAGTGTGGGCCGGCGCAATACACGACGAACAGGGTGTTCTTGTCGTAACCGCTCATGTGTGCCGCGGTAATCGAACGGTGCGGCAGATTGATTGCCCCGGGCACATGGCCCTGAGCGAAGCCAGCGGGACTGCGCACATCGGCCAATACGAAGTCGAGTTCCCCTGCTTGTAGGCTGGCGTGTACATCGGAGCAGTCGGTTTCAAAGGTCAGGCGGTTACTGAAGTGCATCAGGGCGATTGCGGAAGGGGCGGCGGCTATTTCGCGAACCAGGCTGGGCATTGGATTCTCCGGTGGTCGGTGGGTGTCGAGTCACTATAACTACGTCCGATTTGGCGCTACAGTGGCGCAGAAGACATCAACTGGTAATTTTCCGCCAATGCTGCAAGCTCCCGGTTTAGTGGCCATCCTGGCTTATGATGGTCTGTGCACATTCGAATTCGGCATCGCGGTGGAGATCTTCGGGTTGCCGCGTCCGGAATTCGACTTTCCCTGGTACCAGCACCGGATCGTTGCAGTCGAGCCGGGGCCGATGCGTGCCATGGGCGGATTCCAGGTGCTGGCCGATGGCGGGTTGGAGCAGTTGGCGAGCGCCCGCACGATCATCGTTCCGGGTTGGCGCAGCCGCAGCGAGCGGCCACCCGAGGCACTGCTGGAGGCGTTGCGTGAAGCGCATGCACGTGGCGCCAGAATCGTATCTATCTGTTCGGGCGTGTTCGTGCTGGCGGCGGCCGGCCTGCTCGACGGTTTACGGGCCACTACACATTGGCGTTATGCCGAGGAGTTGGCGGAGCGCTTCCCCACAATTGTCGTCGACCCCGATGTGCTCTACGTGGATGCCGGGCAACTGATTAGCTCGGCGGGCAGTGCCGCGGGGATCGATGCCTGTTTGCATCTGATTGCCCGCGACTTCGGTACGCAAGTCGCCAACACAGTGGCGCGACGCCTGGTAACCCCACCGCAACGCACGGGCGGGCAAGCGCAATTCATTCCTGCTCCCTTTAGTCAAACCCCGCGCAATGATCTGTCCAAGGTGATGCACTGGGCGCGCGAGCGCTTGCATGAGCCGTTGAGCGTGGATCAATTGGCGGGAAGGGCGGCAATGAGCGCGCGTACCTTTCTGCGCCGCTTTAGCGAGGCAACGGGCATGTCGCCCAAGTCCTGGTTACAGCATGAGCGTCTGGCCCGGGCGCGGGAGCTGTTGGAAAACAGTGAGTTGGGGCACGAAAGCATCGCAGAGCTTTGTGGCTACCGCTCCGTTGAAAGCTTCCGGGTGGCATTTCGCGGCAATGTCGGCTTGCCGCCTTCGGTTTATCGCGAGCGTTTCGGTCGCGGCTGAAACGGGGTGCAGCGCTTGGGCTGGTTTGGAGTCAAGCCTCGCTGCCCGGCTCTTGCTAGACTGCGCGCCTGATGAATGGGGCTGGGCATGAAGGCGAGCTGGGACATTTTCTGCAGTGTGATCGACAACTACGGCGATATCGGGGTGACCTGGCGTCTGGCGCGGCAACTGGTTGCCGAGCATGACGCCAGGGTGCGGCTGTGGGTGGACGATCTGAGTGCGTTCGGTCGTCTTTGCCCCGAGGCGGACGCGCATGCGACGCGGCAAGTTCAGCAGGGCGTGGAGGTACGTCTGTGGCCCATGCCCTGGCAACCGGTCGATGCTGCGGATGTGGTGATCGAGGCCTTTGCCTGCGAGTTGCCGGCGGCCTATATCGAGGCCATGAGGGCGCGTCAGCCTAAGGTGCTGTGGCTCAACCTGGAGTACCTCAGCGCCGAGGAGTGGGTCGAGGGTTGCCATGGTTTGCCGTCGTTGCAATCCAATGGCCTGCAAAAGTTCTTCTTCTTTCCGGGCTTTACCGCGGGCAGCGGCGGCTTGCTGCGCGAGCGCGATCTGCTCGCACGTCGGCAGGCTTTTCAAGCCGATGTGCAGGCGCGCGCGGGTTTTCTGCACAGCCTCGGGGTGCAGGCGCTGCCTGGGGCGCGGTTGATATCGCTGTTCGCCTATGAGAGCGATGCCCTGGGTGATTGGCTGGACACGCTGGCCGCTGATACTCGCGTTACTCAATTGCTGGTCCCGGAAGGGCGCATTCTCGGCGATCTGCAGGCCTGGCTCGGCTGCTGCGCGCTGGGCGCCGGGGATGTCCACCGACGCGGCCAATTGCAGGTGCAGATACTGCCGTTTGTCCGGCAAGACCAATACGATCGCATGCTCTGGTGCTGCGAGCTCAACGCCGTGCGTGGCGAGGATTCGTTCGTGCGCGCGCAATGGGCCGGGCGGCCACTGCTTTGGCATATTTACCGGCAGGCGGAAGATGCCCATCTGGATAAGCTCGAGGCTTTTCTCGCACTCTATATAGAGGGTTTGTCGCCGACGGCGAGTGCGGCGCTGACGGGCTTTTGGCGCGCCTGGAACACGGATGAAGCGCTCGGCGACTCCTGGCAGGCGTTGCTCGAGAGCTGGCCGGAGCTGGCCGAGCATGCCGAGCGCTGGTGTCTGCGACAGGCCTCTCAGCCCGATCTTGCCGCGGCGCTGGCACACTTTTACCTAAATTGGCTATGATACGCGGCCTAGAAATTCTGTAACTCCATCCAAATCCGGATCCTAGTATGAAAACCGCACAAGAAATGAAGCCCAACAGTGTGGCTCTGATCGACGGCCAACCTTGGCTTATCCAGAAGGCCGAATTCACCAAGTCCGGTCGTAACAGCGCCATCGTCAAAATGAAGCTGCGCAACCTGTTGACCGGTTCCTCGACCGAGACCGTCTACAAAGCCGACGACAAGATGGAGCCGGTGATCCTCGATCGCGTAGCGGTGACCTACTCCTACTACAGCGAGCCGAACTACGTCTTTATGGACGAAGAGTTCAACCAGTACGAGCTGAACAAAGACGATCTGGAAAGCGTTATGCCTTTCATCGTCGACGGCATGACCGACGTCTGCGAAGCCGTGTTCTTCGAAGGCAAAGTGGTATCGGTCGATCTGCCGACTACCATCGTGCGTCAGATCACTTACACCGAAGGTTCGGCCCGTGGCGACACTTCCGGCAAGGTGATGAAGCCCGCCAAGCTGAGCAACGGTACTGAAGTCAAGGTTGCCGATTTCTGCAACATCGACGACTGGATCGAAATCGATACCCGTACCGGCGAATACAAGTCGCGCGCTAAAGCTCCGGTCTAAGACCTGCTTTAATCGCGAGCATAAAGCCCGGCCTCAGTGCCGGGCTTTTTTCTGTCCGGGGTTTGTCGGATTACTCGTTCCATGCTTGGGCATGGGGCGTCAAGACTGCTCCTGCAGGGGCGCCGATCAGCAGCCCGGAGGCAATCCGGGAGCGGGTTTGCGGGGATAGATCTCCCCCCGGATTTCATCCGGGCTACAGGGTTGCTTGTGCGCCGCGATTAGCCAAGATTCAGACCGCTTTGCAGGGCCAGGTCCCAGGGCGCCACGGGCCCAAAGCGCGACTTGAGAAACTCCAGCAGCAGGCGGCTGCGCGAATCGGTTTCGCGCTCCAGGCGCAGGGCATAGATGCCGCTGGGTTCGGGCGCAGGCAGGCCGTTTTCGCAGAACAGCGGCAGCAGTTCGCCGCGTAGCAGGTATTCGCTGATCAGCCAGGTCGGTAAGTGGGCGATGCCCAGGCCGGCCAGCGCGCTGAACAGCAGGGCTTCCGCGTTGTTAGCGGTCATGCGCAGGCGTTTGGGGCGATACAACTGCAGCTTGCCGTGCTGTTCGAAGCGCCAGGCATAGGGCGGCGCCAGGCTGCTCCAGTCGATGCCGTCGTGTTCGACGAGCTCATCGGGCGCACGTGGCACACCGCGGCGCGCCAGATAGTCGGGGCTGGCGCATGCCACCCGGATCATCGGCGACAGGGCGGTGGCGACCAAGCGGGTATCCGCCAGGGGTCCGATGCGTAACACCAGGTCGACTTCGCCCAGGTGCGCGCCCTGTAGATCGACGAAGCTGTCGATCAAGCGCAGTTGCACGTCCAGGCCGGGGTAGGCGCCGAGAAATTCGGCGATGACCGGTGCCAGCCGACGCCTGCCGAACGGCGCGGGCGCATCGATGCGGATCAGCCCCTCGGGCTCGCTGCTCAGGGATACGGCTTCGGCGCGGGCCAAGTTCAGCTCTGCCAGGATGCGCCGGGCGCGTTCGGCGAAGGCGAGCCCGGCCTGGGTGGCGCGAACCGCGTGGGTGCTGCGGCTGAACAGGTTGCTGCCCAGCGAGCGCTCCAACGCATCGATGCGCCGCGCCACCGCCGAAGGTGTTAGTGGATGGCGGCGTGCGGCCGCGGAAAAGCTGCCGGTTTCCAGGACATCGAGAAACAGACTGAGTTGATCGGTTAGTGCATCGGGATTCATATCGGTTTACTTGTGCGATTTCTGCATAGCCATTGTGCGCTGCTGTGCGTTTCCGAACTAGAGGCCACTGGATAGCATGGGCGGCAGCTGCAAGGAGGTGTCGATGGACCCGATTGATTTTGCTTTGAACCTGATGCTCGGTTTGTCGCTCGGCGCCCTCGGTGGGCTGTTCGGTATCGGCGGCGGCCTGATTGCGATTCCGGCGCTCGGTGTGCTGTTCGGGCTGGATCAGCAGATGGCCCAGGGCACGGCCCTGGTGATGGTGGTGCCGAACGTGGTGTTGGCCTTGTGGCGTTATCACCAGCGCAACCGCATCGAATGGCGCCATGCGCTGATTCTGGCTGCGAGCAGTTTTCTCTGCGCATTACTCGGTGCCGGCTGGGCGGTGAATCTTGATGCGGAGCTGATGCGTGTGGGCTTCGTCGCGTTCCTCCTGGCATTGGCCGCTTACAACCTGTCGCGCTTGTATTTTCGTCCGCAGGCCGGCGGTACCACATTGCGTCAGCCCTGGCCGTGGCTGGCCGCGCTCGGTAGCGGAGCGGGGTTGCTAGGCGGTTTGTTCGGTGTGGGCGGCGCGGTATTGGCGGTGCCGGTGTTGACCGGCGTGTTCGGCGTCACCCAGGTGATCGCCCAGGGGCTTTCGCTGTCGCTGGCCGCTCCGAGCACCGCGGTAACCCTGGTGACCTATGGCCTGCACGGCCATGTCGATTGGGCGCTGGCGGCGCCTCTGGCATTGGGCGGCTTGCTCAGCATCAGTTGGGGCGTGCGCCTGGCCCATGCGTTGCCGGAGCGCAGGCTACGCCTATTGTTCGTCGGTTTCCTGCTGCTCTGCGCGGTGCTGCTCGGGCTTAGAATCTGAAGCTTTCGACGATCTGCTCGGCCAAGGTCTCGGTGACCTGGGACTGGGTGCTGCCGTTACGCAGCAGCACGATACTGGCCATTGGCATACCCGGCAGGCCTTGCGCCTCGCCGATAATCTCCAGGTCCGCGGTGATCAGGCTTTGCAGTTGCGCGGTGATCGCCAGGCCGGCGCTGACCGCGGCCATGATCGCCGACAGGCTGGGGCTGGTGTAGGCGATGCGGTATTCGCGCGCCATGGCGTCCAGGCCGTTACAGGCCCAGGAACGACAGAAACAATGGGAGTTGAACATCGCCAACGGCAAGGTGCTCCGCGTGTGCAGGTTGCTGCCGCGGGCCTGGGCCCAGACCAGACGTTCCTGGCGCAGCAGTTGGCCGATTTCGGTGCCCGGCTCGCGGGTGACGATGGTCAGGTCGAGGTCCTGGCGTTGCAGCAGTTGAAACGAGGGTTCGCAGTGCAATTCCACTTGCACCAGCGGGTAGGCGTCGGCGAAACGCACCAGCACGCCCTGCATGAAGCGCATCACATAATCGTCCGGCGTACCGATGCGCACGGTGCCGACCATATCCGGCTCGCGCATGCTGTTCATCACCTCGGCATGCAATTTGAGAATCCGCCGGGCATAGCTCAGCAATAGCTGGCCCTCGGCGGTCAGGCTGAACTGGCGGCCTTCGCGCAGGAACAGCGGGCGCTGCATCACGTCTTCTTCCAGGCGTTTCATCTGCATACTGACTGCCGATTGGGTGCGATTGACCATTTCCGCCGCGCGGGTGAAGCCGCCATGGTCGGCGATCGCGACAAAGGTGCGCAGCAGCTCGCTATCGATACTCGGGTAGTTGGCCATTCATCAATCTCTAAAATGGATTGCATAAGAAACATTCGTTGGCTTGATCATAAGCTCGGCGAGAGACTGTCGCCAACCCCACAGGAGGGCAACGAGATGAAAGGTCAAAAAGGTTATGCAATAGCAAGTGCGTGGCAACCGCAAACGCTGAGCCCGAGAGCACTGGTCGGGCTGGTCTGGCGTCGGCTCAAGCGCTGGAACGAGCTGGCCAAGCAGCGCCAGCAACTGGCGACGCTGGGCGATGCGGCGCTCAAGGACCTCGGCTTGAGTCGGGCCGATATTCTGGAGGAGACTGAGCGCCCGTTCTGGGATGATCCACTTTCGAAATAGTTGCGCAGAGGAATTTATGGTTGCCGCAAGAAGCCTGTCCGCATGAGTGCCATGCGCAAGGACGCCGATGTATTTCTGTTCCAGTTGATGTTGCTGCTGTGCGCCATCTGGGGCTTCCAGCAGGTGGCGATCAAGCTGGCGGCCGCGGATATCGCACCGCTACTGCAGGTCGCGCTGCGTTCGGGGATTGCCGCGCTGTTGGTCGGTGCGTTGATTCTGTGGCAGCGCGGCTGGCAGGGATGGCTGGGGTGCACCTGGCGCGGCGGCTTGCTGGCCGGTGTGCTGTTCGCTCTGGAGTTCTTTTTCATCGCGCTCGGTTTGCAGTACACCTCGGCGTCGCACATCGCGGTGTTTCTCTATACGGCGCCGATCTTTTCCGCCCTGGGCCTGCACCTCCTGCTGCCGCATGAGCGCTTGTACCGGCTGCAATGGCTGGGCATCGCCCTGTGCTTCGCCGGTATAGCCGTGGCGTTCGGCGTGGGCCTGCAGTGGACGACGATGGATCGCTACGTGCTGCTCGGCGATGCGTTCGGCTTGTTGGCGGGCGCGGCCTGGGGCGCGACCACCGTGGTGGTGCGCGGCTCGCGCCTGTCCGAAGCGCCGCCGACGCTGACGCTGTTCTATCAGCTCGGCGTTTCTTTTGCGTTGTTGCTGGGTTACGCCGCCGTGACCGACCAGCTCGGGCCGATCCGTTGGACAGCGATCAGCGTCAGCAGCGTGTTGTTTCAGGGCGTTGTGGTGTCGTTTCTCAGCTACCTCACCTGGTACTGGTTGCTACGCCGTTACCTGGCGTCGAACATGGCGGTGTTCTCGTTTATGACCCCGATGTTCGGTGTGACCTTCGGCGTGCTGATCCTCGGCGAGCCGTTGAGCCTGAATTTCGTCGCCGGTGCGCTGCTGGTGGTGCTCGGGATCGTTCTGGTCAGCAATCATGCCTGGGTGGGCAAGCGCCTCAGTGCCTGGCTGGCGCTACGCTGAAGGACACAGACACAAGGAGCGAACGGATGTCCGTCTACCATCTCGCGCAGTTGAATATCGCCAGCATGAAGCATCCACTGGAGTCTCCAGGTATGGCGGATTTCGTCGCCAATCTGGAGCGCATCAATGCGCTGGCCGAAGCCTCGCCGGGGTTCGTCTGGCGTTTGCAGGACGAGGCGGGCGATGCCACCGCGATACGCCCCTTTGGTGAGGACGTGCTGGTCAACCTGTCGCTTTGGCGCGATATCGATGCACTCAAGGACTATGTCTACAAGTCCGCCCATGCCGAGATGCTCAAGCGCCGTAACGAATGGTTCAGTCGGATGGGCGAGGCGCACATGGTGCTCTGGTGGGTGCCGGCCGGACACTTGCCCTGCGAGTTGGAAGCCGTCGAGCGTTTGCAATGGTTGCGCGAAAAAGGACCGACGGCGCAAGCGTTCAGTTTTCGCCAGGCGTTCGCGCCTCCTTTCGGCGGCCGCTGAATGACATGACTTCGACGCAGACATTGACCCTCGCCCAAGCCCGGCGCCTGGCGCTGCGCGCCCAGGGCTTCGGCCGTGCGCTACCGGGCGCTGTCGGTCACCGGCAAGTGCTCGCGCAGATCGCCCGGCTCGGCGTGTTGCAGATCGACTCGGTGAACGCGCTGGTGCGGTCGCATTATCTGCCGCTGTTTTCCCGCCTCGGCGCCTATGACCGAACGCTATTGGAGAAAGCGGCCTGGAGTGGCGGGCGTCGTCGCGGATTATTCGAGTACTGGGGGCATGAGGCGTCCCTGCTACCGCTGTCGTTCTATCCGCTGCTACGCTGGCGCATGCAGCAAGCGCGCAATGGCGAGGGCATCTATAAACAGATGGCGCGTTTTGGCCGCGAGCAGCAGTCATTGATTCGGCGGGTGTTGCAGGCGGTCCGTGAGCAGGGCGCATTGGGCGCCGGCAGCCTGGGGCAGAAAGCCGCCGGCAGCAGTGCCTGGTGGGGATGGAGTGCGGAAAAGCACGCCCTCGAATGGTTGTTCGCCGCCGGCGAGGTGACCGTTGCCGGGCGTCGCGGTTTCGAGCGTTTATACGACCTGCCGGAACGGGTATTGCCCACTGCCGTACTGAATGCACCCGAGGTGGAGAGCGCCGAGGCGCAGCGGCGGTTATTGCTGCATGCGGCCGAGGCCCTGGGCGTGGCCACGGAAAAGGACTTGCGCGACTACTACCGCCTGGGCACCCGCGACAGCCAGGCGCGGTTGGCCGAACTGCTCGAGGCCGGCGAACTTCAGGCGGTGCGGGTGCAGGATTGGGCGCAGCCCGCGTATTGCCGGGGCGAGCCGAAAATTCCGCGCAAGGTCGAGGCCAGCGCCTTGCTCTCACCCTTCGACTCGCTGATCTGGGAGCGGGCGCGTACCGAGCGTTTGTTCGACTTCCGCTATCGCCTGGAGATCTACACCCCGCAACACAAACGGGTGTATGGCTATTACGTACTGCCGTTTCTGTACCGCGATCGTCTGCTGGCACGCCTGGATTTGCGCGCCGAACGCGCCCAAAGCTGTCTGGCCGTGCATGCGCTGCATGTGGAAACGCCAGGCCTGGATGAGGACGCGTTGCTTGCGCTGGCGCGCAACCTGCAAGCGTTGGCCGCCTGGCTGGGACTGGAACGCGTGGCGCTCAACTGCACGAGCAGTGATGCCGCACGTTTGCGCAGGTGCCTCGGTTAGGGGCGGCGAATCGGCAATTGCATACGGGTTCCGCTATAATGCGCGGCGAATTTGTCCTGCCGAGAGCCCGTCCATGTCCGCCTGCCAGACCCCGATCATCGTTGCCCTGGATTTCCCGACCCGTGATGCCGCCCTGGCGCTGGCCGATCGTCTCGACCCTCGGTTGTGCCGGGTCAAGGTCGGCAAGGAGCTGTTCACCCGCTGCGGTCCGGATATCGTCAGTGCCCTGGCCGGGAAAGGTTTCGAGGTGTTCCTCGACTTGAAGTTTCACGACATTCCGAACACCACGGCCATGGCGGTCAAAGCCGCGGCCGAGATGGGCGTGTGGATGGTCAATGTGCATTGCTCGGGCGGCTTGCGCATGATGGCCGCGTGCCGCGAAACCCTCGACCAACTGGGCGGCGCCAAACCGCTGCTGATCGGCGTAACCGTGCTGACCAGCATGGAGCGCGAGGACCTGGCCGGCATCGGCCTGGATATCGAGCCCCAAGCCCAGGTGCTGCGCCTGGCCGGCTTGGCCGCTCAGGCGGGGCTGGATGGTCTGGTCTGCTCCGCGCAGGAAGCCCAGGCGTTGAAAAGCGCCTATCCCGCATTACAACTGGTGACCCCAGGGATTCGTCCGGCCGGCAGCGCTCAGGACGATCAACGGCGTATTCTGACCCCACGCCAGGCCATGGATGTCGGTTCCGATTATCTGGTCATCGGCCGGCCGATCAGCCAAGCTGCCGATCCGGCGCAGGCGTTGGCCGCGGTCGTTGCCGAATTGGCCTGAATCCCAGATCCTCCTACCGATTCGTTCGATTAACCAGGTTTTGACACATGCATCCCGCCGCTGAAGATTCGCCTCTGGGTAAAGCCAGCGAATACATCGATACCTACACGCCGTCCTTGCTGTTCCCGATTCCCCGGGCGGCGAAATGGGCCGAGCTGGGCCTGAGCGCCGAGACCCTGCCTTATCGCGGCGTGGATTTCTGGAACTGTTTCGAGCTGTCCTGGCTGTTGCCATCCGGCAAGCCGGTGGTGGCCATCGGCGAATTCGCGATTCCGGCAGACTCGCCGAATATCATCGAATCCAAGTCGTTCAAGCTTTACCTGAACTCGTTGAATCAGACGATGTTTGGCGACCGCGCCGAGTTACTGGCGTTATTGGAAAAAGACCTTTCGGCGGCGGCGGGCAAACCCGTTGGCGTGCGCCTGCGCAGTTTGGCCGAAGCGACTGCCGAAGGCGTGACGAGTGCGCCGGGCATCTGCATCGACGAGCTGGATGTGGCGATCAGCAATTACGCCGCACCGGCGCCGGAGCTGCTGCGCTGCGACTCGGCACGGGTGATCGAGGAAAGCCTGCACAGCCATTTGCTGAAATCCAATTGTCCGGTCACCGGTCAACCGGATTGGGGCACGGTGGTGGTGCAGTACCGCGGCGCGGCCTTGGATCACGCCAGTCTGCTGGCCTACCTGGTGAGCTTCCGCCAGCATGCGGATTTTCATGAACAATGCGTCGAGCGAATCTTTCTCGACCTGCAGCGCTTGCTCGAGCCTGAGCACCTGACGGTGTATGCGCGCTATGTGCGCCGCGGCGGGCTGGACATCAACCCTTACCGCAGCAGCGGGGCGATAACGCCGGACAATTGCCGGCTGGTGAGACAGTAGAGGGGGAGCCGCAAGCCATAAGCTTGCCGCTCGCACTCAAATCCCCATATTGGCCAGGCTTTGCATGATATTGCGCAAGGTGCCGGCCAGGGTCGGATGACTGGCTTCGAAACGTTCCACCGCGAGATTGACGCCATCGACCAGGGTGGCGTCCGGCGCTGCCGCGGCGTGGCGGGCCAGCTGCGCCTCCAATTCCTGAATGAGCAGATACAGCGACGCGCGTTCCTCTTCGCTGAGCGGCTGGTCGTCTGCCAACTGATCGCGCAGTTCTTCCAATTGCTGCTGCAGGCGGCTTGTAGGCATAGGGCACGTCCTTTTTCTGGTAAGTACACGCAGGAGCCGAAACCCCTTCACTTAGGTGTAAGGGTAATGCATGCCGCGGTGCTTTGCTTGCGATGGATCAAGCCTTCGACACCTGATTTTCAAGATCCGAGGCGGCGCGTTACATAAGGCTTTTTGCCTTCATCATCCGCTATGCTGCCTATTAAGCGATTCAGACTTTATACTGCGCGACCCTGTTGGCCGTCCTCGGGCCGTCATTCTGATTTTCTCAAGGAGAGACCGTAATGCGTGTAACCGGTGCAAGCTGGATTAGTCGTCTGGGCCGATTGTTTGCCTGTACCAGTCTGGCGCTGTTGCCAGTGCTTGCCCTGGCCGCCGAAGAGGATCCCTGGGAGGGCTTCAATCGCAAGGTGTTTACCTTCAACGACACCATCGATACCTATGCTCTCAAGCCGTTGGCGCAGGGTTATCAAACGGTCACGCCGCAGTTCCTGGAAGATGGCGTGCACAATGTGTTCGGCAATATCGGCGATGTCGGCACCCTGGCCAATAACCTGCTGCAGGGCAAGTTTCACGATGCCGGCGTGGATACCGGGCGCTTGATCTTCAATACCACCTTTGGCCTTTTGGGCTTCTTCGACGTGGCCAAGCACATGGGCCTGGCGAAGAACGACGAAGACTTCGGTCAGACCCTCGGCGCCTGGGGCCTGGGCAGCGGCCCTTACCTGGTGCTGCCGTTGATGGGGCCAAGCACCGTGCGCGACGCAGGCGCGACTATCCCGGATAGCTTCCTGACCCCGTATCCGCATATTGATCACGTGCCGACCCGCAATGTCATCCGTGGCGTCGACGTGATCGATACGCGCGCCAGTCTGCTGTCGGCCGAACGTATGGTCAGCGGCGATAAGTACATCTTCATTCGTAATGCTTACCTGCAAAACCGCGAGTTCCGCGTGCAGGACGGTGAAGTCGAAGACGACTTCTAAATAATTCATGCTGCGCAAAACACGAAAAGGCGACCCGCAGGTCGCCTTTTGTTGTTTCAGCGCTTTTCAGCTCATCGAAATAATCGCCAGGCCGAGCGATTGGCGGCCGCCTTCCAGGTCGATCACCCGCACCACTTCCGCCTGGGCGTTGAGCCCGCTGAGTTCGTTATGGTCGGAGGCGATATGCACGTTGACCTTCTCGCCCAGCTTCAATACGCATTCGGCTTCGAGCTGCATGCCGGTACTGGAGAGATCGAGGCAGAGCGCGGGAATCTCACGCCCGGCGTGATGCAGGGTAACCGGTGCTTCCAGCCGCATACGGATGTAATCGCGTTTCTCACTGTACGCACGATCGCTTTGGCTCATGGACGCTATCCTCTTGTTATAGATGATGTCTCCTGCAGTCCTTATAACCTTGCCTTATTTCAGGTGTAAAGTCGCCTGGCGACGACCGGCATATGCTTGAATCGAGGTGCGGATGGGAGTACCGTCAGCGCCTTAAAGCGAACCGAGTACGCGCGCCCAGGTGGTTTGCCTGGCGTTTACGCCAACCAAACCTGGCGCAGTTTGCCTGGATACCCCATGCACAAAACCAGTGCCACGCTGCTGATTATCGATGACGACGACGTAGTGCGCGCAAGCCTTGCCGCCTACCTGGAAGACAGTGGCTTCAACGTTCTGCAAGCCAGCAACGGCGCGCAGGGCCTGGAAGTTTTCCAGCGCGAACGCCCTGACTTGGTGATCTGCGATCTACGCATGCCGCAAGTCGACGGTCTCGAGCTGATTCGCCGAATCAATGGTCTCGATGCGCAAACCCCGGTAATAGTCGTGTCCGGTGCCGGAGTCATGAGCGATGCCGTCGAGGCCCTGCGACTGGGCGCCGCCGACTACCTGATCAAACCCCTACAAGACCTCGCGGTGCTCGAACATTCGGTCCGCCGCGCCTTGGACCGCTTGCAGCTGCGCCAGGAAAACCAGCGCTACCGCGACAAGCTGGAAACCGCCAACCGCGAACTGCAAGCCAGCCTGCATCTATTGCAGGAGGACCAGAACGCCGGGCGCCAAGTGCAGATGAACATGCTGCCGGTGACGCCCTGGAAGGTGGACGGTCTGGAATTCGCCCACAAAATCATCCCGTCGCTGTACCTCTCGGGGGATTTCGTCGATTACTTCCGGGTCGACGAGCGGCGCATCGCCTTCTATCTGGCGGATGTTTCCGGCCATGGCGCCTCGTCGGCGTTCGTCACCGTATTGCTGAAATTCATGACCACTCGTCTGCTCTACGAGTCCCGCCGTGGCGGTGCGAGCCTGCCGGAGTTCAAACCTTCGGAGGTGCTCGGCCATATCAACCGCGGCTTGCTCAATTGCAAGCTGGGCAAGCACGTGACCATGCTTGGTGGGGTGATCGACGAGCAAAGTGGGCAACTAACCTATAGCATCGGTGGTCATTTACCTTTGCCGGTGCTGTACAGCGAAGGCCAAGCGCAGTATCTGCCAGGCCGCGGTTTGCCGGTCGGTTTGTTCAACGAAGCCGAATATGCCGATCATGTGATCGACTTACCCAATTCGTTCAGCCTGACGCTATTGTCGGACGGCATTCTCGATTTGTTGCCAGGCGATACCTTGAAGGAAAAAGAAGCCGTGCTGCCGACCTTGATCACCTCTGCGAACGGTACGTTAGACGGTCTACGACAGGTGTTTGGGCTGGCCAATTTGAACGATATGCCGGATGATATTGCCTTGCTGGTGTTAAGCAGGAACCTTGCATGAACCCTGGGACTAACCCTGGTCGAATTCAATTCGCCGAACAGGACGGCACCTTCGTTCTGAAATTTATCGGCGAAGTCCGCCTAACGCTCTGTTCGGCGCTGGACTCGACGATCGAAAAGATTTTCACCGCGTTGAATTTCTCCGCCATCGTCATCGACCTCACGGAAACCCGCAGTATCGACAGCACTACCCTTGGCCTGCTGGCCAAGTTGTCGATCTTGTCGCGGCAAAAGATCGGTTTGCTACCCACCGTGGTCACCACCCACGAGGACATCACCCGTCTGCTGCAATCCATGGGCTTCGATCAGGTATTCAATATCGTCGACACCCCGGTTCCCTGTCCCGAGTGCCTGGACGACTTGCCCTCGCAGGATCAAACCGAAGAGGTGGTGCGGGCCAAGGTGCTGGAAGCCCACCGCATTCTGATGGGATTGAACGAGTCCAATCGCGAAGCCTTCCATGATCTGGTCAATGCGCTAGAACATCGCTAACTCTCAGTACGAATACCAAAACGGGGCGCCAATCGACGATTGGCGCCCCGTTTTGCATAGCTGGCGATCAACTCATGATACGAGTGGGCGAGGGCGCCGAATGGCCCTCGCCGTATGGCCGGTTAGGCGAGTTCCGTGAGCAGCTTTTCCAGTTTCTCTTGATCGCGGGCGAATTGACGAATGCCTTCGGCGAGCTTCTCTGTGGCCATCGCATCTTCGTTCAACGCCCAGCGGAACTGGCTTTCGTTCAGAAGCTGGCGAGGCTCGGCGGTTTTCCCCGGGCTCAGCTTGCGCTCCAGCGAGCCCGCGTCGTCGGCCAGTTGCTGCAACAGCTCCGGGCTGATGGTCAGGCGGTCGCAGCCAGCCAGCTGCTCGATCTGACCGACGTTGCGAAAGCTCGCGCCCATCACCACGGTCTGGTAGGCATTGGCCTTGTAATAGTTGTAGATGCGCGTCACCGACTGCACGCCGGGGTCTTCGGCGCCAACGAAGTCATGGCCGGCGGCCTTCTTGTACCAGTCGTAGATGCGCCCGACGAACGGCGAGATCAGGAAGGCGCCCGCATCGGCACAGGCCTGGGCCTGGGCGAAGGAGAACAGCAGGGTCAGATTGGTCTGGACTCCGCGCTTTTCCAATTGTTCGGCGGCGCGAATGCCTTCCCAGGTCGAGGCGATTTTGATCAGCACGCGCTCGCGGCCGATGCCGGCCTGGTCGTACAGACCGATCAGACGTTCTGCGCGGGCCAGGGTCGCTTGCGTATCGAAGGACAGCCGTGCATCGACTTCGGTGGAAATACGCCCGGGAATGATCTTGAGGATTTCCTGACCGACCGCCACGGCAAAGTGATCGCAAGCCAGATGCAGGTCGCCCCGGCCCGCGCCCACTGCGCTTTGCAACAGCTCACCGTAGCGCGGCATGGCGGCGGCTTTGAGCAGCAGGGACGGGTTGGTGGTGGCATCGACCGGTTGCAGACGGCCAATGGCGTCGAGGTCGCCAGTGTCGGCAACCACTGTGGTGAACTGTTTGAGTTGGTCGAGCTTGGAGGTCATGACTGCGCCTTGTCGTTGCGGATGGCCTGACATTACCCGAGGCGCTAGGTCCGCTCAACTGCTGGCCGTGTGCCCGGTTGCCGCAATGCCGGCCCGAGCTCAGCGCCCCTCCAGCAACTGCGCCGCTTGATCGAACAGCGCCAGTGGCGCGTCGGTCTTATGAATGTCCACCGAGAGCAATTGGCGAAAGCGCCGCGCACCGTTGAAGCCCTGGCCGAGGCCGAGCATATGACGGGTGATGTGGTGCATGCTGCCGCCTTCGTCCAGGTGCGCGGCGATATAGCCGCGCATCGACTGCATGGCCTCAAGGCGGCTCAGCGCCGGGGCCGTGGCGCCGAACAGCAACTGGTCCACCTGCGCCAGCAGATAGGGGTTGTGATAGGCCTCGCGGCCGAGCATCACGCCATCGAAGGTGCGCAGGTGCTCCTGGCATTCGTCCAGGGTCTTGATCCCGCCATTGAGGATGATTTCCAGATCGGCGAAGTCGCGCTTGAGTTGCGCCGCCACCTCGTAGCGCAGCGGCGGCACTTCGCGGTTTTCCTTGGGCGAGAGCCCTTCGAGAATGGCGATGCGCGCGTGCACGGTAAAACTCCGGCAACCGGCCTCGCGTACCGTGCCGACGAAATCGCACAGCTCGGCATAGCTGTCGCGGCCATTGATGCCGATGCGGTGCTTGACCGTCACCGGAATCGCCACCGCATCCCGCATGGCTTTGACGCAATCGGCGACCAACTGCGGATGGCCCATCAAACAGGCGCCGATCATATTGTTCTGCACCCGGTCGCTGGGGCAGCCGACATTCAGGTTGACCTCGTTATAACCCGCATCCTCGGCCATCTTGGCGCAGGCCGCCAAGTCGCCCGGCACGCTGCCGCCCAGCTGCAATGCCAAGGGATATTCCGCCTCGCTATGGCGCAAAAAACGCGCGCGGTCGCCATGCAGCAAGGCACCGGTGGTGACCATTTCGGTATAGAGCAGGGCGTGCTTCGACAGCTGACGCAGGAAAAACCGGCAATGCCTATCGGTCCAATCCATCATCGGCGCGACGGAGAAACGTCTGCTTATAACCTGTTGATTCGTATGCTTTTCTGACAAGACAAAAATCCAAAAAGAAGGGCGCTGCTCGATGAGGTGGTGCATGTGAAATGCACAGGAGCGGCATTATACAGGTGCGTCGGGTGGGTGCCGATGACCATCCAAGACCCACGACGGTGTGTCAATGCCGCATGGCTCTGAGAGGGATAAGGTTTTGCTTCCGGTTTTGTCTTCTCTCGGATCGCTGGAGCTTTCTCAGAGTCCTGATCGTTGGTTGGTCATTCACTGGCTGCCGGCGTTCTCATACACATGGTTATCGAGCTTCTTCACCGCCAGCCCCAAGCCAGCGGCGGCACACTCGCGGCCGCTTGGGTAGGCGTTGATCACTGCGCTCATAACCTGGTGGCGGGCTTCTAGAATCGGGCGCTTCATGTTCTGGTTTCCCCTTGTGCTGGTAGACAGTACGGTTCAACCACGCCTTCTTTGATGCCGAGCAGCACAGCTGCGCGGTGGGCTTCACCGCGCAGGCACTCTTCTGGCCGTTGAGCACCACGTAGGCAGTGCTGACGTGGATATTGTGTCGCACGGCCCATTCCTTAACGGAAATACCTTCGCGCTCCAGGCGTTCGCGCGCGGCTTTGCAAGCTTGCTCAGGGGCATAGGTGGCGTGCATAGTTCAGATTCGTGTGATTTCGCGTGATTACGTAGTGATATTGGTTCATATAATTGAGCCTGTCAGAGCTTGAGGTTCAAAAAATATGACCATTGGCGAGCGACTGAAGGAAGAAAGGTCGCGCCTAGGCCTAGGCTTCAGCCAGACTGATTTAGGGGCTGCTGGCGGCGTGAGTAAAACAACCCAGATCAACTACGAGAAAGGCACAGGCAAACCTGATGCAACCTATTTGGCTGCAGTCGCGAATCTTGGGGTTGATGTGCTGTATGTCGTGACCGGGGAACGTAAGCCGACCCAGGCCGAAAGCATCAGTGCCGAAGAGGCTGCCTTGATCGCGCGTTACCGCGAACTACCAGAAGCCGATCGCGCTGCAATGGCGAGAATGGCCACGGCTATGGCTGAGATGGCGGGACGTGATCAGCCTCAGAAATAACCACGTCAAAAAGGATGAGCAAGGATGCGGAAGGAAGCGTTGAACTGGCTGGCCGTTTTATTGACTGCAGCGCTGTTAGGTGGCTGTGGCAAGCCAGACCGCTTTGCCCAGGGGTGGGAGAGTGGCGGCAGTTTACATGACGTAAGCCTTCGTGAATGGGCCTTCGCCACCGATGCTAACCGGCTAGCTACCACTGCTGATTTTGTTCATGAGTACCTGCCTGAAGTGCCAGCCGAGGCGCTGCCGCTCGGTAGCGCGCTCATCGAAAAATGCCTGACCGAGCGCTCGCTTGCTGCCCCTTACGATTACATCAAGGTGCGCGAGCGGATTGAGTCCTGTATCGACTATGCGGGGCAAAAGGCCGTGTGGTTGTCGCAGGAGTTGGCGAAGGATGAGGCTGTAACGAACTAGACGTATTAGCACTGAAGGTTAGCAATGGGTTAACCGTTTCAGGGATCGAAGAGGGCAGAGCTTGAATATTGAACAAGCTGTTTTTAAATCACGTTCGCAACGTGTTGCGGGTTGGGCGCTCCTCATCGTGGGCGCGCTGTTCTATTTCGTCGCGCTTCTGCTTTTCCTCTACAACCATGCTCAGCAGATGGCCCAGTATCAGTTGCTTTGGCAGCTAGGTCGCATGGTTCAAAATTTTGTTGCAGGCATTTACCAAGCAACTCATCCCTACATTGGTCTTTTCTGGGATCACGCGCCAACGCTTCGGTCGGATGATCCTTTCAGCTACGGCAACCTCCTTTTTCTTGGTTTGGTTGGGTTGATGATGACCGGCAAGCAGCTAAATCAGTCTGGTAAGCATCTACGCCGACGTATTGACCGACACCTTGAGCGGCTTGAAGAAATTCAATGGCGTGACAGTGCACGCGCAGAATTATCGATGCAGCGAGAGGGACAGGTGAATTACTACCATGTGTCTATGCCAACTGCCAGTGAGCGTGACTGGTGGCAGGAGCCCTGGGGCGTTATAGGGCTGTCGATAATAAGCGGTTATGTGGTTGCTGTATTAGCAAAGTTTACTGGGATGGTTTAATTTCTAGTCGAATTTGCTGAGATTATATATTAACTAATATATGGAGGTTTGAATGGGTGGGGTGCCGAGACCTATTCCTTCAATATTTGATGGGCTGAAAGTTGCAATGATTGAGTCCGGTCGCAAGGTTTATTATAATGCGGCTGAGGATGTTTATTATACTTGGGATGCCTTGCATGGTGAAGTAGAGGTTTTTAATCGACGAGGGCGCCATATAGGTGTTGCTGACCCTGTTTCGGGTCTAATGATTAAGCCGGCTGTTCGTGGTCGTAAAATAAACCCTAACTAGGAGGTGTTTATGAACTTTATAGATCAATGCTTGTCTGGTGAAGTCTTGTTGGATGAGATCGAAGATTTTATTGATAAGTGGCATGAGGGTGAAGAAGGGGAAGGGCTCGAGCTGCATGAATACTTGGGAATGAGCTGGGAGGAGTATGAGTTGTGGGGCACTATGCCTTCAGTTTTGTCTTTTATTATTGCCGCCCGAAGAAATAAATCAACCCTCGATGTAGAACTCGAGAGGGAGAGATATGCTTTGGCCGCAAGAGCTAGTTCTCCTGAGGAGGCAAAAAGAGTCGAGGTGTGGTTGCGTAAAATAGGCAAAATTAAATGACACCCGAAGAGAAGATGGCAGCGAGAGTACTTTTGCGAAACTCGTTAGAGCCGCCATATGATTTGCTTTCATTGGCTAAAAAGTACGGTGATGTCGAGTATATCTATTTTCCAATTACCGCCGACGGTGTAACAGTCGGAATCGGTGGAAGTGAACGACCTAATATTTTAATTAATGAAAGTGCTCCTGAATCCCGACAAAAATTTACTCTGGCGCATGAGTTGGGTCATGTGATCATTCCTTGGCATACAGGTATAATCGTATCGCATCTAAATGATGATGGAGACGATTATGAATATCGGGAAATGGAGAGTGAGGCGAATAGGTTTGCAGCTGAACTTCTGATTCCTACAGCTTGGTTAATTGCAGAGTATGAAAAATTTCCGTCATTTTCAGAATATCTAAAGCACGTTGTAAATATCACGGGCGCGTCGCGAGATGCTGTTTTGATTAAAATATTTCGTTCTCTAAGTGCGCCTGTTGTCTGTGTTGAAGTCGATGTTAATGGACGTAGTATTCATCAGTTTAGAACGGGAAATGCACCGCAAATTCCGGCGCTTGAAGGGAGAGATCTTAAAGTCGAAAAGGTTTTTAAATCCAATAATGTCTTCGATATTTTTAGCGTTGGTGATAAGTTGTATGTATCTTGGGTTTTTACAAGTATCATAATCGAAGAAAATGATCCTCGTCCCTGGCGTGAAGTGCTTGATCAAATACTTTCAGATTGCGATGCGGTTAGTATCTTAAAGAATGTTAATGCTATCCTTCCCGCTAGATATCAAAAATGTAAACACCTTTCTGAGTCGGAAATTTGCAATTCCGTTATGCATGCATATGAGGGGCGTGACTATCTAGAAAATTTTGATAAGGTCATTAGTCATCCTTTGTTTGAGCAGTATGTTGTTAAGCGAGTTAGAGAGCTTCTTGCAAAAGATGGTCGATAAATTTTATCTGATAGGGTCGCAGTTTTAAGTTCATAACTTACGTGGTCAGGACTACTAATATCATCTTCGAAAGGAGTCGATCATGCGCTACCTCAACTACCTGCTTGTCTCCCTCTCCTCCGCCATGGTTGCCGCCTATGCAGCCCTTTGGTTCGCCAACCCAGAGCCCCTTGAACAACCTCATTCTGTGACCTTGCCGCCGCTCACGGTGCAGGAGCACCAGGGCGACTTATTGCTGTGGGGCGGCTGGCATACAGTGGCCGGTTACGACCACCCCGGCGTCAACGCCGTAGAGATCCGCTGCAACCTCGAGCGCAACACCTGCCATGAGGCCTATGCCTCCATCCTGTATCACGATGAAGGCAGAGGATCTGCAAGCCGAGGTATTCAGCTATGAGGTGATCATCTGGACCGAGCAGCGGCTTGAGGCAGTGGCCAGGGGTGCGATGGTGGATTGCCTCGATCGCGTTCTGCACGTAGACATAGCGGCCAATAGCGCAAGCCTTAAGTGGATGCCGACCGAAGGCTGCGAAGGTGATACCGGGGCTGCGGTGCTGATAGGTGACCCGGTTTAACCATTGATTGGCCTGTAATCACCGCTCTAGAGCGTTAGCGTTCTGCAAACCTGCCGTTATGGTCAGGGCTCCCTGCCAATGACGGAGTATGCAGAATGACTGAGGTACATGAGGCTGATGGTGGTCGACTAGCTGAACTGGTCGCGCAGCCCCAGATGGAATGCGTCACGCCGACGGAGCGGTTGCTATTGAGGTTTTACCGGCAACTGGATGACGCCGACAAGGTGTTTATGCGCCGGGCGATTGAGGCGATGGCGAGGCGTAATTCGCCGGGGTGAAACGAAAAGCCCCGCATCCGCGGGGCTTCTGGATTCTATGGCTATGAGCACTGGCCAGTTGGAGCTACAACCTCTAACGGTGGTCCATCAACCTCCGCTTGCTCTTTGTTAAGGTTTGCGGCGTTGACTGCATCAAACAATTCAGTTTGTGCTTTGATAATCGCTGATTCCTTAGGGGTGCCGGTGCTGCATAGTTGTGCCAGCGCTTCTGCCTTAGTGGTGGCCAGTTGCAAAGCGCTGTAGTACTGGCTCTTTGCGGTGTTCTCAGCGGCTTGTTTTTTCCACTTGGCTTGCTCAAGTTGTTCTCGGGTCTTGAATATCTCAAGCTCTTTAACTGCAGTTTCTGCTGCCGTCTTCATCTCTTCTTGGGATGCGCTGAAAACAGTATCCCAAAATTTCGCCATCTTTCCTGCCTTTTTTGTTTCTATAATTGTTGCGGCGAGAGAAAAGCTCCCAGTTGTATCGATTTTTAAGAGTTGAGTTTGATTTGCTGAGAATATGGTGCCCGCGTTCATGAAGTTTAGCTTGGTATTATTGTCTTTTTTATTGCTCTTGATTAGGCCGAAGTCTATAACTCTGGCGGAAAATGTATCTTTTGATGCATCTTTGTCAATCGTTGAGAAGCCAATGGCGAGGGACAATTCGCGATCTTTAGATTTCTTGGGGTCGCTGGGGGTCTTTCCTGAGTATTCTAGGTTCAATGGCACAAAAGTTATCGTTTTATTCTGCATGATCGGGAGTAGCGTGATATGTAAATCAGGGTTGCCAACTATCTTGACTTTAGCTGGGGTCAAGCCAGTGCCGCTAAGTGCTCCGGTTTCAGACATAAATTCCTGATCCTTTTCACTGGCGAAGTCAAAATTCGCTCTAACGATATTAATGCAGTTGCCCTGCAGGTTTTCGCTGGATGCAACGTTAGACAGTACTGTAGTTCTGTCAATTTCATCGGTTGCCGCTTTCTTGATCGCTCTCCCTAAAATGTCGATGCCGGCTTTAACTGCTTCGGCCGCGATCAATCCTAGAATTGGCTCAAGGCCGGAAATTTCTGCCTTTACTTCCAAGGGAGGACATTTTCCGACAAACATATAAGTGCCATACAGAGCGCTTGTTTCATTTTCAGGAGTGGTTGCGTCCTGTTGAGTAGCGCATCCGCTGATGGCAATAGATGTAGAAATAACTACAAGAGCACTTCTGAGCATGGAGGTCATGATGATTCCCTTCGATGATTGCGTGAGACAGATATATCTGATTAGACGACAATGTCTTGGGTGTCAAATTGATATCATGTCGATCCAGGTAGAATTCATGCAGCAGTCCCCACTCCAGCGTTACCGCCCACTCGGCATTCGCTTTGCTCGCATATAAGGCACGTCAGCTGCTTTGGTTTAACCTGGCCGCCGTCTTGATATGTGGCATATGTGGCCGGGCGGAGTCGCTGACGGCTTTGCCATCGTTGCCGGGCGTGCACAGGAGGACGTAATAGGGAGCAAATTACGTTCTTCAGCAAGCCAATCAAGGTTCCCTGCCTCCTGCCGAGTATTGTGCGCTGGGCTGCAGACTCAGATGAAATCGGTAGGTTTTTGTTGTGTCCTGGTGGCTGCGGCGTCGAGTGCCATCCCAACCTGCTACTCAACGTGTTTGAGCCACTCTGTGGGTTTCATAGATGCCATGTTTCAAAAAGGTGAGTTTTATCTACATTGGCAAGGGCGAAAACGATCAGTGGTTTAACTTTGTCAGTCATAGTGCTAGATGGTTCGTCATAGGACCAATTTATTCTTGAATGAGCGGGGAATGAAGTTGAAAGTGTGCTGTATGCGGCGGTGGCTTGGCCTTGGTTTGGCCATAAGTGTTTTTTGCTCGCTAAAGAGTTTGGATAAAGCCCATCTAAGTAGTAATTCTCATATCTGAATTTGACTCTTATGTTGCGGCTCACCACGTCGGCGCGTCTTAAGAAGTCAGGTATTAAAAAATTTGTACACTCTTGACATGGACTCCATTTGGCAGCAAAGATTACTGTGGAATTACTTGGGATATTTGCAATTGCCCCGTACTTCGTATTAAGCATCACCATTAATTTTTGCTCAACATGAGCGTTGTTGCCGAACTCGTAGTTTGTGATGCCCTGGAAGTCAATATTCCCATCTTGCAGTTTTACTAAAACAACCGCTTGCATCTCGTGCTGCTCGGGGAATGTGTGAAGTGTATGGCGCGCCTCAATCGTTGCTCGTCCCATGAGAGATTCCATCCATTGAATATGGTCTAATGACAGTAGCTTGCCGCCCAATTATTGCAAGTACATGGGTGGGCAGGAGGTATTCATACGAGTGTTGATATTCAGTAAGGCTGCGGTAAATTGCGTAGTTTCGATATTTCTCGATCCATTGCCCGTTGTGCGCTGGCCTTGCTGTTGTAGAGATGGTGCAGGCGCTTCGGCTTTGCTTGGTCGCCGGCGGTGATCTTGCGTTGTTCCCCGGTTTTCGCGTCGCGGTACCAGGCAAGCACGCCGGTGTAGCTGCCGCTGCCATCCGCCAGTTCTTCGAGGGTGTCTTCGGGCAGTTGGCTTTCCAGCTCCAGGCTCATGGTGTAGTCGGCGTCCGCCGTGAGGCTGTGCTGCACGTTGCTGCCGTGCCAGATGATGGCGTCGATATCGCCTTTGACGCCTACCAGGGTGTAGGTGAGTTCAGGGATCAGATCCGGGCGGCCTTTGGTCAGGGTGTAGCTGAGTGTGGCGCTGCCGCGTTGCAGGCGGTTCCATCCGGCGCGTGCGGCGTGCAGGTCGCTATAGGTATGGCGCAGGTCTTTGGGTTGGCGTGTCGCTGGTCATACCGTGCGCATGTCGCATCTGCTCATACTAGAGGCCTATGGCCGGGCTCAATCCGGCCTACACCGCCGACTGCTTGAGCCGCCCCCGATACAGCAGGCGTTTGACCAGCAGGGCGGTCAGGGGGAAGGTCAGGGTGTAGAGCAGGCAGACCATGGCTGGCTGGTCCAGTACCAGCCAGTAGGCCAGGGCTACGCCTATGCCGGAGTCGAGTTGGTCGCCCAGCAGCACCCAGAGCGAGGGGGTGGCGCCGGGGGCGATGCCGAGGCGGCGTTTGATCCAGGAGTTGGGTAGTTCGGCCAGCACATAGGCCAGGCCGGCGATCAGGCCGACCCACCACAGTGGCTGGGCGAACACCGCCTGTTCGCCCAGCCAGCGTTCGCTCGGCCACAGCAACAGCGCGCCGAAGGCGGTGAGCAGCGGCATCAGCAGCATGCCGCGCCAGGTTTTGTTGACGCCGAACAGGCGGCTATGGATGGGCACACGCAGGGCCGGCAGCAGGTTGCGGGTCACCGCCAGCATATGCAGCACGCCGCCGATGACTATCGGCACCTGCAGATACAGGGCGATTAACAGGGCGTTACGCAACGCCGCTCCCCAGCAACCATTGCAACGCTGCCAGCAGTACGAAGCCGCCCAGAGTCAGGCTGAGGATGGAGCCGAGGCGCTTGAATTTGAAGAACGGGCGGCGCAGCAACATGGCATTGCCGAACGCGACTATGGCCGCGGCGAGCAGGGCGTGCAGCCACAGCGGCGGCAGCCAGAGCACCAGCAGCTGGTAGGCGCCGAGTCCGAACAGGCTCCAGAACACCGGCATGCCCAGATAGGCCAGCTCGTTGCCTTCGCGGATATTGCCGATGTCGTTGAATACCGCCAGACGGGTGCAGCCGCAGCCGATCAACAGCAGCAGAAACAGCCCCCAGGCGCCGTCGAAACCCTGCAGATAAAGGATCAGGGCCGGCGCCACCAGGTAGATCAGCATGTCCATAAAGCCATCGAGGTAACGGCCGAACGGACGCTCGATCTTCAGCCGGCGGGCGACGATGCCGTCCAGGGCGTCGCCGAGCATTGCCAGGAACAGCCAGGCGCTGGCCAGCGCGTAGAGGCCGTGCAGGGCGCTGAGGATGGCCAGGGCCGAGGTCAGCAGGCCGGTCAGGGTCAGCATGTCCGCGGGGTTCAGGCGGATGATGTAGCGCGATGGCGGGTCGAGGGGTTTCATGGCGTTAGCTCCTTGAGAGGCAGACGGCCCTTGCGTAAGGCTTCGCGCAGGGCCGGGCGGTCGATCTTGCTGTTGTGCCGGCCATCCACCGGTATGCGTTCGATCTGGGCCAGGCGTGCGCGGGCAAAGCCGAAGCGCGCCAGCAGCGCGTCCAACCCGGCGGGCGGTTGGCCTTCGATGACCAGCACCAGGTCGTCCGGGTGCTGTTCGTCGCGGCTGATCAGGGCGCTACGGCGTACGCCGGGCAGGGCGTCGAGGGCTTTTTCCAGGGGAAAGGCGTAGTGCAACTGGCCGTCCGCGGCCACGGCGTCCTTGAGTCGGCCGCTGAGCCAGAGTCGGCCCTGGTCGTCGAAGGTGCCGACATCGCCGGTGCGGTGCCAGACCAGGCCATCGCTACGGGGAATCTTGTTGGCGGCGGTTGCCTCGGGATTGTCCACGTAGGCCTTGAGCACATGGGGCCCGGCCACCAGGATCTCGCCGAGTTGCCCGGCCGCGAGTTTGGCGCGTTGCACCGAGGCTTCGTCGCCGAGGGGCTGCCGCGGGTCGACGATGCACACCTCGGCCATGGGGGCCGGGCGGCCCACCAGATGCCCCGGTTGCAGGTGCCAATCGCGCAGCAGTTCGGCCATCTCGACCTCGGCGATCGGCTCGGCCTCGGTCGAGCCGTAGACCACCAGCGCTTTGGCATTGGGAAACACCGCCAGGCAATCGCGCAGCAGGGGTTCGGTCAGGGTCGAGCCGCCGACGACCAGCGAGCGCACGCCGGGATAGTTCAGGCCACGTTCCCGGGCATGGCTCACCAGGCGCTGCAGGTAGGCCGGGGCGCAGACCAGACGGGTGATGCCCTCCAGTTGGATCTGCCGCAGCACCGTCGCCGCCTGCACCTGACCGGGCGCGGCCAGGTCGGTGGCCGGCAGCACGGTGCTGATGCCGCAGCACAGGTTGTGCAGCACCAGCACCGGCAAACACGGCAGGTCGATGTCGTCGTCCTGATCCGGCCAATATTCGCGGATGGCCAGGTGCTGGGCGATAAGGCTGGCATGGGTGCGGTCGGCGCCCTTGGGCAGGCCGGTGCTGCCGGAGGTGAAGCTGATCAGGCCATGGCTGTCGGCATCCACCGGTTCGCAGCGAAAGCCCTGGGCCGTCGGCTGACAATTGCAGGGCAGGGCGCGTACGCCCAGGCAGGCGCCGTCCAGACTCAGGCGGTCGAGGCGCCAAAGGCTGGGCAACAACCACCAGCGCTTGATCAGCTGGCGTTCGCCGAGCAGGGCCTGGGCCTTACTCATACGGACCGAGGCGAGCAGCCGCGCTCGGCTCATGCCGCGGTCGAGCAACACCGGCACCATGGCCAGCCCGAGCAGGGCGAGGATCGCCGCATAGAGGTTCAGGTTCGGCTGGGCGATCAGCAGCACCCGCTCGCCGCGGCGCAGCCCCGCCTGTAACAAGCCCCGTTGCAGCTGGGCGGCGCGGGCCAGCAGTTCGGCGTAACTCAGCTGGTCGGCGCTGCGATAGCCGTCTTGCGCGCGGGGCACGCGCAGAGCCAGACGCTGGGGGTGGCGGCGGGCGGCGGCGACTATGGCGTTGCAGAAATTGTCGTTGCTCATGCTGCGCCCCGGTACAGGCCGTAATAGTGCATGTCGCTGCCTCCATGGCGCAGGGCGAGCGTCCGGGAATTGTTGTCCTCGCGCATCATGGCGCCGACGATCTGTTGGTAATGGGTTTCGGCGCGCAGGGCCAGCTCGCAGCCCATGGCGCTGAACAGGCCATGCTCGCGAAAGTCCGGGTGCACGCCGGTGGTCTTGGCCAGCAGGCGGCGCGGCTGGGGCAACAGTTCGAAGTGCTCGGCGTGCTTCAGGCTCGAGGCCGGCAGCCGCTGGGGATTGCCCTGGCGCAACAGCGGACTGAAATCCGCATAGGTCACAAAGAACCCGGCGATACGCCCGTCGTGAGCCCGCGCCAGCACCGAGGTATGGGGGCACAGGCGGTCGGCGAGCATCTTCCCGCAGTGTCGTTCGAAGGCCCCGCGAGATAAGGGCGTGTAGGCGAAATTGGCGCCGAACACCGCATCGATGAAAGCGTAGAGTTCGTCCAGATGAGCCATCCAGACTTCGCCGCTCAAGGCTTCCAGGTGCACGAGGGCGTCCAGGCGCGGCTTGATCCGCTGGTATTCCGGGCGTATCGAGGTCGCCACTTGGCGGGTATAGCTGAGGATGGACAAGTAGCGGTAGCGCAGGGCGAAGCCCAGGCTTTCCAGCAGTGCCGGGTAATAAGGCGGGTTCCAGGGCTCGCCTAGGAAACAACCGGCCTCGAACGCATTCAGGCGCAGGCGGTAAGCGCCGAAGGTACTGAAATTGATCGGCCCGTATAGATGCTTGGCGCCCTGGCCACGAGCCCAGTCGCTCAGGCCCTGGAACAACCGGCGGTTCGGCACGGGGTCGTCGAGGCTTTCCCAGAAGCCGAAGAAGGCCGCCGGCTCGCCCTCCACCGGCTGCTCGCTGAGGAAACCGGCCAGACGCGCCTGGCCGGGTAATACGCCGAGCCAGGCGCGACCGCTGTCGAACCAAGGGTTGGCCGTGGAGAACTGCCAGCTCAGGGCCTGGGCGTCTTCGCCCTGCCAGTGCGGGTCATCGGCATAGAGCCGTTGGGGCAATTCGATAAAGGCTTCGGGCAGCGCCATCTCGGGCTGCCAGGCGCCCATCCACGGCTTAACCATGGGCCGTCTCCTGTGCGGGTTGTACGGTGCCCGTCGGGCCGGCGTCGTTTTCGGGCAGGTCCAGACGTTCGAGGGTGCCGCTCGCGCCATCCATGCGCACGCGTTCGCCGTTGCGCAGCAGGGCGGTGATGCCGGGGATGCCGACGATGGCCGGAATGCCGAGCTCGCGGGCGACCACGGCGGAGTGCGAGAGGGTCGAGCCGCGCTCTACCAGAATGCCGCCGGCAGTGGGGAACAACGGTGCCCAGCCCGGATCGGTGCGCACCGTGCAGAGGATCTGGCCGTTGAGCGACAGCTCGTCCTGAGGCGAGAAGATCAAGCGGACTTTTTCCTCGACTATGCCGGGGTAGCAACCGATGCCGCGAATCTCGCCAGTGCTCTGCAGCGTCGGGGCGTGCGGATAGGCATAGGCGTTGTGCCAATAGACCATGCCCCAGGTCCAGAAGTGATGGGGCAGGTCCTGCTCCTGGTAACCGGCGAACTCGGCCTGGCGGGCCGCGACCAGGCTTTTCAGCTCGGTCTGTACCGCTCGCCCGTCGTTCAGCGCATAAAGCTCGTCCAGGCTCAGGTAGAAGATGTCGCGTGGCTCGGCCAGCACGCCGTCCATGCTCAGCTGCTGGCCGATTTCCAGAAACAGCTCGCGGTACAGACCGAACATGCGGGTGCGTGCCAGGCGCATGTTCTCGCGGTTGCGAATGGCCGAGCGCAGCCTGCTCAGGTGTTTCCTGAAACGACGCAAGGCGCGGCCGCCTTGGCGAGCGATGGCGGCGAAGGCCTGGGTTTCGGCCTCCTGGCGAAAGCGCGCTTCTTTGGCCGCGAGGGTTTGCGGGGTCAGGTCTGGGCGGCTCAGGTAGTTCTTGAGGATGGCGAAGAGGAAGCTGGGGTCCTGGCGCAGGGTGATCGACTCGAGCTTCAGCTCGCCCATGGTGCGGTCGCCGTACGCTTCGATGTAGTGCAGGCACTGCCCATGGAAGTCTTTGTCCTGGACCTGCACCCGGCCGAGCAGGCTGGCGTTGTCGGCCTGTTCGATCAGCGCCTGCAATTCGGGGCGGGTGCGCACATAGGCGCACATGCGCAGCAGCAGTTTGGTCGGCTCGGTGCTTTCGATACCGTCCTCGCCGGACAACAGATTGTTCTGCAGCATCTCCGGTTGGTCGAAACCGGCGGCGAGCAGGGCGCGGTGTACCCGGCCGTTCATCATCATCACGTAGAAGTCGTTGACGATCGGCGTGGTCCAGCGTTGCAGCAGTTCGCGGTCCAGACGCCGCGCCTGTTCCACCAGCTCGCCGACGCTCAGGGTGTGCAGGCTGGCGCGCGGCACGCTGCGGTAGGCCTGGTCGAACATCGCGCGGAACTCGGCGACCAGACGATCCATGCGGCGAAAACCGCGCGACAGATGAAACAGCGCGCGCAGCACCTGGGGCAGCTTGGCGAGTTTCTCGCGGCCGCTGAGCGGACGGTCCTCGATCAGGTCGACCGGATCGGTGAGGCCCATCATGCGTTCCATGTCGGCCTTGTTAGTCTTGAACGAGGGCAGCAGGAGCAGGCCGCGGTACCAGTTGTTGATGTTGTAGTAGACCCGCCCGTGGATCAGCCCGAGCATATTGTCGAGCATGTCGCGGTGCGCTTCGATCTGCGCCTGGCTGACGCCGAGCAGGCGCATGGTCTGCTCGTAGACCGTGGCGTAGGCGCGGTTGGCGAAGGAGAAGGTCAGTGGCGTGGTCACCCCGCAATAGGACTCCTGGATATTCGAGTTATCGAACACCAGGCGCTGTCCGTCCGGCTGGCTGGGTGCCGGCAGGCTGGTGATGGGGCGGGTTTGCAGGATATAGAACTGCCCGTCGCGCAGGGTCCACTCGATGTCCTGAGGGAAACGCAGCAGGCTGGCGATACGCCGGCCCTGATCGCGCAGCGCGAGCACCTGCTGGTCAGCGAGGGTCCGGGCATGGCGTTGCGCCTCGTCCACCGGGCTTTCCAGGGTGCCGCGCCCGGCGGCGCGGTCGAAGCGCACGGCGATGTCCTTGTTCGCCACCCGCACCTCGATTTCGTCGTCGAACAGGCCGACGCTGTATTCGTCGGTATTGCAGATGCCGGCGACTATGCCTTCGCCCACCCCCCAGGCCGCCGAGATCAGCGCGTGGCGGCGGCTGCTGGTACTCGGGTGGGCGGTGAACATCACCCCAGAGACCTCGCCTTCGACCATCTCCTGGACGATCACCGCGGCGCGGATATCGCTCAGGGCGATGCCCTTGCTCAGGCGGTAGCGCAGGGCGCGGGCGTTGAAGGCCGAAGCCGCGACCTGCAGCAGGCTCTGCTCGATGGCGGCGAGGCCGCGTTGGAACAGGTAGCTGTCCATCTGCCCGGCGAACGAGGCGCCTTGGGCGTCTTCGCCCAGCACCGAGGAGCGCACGGCGAACAACTCGTCCTCCTGATCGGCCAGGGCGTCGGCCAGTTGCTCGTGCAACTCGGCCGGCAGGCTGGCGGCCAGCACCTGCTGCTGGATCTGCCGGGACAGGGCCTCGATGGCGGCGTGGTCATGGTCGACCCGTCGCAGGCGCCTGTCGATCGAGTCGCCGAGTCGATTGCGTTCGAGCAGCAGTCGAAAGGCATCTGTGGTCAGCACCCACCAGCGTGGCACGGGCAGGCCCTCGCGGCTCAAGCGGGCGAGGTTGGCGGCTTTGCCGCCGAGCTGTTCGGGGGGCAGGAACAGCGCCTGTTCCTGGGTATGGAAGTACCGGGTCATGACGGGCGCCCCCCTTCGATTTCCAGCAGATGGCGGAAGCTGTTGTAAACCCTTTCCATAAAGGGGAAATGGCGGAAGGTATGGGCCATCAGGTACAGCGGCAGGCGATTGACCAGCAGATCGCGCAGGGCTAGCTGGTAACCGTAGCGCCACTGCCCGGGGTCGATGGCCTGGCCGCTGTGACGCTGCAACTCCAGGCGGTGCAATTCCAGGTAGTGCTGCACCGCGGCCGGATCCACCGGTGCGATCAGGGTGAAGCCGAGCAGTTCGGCCAGGTCGTGCTGGGGCAGGTGCAGGGTCGCCAGTTCCCAGTCGTAGGCGCACAGGCGCAGGCCTTCGGGCCCATTGCGCAGGGCGATATTGCGCGGGTTGAAATCGTTGTGGACCAGGGTGCGCGGCATGCGCTCGATATCCGCCCACCAGTCGCCGATGCCGTTGACGAAGCTGCGCAGCAGGCGCAGGTGCGCGTCGTCGAACCAGAGGGGGAATTCCTCCACGGCATGGGTGCCGAGCAATTCCCACAGACGACGTTTTTCCAGCATGCCGGCGGCGCTGGGGTAATCCACCAGCCAAGGTTGTCGCTTGAGCTGTTCCTCGCGGCCGTACCAGATGCTGTGCACCTCGGCGATGCCGCGGATCGCCGCCTCCAGATGCGCCGGGCCCCAGCCACGGGTGTCGTCGGCACTGTCCATCAGCTCCAGACCTTCGAGCAGTTCCTCGATGATCACGTAGGCCTCACGCCCATGGTCCTCGACCACGCCATAGACGCGGGGCGCGTTGCGGGTGAAGCGCGGGTCGCGCTGGCTCATCACCGCCAGCTCGCGGATATGGCAACCCTTGAAGCCGAGCTGTTCGCGGTATTGATTGAACACCTGGGCCAGGCGCGCATCGCACATGTTGGCGATGCTGTTGAGCATGAGGATGACTTCGCCGTCCAAGGGCTTGATCTTGACCATGACCCGCACATCGCCGACGTCGCTCTTCAGGGTAAAAGGGAAATGCCCCAGCAGCTTGCTGACCTTGTGCGCGGTCAGCTCGGTGATGATGCTGGAGCCATGGCTAGCGAACTGCAGCGGCTCCACGGCATAGGGCCGCAGATCGCACAGGCCGCTATTGGCCAGGGCCTTGACGAAGAACGGGGTATCCAGGTCGGCGAGTTTCAGGTAATTGACCGGGCGGTTGCGGCCGAGGCGCTCATGGGCACGGGCGAACTGGTCGGCGGCGATCGCCGCCAGGGTCGACAGGTCCAGAGCCAGGCTGTAGCCGGCGATCACCTCGGCCAGCTTGCGTGCCTTGCCGGCGCCAGCGCAGCCGATCAGCTCCAGGCATTCGCGCTGTTGCGGCAGATTGGTGCCGCCGCCGACGGTACCGATGACCAGCGAGGGCATGGTCAGGATGCAGTACACATCGCCCTCGTCATTGAGTTCCAGGTGCAGTTGCGCCAGGGCCGACTCGTGCACGCAGGCGATGTCCTGACCGAGGGCGGTGAACATTGCGGCCACCACATTGGCGACGTTGATATTGAAACCGATCATGCCGGCCGCGATGGAGCCGGTGATGAAGTTGTGGTGAGCGGTGACCAACTGTTTGGCGCTGACCTTGAGCACCCGCTGGCAAATCTCGTCGGTCACTACCGCCTCGGCCATCACCCGTATGCCACGGCCTTTGAGAAAGGACTGGTAGGTGACCTTCTTGTCGTTGGACAGGTTGGCCTCGACCATGAAGTCCAACACCTTGAGATCATCGAAACGCTGCAGCTGCTCGAAAATCCACTGGCAGGCCTGCCAGGTGCAGGAGGTGGTCATGTTCTGCCCGGCCGCATCGCCGGTTTCGTAGATGAAATGCACATGCACGCTACGGCCCATGACTTGGGCCTGGACTTCCGTCAGCTTGGCGAAGTTGGAAAACTTGCGCACCTCCAAGGCCAGCGCCTGGCTCTGCTCCTGCACCCACTCGGCGAAGAACAGCGCCTGGCGCATGCAGCCGAAGACGAACAGCGGCACGCGCATCATGCGCTGGCCGATCACCCGCGTGGTCACCCCGCCCGAGCGGGACAGGGCGAGGGCACCGCGGGTGGCCGAGGCCAGCAAGGCGCCTTCGGAAGTGGCCAGCGGCGCATAGAACAGGCCGCTGGCGTGCTGACCCTTGATATGCAACGGACCGGCCAGGCCCACGGGCACTTCCACCGTGCCGATAAAGGCCTCGATATTGCTGACCAGTTTTTGCGCGTCGAGACGGGTATGCGCCACCTCGCTCAGCTGCGCACCGGTCTGCTCGCGGGCGAAGGTCAGACGCTCCTGACGGGCCTGCTCGGTGTACAGACCGCGGGCCGGCACCTTGGGCAGGGTCAGCTCGTCGTAGACCACTTCGGTGCCATGGGGCTGCATGCGCATGAGGTAGCTGAGTTCCCAGAGGCGCTGGCTGGTGGTCTCGCAGCCGTCGTTGGACAGCAGCAGATGCGGGCCCTCGGTGGTCTCGTGGATATGTTCCAGGCGCATATTGGGCAGCACGAAGTCCTGGCCCAGGACATGCAACTGCAGATTTTTCAGGGGGCTGCCCGGGGCGGGCAATTGGCTGTCCTCCGACACCCGTGCCCAGAGATGGTCTTTGGATACTTCCAGAGGCGTCAGCAGACTCAGCGAGGGTTGCGCCACCAGCGGCAGGCAAACGTGGAGGTTTTCGCTGAAGGACACGCGTTGCGCATCGTTTTGGCTTGTGAGTCGCATGTTCTGTTCCTCAGATTAAAGATAAAGTCAGGCCGCGTTCGAGCACCGCAACGGCGATCAACACGGCATAACCGGCCAGCATGGCCAGGGCGACGAATGCTTCGTTCTTGCCGCGCAGAGCTGCCGAGGGCGCGCGGATAAAGGCGATCAGCCGATGCACGGCCAGACCGTAGAAAATCAACAACAGAACAACCGTCCAGATCGGCAGGCGAGCGGTCAGCAGGTCGATCAGCCACAGCTGATTGGCGATCATGGCGGTGACCAGCGCCAGCACCAGCACCGCCGAACCGCGGGTGCCGAAGATGCGCGAGTAGGAATCGATGCTCTCGCGTTCCTCCTCCGGGCCTTTGGTTTTGCGGGTGATTTCGAAGCAGAAACCACTGATGAAGGCCAGCCCCATCATGCTCAGCAAGGCCGGGGTCAGGGCGGCGCCGGGCAGCGCCAGATTGGCCAGCCACCAGACCACCAGGGGCATCACCAGCATGTGCGACAGGGCGTACCAGGTCAGGTGCCGATTGAGCCAGTCGTGGACGAAGAACTCCTTGGCCATCAGCCCGGTCCAGAGCATCAATACCGCCCAGGCCAGGGTCACGGGCCCTGGCAGCGAGCCGTAGGCGCGGTCCAGCCATAGCGACCACAGCCCTTGGGCGATTACCGCCAGCAGGCCGACGACCTTCAGATGGCGCAACTCGATCAGGCCGCTCTGCAACACCCGCTGCGGGTGGTTCTGGCAGTCGAGGGCATAGTCCTTATGTTCGTCCAGAACCCGCAGCAGCAGGAAGAACGACCAGGTGACCAGGCAGCCGATCAGGTCCTGCAGGCTCAGGTCGATACTGCCGAGCTGGCCGGCGCGCACCACGGCGGCGGTGCTGAGATAGAGGATGAAGAACAACAATGCATTGGCGAAGGGAAAACGCTCCCTGAGCCAGGCGCCGAAGCGGCTGGCGAAAGGAGAGGTGGCGGTCAAGGTGTGCGTGTTCATGGCAATCCCTGTCAGGAAGCGGAAGAAGTCGAGGAAATACCCTGTCGGTTCTTCTGGGGCCAAAGGCTGCGGTGGGGATGGCCCTGCACGAACCAGCCCTTGAGCAGCTCCAGGTAGGAACGGCGCTCCACCACGCCATTGGCCAGCAACAGCGGGCGTATCAATTCGACGGCACGGCCCATGTGGTAGAACGGCAGGCGCGGGAAGATGTGATGGATCACATGGCAGTCTCCCGAATCCCAGAAGAACAGCAGGCGCGTCAGCGGACCGGTTCGGTAGCAGGTGGACCAGTGCCAGGGGTTGCCGGGGTCGGCTTCGGCGTGCTCGATGATGATCCGCAGGCTATTGGCGACCGGGCCGATGACCAGAGTGGGTAGCAGGTAACCGAGCAGGGTGTGGGCGGGGAAGAACCAGGCCAGGGGCAGCAGGGCCAGTAGACCGGTGCGCATCAGCCATTTCTCGATCCGCGCGCGGCGCTCGATCAGGGCGCCCTGACCACTGACATCGTGATAGCCCTTGAGCGACTCGCCCTGCTTGAGTTTGCCGGCCTGGGCCAGCTTGACCCCGAGCAGGGTGGCGAACAGCCAACGTTTGCCGCGGCTGTCCAGCTGTTGCTTATAGGCCTCGGTATCCTGCTCGGTACCTATCCAGCGGTGATGGGCCAGGTGCGCCTGTTCGTAACCGGTGGGCAGCGACAGCCGCGGCAGGGTCAACACCAGGCTGGCCAGCCAGGAACCCCGATCCCCCCAGATCCGACGGTGGACGAACAGGTCGTGACTGACCAGGCCGAACGACTGCAACAGAAATCCCTGGAGCACGAAAAGCAGAACCCAGGTCAGGCCGACCGGCAGGCTGGCCAGCAAGTGCAGGTTCAGCCCGAACAGGCCGATGGAGCCGAACACGGCCAGGGCATCCAGCCCGGGCCGCGGCCGGTGCAGGGCGGCGATGGTGTCGCGGCCCAGGGCTTGGCTGATCCGGTGGCGGACTTGATTCAGGTCCTGTTCGTCCGGACGCTCCAACAGCGCAATCTGATTAGCCATGCTGAGCTCCTTCCGCG
>NZ_CAMPHV010000030.1 GCF_946886105.1 uncultured Pseudomonas sp. | reverse complement strand
CGCACCAGCCAAGACTTGCGGTGGCTCATGCCTTCATTAAACCGGACAGTAGTGATTCCGAGCCTGTTTTTAACGCCGGATTGCCAACGCAGGTAGTTTTTCAACGGCCTGCTAGCCTGAATCGGCCAATCGGCTCAGCCGAGCGCCGCTTCGTCATCAGCCCGTTGGACTCCGGCCTACGCGCGGTAGGCTTTACCGAACTGGGCGGCCTGCGCCTGAAGCCGATTGCCCGCCGCTTCACAACCCTGCGCCGACACAGCCAGGCGCTTGTTCCGGCGCTCGCCGATCCCGCGCTGAGCTGCCGCGAATGGATGGGCCACCGCCCCACCCTGCCCGACTCGCTGCCGGTGATCGACCGTCACCCGCGACACGACCGCCTGCTGTTCGCCTTCGGCAATCAGCACCTGGGCCTGACCCAGGCGGCGATCAGCGCGGAATTGGTAGTCGATCTGATGGCCGGAACCACGCCGACCATCGACCCGCAGCCATATCGGGTCGACCGCTTCTGAAGCCGATCATTGGTTTCACCCAGACCCCAAAGATCATGTCCGGTACCGCATGCAGGTATCGGCGCTGAATGACTTCGTAGAGTGCGCCCTGCGCACCGGCGTCGGCGTAGATTCCTGGTGCGCACGGCGCACCCTACGAGCCTGCCGTTCAGCAGTGCGAAAGTGCACACACCGTCGGTAGAAGCCAGCTTGCTGGCGATCCAAGCCCAACCGCATCGTCGGAGTGCCGAACCACAGCAAGCTGGCTCCTCCAGGGCATGGCTGCATGCAACAGATAGCTGGGACATAGCCAAAAAAAAGCCGATCCAATACCAGCAGGTATGGATCGGCGAAGCCCTATCGGGTCGTGGGAGAGCCCTTAGCTGGGCATCAGCAATGAATTCCGGCTAAGGATACCCACCCACAGACGACCGACCGTGGGCAGGGTGAATGGGTTCAGGTCAACTTGCGCGGCAACTGGCCGACCAGACCAGTTACCGCAGTTCATGCCAGGCAATCAGACCGCCTGGTATTCCTTTTCCGCATCTTCGAAGCGTTTGATCATGGAGGCGCTCGGTGCATTGCCGATGCGGCTGAAGACCAGGATGCCGATTGTGGCCAGGATGAAGCCGGGAATGATTTCGTACAGGCCGGTCCAGCCGAAGAGGTTCTTCCACAAAATCACGGTGATCGCGCCGAGCAGCATGCCCGCCAGCGCGCCGTTGCGGGTCATGCCCTTCCAGACCAGCGAAAGGATTACCACAGGACCGAAGGCAGCACCGAACCCAGCCCAGGCATAGGACACCAGGCCCAGCACGCGGTTTTCCGGGTTGGCCGCCAGCATGATGGCGACGACCGCGATCAGCAGCACCATGGCACGGCCGACCCAGACCAGCTCGATCTGCGAAGCATCTTTACGCAGGAAAGCCTTATAGAAGTCCTCGGTCAGGGCGCTCGAGCAGACCAACAACTGGCAGCTCAGGGTGCTCATTACCGCGGCAAGAATGGCGGACAACAGGATGCCGGCGATCCACGGATTGAACAGCAGCTTGGCCAATTCGATAAAGACCCGCTCGGGGTTTTCCGTTACCGCGCCGGCAAGGGCCGGGTTGGCGGAGAAGTAAGCGATGCCGAAGAAGCCAACGGCCACGGCACCCGCGAGTGTCAGGATCATCCAGGTCATGGAGATGCGTCGGGCCGCCGGAATCGATTTCACCGAGTCAGCCGCCATGAAACGCGCCAGGATGTGCGGCTGGCCGAAATAGCCCAGCCCCCAGGCCATCAGCGAAATCACGCCGACAAAGGTCGCGCCCTTGAGCATGTCGAAGTTGGTGGCGTCGTTCAGTTCGATTGCGGCAAACGTGGTATCCGCGCCACCGGTGGCGATCAGCACCACGATCGGGGTGAAGATCAAGGCGAAAATCATCAGCGTGGCCTGCACGGTGTCGGTCCAACTCACCGCGAGGAAACCGCCAATAAAGGTGTAGGCAATGGTCGCCGCAGCACCGGCCCAGAGGGCGGTCTCGTAAGACATGCCAAAGGTGCTTTCGAACAGCCGTGCACCGGCCACCACGCCCGAGGCGCAGTAGATGGTGAAGAACACCAGAATCACCAGCGCGGAGAAGATACGCAGCACGCGGCTGCTGTCTTCGAAGCGGTGGGTGAAGTAGTCCGGCAGGGTCAGAGCGTTGCCGTTGTGCTCGGTCTGCACGCGCAGACGGCCGGCGACGAACAGCCAGTTCAGGTAGGCGCCGACGATCAGACCGATGGCGATCCAGCCTTCCGACAGACCGGACATGTACACGGCGCCGGGCAAGCCCATCAGCAGCCAACCGCTCATATCGGAGGCGCCTGCGGACAGCGCGGTAACGAAGCTGCCGAGACTACGGCCGCCGAGGATGTAATCGGAAAGATTTTTGGTACGCATGTAGGCGAACAGGCCTATCAGTACCATCGCTGCGATGTACACCACGAAGGTGACAAGCATGGGAGTACTAGCATTCACTGAGGATGCCCCTTTCGTTTGTTGTTATTCAAGCAACGGGCACGCACCCGAAACCAATGTTGGCGATGCAGGCCCGCGTGGCGAACCCTTCATCTCGGTAGTGCCGCATTCCAGAAACCCGGTGGTTGAGACCCCGCCCAATACCCGCCCCGGAAAAACCGCCTTACCTGCTCGGAGTGGTAAGCACTCCAATACAACAACGGGCAGCAGTCCGAAGACCGCTGCCCGCCTGTAACCTGTTACTCGTCGCCCAGCGACAACAGCGAGGCGTTGCCGCCCACTGCAGTGGTGTTGACCGAGGTGGTGCGTTCGTTGACGAAACGCAGCAGGTAGCTCGGGCCACCGGCTTTCGGGCCGGTGCCGGACAGGCCGCAGCCGCCGAACGGTTGCACGCCGACCACCGCGCCGATCTGGTTGCGGTTGACATAGAGGTTGCCGACCCGCGCCAGCGCTTCGATGCGCGCGGCGGTTTCCTCGTTGCGGCTGTGCACGCCGAGGGTCAGGCCGTAGCCGGTGCCGTTGATCGCGGCGACCACCTGCTCCAGATCGCGGGCGTCGAAGCGCACGACATGCAGGATGGGGCCGAAGTTCTCTTTCTGCAGCTCGGCGATACCGCTGATCTCGAACGCCACCGGGGCGACGAAGTGACCATCCAGGCCGGCCGGCAGCTGGGTTTCGGCGATCAGCTTGCCCTCGCCCTTGAGGTGGGCGATATGCGCTTCGAGGCCGGCCTTGGCTTCGGCGTCGATCACCGGACCGACATCGCTTTCGCGCAGGTGGGTCGGGCCGACTTTCAGCTCGGCCATGGCGCCCTTGAGCAGATCCAGCACGCGCTCGGCGATATCGCTCTGCACGTAGAGCACGCGTAGCGCCGAGCAACGCTGACCGGCGCTGGTGAAGGCCGATTGCACGGCATCCTTGACCACTTGCTCAGGCAGCGCGGTGGAGTCGACGATCATCGCGTTCTGCCCGCCGGTTTCGGCGATCAGCGCGGCGATCGGGCCGGCTTTCTCGGCCAGCTGACGGTTGATGATGCGCGCGGTGTCGGTCGAGCCGGTGAAGCACACGCCGGCGACGCGGGCATCGCGGCAGAATACGCCGCCCAGGGTGGCGCCGTCGCCCGGCAGGAAGGCGATGACATCCTTCGGCAGGCCGGCTTCGAACATCAGTTCCAGAGCGCGCGCGGCGATCAAACTGGTCTGCTCGGCCGGTTTGGCCAGTACGCAGTTGCCGGCGACCAGGGCGGCGGTGATCTGCCCCAGGTAGATCGCCAACGGGAAGTTCCACGGGCTGATGCAGACGAAGATGCCGCGGCCTTCATGGAACAGCTCGTTGCGCTCGCCGGTCGGCCCTTGCAGCTCTTCGCGGCCCAGACGCAGACGTGCCTGCTGGGCGTAGTAACGGCAGAAATCCACCGCCTCGCGCACTTCGTCGATGCCGTCCTGCATGGACTTGCCGGCTTCCACGGTGCACAGCGCCATCAACTCGGCGCGGTTGGCTTCGAGCAGGTCGGCCAGGCGCTCGAAGATGCTCGCGCGGCTGTCGATGGCGGTGGAGTTCCAGCGCGGCCAGGCCGCGTGCAGCACGTTCAGGGCGTCGGCCGCCTGGGCGGCAGTGGCGAACTGGGCGCTACCGACCACCTTGCTCAGCTCGTAAGGGCAGCGTACGTCCTGCACGGTGCCGGCGAGCTTCTCGCCGTTGATCACCGGGGCGGCTTGCCATTGACGGGACAGGTGCGGCTTGTAGGCGAGCTCGAGCTCGGCCCAGGTGTGCTGAATATTCATGTTTAGGCCTTGAGAATTTTTCCGCGCACTGCCGAACAGCGCAGGTGGGAGAGGAATTTTGTCGTTGCCGAGGGTTCTGCACGCACGCAGTTGGGTTACCGGATGGTCGAGCAGCGACTCGATCGGCGTATTCGGATCGACCAACTGGTGCACGAACGAGGAGTTCGCGCCGTTCTCCAGCAGACGCCGTACCAGATACGGCAGCAGGTCCTTGTGCGCGCCGACCGGGGCATAGATGCGCACGGTCTTGCGGTGCTTTTCCAGGACGGTGTCGTAGAGCGCGTCACCCATACCGTGCAGGCGCTGGAATTCGAAGTCGCGCGGCTGCTTCTGCTCGGCGGCGATCGCCAGGATGCAGCTTACGGTGTGCGCGTTATGGCTGGCGAACTGCGGGTAGATCACCCCGCGGGTGAACTCCGACAGCAGGAAACGCGCGCAGGCGAGGTAGGAGGTATCGGTGCCTTCCTTGCGGGTGAACACCGGATAACCGTCCAGACCCTGGACCTGACACTGCTTGATCTCGGTGTCCCAGTACGCGCCCTTGACCAGGCGCAGCGGCATCTTCTCGCCGAGTTCCCTGCCCAGCAGGGTCAGCCACACCAGCACCGGCAAGCAGCGCTTGGAATACGCCTGCACCACCAGGCCGAACTCGCCCCAACCCTTGAGGGCCGGATCGCGCATCAGCTTTTCATAGAGTTCCAGCGACAGTTCGAGACGATCGGCCTCTTCGGCGTCCACCGAGATGCCGACGCCCAGCTTGCGCGCCCGCACGGCCAGTTCCAGCACATTGGCGAACAGTTCGGTCAGCACACGTTCACGCTGGGCCACTTCGTAGCGCGGGTGCAGTGCGGACAGTTTGATCGAGATCGACGGCTTCGGTCCCGGCCCGACCGGTCCTTCGGCACCGACGGTGTCGATGGCCTTGCGGTAGTCGGCCATGTACTTCTCGGCGTCTTCCGCGGTGAGTGCCGCTTCGCCGAGCATGTCGAAGGAATAGGTGTAGCCCTTTTCGCGTTCCGGGCGGCCGTTCTTCAGCGCTTCGGCGATGTTGCGGCCAAGCACGAACTGCTTGCCCATCAGCTTCATCGCCTGGTTCATCGCGGCGCGGATCACCGGCTCGCCGGAACGTTGGATCAGGCGACCGAGGACGTTTTTCGGGCGACCGTCGGCGGTTTCCGGGTCGACCACCTTGCCGGTCATCACCAGGCCCCAGGCGGCGAAATTGACCAGCACGCTGTCGCTCTTGCCGAGGTGGCGTTCCCATTCGGCGGCGTTCAGCTTGTCACGGATCAGCGCGTCGGCGGTGGCGGCGTCCGGCACGCGCAGCAAAGCCTCGGCCAGGCACATGAGCATCAGCCCTTCCTGGGTATCGAGGCTGTACTGACGAAGCAGTGCGTCGAGGGTATCGACGGCATTGTCCCGGCTACGTACGTCCTGAATCAGGGTACGGGCACCGCGGCGGATAGCCTCGATGCCGGCTTCACCGGGATCGGCGAGCTCGAGGAGCTCAGTGAGATAGGCTGCCTCGTCAACGCTGTAATTAGCGCTGATGACAGGGAAAAAATCGGCGGCCTTGGCGTCGGAGATCCGATTAAGGAACTCGCTCTGCAAGACGTGACTGGCTTTGAACATCACGCCCATCCTCTTGTGGAGTGTATTGTTATCGGTCTAGCGCAGCTTCGCCGGTCCGACCAATTACAAATTGGCCAAAACCTGCGCATCGCTTCAGTGAGTGACTGAATTTAGTGGCAGAGCGATGACAGCTTCTTGCTGAAAACTCTGGAGTTTTTGCGAAAAGCTCCAGCGCCGGGAACTTCTCGCGAACATTCGTTTGAAAAACCGCGAAAGCGCGGCTCGGCGTGACACCCCGAGCATCGGCTGCGTCACTGCTGCATTCCTTTTGGCCGCGCAGACTCCACCTATGCATCCGCAAAGAACCGCTCTGCATAACGAACTGCATGCCCGCCCCTCGCTGTATTTCAACGAGCCGGCGCATGTCTTTCATATCGCCCTGCTCGACCAGAGCGGCGTCAGCGAAGCGGTGATCGCCGCGCTGGCCGAGCGCGCCCCGGCGCCCTGGCCGCCCGGCACCGCCCAGGGCCTGGTGCAAATGGATGGCGGCCCGCTGAAGTGGGAACGGCATGCCGAATTCTTCACCCTGACGTTGATGCTGCCCAAGCAAGCCAACGGCGAATTCTGGCCGGCCCTGCCGGAGGCGTTGGCGGCGCTGATCGAGCCCTACCGGCAACTGATCATCAATGCCGTGCAGATCCTCGTGGAGTCGGAACAACACTGGGAAGGCCATAACGCCCGCTACGGTTTCAAGGACCCGGCCGGCTCGCATATCGGCGGCGGCGATGCCACGGTGTGGAGCGACTTCCAGCTCACCGCGGACGGGCGTAACCGCATCCTGCTGGTCAACCGCGCGCTCAACGCTTATCGCCTCGGGCGGATGATCCGCCGCCTGCTGGAAATCGAAACCTATCGCATGATGGCCTCGCTGACGCTGCCGGTGGCGCAGACCGTGGATCGCCAACTCAAGGCATACGACCAGCAATTGGCGAAACTGTCCGACCGCAATGCCGACCCCGGCAGCAGCAATGCCAAGCAACTGCTCAGCGATATCGCCCTGCTCTCCGCCACCCTGGTGCGCAACACCGCGATCCACCGGCAACGCTTCAGCGCCGCCGAGGCCTACGCGCAACTGGTGTTCGAGCGCATCACCGAACTGCGCGAAAGCCATGTTGGCGACTGCCAACGCCTCGGCGTATTCATCGAGCGGCGTTTCAAACCCACGGTGCGTTACTGCGCGGTGACCGAACAACGCCTGTTGCGCCTGGGGCAGAGCGTGGCCAACCTCGGCGAACTGCTGCAAACCCGCGTCCAGGTCGAGGTAGAGGAGCAGAATTCGGAGATCCTGCGCAGCCTCAATACCCGCGCCAATACCCAGATCAAGATCCAGAAGGCGGTCGAAGGCCTGTCGATCATCGCTATCAGCTATTACCTGCTCAGCCTGTTCAAACTCGGCGTCGAGGGCTTGCACAGCCTGGGCATCGCGTTCTCGCCGGAAATGGCCGCCAGCGTACTCGGGCCGGCGGCGTTGGCGATCATCGGCGGCATCGCCTTGCGTATCCGCAAGGCGAAAAGGCACTGAGAGGTTGTGAAAAAACGCGCGCCTTGCCGCGAACACCTGGAGACGCTCTCGCTACGGCGCTCGATATTTTCACAACCTCTGACTGCCACTGATCGCCTGCAAGGCCAAGTACCGGCGCGCTGCCTACACTGTCGAAAAACGGCAGGAGCGCGAAATCTTGAGCACGGACACCCTGGCGGGCGAAGTTTCCGAGTATTCGATCTATCGACGGGTCGTTTCGCAGCTGATGCAGGGCGAGGAGCAGCTGCCCAGCCTGCCGACCATCACCCTGGATATCCGTCGCGCCCTGGGCGATGCGCAGGTGCCGATGACCGCCTTGGTGCGCCTGATCAGCCGCGACCCGGCGCTCAGCGCGCTGCTGATGAAGCACGCCTCCTGCGCCCTGTATCGGCACAGCCACGCACCGAAAACCCTGAGCGAAGTGATCATCCTGCTCGGCATGGGCGAAGTCGATCGCATCACCATGGTGCACAGCATCAAGAGTCTGTTCACCCTGCACAGCCCGGCGCATAAACGCCTGTTCGTCGAAGCCTGGAGCCGGCTGGTGCTCAAGGCCAGCACCAGCGCCCTGCTGGCGCGTCTACTCGGCCATGTGACGCCGCAGCACGCCTTGCTCGCCAGCCTGCTCAGCGAAGTCGGCACCCTGGCCGTGCTCTCGGCGTTTCGGGATGCGAGCACGCCACCCGACCAACAGCTGTACGGCAAACTGTGCCGCGAATACAGCAAGTCCCTCGGCATTATCGTGCTGAAGAAATGGGCGGTGGACAGCGAGTACATCGAGGTGACCCGCGAGGCCGGTAACTGGCAATGCAGCGGCGGACCGCGTATCGACCTGCTCGATTTGGTCAATCTGGCGCTTTACCACGCCCTGAAAGAACGCCATATCGATGTCGGGCTGCCGCCACTGCAGGAGTTGGCCGCTTACCGCAAGCTGTTTCCGCCGCAGGATTCCATCGGCGAAAACGGCGAATTGAGAATGATCGTCGACCATCGCGAAGACATCCACGCGATTGCCGATACCCTTCGCTGAAAGCCGTCTAAACAGCGGCATGCGAGTCGTCGGCAAGGCAGCGCAACGCTGCAACAAAAACGAAATGGGGCTGTTCTAAAGTGCCTACTCGATTTTAGGAGGGTGTGCCGGTGAGCCGTATCACGAGAAATCTGTGCAAGACGCTGGACCTGGTCGCCGACAACAACGAAGCAGCCGCCATCGCGGTAATGCGCGCAGCGGAACGCATCGGCGACGAACTGCTCAAACAGCAACTGTTCAATGTGATCCACCGGATGAATCAGGACGCCGATCAATTGCGCCTGGCGCGCGAAGCGATCGCCCTGCAAGGCATGCAGCGGGCCTGATTTCCCGCCACGGCGCCACCGAGCGCCCGCGCACGCAAGACCTGCCATGCGTGCGCCTTTACTCATGCCTGTGCCTCACGCAGACTCGCGCCACTATCGCGCGGGTTCACTGCGCACTTGGCCAGGGATGGAAAATCATGATCATCGGACATGCACCGGGCGCCTATATCGCCAGCGCGCTGTTGCACGGCAGGCTACTCGCCGACCACATCTCGGCCAGGGCATTTATTCTCGCCGGAGTGTTCGGCGGGATCGCCCCCGACCTGGACATGCTCTACTTCCACCTGGTCGATCAGCGCCAACATCACCATCACAGCTATTTCAGCCACTGGCCTCTGGTATGGCTGGGCCTGCTGTTACTCAGCCTGTTGCTGTTGCGCCTGCGCCGAAATAGCCGGGTGGCACCGCTGGCCGTGGCCTTCGCCATGATGGGCATGTTGCATATGCTGCTCGACAGTATCGTCGGCGATATCTGGTGGTTCGCCCCCTTCGTCGACCAGCCCTATGCCCTGTTCAGCGTGCCGGCGCTCTACAAGCCCTGGTGGCTGAACTTTCTACTGCATTGGTCGTTCGCCCTGGAACTGGCCCTGTGGGTCTGGGCCGGGCTGTTGTACCGCGCACGCCGCAAGGCGGTACCGGCAGGTTTCAGCCTCACTTAGCGGGGCTATGGAAATTGCCTGCCATTTAACAAAGCCTTTTGATCGCCCTGGCGCAGGTGCGGAAAGTACTTTAACCGGGGGCTTGCTGGCGATGGCGACTAATCGGCGCTACGCAGGCGTTTAGGCGTCAGGCCGAGGTAACGGCGCATGGCATTGGTCAAGGCGCTTTGGCTGGAGAAACCGCACTCTTCGGCAATGCGGATCAGGGGCATGCCGCTTTCACGGAGCAGGCGCGCGGCGAGGTCGAGACGGGATTTCAGCAGGTATTGGTGCGGGGTCAGGCCGACGCTGTCCTTGAACTGGGCATGAAAGTGACTGGGGCTGAGGCAAGCGACTTGCGCCAGCTCGGCGACGCTGATGCGCCGCGCCAGGTTGTCCAGGATAAAGGCATCCAGCCGTTCCAGGTCGAGCGGCCCGGTGGCCCGCTGCGCCTGCTCGCCGAACAAGCGCAGGTGCAGGGCCCGCAACAGCACCCCGCCAAGGGAGCGCGCCAGCATCGGATCGCTGCCATAACGCTCGAGCTCGGCACCGGCATAACTGAGCAGATGCTGAAAATCCACATCCAACTGCGGGTAGCGCGGGGTCTCGAACAGGTGGGTGAGCAATTCCAGATCTTCGCTGGAGGTGCCCTGTTCGTTGAGATCGACGATCAGCATACGGTTATCGCCGATACCGGCGAACTGGTGATCGGCATCACCAGGCACCAAACAAGCGCGCATGCGACAAACTTCACCGCCACGGCCATTGACCTCGAATTCCGCACGCCCGGACAACGACAGCACCAACTGGTGGTGATCGTGGGTGTGTTCGTGGGCCTGATGATCGAGGTGCAGCAGGCGGGCTTTGAGCATGGCGGTAACCGAAAGTTCTGGTAACCGAACTTTAACCTTTTGTCGCCAAAAACAGCAGCCCGCACGACAAGTGGCCAGCATTTAGCCGCCAACGCACCAAAACGGCCGCCATCGAATGCGGGCGCACAAAAACAGGGCAGCAGAGCGCCCCATATACGCCCCAGGACGCCCTATTTGCGCGCAGGTAGTAACTGGCAGGAGAGTTGCTAAGCCTGTACGGCCTATCCGTGCAAGGAACAATCGATGGAACTCAGCATCGCCCTGGGCCTGGCCCTGGGGCTTTTCGTCCTCGGCCAATGGCTCACCCGACGTGCCGCGCACCGTCATCGGCAAACCCTCAATCAATTACAATGCGCCACCTTACAGCGCGCCCTCGAATTGTTGCCTGCAGTACAAAAGCATCGCGGCCTCGGCGCGCAGACGGACATCGCCAGCGTCAGCCAACGTAATGCCCTCGCCCGCGAACTCGATCTGCTTTGGCTCAACTGGCCAGGCGAAAGCCTGCAGTTGGCGCCGCTGCATCAGGACTGGCCGCAATTACGCCGGAAACCGGCGGACTTCGAGGCGCATTGTCAGATGATCGAAGCACTGCTGATCGTCATCGAACAGTTGGAAGACCGCCTACGCATGGCGGATCAGCCGCAACTGCAAGGGCTTGCCGCGGCCTGTCACACCCTCGAAGACCTGGCGCGCCTGCGCGGCTTGGCGGTGCGTGCGGCCAATTACACGCGCTGCCCCGCAGGGTTGAAGATGCAGATGCATTTGCTCTGCCAGCGCCTCAAGCATCCCGAAACCCCCGAGCCCTTGCGCGGTCTGCTGCTGCGCCTGCAAGACGAGCTGATCGACGCGCCGCAGGTACGCCTGGCGCCCAACGACTGCTTCGCGCTGCTCAGCCCGCCGATCGAGGAGCACCTGCAGCGCCTGCGTATGTCGTTCGCCAAACAGATCGCCCTCTGAGCCATATATCCTGAGCACCTCGCGGGTTAGGTTTGGGCGCACACTGCGGCTATGCTAGGCGCAATCGGGCGAGGTGATCCCGAAGCATATCGAGCCTGACGGGGGGCGGCAGCATCCAGCCCCGCCAGAACGACCGCCCAAGCCCAGCAATTTCTGATCGACAAAGGAGTCCGCCGATGACCTCCCTGCGCTTGCTGCCAATCCTAGGCCTGGCCTTGCTGACCGGTTGTGCCCACAGCCCCGACAGCCTGATCGTGCAGAAACAAAGTCAATGCCCGCTGCACCTGAGCAGCGGCCAACTGCTGATGCTGACGCTACCAAGCAACCCCACCACGGGCTTTCGCTGGGTGCTAAACGATGGCGCCGAAACGGTGCTCGAAAGCCTGGGCCCCGAGGTTTATAGCAACCCCGAGGACGCTGGACTGGTGGGCAGCGCCGGTCTTTCGACCTGGCGTTTCAACGTCAAGCAGGCTGGCACGGGCCATCTGCGGCTGGCCTATCAACGTCCTTGGGAAACCGAGGTGGCACCGGCAAAAACCTTCGACTGCGCCATTAAAGCGCGCTGACACCAGCCCACCCATAACCCTCGCCGACTGCTCCGACGCGCGATATTCGCGCGCCCGCATGGCATGCCATCGTTGCAATACACACCCGTCGCGCCAACGAGCCGCTCGCCCTGTCGACGGCATGCTCGGCAAGCGCAAGGACGATAAATGAACTATAGGAAGTAGACACACACAACTCAGGAAAAACATCATGAAGGACACTAGGCATGCAGTTGGCCTGCTCCTCATGCTGGTATGGCTATCGGGTTGTAGCAGTCTGCTTCCCAGCGAGCGGGAAGAAGCACTGTCCCCTTTCGATGACTACCTCGATGCGGAAATACGCTACTCCCAGGCAGCGACCGGCATCACCACCCGCTCCGAACTCTTCGCTCTGGGCTTCGACCCACTGGCCGAAGGCAACGGCAAGATGCTCTCTTTTATCGACCTGCGCCTGATGTTCGTACAACCGAACGTTCCTATCGAGTACCTACCCGATGGCCTGCTGAAGTGTCTCGAAGCCAAGGACCGTTGCGTGGGTTACGCCTTCGAGTTCAACAAGACCGACACCCAACGGGTTGGTAATTTTTGGGCCGATGCTTTCAACTTCCGCAAAAAACGCGAACTCCAGGGCTGGGTGTTCCGTGCGGTGTTCGTCCTGGTCGATGAGGTGCTGGTGCACAAGGTCAGCAATGGCGAACCGAACATCCGTCGTTACGAGGTCAAGCGCAATCCTCTCGGTCCGTTGCAGGGCGCCGGCGAATTCTTTTCCGATCAATTGAGGAAGTAGCCGCCGGCACTCGCGGGAAAGCGACAAGCAGTCGTCGCTGCGCGACTTTCCCGCTAAAATTGCCGGCCCTCCTCGATATGTGCGCCGCCAACGTGACCGAACAACCCGACCGCCTGTTTGCCCAGCCCCTGTCCCAGGTGCCGGACTTCGCCTTCAACGAAGACGTGGTGCGGGTATTCCCGGACATGATCAAGCGCTCGGTGCCCGGGTATCCGACGATAGTCGAGAATATCGGCGTGCTGGCCGGGCAGTTCGCACAGCCACACAGCCTGCTTTATGACCTGGGCAGTTCCCTGGGCGCCGTCACCCAAGCCCTGCGCCGCCACGTGCAGATCGAAGATTGCCGAGTGATAGCGGTCGACAACTCCCGCGCCATGGTCGAGCGCTGCCGCGAATACCTGCATGCCCAGGACTCGATGTTTCAGGAGTTGCTGCCGGTGGAAGTGATCGAGGCCGATATCCTCGGCCTGGAGTTACAGCCCGCCTCGCTGGTGGCCTTGAATTTCACCCTGCAATTCATCCAACCGGAACAGCGCCTCGCACTACTCACACGCATCCGCCAGGCGCTGCTGCCGGGCGGCGCGCTGATCCTCTCGGAGAAACTGCGCTTCGAGGACGACGAGCAGCATCGCTTGCTCGGCGATCTGCATATCGCCTTCAAACGGGCGAATGGCTACAGCGAACTGGAAATCGCTCAGAAGCGCAGCGCCATCGAAAAAGTCATGCTCCCGGACAGTCTGGAGCAGCACCGTGAGCGCCTGCTGGCCGCTGGCTTCAGCAAGGTGGTGCCTTGGTTCCAGTGCCTTAACTTCGCCTCCTTGATTGCCTTGCCATGATCAACCGACTCGACCTCGATGCCCTGCAAGCTCAGTTGGCAGGCACGCCGCTGCAAGATTGGTCCGCCGGCTTACCGGGGCAAATCGACGCCAAACTGGCGATCGGCCATGGCGACCTGCAGCGCTGGTACGGCGCCGTTCAGGCACTGCCCGCCCTGAGCGTCGAACGACTGCAGCTGCTCGATGCCTTCACCTTCGACGGCCCCTGCGATGAAGCCACCCGCGCCGAACTGAAAAGCGCGCTACAAGGGTTGATTCCCTGGCGCAAAGGCCCGTTCGAGCTGTTCGGCGTGCACGTGGATACCGAGTGGCGTTCGGACTGGAAGTGGCAGCGCGTCGCGCCTTACCTCGACCTGACCGGCAAGCGCGTGCTGGATGTCGGCTGCGGCAACGGCTACTACATGTGGCGAATGCTTGGCGCCGGCGCCGCCAGCGTGGTCGGGATCGACCCGAACTGGCTGTTCCTCTGCCAATTCCTGGCGATGAAGAACTACTTGCCCGATCTGCCGGTTTGGCATCTGCCGCTGGCCTTCGAAGAGCTGCCGGCCAAGCTGCAAGGCTTCGACACGGTGTTTTCCATGGGCGTGCTCTATCACCGCCGCTCGCCCATCGATCATCTGCTGGATCTGAAGGATTGCCTGCTCAAGGACGGCGAACTGGTCCTGGAAACCCTGGTGGTGGAAGGAGATGCCCAGCAGGTACTGGTCCCCGAGGATCGTTATGCGCAGATGCGCAACGTCTGGTTCCTGCCCTCGGTACCGGCATTGGAGTTGTGGCTGCGCCGCGCCGGCTTCGTCGATGTGCGCTGTGTCGACGTCAATACCACCTCGGTCGAGGAGCAACGCGCCACCGAGTGGATGCGTTTTCAATCGCTGCCGGACTTTCTCGACCCGGCCGACCATAGCCGCACGCTGGAAGGATTACCGGCGCCGAGCCGCGCCGTGTTGGTGGCGCGTAAACCCTAGGGTGGATCAGGGCGCGTAGCTGAAGCTCTACCCATCCACCCCACGGGGCTTCTACCCGCGATTGGCCGCCGCGACTATCAATTGCTTCATTTCCGCCACGGCCTGTTTGAAACCGACGAACAGCGCATGGGCGACCAGGGCGTGGCCGATATTCAGCTCGTTGATGCCGGCAATCGCAGCCACCGGCTCGACGTTATGGTAGTGCAGGCCATGGCCGGCATTGACAATCAGGCCATGGGCCAGCCCACAAGCCACGCCATCGCGAATCCGCGCCAGCTCGCGGGCCGCCTCTTCGGGCGTATGAGCATCGGCATAACGTCCGGTATGCAACTCGACCGCCGGCGCACCGACGCGCTTCGAGGCTTCGATCTGTCGCTCGTCCGGGTCGATGAACAGCGAAACCTCGCAGCCGGTCTTGCTCAAGCGCGCCACTGCCGCAGCGATCCGCGCCTCTTGTCCGGCGACGTCCAAGCCGCCTTCGGTGGTCAGCTCCTGACGGGTCTCCGGCACCAGACAGACGTGCGCCGGCCGGATGCTTTCGGCGAATACGAGCATCTCCTCGGTGACGCCCATTTCGAAATTCATCCGCGTCTGCAACACCTCCTTGAGCAGCCGCACATCACGCTCCTGAATATGCCGGCGATCCTCGCGCAGGTGCACGGTAATACCGTCGGCACCCGCTTCCTCGGCGTCCAGGGCAGCCTTCACCGGGTCGGGATAACGCGTGCCGCGGGCTTGGCGCAGGGTCGCCACATGGTCGATATTCACGCCCAACAAAATTCGATTGGCATCAGTCACGGCTCGGCTCCTTAAGGGTCATGAATAACTCGCGACTGACCAACGGTCGGCCGCCTAAATGGGGCGCCAGGGCCTGACGCATCAGGCGCTTGGCTGCGGACAGGGCTCCCGGGGCGGCCCAATCGGCCTTGGCCATGGCGAGCAGGTCGCCGCCTTGAAACACCCCCGGCTGAAATTGTTCGACAGGCTCCAGACCGGAATCGACCTGCAGCCGATAGAGGCGTCCGGCGGTAACGGGCTGACCATGGCAATCATGATCGAGGGCGAAACCATAGCCCAGTTCGTCCAGCAAACGCCATTCGAAAGCGCGTAATAGAGGCTCCAGCGCGCGCCCCTGGGTCAGGGCCAGAACGGTCAGCGCGTAATGCTCGAAGATCGCCGGGTAGGGGTCTTGCGCGGGCAGCAGGCGGATCAACAACTCGTTCAGGTAGAGACCGCTGTATAGCGCCTCGCCCATCAACAGATTGGGAATGCCGGCAGCCTCCAGCCGCCCGATATTCTTCAACTCACCGCGCCCACGGAGTTCGACTTCGATGGGAATGAAGGGGCGCGCCAAGGTTCCCGCCTTGCCCCGCGCACCGCGCAGCACTGCGCGCAAGCGACCTTGCGGGGTGAGTAAATCGACCAGCGCGCTGCTCTCGCGATAAGCGCGGCTGTGCAGTACATAGGCAGGCTGGCTAAGCGCAAGCATGGCTGGGATTGCTCGAAGAGGTGGGCGTCGGTTGACGCCCGAGCGACTCAAATATTGTCGTAACCCAGGGAACGCAAGGCGCGCTCGTCATCCGACCAACCGCCTTTGACCTTGACCCAGAGGTTGAGCATGACCTTGGAGTCGAACATCACCTCCATGTCCTTGCGCGCTTCCTGGCCGATGCGTTTGATCCGCTCGCCCTTTTCGCCAATGATGATTTTCTTCTGCCCGTCGCGCTCGACCAGGATCAGCGCGTGGATATGCAGGATGCGCCCGTCGCGCTTGAACTCCTCGATCTCCACGGTGATCTGGTACGGCAACTCCGCACCGAGCTGGCGCATGATCTTCTCGCGCACCAGCTCGGCGGCGAAGAAGCGGCTGGAGCGATCGGTGACCTGATCTTCCGGAAAGAAATGCACACCTTCCGGCAAACGCTCGCCAACCAGCTTCTCCAGAGTGTCCAGGTTATGCCCCTGCTGCGCGGAGACCGGCACTATCTCGGCGTTCGGCAACTGGCTCGCCAACCACTCGAGGTGCGGCATCAGCTCGGCTTTATCCTCGATACGATCGGTCTTGTTGATCGCCAGGATTACCGGCCCCTGCACATATTGCACGCGCTCCAGGACCATTTGATCCTCATCGGTCCAGCGGGTACGGTCGACCACGAAGATCACCACGTCGACGTCTTTCAGCGCCGACGAAGCGTTCTTGTTCATATAGCGGTTGAGGGCTTTCTCGTTGTTCTTGTGCAGACCGGGGGTATCCACGTAAATCGCCTGGACCTCACCTTCGGTCTTGATCCCAAGCATATTGTGCCGGGTGGTCTGCGGCTTGCGCGAGGTAATCGCCAGCTTTTGCCCGAGGATATGGTTGAGCAGAGTCGACTTGCCGACGTTGGGCCGGCCAACGATGGCGACATAGCCACAGCGTGTTGCAGGTGAATCAGTCATGGCCATTCTCCACACCCAGGGCGATCAAGGCAGCGGCCGCCGCGACCTGTTCGGCGATACGGCGGCTCGCGCCCTGGCCCAGGGTTTTATCGTTGAGTAAGGTGATCTGGCATTCGACGACGAATGTCCGGCAATGCGGATCGCCCTGGATATCCACCACCTCGTAACGAGGCAGATCGCAGGCGCGCGACTGCAGAAATTCCTGCAAACGGGTTTTCGGATCCTTATTGGTATCGACCAGGGTCAGGCTTTCCAATTCGTTGGTCAACCAAGCCAATACCCGCTCGCGCGCCACAGCCATGCCGGCATCCAGATAGATGGCGCCGATCAGCGCTTCGAGAGCATCGGCAAGGATCGACTCACGGCGAAAACCGCCACTTTTCAGCTCCCCGGAGCCCAAGCGCAGGTATTCACCCAAATCGAAACCACGAGCCAGGATGGCCAAGGTCTCGCCTTTGACCAAGCGCGCCCGCAGGCGCGACAACTGGCCTTCGCGCGCCATGGGAAAGCGCTCGAACAACGCCTCGCCGGCGACGAAGTTGAGGATTGCATCGCCGAGGAACTCTAGACGCTCATTATTGCGCCCGGCAAAGCTGCGGTGAGTCAACGCCAGGATCATCAGCTCTTGGTCTTTGAACGTGTGACCGAGCTGCCGCTCGAGACGGGCTAACGAAGCACTCACGGCATACGCACGCGGAATTCTTTATCGAAGTTAACTACCAGATCGATATTTTTAATAAGAGGTTCGCGCCTTTCATATTGCAGATGGGCCTGGAATTCGTTGTTTTCGATTTTCACCACAAGAATGTCTTTCGGATTCAAATCCCGAATACTATTGACCTCCATCCCCCTAGATACATGGCCATAGAATTCATTTATGGAACGTATTTCCAGGGCCTCATCGGTTTCTACCGAAGTGATAATTTTCTCCAGCGACATATAGTCGAGGTAATGCGGAATCACCTTGAATGCCGCGCTGGCGAAAAATGCCACCAAAGCCAGAACCATCAACCAGCTAAGAACCGACATCCCCTTTTGCGACTGCGCAAATTTCATATGAAGCCCCAATTTCTCAATGAGCTAAAAGCCCGATATAGGCCAAGACAAGATTATTTATAGCCTGTGGCGCCATATTGAACAGCGCCTGACAGATTCAGCGTTTCAGTGAATCAAGCCGACACGGGAGAAGTTCGGCAGATTGCTGAACTTCGGATCGGGCCAACTCATCCATACGGCGAAGGCTTTGCCGACGATATTCTTGTCCGGCACCATCCCGGAAAGCTCGGCAGGGGTCCCCACCGGATCTTCCCAGAAGCGGCTGTCCTTCGAGTTATCGCGGTTGTCGCCCATCATGAAATAATGACCTGAAGGCACCAACCACTCCCGACGCACGGAGCCCCTTACACGATCACGTTCGCGAATATTGTGCTCTACCTCACCCAGCTTCTCCGAGTAGAAGCGCGCAGTCGGATAGACGCCCGAGATACGTTCGCCACTGGACTCGTCGTCCAGACGCTCGTATAGGAAACGCCGCGGCAAGGCCTGGCCATTGATATAAACCTGTTTGCCCTCAACCACGATATGATCGCCCGGCACACCTATGACACGTTTGATGTAATTGATATTCGGATCGCTGGGGTAACGGAACACCATGACATCGCCGCGCTGTGGGTCGCCCACTTCGATGATCTTGGTATCGAGTACCGGCAAACGGATCCCGTAAGCGAATTTATTAACGAGGATAAAGTCGCCCACTGCCAGGGTCGGTTTCATCGAACCCGATGGAATCTGGAACGGCTCGACCAGGAAAGAACGCAACACCAAGACGATAGCCAATACCGGAAAGAACGACTTACCGTACTCGACCAGCAACGGCTCCTTGTTCAGACGCTCGACCACCGCCTCGTCGGGCTCGCCGACCTGACCGTGATAGCTGGCGATAGCCGCGCGGCGGCGCGGCGCGAGAAAAATCAGGTCGAACAGTGCAAGCGCACCGCATACCGCGACGGCGATGACCAATAACAATGGAAAATTAATCGACATAAACCCTTAGCCATCCACCTTGAGAACAGCGAGGAAGGCTTCCTGTGGAATCTCCACATTACCAACCTGCTTCATCCGTTTCTTACCGGCCTTTTGCTTTTCCAACAGTTTGCGCTTACGACTCACATCACCGCCGTAACACTTGGCCAATACGTTCTTTCTGAGAGCCTTGACGGTGGTACGGGCAACGATCTGCCCACCGATCGCGGCCTGAATCGCCACATCGAACATTTGCCGCGGGATCAATTCCTTCATTTTTTCAGTCAGCACACGGCCCTTGTGGTGCGCTTTGTCACGATGCACGATCAAAGCCAGGGCATCGACCTTCTCACCGTTGATCAACACATCGAGCTTGACCAGATTGGCCGATTGAAAGCGATCGAAACTGTAATCCAAGGAGGCATAGCCACGGCTGACCGACTTCAGACGGTCGAAGAAATCCAATACCACTTCATTCATCGGCAGGTCGTAGGACACCTGCACCTGACTGCTGAGGAACTGCATGTCGCGCTGCACGCCGCGCTTTTCGATACACAGGGTGATGACGTTACCCAGATGCTCCTGGGGCACCAGGATATTGGCGCGCACGATCGGCTCGCGCATGTCCTCGATCGAGGACAGATCCGGCAACTTCGACGGGTTATCGACATACAACGTCTCGCCGTTCTTCATCACCACTTCGAACACTACGGTCGGCGCCGTGGTAATCAGATCCAGGTCGTACTCGCGCTCTAAACGCTCCTGGATGATTTCCATGTGCAACATGCCGAGGAAGCCGATGCGGAAGCCGAAACCCAAGGCATCGGAGCTTTCCGGTTCGTATTGCAAGGCCGCATCGTTGAGAGTGAGCTTTTGCAGCGCTTCACGGAAATCCTCGAAATCGTCGGAACTGACCGGGAACAGGCCTGCATACACTTGCGGCTTGACCCGCTTGAAACCGGGCAGCATGTCGACATCGGGCGTGCTCGACAGCGTCAGCGTATCGCCCACGGGCGCACCGTGAATATCCTTGATACCAGCAACGATAAAGCCCACTTCACCCGCCTTGAGGTCGGCCGTACTGGTGAGCTTAGGGGTGAAGACACCGACGTTGTCCACTTGATGAATCTTGCCGGTGGACTTGACCAGCACCTTATCGCCCTTCTTGATGCGACCGTGACGCACGCGCACCAGCGAGACCACGCCGAGGTAGTTATCGAACCAGGAATCGATGATCAGTGCCTGCAGGGGCGCCTCGATATCGCCGGTCGGTGGTGGGATCACCGCAACCAGACGTTCGAGCACATCGTCGACGCCCATACCGCTCTTGGCGCTACAAGCCACGGCATCGGTGGCATCGATACCGATAATGTGTTCGATCTCGTCTTTGACCTTATCCGGATCGGCTTGAGGCAGATCCATCTTGTTCAAGACCGGCATGACCTCCAGGCCCTGCTCGATGGCGGTGTAACAGTTAGCCACCGATTGTGCCTCGACGCCCTGGCCGGCATCGACCACCAGCAACGCGCCTTCGCAGGCGGCGAGCGAGCGGCTCACCTCATAGGTGAAGTCGACATGCCCGGGGGTATCGATAAAATTCAGCTGATAGGTTCTACCGTCATTCGCCTTGTAATACAGGGTGACGCTGTGGGCTTTGATGGTAATGCCGCGCTCTCGCTCCAGATCCATCGAATCGAGCACCTGAGCTTCCATTTCACGTTCGCTCAAGCCGCCACACATCTGGATGAATCGGTCAGCCAGGGTGGACTTGCCATGATCGATATGGGCGATGATGGAAAAATTGCGGATATGACTCAGGTCACTCACGGATCGACACTCGAAAAAGGCGCGGGCAGGCTGCCCGCCGAAAATAGCCGCGAATTGTACCCGATCAGCGAACCATGCGTCACCCAAGCACTTGTTGGCAGGCATGAAAAAGGGCGACCTGGATCGCCCCTTTCGTTGCGCAGCCGGGTTATTCCGCAAGCTTGAAAGTAATGAAGCTCGCACGCCCCTGACGCAGTACGCGCATCGACACCGAGCGATTCTTCGGCAGCCCTTGAGCCACTTCGGTAAAAGTCTTGGCCGAATCGATCGCCTGATTGTTCAGATGGGTAATCACATCGCCGGCACGCAGGCCGATCAACATCGCTGGCCCTTCCTGGACTTCGGTAATGACCACGCCGCCCTGGAGATCCAAACTTTTCTTTTGCTCGTCGGTCAGCTCGACAACCTTGACCCCCAGGCGGTTACTGCTGCGTTCGACACCCGGAGTAGCCATGCCCGCCAACTCCTGGCCGTCCTCAGGCAGCGCGCCAATGGTTACTCGGAGTTTTTTGCGAGAACCCTCGCGGACTACATCCAACTCCGCGGTACTGCCAGGTTTCAGAACACCAACCAGATGGGGCAGATCTGCCGACATGATGATCGGCTTACCGTCCAAACTGAGGATCACGTCCCCCACCATCAAGCCGCCTTTGGCCGCAGGCCCGCCCTCAAGCACCTGAGCGACCAGCGCACCGGCCGGCCGCTCCAAACCAAAAGACTCGGCAAGGTCCTTGTTCACTTCCTGAATCACCACGCCCAACCAACCGCGGCTGACTTTACCGCTGGCCTTGAGCTGCTCGGCGACATCCATAGCAACACTCATCGGGATGGCGAAGGAAAGCCCCATAAAACCACCCGAGCGGGTGAAAATCTGCGAGTTGATCCCCACCACCTCACCCGCCAGATTGAACAACGGCCCACCGGAATTACCCGGATTGATCGCTACATCGGTCTGAATGAAAGGCACGTAGCTTTCATTCGGCAAACTGCGCCCCGTAGCACTGATGATGCCGGCCGTTACCGAATGGTCGAAGCCGAATGGCGAGCCGATCGCCAACACCCACTCGCCCACCTTTAAATCTTCCGACTTACCCAACTTGACCGTAGGCAGCCCCTTGCCCTCGATCTTCAACAGCGCCACGTCGCTGCGCGGGTCGCTGCCGATGAGTTTGGCTTCCAGCTCGCTGCGATCGGGCAAACGCACGATGATCTCATCGGCATCGGCGATCACATGGTTATTGGTGAGTACATAGCCATCTTCAGAGATGATGAAACCGGACCCCAGCGATTGAGCCTCGCGCTGGCGACCACCACCAGGGCTACGCGGCGCTTGGGGAATGCTGCGTTCGAAGAACTCGCGAAATATTGGCGGCAGGCCTTCCAAGTCTGGGATATTCAGTTGACCGTTACCGGATACCGCGCGCTCCGGCATCTTCTGACGCGTACTGATATTCACCACAGCAGGCGACGCCTGCTCGACCAGCCCGGTAAAGTCCGGCAACTGCGCATGAACGCTAGCCGCCACACCCAATAGCAGAATTGCTAGCAACGTGGAAAAAGATCGTTTCAGACTAGGCATCGACATTACTGCTCCCCATTGTAGAACAAGCAAAAAACTTATAATGCAGCTGCAGCACCGGCCAATAGGGCCCGTAAAACGACGGGCTGCAAAGCAGGGTCATCGGCAACACGGGCACTGTGCCAGCGCACCAAAAGCCAGGCAGCAAAAAAACCCGAGAAAGCACAGACAATGACCAACGGCTCCCCCAGGGTCAACCAGTGGGCCAACAATGCAGCCGCAAACAGGCCGAGCAGAGGAACCAGGTAGATTAATAGCGAACCACGTACCAGCAGGTCTTCGCGAACGCCGATCACCACCGCATCACCAACGCTCAGATGCAAATCACATAACGCTCGCACATGACCTCGCCGCCCCTCAACCCCCAATTTATCGAGCAACCCCTGACCGCACCCAGCATTGGCAGAACAACTGGAACAGGTACTTTTGCGTAGCGTTTCGACCCAGACCGCACCCTTCTCGAGCGCAACGACCCGCCCCTGCTCTTCGATCATGGAGAAACCTGCGTACCCGCCAAGCGCATGGACAAGGCAACACGCTCAGCGGTCCCCAAGGGTATCTCCCCCACCACGGTCACCATCACATCCCCATCGGACGTGGACAGACGACGCGAGACTGCCACAGTGGGCCCCAACTGACTGCGCGCGTCCTCCACCAGGGCGCCACGCAGGGGCTCCAGAAATACGGAAAAACGCGCCATGCCGTCGCCATACACCAAACCGGCGACTAGCTCATCGGAAGCGGGACTGCGCCGTTCGATGACGGCGTTCAAGGTAAAACCGGGGGGTAGCCAATCGGAATGCCAAACGGTCTCGGCTTTCTCTTGCGCTGGAACCACCGGCAACGGCTCGCAGCCGGCGGTCGGTTGCAATGTTTCGGTGGTTGGAACTGTCTCGGTATCCAACTGAGTGAACTGGAAGCGTTCGAGCAACTGCCCTTTATCGTTCAACAGCAGCGACTTCAATGGCAAGCCGCTCTGCTGATCCAGATGCAATTCAATTCCATAACGATGCTGGTCGCGGGGCAACAACGCCAGCACCACGGTTTGACGACCCGCCACTCGGGACTCACCGATCATGCGCAGGTCATACCATTCCGCTAGCTGCTCGACATCCAGTTCACGCGCAGGCCATACCTGCCCATTGGCCAATTGATCGACCAAAGCGCCGCTAACGCATGCGACCTGACCATCGACACGCACGATTTCCTGCGCGGAACCATCGAGCTGCAAGAAACGCTCACGCGTACCGCCCCCTTCCTCGACCCGATGCCGAACGCTATGGGTAGAAAAACTACCGTTGCGCTCGTATACGAAAGTGCCTTGAAAGCTTTGCTGGCGCTCCGCATCGGCTAGGCGCTGCAACCAATCTTGTGCACTGGCAGCATAGGCCGGGATCGCCAGCCAACTGCCGAACAGAAAAGTAACTAAGGATTTAAAGCAGCGCATGCGCCTCCTACTGACCTTCCATACTTGCCGCGCGGGCATAAGGCAATGCGCTTTCAGTGCTGTTCATTGCAGCTTGCTGTGCATGCTGCCGCAGATAGGCAGGCAACCGACGCTCATGCCAACCCGCCTCGGACTGCGCCGCAGATGCCGTAGCAGCGCTCTTTTCACGCTCGGAATTAAAGCCAGCCAACATCGCCGGCCCCTGCAACTGCGGAGTTACCAAGCTTGGCGCCAAAGGCTGCTGGGCCATTTGCGCACCGGAAATCTCATCCTGGTTATACAAACGCACACCGGCCAACACGGCTACCGTAACCGAAGCAGCGACAGCCAAACGTCCGAGTGTCCGCCATGGGCCAGCAACTGGTTTTTCTGCAATGGGGGCAGCTTCGTCCTGCAGCGCAGCGGATACCGCCGCGGCGATATCCAGACGGGGCTCGAGCAAATCTTTATGCATGGCCGCTCGGGCAAGCTGGTAGCGCGCCCAAGTGGAACGCACCTCGGGCACATCGCTCGCACTGAGCACACGCCGCAACTCCAACTCACCCGCCTCGTTATCCATAACCGCGGACAGCGACTCCTGTAGGGTTTCACGACTCATGACGATTCCTCTCTCGGCTTACACCGCTGCCTTAGGCTTCCTGCAATAAAGGCTGCAGGGACTTATCAATGGCTTCGCGCGCTCTAAAAATTCGTGATCGCACGGTACCAACCGGACATTGCATGACACTCGCGATGTCTTCATAACTAAGACCATCAAACTCACGCAAGGTTAGTGCCGTACGCAAATCTTCTGGCAACTGCTCGATGGTGCGATGCACAGTGGCTTCGATCTCATCTCGCAGCAATGTGCGTTCTGGCGATTCGATATCCTTGAGAGCATGGTTGCCGTCATAGAACTCCGCATCATCGGTACTCACATCGCTATCAGGGGGCCGCCGACCGCGCGACACCAGATAGTTTTTTGCCGTATTTATCGCAATGCGATACAGCCACGTATAAAAAGCACTGTCGCCGCGAAAATTACCTAACGCCCGGTATGCCTTAACGAAGGCTTCCTGCGCCACATCCTGTGCTTCATGGGTGTCGTGCACAAAACGCACGATCAGCCCCAGAATTTTATGCTGGTATTTCAGCACGAGCAGATCGAAAGCACGCTTATCGCCACGCTGCACGCGCTCGACCAGTTGCTGATCCTCTTCCTGGGTTAACATGAACACTCCTCATAGGGTTCGGAGGGGTGCCGCATAAGCCAGTCAGACCACCTGCTCAAATAGACTAGGACACTGCGCAAAAGTTCTCCCCTCCAAACATGTTTCCTGCAGATAACGTCCAGCTCTGCACGGATATTGCGACAACGAACTGAACCCCTGCTGTGCGAATAGGTTCAAATTATCGACCTCCCCCTCGACACCGCCCCCGAGACGCAAATTTGCGTCGCACCTCGATGCACTCATAAAAACTCGCCAGGCAAGGGTTGATAGAACTCGAAATGCTAATAAAGTTCCTGAGTACCACGATAGGACATTAACCCGCTATTGTGCAGACCGCCCCCTCTATATACTAGGACCGTCTCTCAGCGGATCCGGACATGAGTCAACACTATCAACACGACGTACTGGTCATAGGCAGCGGCGCTGCCGGCTTGACCCTGGCCTTGACCCTGCCCGGGCACTTGCGCATTGCCGTGCTGAGCAAGGGCAGCCTGTCCCACGGATCGACGTACTGGGCGCAAGGCGGCGTGGCGGCAGTACTGGATGATACCGACACGATCGAATCCCATGTAGAAGACACGCTCAACGCAGGCGGCGGTCTATGCCGTGAAGAAGCCGTGCGCTTTACCGTAGAACATAGTCGCGAAGCGATTCAATGGCTGATCGACCAAGGGGTGCCTTTTACCCGCGACGATCAAACCGCCCGTGAAGATGGTGGCTTCGAATTCCATCTCACCCGCGAAGGCGGCCACAGCCACAGGCGTATCATCCACGCCGCCGACGCCACCGGCGCCGCGATTTTCAATACGCTGCTCGAACAAGCCAAATTGCGCAACAACATCGAGTTATTGGAACAGCGCGTCGCCGTCGACCTGATCACCGAGCGCAAGCTGGGTCAAGAGGGTCAGCGCTGCCTGGGCGCCTATGTGCTCAACCGGCTCAGCGGCGAAGTCGATACCCTGCGGGCACGCTTCGTCATTCTGGCCACCGGCGGCGCAGCCAAAGTCTATCTATATACCAGCAACCCCGATGGCGCATGCGGCGACGGTATCGCCATGGCCTGGCGTGCCGGTTGCCGGGTAGGCAATCTGGAATTCAACCAGTTCCACCCGACCTGCCTCTATCATCCGCAGGCCAAGAGCTTCCTGGTGACCGAAGCGCTACGCGGTGAAGGCGCGCTACTCAAGCTGCCTAACGGCGAACGTTTCATGCAACGTTTCGACGAGCGTGCCGAACTGGCGCCACGCGATATAGTCGCGCGGGCTATCGACCATGAGATGAAACGCCTGGGGGCGGACTGCGTATTCCTAGATATCAGCCACAAGCCGGCCGACTTCATAAAATCGCACTTCCCCACCGTTTACGAGCGCTGCCTGGATTTCGGCATCGACATCACCCGCGAGCCGATTCCGGTAGTACCCGCGGCGCACTATACCTGCGGCGGCGTAGTCGTTGACCAGCACGGCCGCACCGACGTACCCGGCTTATACGCCATTGGCGAAACCAGCTTCACCGGCCTGCATGGCGCCAATCGCATGGCCAGCAACTCGTTGCTGGAGTGCTTCGTCTATGCCCGTGCGGCGGCGGCCGATATCACCCAACAGCTGGACCAGGTCGCCATGCCCGCCAGCTTGCCGACCTGGGATACCAGCCAAGTCACGGACTCGGACGAGGACGTGATTATCGCGCACAACTGGGATGAACTGCGGCGCTTCATGTGGGACTACGTCGGCATCGTGCGCACCAACAAACGTCTGCAGCGCGCCGAACATCGCGTGCGGCTGCTGCTCGATGAAATTCATGAGTTCTACAGCAACTATAAAGTCAGCAGAGACCTGATCGAGCTGAGGAACCTGGCACAGGTCGCCGAATTGATGATTCATTCGGCCATGCGGCGCCATGAAAGCCGCGGCTTGCATTACACCCTGGACTATCCGGATCTGCTGCCGCAGGCGCGCGACACTATTCTGACCCCACCCACCTACGGCGACTGAACTTCAGGTGCACGCGCAAGCGCCGATGCTGATCACGCGACAAGCTGTCCCGTGCGATGCACAAGGCGCGAACCCGCCACTGGCCGGCCAACCGAAAGCGCAGCACCACGATCAGCGGTAGCGCCAGACTGTCCGGGTTTAGTTGAATCGCCTGCCAGCCGCTGGCAGCGCTGGCGACCTGCCAACCCTCGGCACCATGGCGCAACGCGGTATAAGCCCCAGGAGTGCTGAGCAATAGATGCCGGGGCATAACCCAGCAAGCATGGCCAAGGCAGACAGCCATACCGAGAACGCGCGCCCACAGCGGGATATCCACCAGCCACAGACTGAGCAACGCAAGAGCCTGCACCAACAGGTAAAGCGCCAGCAGCTGACGCGAAGGCCGCCACTGGCACTCGAAAATCTCACTTGGGCTGGACACGATCCAAAATCATGTTGACCATGCGTTTGAGATCGGCATCTTCGGGCTCGGAACGCTGCATGAACCAGCCGAACATGTCCTGATCCTCGCATTCGAGCAACTTGCGATAACGTGCTTGGTCGTCGGCATCCAGGCTGGAATAGACCTCTTTGACGAAGGGCACTAAAAGCACGTCCAACTCCAGCATGCCGCGCCGGCTGTGCCAAAAAAGACGATTGAGTTCAACCGAGTCGACCATGGGCTGCTCCTTGAATAAGGCGCGCAGTATAACGAGGAAGCAGCCCGCTGTTGACCGCCAACGTCAATCTGCCGCAGACGAAAGCCGCGCAATGCCAGATGGACGCAGCGGAGCGCTGACAAGCCTCAGGCCGCGCTCTATGATGGTGGTCCTGAATTTTAGCCAGCGATAACTCATCCCCCATGGCCGACACCGCGTATTTCTGTCCCCTCAGTCACGAAGGCGTTCTTGCCGTTCAAGGCGCCGATGCCAGTAAGTTTCTCCAGGGCCAGCTGACCTGCAACCTCAACTATCTGAACGACAACACCTCCAGCCTGGGCGCCCGCTGCACGCCGAAAGGCCGTATGTTGTCGAGCTTCCGTATTCTTAGCCTGGGCGATACTTATTTATTGGCGATGAGCCGCGACTTGATCGAGGCGCAACTGGCCGACCTGCAAAAATACGCGGTATTCAGCAAATCCAAGCTCAGCGACGCCAGTGACGCCTGGGCGCGCTTCGGCCTGAACGGGGCGGATGCCGTGCTACTAAGCCTGGGGCTCGACCTGGCGCCAGCGTCAGACAGCGTGGCCCACGCCAATGATCTGCTGGCCGTGCGCCTGAGCGATGGACGCGCCGAACTCTGGGCTCCCGCGACACAAGCCGAAACCCTGCAGACCCAACTGGCCGCGCAACTGCCACAAGCCCCCCTCGACAGTTGGCTGTTGGCCCAGGTCCGCGCTGGCATCGGTCAGGTCTTTGCCGGCACCCGCGAGCTGTTCATCCCGCAAATGCTCAATTTGCAGGCATTGGGTGGCGTGAGTTTCAAGAAAGGTTGTTATACCGGCCAGGAAATAGTCGCGCGCATGCAATACCTGGGTAAGCTCAAGCGCCGCCTGTATCGCCTGGCGTTGGACGGCGATCAACGACCGGAGCCCGCGGACGCGCTATTCTCTCCCGTACACAGCAGCAGCGTCGGCGAGGTGGTGCTCGCCGCCCAGAGCGAAAAGGGCTTTGAAGTGTTGGCGGTACTGCAGGAAGATGCGGCCAACGACGGGCAGATTCAGCTCGGCAGCCCACAGGGGGCGCCGTTGAAGCTGCTCGATTTACCCTATGTCCTGGATCGCGACTTAGAAATCCAACGTTAACTACACTCCAATTCGATTGCCGAGCGCTAAAGAGAACCTTGCATGAGCCAACTTGCCGAGAAAGTCCAACAGGAACTGATCAAGGCCATCGACAACGATGAGCTGGTATTGCCCACCCTGCCGGAAGTTGCCTTGAAAGTCCGCGAAGCAGTGGAAGACCCGGATATCAGCATCCCCCATCTGAGCAAGGTGATCGGCAACGACGTGGCCCTGTCGGCACGCATCATCAAGGTGGTGAACAGCCCCTTGCTGCGCACCAACCGTGAAATCACCGACTTGCAGATGGCCATCGGCCGCCTGGGCATCAATTACACCTGCAACCTGGCGACCGGCCTGGCCATGGAACAGATGTTCCAAGCCACATCCGATGTGGTCGACCGCAAAATGCGCGAAGTCTGGAATAAAAGCACTGAGATCGCCGGCATCTGCCACGTATTGTGTAAACACTACACCCGCCTGCTACCCGACCAGGCCACCCTGGCCGGCTTGGTCCATATGATCGGTGTACTGCCGATCCTCACCTACGCGGAAGAGCACAGCGAATTGCTGCGCGACTCGATCAGCCTCAACCACGTCATCGAACGGATTCACCCGATCATCGGCGAGAAAATCCTCCGCACCTGGGATTTCCCTGAACTGATCGCCATGGTTCCCAACAATTATCTGGATTTCAGCCGCGACTCGGCCAAAGTCGATTACGTGGATATCGTTCAGGTCGCCACTCTGCAAAGCTATCTGGGCACCGAGCATCCCTATACCCAGCTGGACTGGAGCAAAATCCCGGCCTTCGCCAAGCTCGGTCTCGACCCTAGCCAGGACCTGCACGACGACGAAGACCTTTCCGCCGCCATGGAAGCGGCCATGGGCATGCTGCAATAGCATCAGCCGCATGCGTACCGTCAGACGCCTGCTAGGCTAGTGATTAGCCGAGGTGGAGACGATTCGCATGCGCCCGCTCTTTTTGCTTTGCGCGTTATTCCTGAGCACGCTGTCCCCGGGCAGCGCCGCTGGCGCCGACCCGGTGCGCCTGACCAACGGCGAATGGCCGCCCTATCTCGGCGAGAAACTGCCCCATCATGGCGTGGCGTCGCGAATCGTCAGCGAGGCGTTCGCCCTCGAAGGCATAGCGGTGCAGTGGGAGTTCCATCCCTGGGCGCGGTCCCTGCAACTGGCGCAAAGCGGCAAACGTGACGGCAGCGCGGTCTGGCTGTACAGCGAAGAGCGCGAGCAGCAGTTCCATATCAGCGACCCGGTGGTCGATAGCGGCTACTACCTGTTTTATCGCAGGAATTACCCACTCGATTGGCAGGCAATCGACGACCTACGCGGCAGACGCGTTGGCGGTACGCGCAGCTACGACTATGGCGAGGCCTTCCAGCAAGCCGAGGCCGAGGAACGCATAGAGGTGCGCCGCTCCACCAGCGACGAATTGAATTTTCGCCAACTCCTGGCCGGGCGCATCGACTTGTTCCCGATGGACAAGGTGGTCGGCTTCGATATGTTGCACCAGCATTTCAGCGCCGCCGAACGCGCGCAGTTGAGCTTCCACCCCAAACCGTTGAGCAGCGCCACCCTGCATTTGCTGTTGGCGCGTAACGTGGCGGGTAACGACGAGTTGATCGCGCGCTTCAATCGAGGCCTGGCGCAGTTGCGCGACAGCGGCAAGATCAGCCTTTACTTGCTGGAAATTGAAAACCCGTTAACTCAGGCCCCCTGACAGGCTATTGATACCTCGGCGCGAACGGCCAAGCACTCAATCCTCATCGAGGACGAACTCCACCCGTACCCACAGCCCGTGCGGTTCGGCTTGCTGCAAGCGGATCGCCGCCTGATGGGCACGGCAAATTTCGCCGACGATGGCCAGCCCGAGCCCCGCGCCGGAGCCTTCGGTGGTGCGCCGATAGAAGCGCTGGAACACCTTGGCGCACTCGTCTTCGGGGATTCCGGGACCATCGTCCTGCACCTCCAGCACTCCGCCCGGCAACACGCGCAAGATCACATTGCCGCCGGCCGGGGTATGCGCCAAGGCATTGTCCACCAGGTTGCACAACAGCTCGTTGAGCAAAGTCGGCTCGCCGCGGATCCACACCGCTTGGTTCGCCTCCAGCGCCAGCGCGATACCGCGCGCATGGGCCAAAGGCGCCAGGGCCAAGCCCAGCTCCTGAGCCAGCTGGCTCAGGTCCAAACGCTGCGCACCGCCTTCGGCGATCGCCCGCGCTCCGCTTTCGATACGCGCCAGCGACAGCAATTGATTGGCCAGATGGGTCAGCTTATCGGTGTTCTGCGCCGCCTCCTCCAGGGTGCTGCGCCAGGCCGCGGGCTCCTGCGCACGCAGACCCAGCTCGACCCGCGCCTTGAGGGCGGCCAGGGGCGTGCGCAACTCATGGGAAGCGTCGGCGATGAATTGCGACTGGCGCTCGAACAGGCCGCGCAACCGATCGTTGAATTGGTTCAAGGCATTCACCAGCGGGCGTAACTCGCGCGGCAACTGGCCAGCCGGCAGCGGCCGCAAGTCGTCGCTGGCCCGAGCCGCCACGCTGCGCCGCAAGGCATCCAGCGGGCGCAGCGCGGCGCTCACCGCCAGCCACACCAGCAACAAGGCACTGAGCGCCAGCAAGCCCATGCGCCATAGCGTGCCGTAGAGCAGTTCGCGAGCCATGCGTTCACGGGCGCCGAGGGTTTCGGCCACCCGGATTTCGGCGATGCCGTTGAGCTGCGGCTCGCTGACCGGCTGCAGCAGGCTCACCACCCGCACGCCCTGACGACGGTAATCGGCATCGTAGAAGTGCGCCAACGCCGGATAATCATTGGTGCGTGGCGTGCCCGGTGGCGGGGTCGGTAGGTCCTCGTAGCCGGAAACCAAGGCGCCGTGCAGGTCGAGCACCTGGTAGTAGATGCGCCCGGCGCTGTCGTAGGCGAAGGTATCCAAGGCTACGTAGGGCACATTGGCCTTGAGCTTGCCGTTCTCGGCATAAAGCCCTTCGGCGATCGCCCGTGCGGATGCCAGCAGAGTCCGGTCGTAGGCGGTATCGGCGGCGCGTCTGGCGCTCCAGTAAGCGCTCAGACTGGCGACCAGCAGCAGCAGCGCGAGCAGCAGCGCCAGGCGCCGCAGCAGTCGCCCACGCAAACTGCCCGGCTTAGCCGCCCGCGGCCTCCAGCCCTCAGTCACCAACTGCCTCCAACAAATAACCCAGGCCACGGAAGGTGACGATACGCACCGCATTGCCCTCGAGTTTCTTGCGCAGGCGATGGACATAGATCTCGATGGAGTCGGCGCTCGCCTCTTCGTCGAAGCCGAACACCTGGGCCGCCAACTGCTCCTTGCTCATCACCCGTCCCGGGCGGGCGATCATCGCCTCCAACACTGCCTGCTCGCGCGAGGTCAGGCTAAGGGGCTCGCCGCGCACGCTGAAACGCCGGGTACCGAGGTCGTAGACCAAATCGCCGCAATGTTGCTGTTGCTCGCCGCCGAGCACGCTGCGCCGCAGCAAGGCCTTGACCCGCGCTTCCAGCTCACTCAGTTCGAAAGGTTTGGCCAGGTAATCGTCGGCGCCCAGGTTGAGCCCATGGACCCGGTCCTTGACCTCGCCGCGGGCGGTGAGCATCAGTACCGGCAGGGTCTTGCCGCGTTCGCGCAGGCGCGCCAACACTTGAAAACCGTCTAGGCGCGGCAGGCCGATATCGAGGATCGCCAACGCATAATCCTCGCTGGCCAGAGCCAGATCGGCGGCCACTCCGTCGTGCAGCACGTCCACCGTCAAACCCGCGCTTTTCAGCGCCTGGGCCACGCTCGCAGCCAATTGCGGATGGTCTTCGACCAGCAGAATGCGCACTGCCACCTCCCCATTTCGTTCTTATTAGCAATCGCCATCGGCAATCTGTCGCGCAGTGTACAGCCGCGTCGCGTCCTGTGAACGGTCCAGATACCGCTCAAGCAGCCGTCGGAAAAACTTTGTGGCCCGTCATCCCTGGCGTCCACCCTGCGGGCCGTCGCCAGCGACGTCCAAAAACGCTCCAGGTGTTTTTTTCAGCACTGAAAGCTTGGCGAAAGCTTGACCTCCTAGCATCGGTTTCAGGTGGCTCGATCCACCGACCTGAACGACTGACGCAGTGGCGCGGCGGTCGTGACAAAAACAACAATGGAGACCACAGAATGTTCAATGCCTCACGCCAGGCGTTACCGCCTGCTCACCTGCTTAGCCTAGCCGTAACCGCGGCTCTGCTCGCCCCCATGGCGCAAGCCGCCTTTATCGCAGACAGCAGCGCCAGCCTGACCACGACCAACATCTACCTGAACCGCGATTTTCGCGAAGGCGATGGCCAGAACAAGCGCGAGGAATGGGGCCAGGGCTTCTGGCTCGACATCAAATCCGGCTACACCGAAGGCACTGTTGGTTTCGGCCTGGACGCTCTCGGTCTGCTCGGCGTCAAGCTCGACTCGGGCGGCGGCCGCACCGGCACCGACCTGTTCCCGGTTCAGGACGACGGCGGCACCCCGGACACCTTCGGCCGCCTCGGCCTGACAGCCAAGATCAAAGCCTCGCAGACCGAGTTCCGCTACGGCTCGCACATCCCCGAGCTGCCGGTGGTCAAGGCCAGCGACAGCCGCCTGCTGCCGCAGGTCTTCGAAGGCGGCCTGCTGACCTCCGCCGAACTGGATGGCCTGACCTTCACCGGCGGACGCCTGGACAAGGTGATCGACCGCGCCTCGACCAACTCCGAAGAGCTGGTGCTCAACAGCAAGAACAGACGCTTCAGCGGCGGCGTGACAGCCGACCACCTGGACCTGGCGGGCCTCGATTACCAGTTCAACGAGAACCTCAAAGGCCGCTACTTCTATGCCGAACTGGATGACATCTACCGGCAGAACTTCTTCAACCTGCTCGCCAGCTATCCCATGGCCGGCGGCACCCTGTCCGCCGACCTGCGCCTGATGCTCAGCGACGACAGCGGCGCGGCGAATGCCGGCGAAGTCGACAACCGCGCGCTGAACGGCATGCTCAGCTACGCCCACAGCGGCCACAAGCTGACCCTCGCCTATCAGAAAATGAGCGGCGACACCGGCTATGCCTATATCGACGGTAGCGATCCCTACTTGGTCAACTTCGTGCAGATCAACGACTTCGCCAACCCCGACGAGCGCTCCTGGCAGGCCCGCTACGATTACAACTTCGCCAGCCTCGGCCTGCCCGGTCTGAGCTTTCTCACCCGCTACGTCAGCGGCGACGACGCCCGTGTCATCGGCAGCGATCAGCGCGGCGGCGAATGGGAACGTGATATCGAGCTCAAGTACGTGGTGCAGAGCGGCCCGGCGAAGAACCTTTACGTACGCCTGCGCAATGCCAGCTTCCATTCCGACTTCGCCCGCGATGCGGACGAGAACCGCGTGATCGTCGGCTACACACTGCCGATTTGGTAACCCACAATAACAATCGAGAGGAATCCATCATGAAACTTGCCTTTACCCGCATCGCCCTGGCCACCGCCTGCCTGGCCTTCGCCGGCCAACTGCTGGCCAGTGAGCCGAAACGCCCCGAGTGCATCGCCCCGGCCAAGCCCGGCGGCGGTTTCGACCTGACCTGCAAGCTGGCGCAAAGCGGCTTGAAGGACAGCGGTCTGCTGAAAGCGCCGATGCGCGTCACCTATATGCCCGGCGGCGTCGGTGCGGTGGCCTATAACGCGGTGATCGCCCAGCGTGCCGATGATCCGGGCACCATAGTCGCGTTCTCCTCCGGCTCGCTGCTCAACCTGGCCCAGGGCAAATTCGGCCGTTACGACGAAACCGGCGTGCGCTGGCTGGCCGCGGTGGGCACCGACTACGGCGCCATCACCGTGCGTGCCGACTCGCCCTATCAGAACCTCGACGACCTGGTGCAGGCGCTGAAGAAAGACCCATCCAGCATCGTCTTCGGTGCCGGCGCCACCATCGGCGGCCAGGACTGGATGCAGACAGCATTGATCGCCCGCCTCGCCGGTATCGACCCGAAAAACCTGCGTTACGTGGCCTTCGAAGGCGGCGGCGAAACCCTCACTGCCATGCTCGGCGGCCACGTGCAGGTGACCAGCAGCGGCCTGGGCGAAGTCACCCCGCAATTGGAAGCGAAGAAAGTACGCATCCTCGCGGTGCTTTCCGACGAGCGTCTGCCGGGCAAGCTGGGCGATATCCCCACCGCCAAGGAGCAGGGTTACGACATCACCTGGCCGGTGATCCGCGGCTTCTATGTCGGCCCGGAAGTCAGCGACGAGCAGTACAACTGGTGGAAACAGCAGTTCGACACCCTGCTGGCCAGCGAAGACTTCGCCAAGCTGCGTGAACAACGCGACCTGCTGCCGCTGTCGATCACCGGCAACGAATTGCAGGACTTCGTGTTCAAGCAAGTCGAAGAGTACAAGGTGCTGGCCGACGCATTCGGCCTGATGCAGGAGTAATCGCCGGCGTACCGGCCGGACAGCCCCATGGCTGTCCGACCGACGCTCGCCACAGCGTTCGATGCGCTCAACTCTGTACCTTTTCAAGAGACTACCGCTATGTACGTCCGCCTGTTCGCCGCGAGCTGGTTGCTTTTCTGCGCCTGCCTCGCCGTTCTCGCCTGGGGCTTCCAGGCGCCCTTCGCCTACGACCCGGTCGGCCCGCGCGCCTACCCGTTGCTGCTGCTGAGCCTGATGGCCGCGGGCAGTCTCTGGCTGCTGTTCAAGCCCGGCCTGCTCGAACAGCGCCTGAATAAAACCGCCGCGATGCGCGCGGTGCTCTGCGTACTCGCCCTGCTGGCCTACGCACTGCTGTTCGAGGTGCTCGGCTTCGTGATCGCCACCAGCCTCGCCACCTTCGCCCTCGGCCTGCTGTTCGCCGGCCGCTTGCTGCCCTGCGCGATCAGCGCCGTGCTGATGGGCGTGCTGCTTTACGCGCTGTTCGATTACCTGCTGGACGTGCCGCTGCCGCTCGGCCTGTTCGAAGCCTTTGTGGAGAGCTGAAATGGATACCCTTAATTTCTTGATGCAAGGCTTCGATGTCGCCACCCGGCCGACCAACCTGCTGGTGGCGCTGTTTGGCGCCTTCGTCGGCACCATCGTCGGCCTGCTGCCGGGCCTGGGCCCGATCAATGGCGTGGCGCTGCTGTTGCCGCTGGCCTTCGCCCTCGGCCTGCCGCCGGAAACCGCGCTGATCCTACTGGCTGCGGTGTACCTGGGCTGCGAGTACGGCGGGCGCATCTCGGCGATTCTGCTCAACGTACCGGGCGACGCCGCCGCGGTGATGACCACCCTCGACGGCTACCCGCTGGCGCGCCAGGGCAAGGCCGGTATCGCCCTGTCGCTGTCTGCGGTCAGCTCGTTTATCGGCAGCATGATTGCCACCTGCGGCGTGGTGCTGTTCGCCCCGTTGCTGGCGAAATGGGCGGTGGCCTTCGGCCCGGCCGAATATTTCGTGCTGATGATCTTCGCCATCGCCTGCCTCGGCGGCATGGTCGGCGATAAACCGGTGAAAACCCTGATGGCCGCCCTGATCGGCCTGGCCCTGGCCACCGTCGGTGTGGACTCGACCACCGGCGTGTACCGTTTCACCTTCGGCAGCGTCAGCCTGTCCGACGGCATCCAGTTCGTCATCGTGGTGATCGGCTTCTTCAGCGTCAGCGAAGTGCTGTTGATGCTGGAAAAAACCCACAGCGGGCAAAAAGCGGTGAAAGCCAGCGGCCGCCTGCTGTTCAACTTCAAAGAGTTCTGCTTCAGCTTCTGGACCATGGTGCGCAGCTCCGTAGCCGGCTTCATCATCGGCACCCTGCCCGGCGCCGGCGCGACTATCGCCAGCGCCATGACCTACATGAGCGAAAAGCGCATGGCGGGTGCCTCCGGCAAGTTCGGCGAGGGCGATCTGCGCGGTCTGGCGGCACCGGAAGCGGCCAATAACGCCTCGGCCTGCGGCTCGCTGATCCCCATGCTGACGCTCGGCGTGCCGGGCTCCGGCACCACCGCGGTGATGATCGGCGCGCTGACGCTGTACAACATCACCCCCGGCCCGCTGTTGTTCGAACAGCAGCCGGATGTGGTCTGGGGCCTGATCGCCTCGCTGTTCATCGGCAACGTCATCCTGCTGGTGATGAACATCCCGCTGGTCGGCTTGTTCTCACGCATGCTCAGCGTACCGAACTGGGTACTGGTACCGGCGATCACCGTGGTCAGCATGGTCGGTGTTTATGCGGTGCACAGCACCACCTTCGACCTGGTGCTGATGGTCGGTCTCGGCGTGTTCGGTTACATCCTGCGCAAGCTGGATTTCCCGCTGTCGGCACTGATCCTCGGCTTCGTCCTCGGCGAGCTGATGGAAGACAACCTGCGCCGCGCCCTGTCGATCTCCGCTGGCGAGCTGAGCATTCTCTGGAGCAGCCCGATCAGCCTCAGCCTGTGGGCCATGACCGCGCTGATGCTGGCGTTGCCGGGCCTGCGTTGGTGGCGTTCGCGGCGTGCCGCGCAGTTGGCCAACGCCTGAATTGGCCGGCTTCGATAGCCTGCCGCGCTGGTGGGCCACGCCGCTGCTCGGCCTGGCCGGCGGCTATCTGGCCAGCCTGATCGGCTGGCCTTTGCCCTGGATCATCGGTTCACTGCTGGCGGTCATAGCCGCACGCTGCAGCGGCTGGCTGGTCAGCGAAGTACCCGGTGGCCGCAAGACCGGGCAATGGCTGGTCGCCAGCGCCATCGGCCTGCATTTCACCAGCGAGGTGCTGAGCGAATTGCTCAGCCACTTCAGCGCCATAGTCGCCGGCGCGCTGGGCACCTTGCTGCTCAGCCTGATCGGCATCGCCCTGCTGCGCCGGGCCGGCGTCGACCGCGCCACGGCGTTCTTTTCCAGCATGCCCGGCGGCGCCAGCGAGATGGTCAACCTGGCGCTGCGGCACAACGCCGAAACCGCCAAGGTGGCGGCCGCCCACAGCCTGCGTTTGCTCTTGGTGGTGCTGCTGATCCCGGCGATTTTCACCTGGAGCCTGCCGCCCATCGCCGCGCCGGCCCCAGCGCCGGTCAATTGGTTATGGCTGGCCATTCTGCTGCCGGCGGGCGCGCTATTGGCGGCGCTCTGGGGCAAACTCAAACAACCCAATCCCTGGATGCTCGGCCCGCTGACCGTCTGCGCCCTGGCCAGCGTCGCGTTCGACCTGCACCTGGGCTTGCCCGACGGCCTCGGCCAGGTCGGCCAATGGCTGATCGGCTGCGCTCTGGGCTGTCACTTCGACCGCGCATTCTTTCGCAGCGCGCCGGGGTTTCTCGCGCGCATCCTGCTGTTCACCCTGCTCGCCATGGCCGGTGCCGCCTTGCTGGCCGAAGGGCTCGCTTGGCTGGTCGGCGAGGATCGGATCTCCCTGACGCTCGGCATGATGCCCGGCGGCATCACCGAGCTGTGCCTGACCGCCGAAGCCCTGCACCTTTCGGTGGCCCTGGTCACCGCGTTGCAGGTGCTGCGCCTGTTTCTGGTGATGTTCCTCGCCGAGCCGTTATTCCGCCTCTGGCAGCGTCGTTCGGACCGCACCTGAATGCGCCTGCCGGCCCGTCGGCAGCGCTCCAGCCTCCCGCGCAATTTGGTTGAACCCGCGCTTTTAGCCGCCAGTCACAGCTACACGGCACCCATGCCGACTCATGCGCCGCTCGTATCTGGCCGGCAGATCGCTATGCCAGTTGGCCACGAACTAAGACCAAACCGGGAGAACGAAAAATGAAACGTTTGATATCCGCCTTTTTTACCGGTGTGCTCGCCCTGGTGCTCAGCGTCACATCCGCTTTTAGCCAAGCGGCGGAATCGGCCGAGGAATTCGTCGAGGACGCTTCCGCCAAGGGCCTAGCGGAGATCGAAGGCGCCAAGGTCGCGCTGGAAAAAAGCACCTCCCAGGACGTCAAGGATTTCGCTCAGCGGATGATCGAAGACCATAGAGCGGCGAATCAACGGCTGCGCGACCTGGCCAAACAGAAAGGCCTGGAAATGTCGGACGATGCCAGCCTGATGGCCCAGGCCAAGACGATGATTCTGCAACTGCGCGAGGGCGAATCCTTCGACGAGGCCTATGCCAACAACCAGGTGCAGGCGCATCAGGAAGCCATCGAACTGTTCCGCACCTATATTCGCCAAGGCGAGGATCAAGACATCAAAGCCTTCGCACAGGAAACCCTGCCGACTCTCGAAGAACACCTGCAAATGGCCAAGAAACTGGCCGCCGCCCACGGTGAAAATCAGCGCCGGGGCAGTGACATGAATCAGAGCCAACGCAGCGACACCAAGAAGGACACTCAGCGTCACAGCAGCAGCGGCAAAAGTAGCGGCAAACAGAGCACTACTGGCGCACAGGCCCACAGCTGAAGCCGAACCAAGCGGCCGGCACCACCCCACTGGTACCGGCCTGACGCACGCAGGGGGCGCGCAATGCCTTGTAGCGTTTTGCCGGTTGCCAGCGTTTCTCGCGATGCCCTTTACTGCCCTGACCACCGTTAGCGGGCTGTCGGGAAACCGCCTGCTGACAGCGTTCGCCTGATATCGCCACAGACGCAGAGACCGAATGCCATGACGCCGTTGCGTTGCCTGCTGCTATCGCTCGTCCTGGGCCTGTCGTTGACCGCCTGTAGCCGGATCGCCCTGGTCTACGACAACCTCGACTGGCTGATCCCCTGGCGTCTGGACAGCTACCTGAATCTCGACCGCGAGCAGAGGACCTGGCTCGAACCGCGCCTGCAAGCCCATCTGCAGTGGCATTGCAGCCGCGAACTGCCACGCTATTTGGATTGGCTGCAACGCACGCGAACCCTCCTCGAACAGGCCGAGCCCTCGCCGGCGGCGCTGGATGCGCGGCTCGATGAAATCGATGCGGCGTTGGCACGCATCGGCCACGAGATCACCCCCACTGCCATCGCGCTGCTGCAAAACCTCGACGACGAGCAAGTCGCCGAGCTGTTCGCCGAACTCGAGCAGAAAAACCGCGAAGCCCGGGAAAAGTTTCTCGAGCCGCCGCTGGCCACGCAGATCGAAGAGCGTCAGCAGCGCCTGCAAGAACGCCTGCGCCCCTGGCTCGGCCGGTTGAACGAGCGGCAAGAAATCCATCTCGAAGAATGGGCCACGCGTTTGGCCGAGCACAGTCGCTTATGGCTGGATAACCGCGAGCGCTGGCAGGCCCAACTGCGCGCCGCGCTGGAGGAGCGCGACAGCCCGGCCTTCGCCGCGCGCCTGGGCCATTTGCTGCAGGAGCCGCAAGCCTATTACGGCGACAGGTACCGTGAAGCCTACGAACACGCGCGCCAGGCGACCGCCACCCTGTTCAGCCAACTGCTCGCCAGCGCCGATGCGGAGCAACGCCGACGCCTGACTCAGCGCCTGGACGCCTTACACGACGACTTCAGCAAGCAGCGCTGTTTGGCTACAGTCGCCAGTTGAGGTGTCGTCGGGCAGGCGAATAAGTGCCGCTGATAGCGGGCAATAGACGCACGGGCTGCAATCGACAGCAGTGCATCATTCAGCGCAAGCTTGCAATGGCCCGGCCGCCATCCACTCCTCGACCCGCCGGACTTCCCCCAACTGGAGCATGCGTAATGATCGGTTATACGACTGTCGGTACCCGCGACATGACCAAAGCCAAGGCGTTTTACACCGAGCTGCTGGGCCTTTTGGGCGCCAAGCTGGTAATCGATATGGGCCGCCTGGCGCTATTCGGCACCGGCCGCGGCAAGCCCATGTTCGGCGTCTGCCTGCCCTACGATGGCCAAGTGTGCCAACAGGGCAACGGCAACATGGTGGCCCTGACCGCCGAAAGCAACGAGCAGGTCGACCAGCTGTATGCCAAGGCCATCGAACTGGGCGCCAGCGACGAAGGCGCGCCGGGCCTGCGCCTGCCGACCTTCTACGGCGCCTATGTGCGCGACCCGGACGGCAACAAGCTAGCCTTCTTCAAGATGAGCTGATACCGCTCAACTCACCTCCGGCAGACGCCAGTCGATCGGCGTCATGCCGTGTTGCTCGAGAAATTTATTGGTGCGGCTGAAGTGGCCGTTGCCGATAAACCCGCGGTGTGCCGACAGCGGCGACGGATGCGGCGAGCGCAATACCAGGTGCTTGCTGGTGTCGATCAGGCACTCCTTGCTTTGCGCATGGGCGCCCCACAGCAGAAATACCAGATGCGGCTGGTGCGCACTGACCGCCTCGATCACTTTGTCGGTAAACATCTGCCAGCCCTTGCCCGCATGGGAGCCGGCATTGCCGCGCTCGACGGTCAGCGAGGTGTTGAGCAACAGTACGCCCTGATCGGCCCAATATTGCAGGTAGCCGTGGGCGGCGATGTCGATATTCAGGTCGCGCTTGAGTTCCTTGTAGATATTCACCAACGACGGCGGCGTCGCCACCCCCGGCTGCACCGAGAAGCACAGACCATGGGCCTGTCCGGGGCCGTGATAGGGGTCCTGGCCGATCACCACGACCTTGACCCGGTCCAGCGGCGTCGAGTTCAACGCATTGAAGATCAAGGGCCCGGGCGGATAAATTTCCTTGCCGGCGGCCTTCTCGCTACGCAGAAAGTCGCCCAATTCCTTCATATAGGTTTTTTCGAATTCTTCGCGCAGGGCCTCTTTCCAGCCCGCTTCGAGTTTCACGTTGTCTGCGGCGCTCATGCCTGATTCCTGGGTCGGCGAACATTGAACGGGGCACGCTAGAGAAGCCTCACAACCAAGTCAAGGCGCGGGGTGATGCCGCACCATCACGGCCCTGGATGCAGATTGCCGGAACGGCCGGGGCGGCCAAGACTGAGCTTTCACCCAGCTGGAGAGTCTCCATGGACATGCCCACTGCCTTGACCCGCGAACGCCTGGAACAGGCCCTGGCACATTCGCCCTTTGCCCAGATGATCGGCTTCGCCCTCACCGACTTCGGCCCCGGACAAATCGCCCTCGAGGTGCTGCCGCGCAAGGAACTGACCCAGCACCACGGCTTCGTCCACGGCGCGGTGGTCGGCTTCATGATCGACAGCGCCTGCGCCTGGGCGGCGGCGAGTATGGTCGGCGACGTGGTGACCAGCGAATACAAGGTCAACCTGCTGGCCCCGGCGATCGGCGACAAGCTGATCTGCCGCAGTTCGGTGATCAAGGCCGGCCAACGCCAGGTGGTCGCCCGCGCCGACGTCTTCGCCCTGCGCGATGGCGAGGAAAAGATCATCGCCACCGGCTTGGCGACCATCGCTCGCGTCTAACCCCCGGGGCGCCGCCTCGGCAAACCTGCATGAAGCGCATGCCGTCGCTTCCTTGAAAAACTTTCGCCGGCATCCTTGACGCCCTGTGGATGACGTCTAGTTTTTCCTCACAGGACCAATGCAGTACCGGGTAACGGAAGCCCATCCCTCCCCGACTGCCCCCTTCGATACTTCACCAGCCGCGGCCGTGCCGCTCGCTGCGGGCCCGCTCGCTTCGAAGAATCGATTCGTACGAACAGGATGGGCGGCGAGCGTCTCTGCGCAGCCGCCTCATGGATGAACAAGGACAGGACGGCTCTCATGCAAGGCAGCACCTACCTCACGGCCAGCATCGCCATTCCTACGTCCAGCACTCCCGCGGCCGACCGTGGTACGGCCGCCTTTCCACCACCGGCTGCCGGACCAGCCGCCGGTACTCCCTGCCTGCCATGAGGATAACAACATGCATACGCGTTACCGTCGATCACGCAGTACGCTCGGACTAATGCCGCTGGCGCTATTGCTGGCCATCAGCACCGCCAACGGCGCCGAGACCCAGGCGCCGCCCCCGACCAGCGACTGCACGGCTTTGAGCAACTGGTTCCCCGACACGCCGTTTCCCGACGGCAACCAGTTCCCGATCAGTGGGCAATTGAACAACTGCGCCTTCCATCAGTGGGCCTATCAGATGTTTCTCTGGCTCGGCGAGCCATCCTCCGGCACCGCAGGCGCGCCGCTGAACTTCGAAACCATGGCCAACCCGCAAAAGGTCCTGCGTCAAGGCGGTCCGGACAAGCCCTATCCGGGCCACGCCGCCGATGAACCGCCGAGCGTGTTGGCGCGGCTGGCCAAATCGGACAATACGGTGGATGCCAACGACATTTTCCAGGCCGGCCCAGGCAAGCAGATCCTGGTCGACCAGGCCGGCAACGTCATCTATTACAGCAGCCTGATAAACCAGGACTTCTGGGACTTCGTCACCGCCAACACCCTCTACGACCTGGGCTCGCTGAGCAGTGTGTCGCCGACCCTGGATTTCCCGGTCAACGCCCTGGAACTGAAGCTGTCCTGGCGGGTGGCGGCGATCCTCGACGACAACGACAAGCCGATCAAGACCTTCATTCCCAATGCCTCCAGCCTGTTCCATACCGAGAACCAGAAGGTCCCGGTGGTGAGCGTGGTCGACGGCAAGATCAACGACGACTCCGGCGAGACCATGCGCGCGCAACTGGCGCTGATCGGCGCCCACGTGGTCGGCGTGGTCAAGGATCACCCAGAGTTCATCTGGGCCACTTTCGAGCACAAGGCCAACGCCCCCGATTGCAGCGCCGTGCCCACGGCCGAGCCGTCGCCGGTCGGCGGCCTGGCCTGGTCGCTGTATACGCCGAACAGCCCAGTCAGCGTGCAGAACCAGTTCGACGTGAACAACCCGCTGAACGTGGTCAGCGTCTGCCGCGAGGTGCCTTACGGCGGTGGCGACGCCGGCAACATCGCCAATATCCAGAGCCTCAACGCCAGCGTGCTGGCCAACCAGAGCGGCAGCGTCTGGGCCAACTACGAGCTGGTCGGCGCGCAGTGGACCACTGGCACCAACGCCGCAGGCCAGGACGACATCCCCGGCGCCAACGGCGCACCGGTAAATCCGGGCGACACCCAGATCGGCTCTTTGGAGCTGGCCAACACCAGCATGGAGACCTTCACCCAGGACGCCAACTGCTTCGCCTGCCACAACGGCGGCGTGCAGACGGTCACCGTCGGCGACACCGGGCAGATAGTGCCGGCCAAGCACCTGAACCTGTCGCACTTCATCGTCAATTACCAAGCCTGGCTGCAAAAGCAGAAGAGCAAAAAGTGAGGAGCCGAACATGAGCACGAGCAATTTCCGCATTCATCCGGCCATCGGCTTCGCCCGCGTCGGCAACAGCAGCGAGTACTACCTGGAACCCAATACCCAGGCGGCCCTGCCGATCCCCGGTGACACCAGCGGCAGCACCACCGGCGGCCTGCCGATCAAGCCCGGCAGCGAGAACGACACCATTACCTCCGCCGACCTGCGCGATGCCAGCGGCGCGCTGAAGCGCCAGGCCGCGCGGTTCAAGATCTACGCCTACCCGGCGCAAGCCACGGAAACCTATCCGATGGGCGTCACCGGTACCGAGATCCGCATCGGCAGCCAGATCGACGGCAAAACCGTGACCGATATCGTCTGGACCGTGCACCTGGCCAACAAGAAGTCCAACTGGTACATCATTCCGGAAGAGCTGGGCATCGATAATTACAAGAACGGCGCCACCCCGGCGCTGCGCAACAACATTCCGCCGTTCTCCCCCAACATCAACGACAGCACCCGCCTCAGCCAACTGATCATCGATCCCGGCCCGCGCACCGTGCAGGGCGCCAACGCCGCCCCGGTGTCCTTCGACAAGCAGACCACCGCCAGCAGCTGGGTGGACGGCCAAGGCGTGGTGCAGTGGCCGAATTACCCACAGTCCTACCCGGCCGATCACTTCGCCGATATGGATTGCCCGCACGGCCCGATCGACACCCTCGGCGAGTTGCAGACCGACCAGTACGGCCGGCTGATCGTCACTGGCGGCTATGGCCGCGCCTGCGCCATGATCGACCTGAGCACCAAGCAGCCCTACGTGCTCGACAGCGATATCGACAACAACGGCTGGTTCGACGACGGCAGCGACGGCCCGGTCTACGCCACCCTGCAATTCAGCGACGGCAGCAGCCAGGATGTGCAGGGCCACGCCTGGGTCACCGCCACCGATCCGGCCTATGCGCCGCAGACCCTCAACACCGTGTCGTTGTGGGACGACATGCATGACGTCTGGGTGCGTCATCTGGCCCTGCAACCGACGCTATTCGCCAACGGAGCCTTCCAGACCAGCTACCAGCCGTCGTTCAGCGACGAGCTGTTCCCGATCTTCCGCGCCTCGGCGATGCAGATGTGGAACACCAACCTCAACCTCACCGGCAGCACCGCCCATGCCTCGGTGGACGAGATCCAGCCGGACACCGACCCGGCCACCACCATCCTCGGCGGCCTGGGCTTCATCCGTAACCCCAACGACGCCTCGCAGTTGCAGAACAGCCGCATGATGCCGCTGTCGCTGGGCGACGCCGGCCAGTCGTTCCTCACCCTGCGCAAGACCCAGTATTTCTTCCTGCAACAATGGAACGCCAAACAGTACAGCCAGAGCGGCACGCTCACCCTCAATGCCGGCGAGTACCTGGACAAGGCCGTGCTGGTGAACTGCCTGGGCGGGCGCTTCAGCCCCGGCATCGACCTGACCTTTATCGTGCGCGACCCGGCGCTGTACGTGCAGAACTGGCAGACCTCCGGCACCGGCCCGTTCCGCATCCAGCCCAAGGCGCTGGACTACAGCACGGCGGTGGCCAGCCAGCCGTTCCTCAGCGCCGGTTACACGCCGAATATCCAGAACAACCCGCTGAACGACACCAACCCGGTCGACACCAACCCCGGCAGCCCCGGCCTGGAACCGGGCGACGCCTCCAAGTTCATGGCCCTGCCCTGGCACACCGACTACAACTCCTGCGCCACCCACCAGCCGGACCCGGTGCCGCAGTTCAACAACACCCTGTACTGGTCGTGGCCGGCGCAGCGGCCGGTAGCGGTTTACGCGGCCAAGGACGTGAACGACAACAAGCTGCCGGCGCAGCGCTTCTCGGTACGCGGCGACGGCACCAAGACCGATCCGTTCAACCCGGCCCAGGTCGGCCGCTACCAGCAGCGCATCGACATGATCGAGCACTGGCACAAGATCGGCATCGTGGTGCAGGGCAGCGCCATCGATAAATCCGACGGTGGTCCGTTCAACGCCGCCTACTACCTGGAGGTGCAGAGCAAGCTCGACGACGGCGGCGACCCGGTCGTCCCATGGCCGAACACGGTCTCTCCTTCGACCAATGAGTAGCGCCGTTCAACCCACCCCGAGCCGCTGCCGGGTCGCCATCATCGGTGGCGGCCCGGCAGGCTGCGCGGCCGCCCTCGCCTTGGCCGGAGCCGGCATCGATGGCGTGCAACTGCTCGAAGCCGGCGACTACAGCCGGCAACGGGTCGGCGAAAGCCTGCCGCCGGACACCCGTCTGCTGCTCGCCAAGCTCGGTTTGTGGGACGAGTTTCGCCAACAACAGCACGACCCCTGCCTGGGCAGCTGCTCCGCCTGGGGCAGCGACGAACTGGGCTACAACGACTTTCTCAGCAACCCCCAGGGCCACGGCTGGCATCTGGATCGGCGTCGATTCGAGCGTTGGTTGGCCGACCAGGCGCACGCGCGCGGCGTCGAGCTGCGCAGCCACACCCGCCTCAGCGCCGTCGAGACCAACGGCCAGGGCTATCGCCTGGAACTGCGCGGCCCCGCGCAGTCCAGCGAATACCTGCACGCCGACTATGTGATCGATGCCAGCGGCGCCCATGCCCGCTTCGCCCGACTGGTCGGCGCGCGCCCTATCGAGCTGGACCAACTGATCTGCGTTTACGGCTTCTTCAGCAGCCCCGCCGAGGCGAGCAACAGCCGCCTGACGCTGCTGGAGGCCGCGGAATACGGCTGGTGGTACCGCGCCAGCCTGCCCGACGGGCAACTGTGCATCGCCCTGGCCTGCGACCAACCGGGCCTGCGCCGGCTCAACGCCGGCGAATGGCGACGCTGGTTGAATCTATTGGCCGACACCCGCCATACCGCCAGCAACCTGCAGGGCTATGGCTTCGAGCCGGCCAGCATGCTCACCAGCCCGGCCACTTCCTACCGTTTGGATCGGGTAGTCGGGCAGAACTGGCTGGCCGCGGGCGATGCCGCCAGCAGTTTCGACCCGCTGCTGGCCCGCGGCATTCACAAGGCCCTGGAAGACGGCATCGCCGCCGCCGAGGCGATAATCGGCTGGCTGCACGGCGACGCCAGCGCCGCCGAACGCCATGCCCAACAGATCGAACAACGCTACAGCGAATTCCGCGGAATGCGCCGTTATCTCTACGCCCAGGAACAACGTTGGCCGCAGTCGGATTTCTGGCAAGCCCGCCAGTTGCGAGCGTGAGCGAGGGCGCACTACCCCAGGTGCAACGCCCGGTAATGACTGGGCGCCATGCCCACCACTTTGCGAAACAGTCGCGAGAAGTAATACACGTCCTCGTAGCCCAACTGCTCGGCGACCTGGCGAATGCCCTGCTCGCCCTCGTCGAGCAAACGGCAGGCGTGGGCCATTTTCAGCTGAATGAAATCCTGGATCGGCGCATGGCCGGTCAGTGCGCGGTAGGTCTTGGCGAAGTGGAAACGCGACAGTTTGAACTGCGCGGCCAACTCGTCGAGGTTCAAGGTGCCGTGCAAATGGGCGCGCATCACTGCCTGCACCGCGTCCACATCCAGCACCCGCCCGGATTTCAAGGTGGCGCGCGCCGGCAGCACCGCCAGCGATGTCAGCAGCGCCTGCAGCTGGTGGGCGGCATGGATGAAATGCGGCAGGCTCAAACCCTGTTTGCGCAAATTGAGCAACGCGTCGAATTCGGCCAGCAAGCGCGGCTGTACACCGATGCGCCACAGCGGCCCTTTGCCCAGCGGCCGGAGAAAATCCGCCACCAGCTCGCCATCGAAGTGCACCCAATACAGCGTCCAGGGTTTCTGCGCATCGGCGCCATAGGCGTGGGCGAAGCCTTTGGGTAACAACAACAAATCGCCGCCACTGACAACTAATCGTCCATCCGCCGTTTCCAACCAACCCTGGCCCGCGCGGCAATAGATCAACAGGTGATCCTCCGGCTGCGGCCGATTCATCCGATGGCCCAAGGCCTCCGGATAGAAACCCAGGGCCAACGGATGGCAAGCCACGGCCAATGGATGCTTGGCCAGCGCGCGCCGGAGCCGCGGCGGGGTGATAAAACGCACGCCATTGGCCGGCAGCGGCCAATTGGAGGTATCGACATAAGCCTGCATGGAAACGCCTGTGGAGCCCGGATACGATCCGGGAAAGTAGCCATCAGAATGTTTATGACCAAATAGTCAATCCCAAGATAGTCCATCCATCAACCAAGATCGTCAATCCACAAAGGGTTCCTGGCAGGCTATAACACTGAACCAACAGCCACCGAAGCCGCCTCGCGGTTCACCCTGGAGAGCACAATGGCCAAGGCAATCCCCCAGTTGATCGACGGCGAATGGCGCGAAAGCCGCACCCGCGAATTTATCGAAGTCACCGACCCGGCGACCCAGGAAGTCCTGGCCCTGGCCCCGAAAGCCACCGCCGAGGAAATCGAAGCGGCGATCGCCAGCGCCAAGGCGGCTTTTCTGAGCTGGCGCGAAGTGCCGGTATCCGAGCGCGCGCGGGTGATGCTGCGCTACCAGCACTTGCTCAAGGAACACCACGACGAACTGGCGGAAATCCTCGCCGGGGAAACCGGCAAAACCCTGGCCGACGCCAAGGGCGATGTCTGGCGTGGCATCGAGGTGGTCGAACAGGCCTGCAACATCGCCAGCCTGACGATGGGCGAAACCATGGAGAACGTGGCCCGCGATATCGACACCGCGAGCTGGATTCAGCCGCTGGGGGTGTGCGTGGGCATCACCCCGTTCAACTTCCCGGCGATGATTCCGCTGTGGATGTTTCCCCTGGCCATCGCCGCCGGCAACACCTTTATTCTCAAGCCATCCGAACAGGACCCACTGACCCCAAACCGCCTGGCCGAACTGTTTATCGAAGCCGGCGCACCCCAGGGCGTGTTGCAGGTGCTGCACGGCGCCCGTGAGGTGGTCGACAGCCTGCTGACCCACCCGGATATCCGCGCGATTTCCTTCGTCGGTTCGGTGCCGGTCGGCCAGCACATCTACCGCACCGGCACCGCGCACCTGAAGCGCGTGCAAGCCTTCGCCGGGGCGAAGAACCATATGGTGATCATGCCCGACGCCAACAAGCAGCAGGTACTGAGCAACCTGGTCGGCGCAAGTTGCGGCGCCGCCGGGCAGCGCTGCATGGCGATCAGCGTCGCGGTGTTCGTCGGCGAGTCGAAGCAGTGGATCGATGAATTACGCGGGCAAATGGCCGACCTGCAACCCGGCTACTGGACCGATGGCCACGCCGCCTTCGGCCCGCTGATCAGCCAGCAGGCCAAACAGCGGGTAGTGCGTCTGATCGCCGAGGGCAAGGCCGAAGGTGCCGAATGCTTGCTCGACGGCTCGCAGTGCACGGTCGAGGGTTACCCGAACGGCAACTGGCTGGGCCCGACGCTGTTCCGTGGGGTGACGCCCAAGATGGGCCTGTACCGCGAGGAGATCTTCGGCCCGGTGCTGGTGTGCATGGAGGTCGACACCCTGGAGCAGGCCATCGAACTGGTCAACGCCAGCCCTTACGGCAACGGCACCTCGATCTTCACCCGCTCCGGCGGCGCGGCGCGGCACTATCAGCACGCGGTGGAAGTCGGTCAGGTCGGCATCAACGTACCGGTGCCGGTGCCCCTGCCGTTCTTCTCCTTCACCGGCTGGAAAGGCTCGTTCTACGGCGACCTGCATGCCTACGGCAAGCAGGGCGTGCGCTTCTTCACCGAGACCAAGACGGTCACCAGCCGCTGGTTCGACGAAGACGCGCTGAACGCCGGAGTACCGAACGGGCCGAACATGACCATCCAGTTGAAATGACGGCAGCCATGCGTGCGATTCCGGCAGGGCGTTTGCGCTTAGCGGCAGCGTCCGCCGGGGGGTTGGCAGAACGATCGAATCCACGATTTTTCGCACGCAGCTCTGGCACGCACGTACAACCTTACGAATGGCAAGTGCGATGGTTCGCAGCCTTGGGACAAATGAGATGCGACGAATATAGGTTACAGCGTACAAGCGCTCCCCAATTGGACAACCACAATAGGGAGCACTTTTATGAAATCGAAAACCCTTGCCACTTTGGTCTGCTGGGCAGGGCTGAACACGTGTGCGCAAGCCTCCGATCCCGTAACCCTCGGGCTCAACTATCCGCACACCGGCACTTATAAGGAAGAGGGATTAGCACAGATGCGTGGCGCTCTACTAGCCATCGACGAGCTGAATGCCCAAGGCGGCGTGCTCGGCCGACCGCTCCGGCTTTCCAGCCGGGACGACGCCTCGCGCCCGGAAAAATCCGTGCACAACGTCGACGAGTTGGCCAACGAAGGCGCGGTGATGCTCTTCGGCGGCTCTGGCGGCTCCACCAGTTCCAGCGCCGCCGGCAAGCGGGCCAAGGAACGCGGCCTGCTCTACTTCGGCGCCCTGAGCTACGCCGACGACACCACCGGCAAGGACGGCCACCGCTACCTGTTCCGCGAGTGCAACAGCGCCTCGATGAGCGCCCGCGTGCTCGGCCATTACCTGCACAAAACCCTGCCGAACAAGCGCTACTTCTATGTCACCTCCGACAACAGCTGGGGGCTGAACACCGAAAGCGATCTGCGCCAGGCCACTGCCAGCGTCGACCTGGCCCGCCACCCCGGCGTCAAAGTGGCCTTCCCCGGTGCGCACATGTCCGACTATCAGGACGCGCTGACCCGGGCTGCGGAAAGTGACGCCGAAGTGCTCGCTTTGATCCTGTTCGGCGAAGAAATGGTGCATGCCATGCGTATCGTCAATCGCCTGGGCCTGAACAAACGCATGCAGATCGTGGTGCCCAATCTGACCCAGAGCATGGTCGAGAATGCCGGCCCCAGCGTGATGCAAGGCGTGATCGGCACCGAACCCTGGACCTGGCGGGTGCCCGAGCTGGAGAAGTCCACAGCCGGTATGGCCTTCGTCAAAAGCTTCAGCAAGCGCTATGAGATGTACCCGTCCAGCGCCGCCGCCTCGGCCTACAGCATCGTCCACCAGTGGGCCGACGCGGCGAGGCGGGCCAACAGCTTCGGCAGCGAAGCCCTGATCAAAGCCCTGGAAGGCCACCGCTACAGCCTGTTGAAGGGCGAGCAGGAATGGCGCGCCTTCGATCACCAGAACGTGCAGACCATCTACGCCGTGAAGGTCAAGTCGCGCGACGAAGTGATGAAAGACCATTTCAAGCAGGATTATTTCGAAATCGTCGACCGCATGAGCGGCGACCAGGCCGCCCCGTCCCTTGCCGAATGGCAAGCCGAACGCCGCGACGCCAGGCAGCCGATAACGTTGCAATGAGGATTTACCATGTACTGAACGCTCGGCGTAACAGCCGGGACGACCATGACGATGCAGGGCTTTTGAGCGGCCTGTTAGACCAAAAGACGATCTCAACAATAGGTCTAATGGCGTAAAACTCTTCTCAGCCATAACAAAAACGAGGAGAGCTGCCATGCAACGACTGACTGCCACCCTGGCCCTGTGGGCCGGGATCACCGCCTGTGCGCAGGCCGCTGAGCCGATCACCCTCGGCCTCAACTACCCGCGCACCGGCCCGTACAAGGAAGAGGGATTGGCCCAGATGCGTGGAGCGATACTCGCCATCGACGAACTGAACGCCCAAGGCGGCGTGCTCGGCCGCCCCTTGCGCCTGTCCACCAAGGACACCGCTTCGCGCCCGTCGAAGGCGGTGCGCAATGTCGACAAGCTGGCCGCGGAAGGCGCGAGCATGCTGTTCGGCGGCTCGTCCAGCGCGGTGGCGATCGCCGCCAGCAAACGCGCGGCGCAGCATGGCCTGCTGTATTTCGGCACCCTCACCTACTCCAACGACACCACCGGCAAAGACGGCCACCGCTATATGTTCCGCGAGTGCAATAACGCCTGGATGAGCGCCCATGCCCTCGGCGGCTACCTGAGCAAGAACCTGCCGAACAAGCACTACTTCTACGTCACCGCCGACTACACCTGGGGACATACCACCGAGAGCTCGCTGCGCCAAACCACCGGCAGCGACGACCCCGGTAAACATCCCGGCACCAAGGTGCCCTTCCCCGGCGCGCGCCTGGCCGACTACACCAAGGCCCTGAAGCAAGCCGCCGCGAGCAAGGCCGAAGTGCTGGTATTGGTGCTGTTCGGAGAAGACCTGGTGCGCGCCATGCGTATCGCCAAGGACCTGGGCCTGACCGCACGCATGCAGGTGGTCGCACCGAACCTGACCCAAAGCATGGTCGAACAGGCCGGCCCCGGCTTGATGGAGGGCGTGCTCGGCACCGAACCCTGGACCTGGCGCGTACCCGCCCTGGAGAAATCCGCGCGCGGCGAAGCCTTCGTCAAAGCCTTCAGCCAACGCTACGAGATGTACCCATCGAGTTCCGCCGCCTCGGCTTACAGTATCGTCTATCAATGGGCCGATGCCGCCCAGCGGGCCAAGAGCCTGGACAGCGAAGCGCTGATCAAAGCCCTGGAAAACCACCGTTACCAGTTACTCAAAGACCCGCAAGTGTGGCGAGCCTTCGATCACCAGAACGCGCAGACGATGTACGTCGTCAAAGTGAAAACCCGCGCCGAGGTGCTAAAAGACCCGCTCAAGCAGGACTACTTTGCGATCGTCGATCGTCTCGACGCCAGCCAAACATCGCCCGACCTCGCCCAGTGGCAGGCCGAGCGACGCGCCGCTGGGCAACCCCTGACCCTGCAATGAGGACTTATGGACTTCGAACTCAGCGATGAACAACGCCTGCTGGTGGACAGCGCCCGCCAATTCGCCAGCCGCGAACTGGCGCCCCACGCCGCCGACTGGGACCGCGACCACCACTTCCCGGTCGAGGTGATCAAGCGCGCAGCCGAGCAGGGTTATCTGGCCCTGTATATCCAGGAAGAGGACGGCGGCCTGGGGCTTTCCCGGCTGTCCGCCTCGCTGATCTTCGAACAGCTGTCGGCCGGCTGCATCGCCACCACGGCCTTCCTCACCATCCACAACATGGCCTCGTGGATGCTCGCCTCCTTCGCCGACCAGGCGCTGAAAGACGTCTGGTTGCCGCGCCTGGTCAGCGGCGAACTGCTCGCCTCCTACTGCCTGACCGAGCCGGACGCCGGCTCCGACGCCGCGCATCTGCGCACCCGCGCCCGGCGTGACGGCGACCACTACGTGCTCGATGGCAGCAAGTGCTTTATCTCCGGCGCCGGCAGCACCGATGTGCTGATCGTCATGGCGCGCACCGGCGAAGACAGCGGCGCCAAGGGCGTGTCCTGCTTCCTGGTGCCGGCCGACGCCGAGGGCGTGAAGTACGGGCGCAACGAGCTGAAGATGGGCTGGCGCGCGCAGCCGACCCGCACCATCACCTTCGAAGGCGTACGCATCCCCGTCGGTAACCGCATCGGCCCGGAAGGCCAGGGCTTCGTCTATGCGATGAAGGGCCTGGACGGCGGCCGCATCAATATCGCCAGTTGCTCGCTCGGCGCGGCCCAGGCGGCGCTGGAACAATCGCTGCGCTATGTGGAGGAACGCAAGCAGTTCGGAAAACCGCTCAGCGACTTCCAGTCGCTGCAATTCAAGCTCGCAGACATGCTCACCGACCTCACCGCCAGCCGGCAGATGGTGCGCCTGGCCGCACACAAACTCGATCACCAGCACAGCGAAGCCAGCCTGTACTGCGCCATGGCCAAACGCTTCGCCACCGACCACTGTTTCAACCTGTGCAATGAGGCGCTGCAACTCCATGGCGGCTACGGTTATCTCAATGATTACCCGTTGGAACGCTGGGTACGCGACAGCCGTGTGCATCAGATACTCGAAGGCACCAACGAAATCATGCGGGTGATCATCGCCCGCCGCCTGCTCGATCAAGGCGGCATGCTCGATCGCCTGCTGTAGCTGTTATCCCCTCTCCCCTCTGGGGAGAGGGTTAGGGTGAGGGGCGAAGTCGCCCACACCTTTAGTTTCCCTCACCCCCGCCCCCTCTCCCGGAGGGAGAGGGGAGAAAAAACGACGAGGACCTTTATGAGCCACGCCATCGAACCCTACCATCCCGGTGTATTCGACCTGACCCACAAACTGACCGTGGAAAAGCACGGCAACACCGCGCTGATCACCATCAATCAGCCGCCGGCCAATACCTGGGACCACGACTCGCTGATCGGCCTCAAGCAGTTGCTCGAGCACCTCAACCGCGACGATGACATCTATGCCCTGGTGATTACCGGCCAGGGCGGCAAGTTCTTCAGCGCCGGCGCCGACCTCAAGCTGTTCGCCGATGGCGACAAGGCCCGCGCCCGCGACATGGCCCGGCGCTTCGGCGAGGCCTTCGAGGCGCTGCGGGATTTTCGCGGGGTATCGATTGCCGCGATCAACGGTTACGCCATGGGCGGCGGCCTGGAGTGCGCACTGGCCTGCGATATCCGCATCGCCGAGCGCCACGCGCAGATGGCCCTGCCGGAAGCCACCGTGGGCCTGCTGCCCTGTGCCGGCGGCACACAGAACCTGGCCTGGCTGGTCGGCGAAGGCTGGGCCAAACGCATGATCCTCTGTGGCGAGCGCCTGGACGCGGAAACCGCGCTGCGCATCGGCCTGGTCGAACAAGTGGTGGAGAGCGGCGAAGCGCGCGGCCATGCCCTGCTGCTGGCGGCCAAGGTGGCGCGGCAAAGCCCGGTGGCGGTCCGCACGATCAAACCGCTGATCCAGGGCGCCCGCGAACGCAGCCCGAACACCTGGCTGAACGAGGAGCGCGAGCGCTTCGTCGACCTGTTCGACGCCGCGGACACCCGCGAAGGGGTCAACGCCTTTCTGGAAAAGCGCGAACCGCAGTGGCGCAATAAATAATCCGATTCCCGTTGGGTGCGCCGTGCGCACCAGGAACCTGCCGCATGAATGTGATTTTCGAAGAACACCACAGCCTGCATGGCATGCGCATCGGCGTCGCTAGCCTGGATGCCGAGAAGAGCCTGAACGCCCTGTCGCTGCCGATGATCGAGGCGCTGGACGCCAAACTCAAAGCCTGGGCGGACGATCCCGCGATCGCCTGCGTGCTGCTGCGTGGCAATGGCCCCAAGGCCTTCTGCGCCGGCGGCGATGTGGTGAGGTTGGCCCAACAATGCCGCGAACACCCGGGCGAAGTGCCGCCCCTGGCGCGGCGCTTCTTCGCCGACGAATACCGACTCGACCATCGTATCCACACCTACCCGAAACCGCTGATCTGCTGGGCTCACGGCCATGTGTTGGGCGGCGGCATGGGCCTGATGCAGGGCGCGGGCGTGCGCATCGTCACCCCGAGCAGCCGCCTGGGCATGCCGGAAATCAATATCGGCCTGTACCCGGATGTAGGCGGCAGCTGGTTCCTCGCCCGCCTGCCGGGCAAGCTCGGTCTGTTTCTCGGCCTGACCGCCAGCAGCATCAATGCTCGCGACGCCCTGGACCTGGACCTGGCCGACCGCTTCCTGCGCGACGAGCAACAGGACGACCTGCTCGAAGGCCTGATCCAGCTGAATTGGTCGGCGCAGCCGCAATTGCAACTGCACAGCCTGCTCAAGGCCCTGGAACACGAAGCCCGCGACAACATGCCGGAAGCGCAGTGGCTGCCACGGCGTGCACGCATCGACGAACTGCTCGATCAGGCCGACCTGCCCCATGCCTGGCGCGCGCTAACGGCGTTGCACAACGACAGCGACCTGCTGCTGGCCCGCGCGGCCAAGACCCTCGGCGGCGGCTGCCCGTTGAGCGCGCACCTGGTCTGGGAGCAGATCGAGCGGGCCAAGCATCTGTCCCTGGCCCAGGTGTTCCAGATGGAATACGCGATCAGTCTGAACTGCTGCCGTCACCCGGAACTGCCCGAAGGCGTGCGCGCGCGGCTGATCGACAAGGATCAACAGCCGCATTGGCATTGGCCGGATGTGGCGGCGATTCCGCCGGAGGTCATCGAAGCGCACTTCGCCGCAGTGTGGGAGAGCGAGCATCCGCTAGCGGATTTGTAAGCCATTGGCTGGAGGCAGATTCGTAGGCTGGGTTAGCGGCGCCTCCAATGCGTTTGGCAACAACGCCCCTTTCGAGCGCCGTCTAACCCGGCGGACAGTTGCAACAACAAGAATCCATGGTGGGTTACGCCGCGCCCTGAGATTGCGACACGCGCAGCTCTCTGCATACGCGCGTCTAACCCACCCTACGCCTGCAAAACCGCGAGGAGAACAACAATGACCACAATCGCCTTTATCGGCCTCGGCCATATGGGCCTGCCCATGGCCCGCAACCTGCTCAAAGCGCAATTCAGCCTGCGGGTTTTCGACCTGGTGCAGGCCGCCATCGATGAGCTGAGCGCAGAAGGCGCCCACGCCGCCGGCAGTGCGCTGGACGCCGTACAGGGTGCCGACGTGGTGGTGAGCATGCTGCCCGCCAGCCGCCATGTCGAAGGCCTCTACCTCGGCGAGAACGGCCTGCTGGCAACGCTTAAGCCCGGCACCCTGGTATTGGAATGCTCGACCATCGCCCCGGAAGCCGCGCGCAAGGTGCACCAGGCGGCGGCCGCGCGCGGTATCGAACTGCTCGACGCGCCGGTTTCCGGCGGCACCGCCGGCGCGGCGGCCGGCACCCTGACTTTTATGATCGGCGGCGCGGCGGCCACCTTGGAAAAAGCCCGGTCGATCTTCGAAGCCATGGGCAAGAACATCTTCCATGCCGGCCCCGATGGTGCCGGCCAGGTGGCCAAGGTGTGCAATAACCAGGTGCTCGCGGTGCAGATGATCGCCACCGCCGAAGCCATGGCCATGGGCGTGGCCAATGGCCTGGAGCCAGCGGTGCTGGCCGAGATCATGCGCCAGAGTTCGGGTGGCAACTGGACCCTGGAGAAATACAACCCCTGGCCCGGCGTGATGGAAAACGCCCCCGCATCCAAGGGCTACAGCGGCGGTTTCATGGCCGAGCTGATGACCAAGGACCTGGGCCTGGCCCAGGAAGCCGCGCAACACAGCGGCAGCAGCACCCCGATGGGCGCCCTCGCCCTGCAGCTGTATCGCCTGCTGCTCAAGCAGGGCAAAGGCAAGCAGGACTTCTCGGTGGTGCAGCAATTATTTGTCGAGTAAAAGCACGCCCTTGTAGCCCGGATGCAATCCGGGGAAAGGGCTAACGGCCGATACCGCTCCCGGATTTCATCCGGGCTACGGGAGCTATGGTCATTCACAAGACCCTCGACCTTGTAGGGTGGATGACGCTTCACCCATCCACCAGTTGCGAATGCGAAGGTGGATGAAAAAGGCGTCAGCTACGCGCCCCGACCCACCCTACCGCTCGCGCAGGGCCTCGGCGCGGGCGCGGATGATCGGCTTGAGCAGGTAGCTGAGGATGCTTTTCTTGCCGGTGATGATGTCCACCGAAGCGACCATACCGGGAATGATCAGCAGAGGATTTTCTTCCGTGCCCAGGTGGCTTTTGTTGGTGCGCAACTTGATCTCGTAAAAGCTGTTGCCTTCGTCGTCGGTAACGGTGTCGGCGCCGATCTGTTCCAACTCGGCCTTGAGACCGCCGTAGATGGTGTAGTCGTAGGCGGTGAACTTGACCATCGCCTCCTGCCCTGGATGCAGAAAGGCGATGTCCTGCGGACGGATGCGCGCCTCGACCAGCAGGTTTTCGTCGAGCGGCACTATCTCCACCAGATCGCTGCCGGGCTGGATCACCCCGCCGATGGTGTTGACCAGCAGTTGCTTGACGATGCCGCGTACCGGCGAGGTGACCAGGGTGCGGTTTACCCGATCCTCCAGCGCTTTGCCAGTCGACTGGATCTTGCTCAGCTCGGTGCGCGCTTCGTTCAGTTGGGCCAGCGCTTCGCTGCGGAAACGCCCACGGGTTTCGTCGATCTTGCGCTCGACTTCCTTGATCGCCGATTCGGCCCGCGGTATCGCCAGGGTGGTCGCTTCCAGTTGGCCGCGGGCTTCCACTTCGCCGCGTTTGAGGCGCAGCACCTCGACCGGGGAAATCGCGCCCTCGGCGACCAGCGGTTCTGACATCTGAATTTCCTGGCGCAGCAGGTTGAGGCTGTTGCGGTATTGCGTCTGCTTGGAAGCGAACTCGCGCAGCTCCTGACGCCGCTGGACCAACTGTTCCTCCAGCCCCGCCACCTCATCGAGTAACTGCTGCTTGCGGCTGTTGAACAGCTCGACTTCGTTGTCCGCTTGGCGCGGCGCTTTCTCGCGAATCTCGTCGGCGACTACCAGTTCGCGCTCCTGCACCTCGGCGCTGAGACGCTCGACGCGCAGCAGCAAAGCCAAACGGTCGGCCTCGGTTTCGCCAACATTGGAGGCGAAGCGCGTGTCGTCCAGACGCAGCAACGGGTCGCCGGCCTCGACCACCTGGCCTTCGCGGACGAAGAGTTCGGCGACGATACCGCCTTCCAGGTTCTGGATTTTCTGCAAGCGCGAGGATGGGATCGCCTTGCCGTCGCCGCGCGTCACCTCGTCGACCACGGCGAAATGAGCCCATAACAGGCAGAAGGCGACGAAGGCGATCAGCCCCCAGATGGTCAGCCGAACTATCCGTGGCGCGTCCTCGATCAGCGCTTTGCTGACTTCGGGCAGGGGCTCATCGCCCATCGCATCGCGGCCACCGAAATAGGCGCCCATGGCCTGGCGCACACCTTTTTTCGATCCTTTAACCGACACTGATCTGCCCCTTCTTCAGCGCTTCCATCACACTGCCTTTTGGCCCGTCGGCGATGATCTGCCCACGGTCGACGATGATCAGGCGGTCGACCAGGCTGAGCATCGAGGCGCGGTGCGTCACCAGCAACAAGGTCTTGCTGCCGATCATTGCGGACAGGCGCTGCTTGAGGCGCTCCTCGCCGGTGTTGTCCATGGCGCTGGTCGGTTCGTCGAGCAGCAGAATCGGCGGGTCGAGCAGCAGCGCGCGGGCCAGGGCGACGTTCTGCCGCTGGCCGCCGGACAGGTTCTGCCCACGCTCGCCGACCTGCAGTTCGTAGCCTTTGGGGTGCAGGCGGACGAACTCATGCACGCCGGCCAACTCGGCGGCCTGGAGCACCAACTCGTCTTCCACGTAGCGCGCACCGGCCATCAGGTTGTCGCGCAGCGTACCGGAGAACAGCTGGATATCCTGGGGCACGTAACCGATGTTGTAGCGCAGGTCGCTGACGTCGAGCTGGCGCACGTCGATGCCGTCGACCAGCAAGCTGCCAGCATCGGCCTGGTAGAGCCCGACGATCAGCTTGGCCAGCGAGCTTTTACCGGAACCGCTGCGGCCGATAATGCCGATCTTCTCCCCGGGCCTGACCACCAGATTGATCTTCTGCAAAGCGGCCTGTTGTTGGTCCGGGTAGTGAAAATCCACCTGGCGGAACTCCACCGCGCCTTGCAGCGCTTCGCGCTTGAGCGGGCGTTCGTCTTCGTGGCGCTCTTGCGGCAGCTCCATCATCTGGTTGACCGAATCGAGCGTGACCTTGGCCTGCTGATACCGGGTCAGCAAACCGGAAATCTGCGTCAACGGCCCGAGGGCGCGGCCGCTGAGCATGTAACAGGCGATCAGCCCGCCCATGCTCAGGTTGCCGGCGATGATCTGGTAGACGCCGAGCACGACCACCACCACACCGGCCAACTGTTGCACGAGCATGGTCGAGTTCATCGCCAGGCTGGAAAGCATGCGCGCGCGCAGCTCCAGGCGGCTGAGGGTGCCGATGGTCTGTTCCCAGATATATTGCCGCTCGCTCTCGGCGTTATTCACCTTGACCGCATCCAGCCCGGCCAGGCTTTCGATCAAACTGGATTGACGCTCGGCCGCCAACGCCATGGTGCGCTGCATGGTATCGGCCAGGGGCCGCTGCAGCGCCCAACCGATCAAGGCCACCAGCGGAAACGCGAGAACCGGAATCCACACCAGGTGCCCGCCGATCATCGCGATCACCGCCAGGATCAGCAGGGTGAACGGCAGATCGATGACGCTGGCCAGGGTCAGGGAGGCGAGGAAATCGCGCAGGTTCTGGAATTCATGGATGTTCTGCGCAAAGCTGCCGACCCGCGCCGGGCGGAACTTCATGGCCATACCGACGATACGCTCGAACAGCGTGGCGGAAATGATCAGATCGGTCTTCTTACCCGCCAGATCCAGACACAGGCCGCGCAGGGTTTTCAGCAGCAGGTCGAAAAAGAACACCCCGCAGATGCCGACAGCCAACACCCAGAGCGTGGCCTCGGCCTGGTTGGGCACCACGCGGTCGTACACGTTCATCACGAACAGCGGCGTGGCCAGGCCAATCAGGTTGATCAACAGGCTCGCGGCGATGGCGTCGATATACAGCCAACGCGAGCGCTTCAGCGTGTCGCGGAACCAGGAGGTGGCGCGCGGCACCAGCTCGCCGCGGTTGAAATCGAACTTGTGCAGCGGCTGGGCAAAGAACACCTGCCCGCTGTAATCCTTGGCCAAGACTTCGGCATTGACCCGCACCTCGCCGCCTTCGCTCTCGCTGGGCATGATGCGCGCGCGCCCCTGCTCGTCCCAGCCGAGCAGCAGCGCACTGCGTCCGTCCTGCAACAGCAACAGGGCGGGCATCGCCAATTCGGGAATCTTCTCCAGGCCGCGGCGCAACCAACGCCCTTGTAGCCCGGCGCGCGCGGCGGCGCGTGGCAGGAGCTCGGCGCTCAGACGTTGTTCGGGCAGCGGCATGCCGGCGGTGAGCATGGCGCGACTGACCGATTTCTGGTGCAGGCTGCACAGCGACAGCAGGCTGTCCAACAAGGGGTCATCGTGGCGATCGCGCGGATCGCTGCGGGTCTGGGCCTGGCTGAGGTCTACTGCCACTGGGGTTCACTCGTCTACGACTTGGCTCAGTTGAGGCCGGGCAAGCTTACCTTGGCGTTCACCTCGTCCAGCGGCGCCGCCGCGATGGGTGCGACTACGCCCTGGCTCTTGAGCAGGGAGCCCATGGTGGCCTTGATCCGGTACTGAGTAAACAGTTCGGTGAAGCGCACCTCTTCAAGTCGGCGCGCGGCGCTAAACAGCTCGTTTTCGCTGTCGAGTAAATCTAGCAGCGTTCGATCGCCGAGGCTGAACTGCTTCTGATAGGACTCCTTAACCCGGGCGCTGTGCTCGACGTATTGCTCGGCGATGGGCAATTGCTGGCGCGCGTTTTCCAACGCGTTCCAGGCCAGGCCGAGGTCTTCGTTGAGCACCCGCAAGGCATTGTTGCGGATGTCCATGGCCTGATTGACCTGATAGGACTTGGACTCCAGATCCGCCTTGTTGCTGCCGCCAGCGAACAGGTTGTAGCGCATGTTCACCATCGCCCGCCATTCGTTGCTATGGCCGGCGGTGCCATCGAGGTTGTTATCCATACTGCGCGATAACTCGGCATCGAAACGCGGATAGAAGCTCGACTTGGCCGCCTGGTACTGCTGCTCGGTGGCCTGCACGTCGGCTTCGGCGGAACTGAGGAAGGGGTTGTTACGCAGCATTTCTTCGCGTGCCGCCTGCAGGCTCTCCGGCAGTTGCCCGAGCATCCCCGCCGGCATGCTCAGCTCCTCGGCGTCACGGCCCACCGCGCTGTAATAATTGACCTCGGCATCGGCCAGATTGGTGCGCTCGGTGATCAGATTATTGCGGGCTTGGGCCAGGCGCGCTTCCGCCTGATCGAGGTCCGCCGTACGCCCCACGCCCCGCTCGCTGCGCAACTTGATCTGGTCGTAAATGCGCTCGTGGCTGAGCAGATTGTCCTCGGCCAGACGGACCATTTCCTGACGTTTGAGTACCTCCAGGTACACCTGGGCGACGGTCAACGCCGTGCGCTCGGAAGTACCCAGCAGTTCATACGCCCTGGCATTGACCGTGGCGCGCTGACGCCCGACTTCGCTGCTGGTGGCAAAACCGTCGAACAGCATCTGCTGCAGACGCAGGCTAGATTCACCGCGGTTCAGGGTTTCGGTGTTGTGATCGAGGCCGCGGGTGCCTGGGCTGTCGGTGTGCTCACGGCCATAGCCGGCAAGCAGATCGACCTGTGGCAGATAACCGCCTTTGGCCGCGTTCATTTGTTCCTCGACCGACAAGCGTGCGTTTATGCCCGCGCGGACTTCCGGATGCACCTCAAGAGCGCTTTGCATCGCCTCGTTGAGGGTTTGACCTTGAGCCGTGAGCGATACCGCGAGAACCAGGGGAAGAGTTGCGAAAAAACGCATTGAATGAAGTTCCTTTCAGGCCAGGCCCGACTGCAAAATAACGAAAAAGCGAAGAATTGGAGCACGCGCGCGAGCCTACAGGAAGACGTGCTACTAAAGGCGAAATAAGCTGCCAAAGACGAATATCAAAGTGACATCACCGGCCATATTGTTTATGATCGCGATGCCCTGGTCAATACTTTGGCATATGCTTAATTCCAATAAGAAATAAGCCAGCATGTTGACGCGAATTAATTTCACATTGCCATCTTCACTCCCCCAACTAACGCTTTACTTGGCTAGTTTTCATTACAGCGCACTAGCACCGGAGCCCGCCCATGAGCAACATTGTCGCCATCGTTAAAAGTCTTGTAGGTCAAGTATTTGCGATCTCGGCCGAGGGTCTCAAGCGACAGATTTTTGAAGGCGAACGGTTGCTCCAAGGCGAGCAAGTCATGACCGGACTTGCCGGCGAAGTCACGCTGCAAATGGCTAACGGTGAATTGGTCAATCTTGGCGAAGGCAATACATGGCAGGCGGGCAACGCCGAGGCCAAAGAAACGGATAGCGCGTCCGACGCCTCCCTTGAGCAAGCCCTGGCGGCAGGATTCGACCCCACGGTCGACCTCGAGGCGCCTGCCGCGGGTCCGGGCGCAACCGGGGGCACAGGCGGTGCGGCTGGCGGCGGACACAGCTTTGTATTGCTCGATGAAACGGGGCAGCAGCTCGAAGCAACGGTTGGGTTTGAGACCCAGGGTCTTGGCTTTGCAAACGAAGGGCTGGACCAAGAGTTGGGCGCTACTGAAGAAGATGCGAACGCCAACGCTCAGATCAATACCCCCCCGACTGCGCGCCCTGACATCTTTACGGTAAATGAAGACGGCAGTATCAGCATTGACGTGCTGAGCAACGACACCGACTTGAATGGCGATAGCCTGAGTATCAGCGCAGTCGATGGCCAACCGATTGCCGAAGGGATTTCGGTCAACGTCAGCAATGGCTCGGTGACCTTAACCAACGGTCAGTTGATATTCACCCCCTCGGCTAACTACAACGGGCCGGTGAGCTTTGCATACACCATCAGCGATGGTGTATCGACTAGTACCGCAACCGTCAACGGCACGGTAACGGCGATCAACGACGCGCCAGTGATCACCGTCACTGCCGCACCGGCCCTGCTGGAAAACAGTGCCGCGGTTGGCGCTGTCGTCGCCACCTTCACTGCATCGGACGAAGAAGATGGCACCCCCGCCGTCGACTTCACCCCGGGCAGCAATGCCGATGGCTACTACGCCCTCGATGGCAACAACGTGGTGCTCACCAGCGATGGCGCCGCCTTCGTGCAAGCCGGCGGCACCCTGCCGGCCGTCGACCTGACCGCGACCG